>NZ_NUGT01000084.1 GCF_002574545.1 Bacillus sp. AFS055030
ACTCTATAGGGTACATTTTAAAAAGGACATGCTTTTTTGTTTATTATATTTCGTCGCTTCCAAAGAAGTCTTTGAAAGATTGAATTGTTGTTGCACGGTTTAACGCTGCAATTGAAGTAGTTAAAGGAATACCTTTTGGACAAGATTGTACGCAGTTTTGTGAGTTACCACAGTTTGATAGTCCACCGTCTCCCATAATTGCATGTAGACGTTCTTCCTTATTCATTTCTCCAGTTGGATGAGCATTAAATAAACGTACTTGTGAAAGCGGAGCTGGTCCAATAAAGTTAGATTTACTATTAACGTTTGGACAAGCTTCTAAACATACACCACAAGTCATACATTTTGATAATTCGTAAGCCCATTGACGTTTTCTTTCAGGCATTCTTGGTCCAGGACCTAAGTCATGCGTTCCATCAATTGGAATCCACGCTTTAACTCGTTTTAAAGAATCGAACATACGACTACGATCAACTTGTAAGTCACGTACTACAGGGAATGTACTCATTGGCTCAAGACGAATTGGTTGTTCCAATTTATCAATAAGCGCAGAACATGATTGTCTTGGTTTACCGTTGATAATCATAGAACATGCCCCACAAACTTCTTCAAGACAGTTCATGTCCCAAGAAATTGCAGTCGTTTCTTTTCCATTTGAATTAACAGGATTTTTACGAATTTCCATTAAAGCCGAGATTACGTTCATATTCGGACGATAAGGGACAGTAAATGTTTCTTCATATGGCGCAGTGTTCGGTGAATCTTGACGTTTAACAATTACAGTAATTGTCTTTTCAGCAGTCATTGTTCCATTATGCATTTGCTTTGTCCTCCTTCTTCTTAGAATAATCTCGTTTTCTTGGTTGAATTAATGACGTATCAACATCTTCGTAATGGAATAATGGTGAATTAGATTTTTCATCAAATTTAGCCATTGTAGTTTTTAAGAACTCCTCATCATTACGCTCTGGGAATTCAGGTTTATAGTGAGCTCCACGGCTCTCATTACGGTTATATGCACCTAATGTGATCACACGTGATAAGTGGAGCATGTTTTCAAGTTGACGAGTAAATGAAGCACCTTGGTTACTCCATTTAGCTGTATCATTAATATTAATGTTTTGATAACGCTCATAAAGTTCTTGAATTTTTTCATCAGTTTTTAATAAGCGATCATTGAATCGAACTACAGTAACGTTGTCTGTCATCCACTCTCCAAGCTCTTTATGAAGAAGGTATGCATTTTCTTTACCGTCCATTTTATAAATACGATTCATTTTTTCTTTTTCTTCATTAGCATTTGATTCAAATACAGTAGAAGCCACATCATCTGAAGATTTAGCTAAACCATTTACGTATCGTACAGCATTTGGTCCAGCAACCATTCCACCGTAAATAGCAGAAAGTAATGAGTTAGCTCCTAAACGGTTAGCTCCGTGCATTGAGTAATCGCACTCACCAGCTGCAAATAAACCAGGAATTGTAGTCATTTGGTCATAGTCAACCCATAATCCACCCATTGAGTAGTGAACTGCTGGGAAGATCTTCATTGGAACTTTTTTCGGATCATCACCTGTGAATTTTTCATAAATCTCGATGATTCCACCTAGTTTTACATCAAGTTCATGTGGATCTTTATGTGAAAGATCTAAATAAACCATGTTTTCACCATTGATACCAAGTTTGTGGTCAACACATACAGAGAAAATCTCACGTGTAGCAATATCCCTTGGTACAAGGTTTCCATATGCAGGATATTTTTCTTCTAAGAAATACCATGGTTTTCCGTCTTTATACGTCCATACTCGTCCACCTTCACCACGAGCACTTTCACTCATTAAACGGTTTTTATCATCTCCAGGAATCGCAGTTGGATGGATTTGAATAAATTCACCATTTGAATAAACGGCACCTTGACGATATACAGCTGCAGCAGCTGAACCAGTGTTGATAATTGAGTTTGTCGTTTTACCAAAGATAATACCAGGGCCACCAGATGCCATAATTACAGCATCCGCAGGGAAACTTACGATTTCCATTGAAGTTAAGTTTTGTCCAACGATTCCACGACAAACTCCTTCATCATCAACTACAACTCTTAAAAATTCCCAGCCTTCATACTTTTGAACAAGACCTTCAGATTCGTAACGACGAACTTGCTCATCTAATGCATATAATAATTGTTGTCCAGTCGTAGCACCAGCAAATGCTGTACGGTGATGTTGCGTTCCACCGAAACGACGGAAGTCTAATAGTCCTTCAGGCGTACGGTTGAACATTACACCCATACGGTCCATCATATGAATGATGCCCGGTGCTGCTTCTGCCATTGCCTTTACAGGTGGTTGGTTTGCTAAGAAATCTCCACCATAAATTGTATCATCAAAGTGCTCCCAAGGAGAGTCACCTTCACCTTTTGTATTAACCGCACCATTAATTCCACCTTGAGCACATACTGAATGTGATCGTTTTACGGGAACTAATGAAAATAAATCTACTTTTGTGCCAGCTTCAGCGGCTTTAATTGTTGCCATAAGACCAGCTAATCCGCCACCGACGATAATTATTTTCCCACTCATGACTCTCTCTCCTTACAAATTCGCTAGTTGTGGATCAATGAATGCAAAGATAGCACGTAATCCAACGATTGATAATACTACGAAAACACCTAATGTAACATATGTTGAAATACGTTGTGATCTAGGTGTTACAGTAATTCCCCAAGAAACGAAGAATGACCATAATCCATTAGCAAAGTGGAAAATTGTTGAAATAACACCTACTATATAGAAAACTAACATAAATTTCGAACTAAAAATATCAGCCATCATATTATAATCAACCGTTGCTCCTAGTTGAGCAGCGATACGTGTTTGCCATACGTGCCAAGTAATAAAAATTAAAGTAATTACACCAGAAATACGTTGGAATAAATATAACCAGTTACGTAAGTACCCATAATTTTTAACATTGCTAGTTCCAGTGAACGCAATGTATAGTCCGTATATTGCATGGTATAAAATTGGTAAGAGAATAATAAAAATTTCTAAAAAATAGCGGAATGGTAAATTCGCCATAAAATCAGCAGCTTTGTTGAACGATGTTGCTCCATTTGTTGCAAAATGATTGACAACTAAGTGCTGTGTTAAAAAGATTCCAACCGGAATAACGCCTAGCAATGAATGAAGTTTTCTAAAGAAAAACTCCCTTCCATTCTTGTTGCTCATGTAAACCCCTGCCCCCTTTAGTTTGTGCACATGAAAATTTGATTCCTCTATTATTCTAAAAAAATAGAATAATTTAGTAATACGCATAAAAAGTCGAAATTTTTATGACATTTATCTACAACCCATTTTACTCCTGATAATATAGCAGGTCAAGAAAACGCGTACATTTTTATTTACTGAAAAAACTTCTCAATTAGATTGGTAATCCTTGTAATCTACAATTGTCGAATTGTTGTTTTTACTAGTAAATATTGTATATAATAAAAACATGTTTTTTAGGAAAGGGAGAGTTATCCGACCATGACGAACGGCATTGAAAATTTAAATATTCCGGGAAATATTTCTGGTTTTGGCTATGAGCTTATACGAAACGATCTATTGAGTGATTTATTAGGAAAAGAGCAAAATGATATTTTATATTGGGCGGGTAAAATGCTTGCCAGAAAATATCCATTAGCAACTTTTGAAGAAATCATTGAATTTTTTGACCAAGCTGGTTGGGGTACTCTTACTGTTGAAGAAGAAAAGAAGCAAGAAGTTCATTTAACATTATCTTCTGAATTAATTACATATAGAAATCAACAAAAAAAGAACGTATCTTACCAATTAGAAGCTGGATTTTTAGCGATGCAAATTCAACAGCAAATCGATGTAATTGCTGAAACATATGAAGAGCAAAGTAAAAGAGGCGATAAAGTAAAATTCCAAGTAAAATGGGATTTAAAGGATCCTATTACAAGAAAATAAAATGAAAACACCACAAGGAAATTTTTATTCCTTGTGGTGTTTCATTAGGATGATTTTTTCATAAAAAATTGAAATATAAGTTCAAATACTTTAAGAAAAGTTCAACGTCCTACCCCTGCTCTTTCCTTTCATTACTTTGATCCTGTCTTCTAATTCTCTCAAAATTTTTGTTTCTCTTAACTCCTTTGATAATAGAATTTAATAAGATTAAACAAATAGAAACAAAAAACAAAATGGCGAGTATTAATAGAACAAACTGTAGCACAATTTCTCCAAATCTGAACGCAAGTAAACTATGCCTCATTATTAATACCTCCTTCATTTATTCACCATTTAGCCGTTCTCCTTACTTATTTTAAATTTACAGAATCTTTATATAATTTATTCGCTTAACGAATAAAAAACCCTTTAAAGCGCGATCTCTATACTATATAAGCTTAGGTAAATGGACGTGATCAATATTGATTAACTCAATATTTCAAGCCTATATAAATAAGAAAGTATACGCCTAAAAGGGTTTATTTTTTCTATTTAGTTTTCTACTACTACTGCTTCATTAATTCGATCTAGTTGATAGCCGTTATGAAGAGCATGAACTGCTTCTTGTAAATTTGATTTTGGTATTACTGTTGATACTTTAATTTCAGAAGTACTTACCATTTTTACAGGGATTTTACTTTCTGCTAAAAATTTAAACATTTTCGCAGCAACACCTGGATTTGAAACCATTCCACTGCCGACAATTGATACTTTAGCTAGTTCACTTTCAAAATCAAATGAGCGGTAACCTAAAAACTCTTTCTTTGATTCTAAAACTGTTATTGCTTCCATCATATTTTCAGATTTGATCGAAAATGAAAGATTTACTAAGTTATCTGATGTTACGCTTTGGATGATAATATCTACATCGATTCCTTCACTTGCTAGTAAAGTAAAGATTTTAGGCAATAAATCTACATGGTTATTCAAACCATTTAAAGTCATCCTTGTTACATTCGATTCGAATGCGATTCCTCTTACGACTGATTGTTGTTCCATTTCTGTTTCCTCCCCAATAAATGTACCGATTTCATCGTGTTGACTTGAACGAACTTGAATAATTAAATGATAATTTTTTGCGAATTCTACCGCTCTAGGATGTAAAACTGCAGCTCCTAACGCTGCAAGCTCTAGCATTTCATCATAAGAGACATGGCTTAATTTAGATGCTTTTGGTTCAACTCTTGGATCCGTAGTGTAAACCCCTAATACGTCCGTGTAAATATCACAACGTTCTGCATTTAAAGCAGCAGCCAATGCTACCGCTGTAGTATCTGAGCCACCTCGGCCTAATGTTGTAATGTCATTGCTTTCACTTAATCCTTGGAAACCAGCAACAATGACGATATATCCTTCATTAAGTAATTGTTGAATTCGTTTTGTATCAATTGTTTCTATACGCGCATTCCCATGGACAGATTCAGTTTGAATTCCAGCTTGCCAACCAGTAAGAGAAATAGCTTTAAAACCTAGTGCTTGAATTGCCATTGCTAATAATGAAATTGAAACTTGTTCGCCTGTTGTCAGTAACATATCTAATTCACGTTTACTGTTTTGTGGACTTATTTGAGCTGCTAAACTAACTAGTTCGTCTGTATGATGTCCCATAGCAGATACGACTGTAACTACTTGGTTTCCTTCTTTATATGATTTAGTTACTGTTTTTGCAACATGCTGAATTCGTTCAATTGAGCCTACTGAAGTACCACCGAATTTCTGGACAATAATTCCCATTTTTCCTCATCCTCACTTTTTACTTAAAAAAGAATACAAAAAAGCGCGTGAAGCAATGTTCACGCGCCTAATTTACAAATAAAATAGACAAATCATCAACATCTCTTCAATAGCTCCCCGCATAATTATTATGCGACAGTACTACATTTCTTAAATGCAGTCCCAACAAAATGAATTGTGGATTCATTTTATTTCGGCAAAACTCCCTTTCAACTGTCCATCACAACGCCACACGTCTATGACAGCATACTCTTAAGTTTTGCACCTCTATTACGAGAGAAAATCATTTAATTTTAACTAAAATATAAATTATTTTGAAAATAGTGTCAAGATAAATTTATTGGTATCACTCTTTATGGAAATGCTGAAAAATTTCTTCTGCAACATTTTTTGGCATTTTAGCAGCAATTAACTCATCGATTGATGCCTCTTTTATTTTTTTAACTGATCCAAAATGTTTAAGAAGGGCTTTCTTTCTTGTTCCACCAACACCCGCTATGCCATCTAAAGCAGATTGAACCATTGATTTACTATGAAGCTGACGATAGAATTCAATCGCAAATCTGTGTACCTCATCTTGAATTCTTTGTAATAAAAAGAACTCTTGGCTTTGTCTACCAAGTTGGACAATTTGAGGTGGTTGTCCTATTAATAACTCTGAAGTGCGGTGTTTTTCATCTTTTACAAGACCGGCTGTTGGAATGAATAAAGCTAACTCATTTTGAAGTACATCTTCAACTGCAGCTAGATGTCCTTTCCCACCATCCACAATTATTAAGTTAGGTAAAGGTAAATTTTCTTTTAGAGCTCTTGAATATCTTCTACGAACTACCTCACGCATTGAATCATAATCATCTGGTCCTACAACCGTTTTGATTTTATATTTGCGATAATCCTTTTTTGAAGGTTTTCCATCTATAAAGACAACCATTGCTGAAACAGGATTTGTTCCTTGTATATTTGAATTATCAAATGCTTCTATTCGATATGGTGTTTCAATATTTAAAATCTCTCCTAATTTTTCGATTGCTTTTACGGTTCTTTCCTCATCACGTTCAATTAATTTAAATTTCTCACCGAGTCCAATTTTGGCATTTTTATTTGCTAATACAACTAGTTCCTTTTTTTGACCTCTTTTTGGTTGGAATACAGGAATTTTTAATAAACCTTTTAAAATTTCAGTATCCACTTTATCTGGTACAAAAATTTCTTTTGGTTTTATATTATGTGGTTTTTCATAAAATTGCCCAATAAATGATAAGAACTCTTCCTCAGGTTCATCGTAAATAGGAAAATAAGATACATCTCTTTCAATTAATTTTCCACTTCGAACAAAGAATACTTGAACACACATCCAACCCTTGTCAACCGCGTATCCAAATACATCTCGATCAATTAAATCACTACTCATCATTTTCTGCTTTTCCATAGTCGTTTCAATTGATACAATTTGATCTCGATACTCTTTTGCCCGCTCGAAATCTAATTGTTCAGATGCAGCAAGCATTTTTGCCTCTAACTCTTTTCGTATTTGATCTTCACCACCGTTTAGAAAACGGGCAATTTCATTTACTATGTCCTGATTTTGCTCATCAGTTACTTCCTTTACACAAGGCGCAAGACACTGACCAATATGATAATATAAACAAACTTTATCTGGTAATGAAGAACATTTTCGTAATGGATATAGACGGTCTAATAATTTTTTTGTTTCATTTGCGGCAGTAGCATTAGGGAATGGGCCAAAATATTTTCCTTTATCTTTTTTTACATTTCGCGTAATCAATAAGCGAGGATGTTTTTCAGCAGTTATTTTAATAAAGGGGTATGATTTATCATCCTTCAACATAATGTTATATTTCGGATCATATTTCTTAATTAAATTCATCTCAAGAATTAAAGCTTCCATATTTGAAGACGTAACAATATATTCAAAATCAGTTATCTCTTGAACTAATCGATAGGTCTTACCATCATGTGATCCAGTGAAATAAGATCTAACTCTATTTTTTAAGACTTTAGCTTTTCCTACGTATATGATCGTCCCTTGAATATCTTTCATCAAATAGCAACCAGGCTGATCCGGTAGAAGCGCTAATTTTTCTTTTAAGTGATTGTCCATTTCCTCTCACCTCTTTCGTGCAATTGTACACTTAATATTATAATCTCCACATTTGAAAACTGAAAATACTTTAATCATATTAAGTAAAAATTAAGTTTTCTAATGTAACTTTTATTTCATCTAAAAAAAGGGAGTAATGATAAGATGAAAAAAGTAAGAGTAGTTCATTTTTGGATTGGTGTTATTGTATCGGTTTTCTTATTAATCGAATCGGCTACAGGAATTATCCTGTATTTCAATAAAGGTGAAGAAGAAAAGGGACGATTTCCTATGCAAAATCAGTTACCATCCGGTAGTCAGTTTAATGGAGAAGAACACTCTCAAAATAGCGTTCAAAACAATCCTCTTCAAAATGGACAAAGTGATGCTAATTTTCAAACTCCATTCCAAAATTTTGGAAAAAGACCTGAGCATTCTGCATTTTCAGCTAAAAGCTTACATACCGGCATAATTGGTCTAATTAGTGGCATCGGTCTTTTTATACTTACCGGAACAGGGTTAGCCCTATCTTGGATTTTGTGGAGTAATAAACGTAAAATAAAAAAAAGAAAAGAAAAAGTATCAACCGCAACCGCTATTTAAAAAAATAAATAGATTGTCCCACAGATTTTTCATGGGAACCTTCTTTTTAAGCTAAAAACCATCCAAAATTCTCTGGATGGTTTTCACTTTTATTATTACAGCTTGAGAAATTAAGAAGTCGCAGTTTCCACTTCTACTTGCTCATTACCTTCTTTATCTCCAGCTTTTCTATTTGTTAATTTAATTGGCTTAAGGAATAATGTTACGATTGCACCAACAATTATGAATCCTAATCCGACGAAGAATACTTGATGTAATGAATCCATTAATGATGTTTTTATTATTGGTAACATACCTTCTAAAATTGGTTTAGGAATTAACTTTTTAGCATCTTCATTAAATAACATTGTAAAGACTGATTGAGGATTTGTATTAATCATATCTTTAAATTTGTCTACTAATGTTGCAGCTTGTGCTGGTAATTTATTTAAATAAGGAACTAAATCATGATTTAAAAGTGTTCCCGATTTACTATTCATAACAGCACCTAAAACAGTTGCCCCAAAAGTACCACCGATTGAACGGAAGAATTGACTAGAAGATGTAACAATTCCTAATTCTTTCTTATCAAAAACTTCTTGAAGAGCTAATGTAATTGTCGGCATGACTAAACCAATACCTAGACCCATAACTCCCATAAAAATTGTTGCAATTGTTTTACTTGAATCCATATCTAAAGTTGTTAATAAATATAGACCTAATGCGATGACGAACATCCCTGTCATAATTTGAGGTTTAATACCAACTTTAAATACAACTTGCCCCCCAATAATACTTGCAATAATCATTGTAATCATCATTGGAGTCATGATTGTACCTGATTCTGTGGCACTAGTACCTACAATACCTTGCATAAAGAATGGTACAAACATGATTGCACCAAACATCGCGATTGTCATAAAGAATCCAACTAAGTTTAATGTAACGAAAGTTCTATTTTTGAATAAATGCATTGGTAGAATTGGCTCTTTCGCTTTATTTTCCACAATAACGAAGCTAACGATCCCCACTATTGCTAAAACAAAAAGACTAATGATTTGCCAAGAGTTCCAATCATATTCAACTCCACCTAAACTTAAAGCAAGGAGTAAGCTTACAACACCGACAATCATCGTCACCATACCAGCGATATCAAAATTGATTGGTCCAGTATTTTTTCTTCCTTTTAAACCTAATGCAATAAATATAGTTGCGACAATCCCTACTGGAAGGTTAATGTAGAATACCCATTTCCAGTTTAATGAGTCAACAATCCAACCACCGATTTGTGGACCAATTACTGATGCTAAACCGTAAATACCACCGAAAACCCCTTGGAATTTCGCACGTTCTTTACCTGTAAATATATCCCCGATTACAATCATCGCCATTGGCATCATTACACCGCCACCGATACCTTGAATAGCACGGTAAATGATTAATTCAGTCATGTTATGGGCAATACCACATAATGCTGAAGCTGCCATAAATATAACTAAACCAGCAATATAAACACTTCTACGACCTAAAAGGTCAGCTAATTTACCTGCGATTGGTACTACAGTAGTTGAGGTTAATAAGTATGCTGTTGTAAGCCAAGTCATCATACTTAAACCACCAAGGTCTCCAACTATTTTAGGCATTGCAGTACCAACAATCGTACCATCTAATGCAGAGAAAAACATTGCTATTATTAGACCAATAAGCAATAGTTTACGACTGCCATCTTTTTGAACAACTGTATCTGTAGTCAAAATAGATTTCTCCCTTCACTTTCATATCTTTTTTCTTTTTATAATTAGAAATACAAAAAAGTATTTTGTAAAAATTTCTATAACTCTGCTGCAGCATTTGCAAGCTTTTCAGTAATCTTTGCAAATTGTAATAACTCGTCGTCAGAAAGGTTAAACAAGAAACTTTCAAAAATTGCTTTTCGATCCTGTATCACTGTTTCTAATTTTTTTATACCTTCCTCAGTTAACATAATATTTACAACTCTACGGTCCTTTTTATCATGTTCTCTATATACAAAATCATTATGTTCTAGTCGATCAATCATAAATGATACCGCACTTGGTTTTACACCCATCATCTCTGCTATTTCAGATATTTTGCAGCTTTCTTTTTTTCGTAAGTACATTAAAACAAAAAATTGAGTAGCTGTTACACCATGACTATTCATACTTTCTGTCACCTTTGGTTGCATTTTATGAATAGTATTTTGAAGTGCAATCTGAATCCGTTCAATGTACTCATTTTTGTTACCCAATAAATTTAACCCCCTTTAAAAATTAATTCAAGTAAATATTTAATGTATGTTAAATAATAATGCTTATTAAATATAAAACGTGACAGAAAAATAGTCAATCAAATTTATATTAGAAATTTTTAACATTACTTTAATTGTTTATTTTACTAATGATAATGAAAACACTTTCTTTGGCTTTAGGAGATGGTTTTATCATAAGAGTTCTCGCTAGCTATTTATTAAAAATGCAAAAAAAAAAATGCACTCATATTATGAGTGCATTTCTTACAAATTATGATTAACCAATATGTGGAGTAATTAATTCTTCTAAAGCTTCTTTAGGTTTGAAACCTAAAGTTTTTTCAACTACTTCGCCGTCTTTAAGAACGAATAATGATGGAATGCTCATAACTTCAAATTTAGCTGCTGTTTCTTGGTTTTCATCAACATCAACTTTAACAATTTTAACTTTTTCTCCATATTCAGAAGCTAATTCTTCTAATACAGGAGCAATCATTTTACAAGGACCACACCAAGTTGCCCAAAAATCAACTAATACTACACCTTCTTTTGTTTCTTCTGCGAACGTTGCGTTTGTTGCATTAACAATTGCCATTTATTTTTCCTCCTACCTGCGCAAGCTACATAAGTAAAATATGTAGATTGACATAATTTGTTATAATTTTAAAGAAAGTATACCACATGAGAATTAGCATTTTCTATTTATTTGCTCAAACTTACTATTTCCAAACAAAAGGTTGATATACTAATGAAAGGATTAAAATCATGATAACATTTGAAAGAATTACATCAGACTTAATTGAAGTAATTGAAGAAATTACAAATTCGAATCAAAATTACAATTTAATGGAGAATGGTTGTTTAACACGGACAAAAGAAGAACTAATGAAGGAATATTTTGCTTCCTCACACCAAACAGAAACTTATTTTATTAAATTAGATGATACTTATATAGGATTGATTGATTTTTTAGCGCTAAATCCAAAAGATGGTTTTCCTTGGCTAGGTCTTTTAATGATCCATCATGATTACCATGGATATGGGTTTGGAACAAACGCATTTGTGTTATTTGAAGAGCTACTCATAAAAAGAAATATCCACGGTTTGCGATTAGGTGTGTTAATTAATAACCAACAAGCAAAATCTTTTTGGAAATCACAAGGGTTTATATATGTAGAAAATAAAACGAATGCTGATGGTATTGAAGTAGAAGTATATGAAAAAATTTATTCATAATACTATTTAAACGGTAAATTATTACTTGACTGAACCTCAATAAATTATTGATCTAGTCCATGGGTAACAATTCCATTCGCTACTTTTGTCACAAATTCGTAATATCTCACTCGGATAATTGTCAGATTTTTATGTTAATATATTATTGAATATAATAATAATATTCAAAAAACTTAACATGATAGGAGTGGCATTTATGAGGAAACCTTTACGTAAAACGTTTAATCAACTAGTTAATGAGAATAGACAATCTTTATTACGAAACAAAGAGGAAATCGAAAAAATCGAAAGAAAAATTGAAATGCGCCACGAATTATTATCAAAAAAAAGCAAACTAAACAAAGCTATTTCTTAAATTTTAAGTAATCCTGTAGCGGGATTACTTTTTTGTTGTTCAAAAAAGATTTACCTATTTGTTAATGTTCAATGGATCCCATAAACCAAATTCCTTCTTATATATGCATCCATATTCTCCACAAAAATTCATTAAAACGTAAAGGATTCTCTCTCGTATATATATGTAGCAAAAATTCCTGAGTCAACTAAAATAGGCGAACTCTTACAAAATATAGACGTACTATATAGTACATTGGTCTAGAAATTGGAGGTAAAAATATGCATCATCCATTTTGGAATTCACATCCGCATCATCCCCAACATCCTATTAGAAACGGTGCAGGGGGGCATATACAAAACGATCATCAATCAATCATGCAGATGTTCATCAATCTTGAAAATCAAATTACAAACCTTGTAAAAGCAATCGAAGCAAATAATGAATTACTTAGACAACTTGAACAAAAACAAAATCAAGTTGTAACAAGTGGCGGTGGATCAGTCATTGTTAGGATGTAATGACAATGGCTTGTAAACGAATAGAAGAACCATAAAGGAGGTGGTTAAATATTTTTAGCCCCTCTTTTTTATTTACATTATTTTTTTTAAGGTCATTTAGGTGGTGTGCACTTGAAAATACACAAAAAACCCACAAGATACTACGCTCTTGTGGGATTATTTATAGTTTCTATATTAAGAGTTAACTAATACAGCTTTAAATTCTTCTGTTAATAAAGGTAATACTTCGAATAAGTCACCAACGATTCCATAGTCAGCTACTTTGAAAATATTAGCTTCTGGATCTTTGTTAATTGCAACGATTACTTTAGAGTTTGACATACCAGCTAAATGTTGAATCGCTCCGGAAATACCACATGCAATATATAAGTCAGGTGTTACAACTTTACCAGTTTGACCAATTTGTAATGAGTAATCACAGTAATTAGCATCACATGCACCACGAGATGCACCTACAGCAGCACCTAATACTGAAGCTAATTCTTTTAGTGGATTAAAGCCTTCTTCACTCTTAACTCCACGGCCACCAGCAACGACTACTTTCGCTTCTGAAAGGTCTACACCTTCACTTGCTTTACGCACAACATCTTTGACGATTGAACGTAAGTCTTTAATTTCAACTGAAACAGTTGCTACATCACCAGTGCGAGTAGCGTCTTTTTCTAATGATGCAATGTTATTTGGACGGATTGTCGCAAAAATAAATGGATCTACCATTACTTTTTTCTCGAATGCTTTACCTGAGTAAATCGGACGAGTGAAAACAATATTTCCACCAGCTACTTCGATTGCTGTAACATCTGAAATAAGACCACTTTGCATACGAGCAGCAAGTTTCGGAGATAAATCCTTTCCTAAAGCTGTATGACCGAATACTAGACCTTCTGGTTTTTCTTGGTCAATAACTGCTAAAAGTGCTTGAGAATATCCATCTGAAGTATATGAAGCTAATTTTTCATCTTCAACTACGATTGCACGGTCTGCACCGTATTGAATCATTTCAGTAGCTAATGCACTTACTGATTTACCTACTAATACAGCAACTACTTCTCCGCCCTCAGCAACTGTTTTAGCCGCACTTACTGCTTCAAATGAAACATTACGTAGTGATCCTTCACGAACTTCGCCTAATACTAATACTTTACGTGACATGTTATTTCCCTCCAAAATTTTCTATTACGATATTAATCTATTATTTAAGTTCTACTATTCAATAAAATTAGATTACTTTTGCTTCAGAACGTAGTAACGAAACTAATTCTTTTACTTGGTCTTTTAATTCACCTGATAATACTTTGCCCGCTTCTTTCTTCGCAGGTAGGTAAATTTCAATTGTTTTCGTTTTCGCTTGAACTTCATCTTCGTCTAAATCTAAATCATCTAATTCTAATTCATCTAAAGGCTTTTTCTTAGCTTTCATAATACCAGGTAAAGATGGATATCTAGGTTCATTTAAGCCTTGTTGAGCAGTGATTAGTAATGGTAAAGATGTTTCGATGATTTCTGTATCACCCTCTACATCACGTTCGATTGTAGCTGTCGTACCATTAATGTCAATTTTAGTAATTGTTGTCACGTAAGGAATATTTAATAATTCAGCAACGCGAGGGCCTACTTGACCAGTACCTCCATCAATTGCCACATTACCTGCTAAAATAATTGAAGGATCTTTATCTTCTAAGTATTTAGCAATAAGTTTTGAAGTAGTGTATTGGTCAGCATTTGTAACATCATCTTCAACATTAATTAATACAGCTTTATCAGCACCCATAGCTAGTGCTGTACGAAGTTCTTTTTCACTATCTTCATTACCAATTGTTATAACAGTTACTTCGCCACCATGAGCGTCACGAATTTGAATCGCTTCTTCAACTGCATACTCATCGTATGGATTTATAATAAATTCAGCGCCATCCTCTTGGATTGCACCATTTGAAATTGTAATTTTCTCTTCAGTGTCAAATGTTCTTTTTAATAGTACATAAATGTTCATTGTTATACCCTCCCAGGAAATGTAACTACATCTATTTTTTTAAAATATTAAACTACTTATTTATTAAACACTGGTTTTCTTTTTTCTAAAAATGCTGAAATACCCTCTTTTGCATTTTCAGTTGTAAAAATCTCGCCAAATAATTTTGACTCTTCTTCTACCGCTTCATGATATGAAGGCGTTCTAGTAGAAGATAGTAGTTGTAGAATATATTGAATTGATTGCATACTTTTATTCGCAATTTTAGCTGCTAATGCATTTGCTTCGTCTAATAATGTTTCTTCTGGCACTACAATTGTAGCTAATCCAATTTTCCCAGCTTCAACACCAGAAATTGGTTCAGAAGTGGCAAGCATAACTAAAGCTTTATCTTTACCTACATAACGTGGTAATCGTTGTGTGCCAGCAAAACCAGGAATAATTCCTAAGTTTAATTCAGGTAAACCAAGTTTTGCGTTATCTGCAACTACTCGAATATGACAGCTCATTGCAAATTCTAATCCGCCACCTAGTGCAGCTCCGTGAATTGCTGCGATGATTGGCTTAGAATAATTTTCAACGCGATCAAATACTAATTGACCTCTTCTTGCAACAGCTGCTGCATCTTCAGCATTTTTGAAAGAAGTAAATTCTTTAATATCTGCACCTGCAGAGAAAAATCTGCCTTCACCATGAACAACTAAAACGCTTACATCATTGTTAGTTTCCAATTCATCTAAACGCTTAACTAAATCAGCAAAAACAACCGAAGACATTGCATTTGCTGGTGGATTTTGAATTGTTAATAATGCAATACCATCGGATATTTTACATTGAATTAAACTCACATCTATTCCTCCCTATTTTTCAAAATGTACTAGAACGTTAATTTTGGTACCCGCATCCTCTTATTAATAGTTGGTGAACTTTATCGGCTTTTGACTCTAAGTCCTGTTTTTGACCTGTCATTACCCAATGTGTCATCACTTCATCAATCGTGCCGAAGATCATTTGTCTAGCTGTTCGAATATCCAATTGTTTGTCGAACAAACCACTATTGATCCCTTCATTTAAAATGGAATCAATGATATGTAAATACTCTTTCAGTACCTCATTTATTCTTAATCTAAGGTCAATATTTGTTTGTCTTACTTCTAATTGCATAACGATTGCTAAATGTGAATCTTTAGACATTTCATAAAAGTGAGTTTTTACCAACATTAATAATTTCGATATCGCGTCCGGTTTACCTTCTATTTTTTCACGAATTTTTTCAGTAAAATTTCCCATCTTCTCTTCAAACAGTGAAATTAAGATGGATTCTTTATTTTTAAAATACAAATAAATTGTTCCGTCAGCTACACCAGCCTGTTTTGCAATTTTAGAAACCTGCGCCTGATGATAACCATTTTCAGCAATGACAACAACTGCAGCATCAATTATTTGTTTATATTTTGGTTTATCTCTTTTCATTTTTATTTACTCCTTCTAACAGTGAATGAATAATCATTCATATTCTTATAATACAGATTTATCAGAAAATTGTCAATTGTCCTGTAATATTTTTTTATGTAGATAATCTCTTTGTAAAAGATTTTATAACCCGACTATTTTTAACCTTTGTACTTTCATACTATTTTATTAGGTTTCTTTTCTAATCAATCTTAAAATTTATTTTAACATAGTTTTTATATCACTTCGAAGTAGAAAGAGGGATGCTTATGTCATCATCCCCCATCTATTACTAGATCAAATTTTCATCAGAATCATTCGGTTTCATACTTTTTAGTTTTTCTTCTTCAAGTAATGTTCTTCTTAAAATTTTACCAATCATTGTCTTTGGCAATTCACTTCTAAATTCATAAAATCTCGGAACTTTATAAGCTGCTAAATATTTCCGACAAAAGTCATCTAGTTCAGTCTCAGTCACTGATTTTCCTTCTTTTAATACAATGTAAGCTTTAACTGTTTCTCCACGATATGAATCAGGAATTCCAACTACCACTGCTTCTTTAATAGCCTCATGTTCATATAATACTTCCTCAATATCTCTAGGGTAAACGTTAAACCCTCCTGCATTGATCATATCTTTCTTACGGTCAACGATATAAAAGAAACCTTCTTCATCCATATAACCTAAATCACCTGTATATAACCAGCCATCCTTTAATGTCCCTGCAGTTTCTTCTGGACGATTCCAATACCCCTTCATTACTTGTGGTCCAGAAACGATTACTTCACCAATTTCACGATAAGGTAATTCCTCGTCAGTTTCTAGTGATACAATTTTAGCATCTGTACTTGGCCAAGGGACTCCAATGCTACCCGTTACTCGCTTATCCCATAAGAAATTACTATGTGTAACTGGAGAAGCTTCTGATAAACCATATCCCTCTACTAATTTTCCACCTGTCACCTTTTCAAATTGTTCTTGCACTTCGACAGGTAATGCTGCAGAACCACTTAAGCAAGCATGAATACTTGAAATATCGTAATTCTTTAATTCCGGATGATTTAATAATGCAATATACATCGTTGGTGCACCTGGGAACAATGTAGGTCGATATTTATTTATCGCTTTAAGCATTTGGGTTGCATCAAATCTTGGAACAATAATCATTTCATACGCACACATGATTGATAAGTTCATACATGTTGTCATGCCATATACGTGAAAAAATGGTAATACAGTCAAAATCTTTTCTTGACCCTTCTTACTTTTATATAACCATTTTTCCGCCATTAACGTATTCGATGCTAAATTTTTATGTGTAAGCATTACACCTTTAGGAAATCCTGTAGTTCCTCCTGTATATTGAAGTATGGCTACATCTTCTACACTGCTACTTGAAAGATCTTGTTCGATTGGTGCAGATATTTGCATAATAAAACTAAATTGATGAATCGAATGATCATTAGGAATTTCAGGTGCCTTTGGCTGTTTTGAATAAGGATATAAAAGCTTTTTAAAAAACGGTAAATAGTCCTTAATGGAAGTAACAAAAATATGTTGAAGATTAGTAGATTTTTTTACTTCGTATACTCTATTAATTAATAAATCTAAACAAATAATAGCGGTTGCACCACTATCATTCATTTGATATTCAAGTTCACGCTCAGTATATAGCGGATTTGTTTGGACGATAATTGCTTCAGCAAAAAGTATCCCATAATAAGCGATCACCGCTTGAGGACAATTAGGAAGCATAATTGCAACCCGATCACCTTTTTTAATTCCTAAATTCCTTAAAAAATTGGCAAACCTTAATGACTGAATATAAATTTCATTAAAGGTCATCGATTTCCCAAGGAAATTAAGCGCTTTCTTTGCTGGATATTTTGAAGCTGTTTGCTTTAAATATGTTGGTAATAAATCAAACTGTGCGTCTATTGTAGCTGGTATTTGCTTTGGATACTGACTCACCCAAGGCCTTAATCTTGGTTCCTCCATACCATTCACCACCAGTATTTTAAAAGTATGTTCGTACTAAAATTAGTATATGTTACAAATTTCAGCTATACAATCAAAATATTAAGAATATTTAATCATTAGTGTTTTTTTAATTTTATTGGTATTTATCGAACTAATTGGTCAATTACTTCATCGCTATCATAGTAAAAATTAGGTGATAAATCGGTACGGCTAGTCAGTAATCCAAAATTGTATTCTTCAAAGTTTTCTAACGTAAGAGATTTAACTTTCCCCTTATTTGATAATCTTTTTACAAGTTTAAAAATAAATGAATATTGTGTGTCTATATCGTTTGTTGCAAGATGGAATATCCCTTTTAAATCATTTTCAATAATTGTTCTTACTTGCTTTGCAATTCCTGTGTCAATTGCATGATTTAAAAAAATATTGTCATATGCTTCAATTTCTTGATCTTTTTCTATTTTCTCCTTTAATTCATTTAATCTTGGTGATTGTTTTCCCCAAACCATCGGTAACCTTAAAACGATCCCGTTATCGCCAATCTCATTCATAATTAATTCTTCACATTTTATTTTAAATTGTCCATAATCTGATTCAGCAGCAGGTAGATCATTTTCAGCATGATGCTTTGAAACTTCTCCATCAAAAACATTTGTTGTAGAACAAAATAAAAATTTCATTGAAGTTGATTTTATTTTTTCTATTATTCTAGCATGTGCCTCAAATTGAACATTAAAATCACCACGTAAACAAGAAACAATTACATCTGGGCATATACGATCAATCCAGACCAAAATTTTCTCAATATCATTAATATCCCATTGTAATTGATGATCATTTTTCAAATTCAATTTTGTTTGATTAAACGTCCCATAAACGTCATAATCAGGTGAAAATTCTTTTATTAAAGCCTTCCCAACTAGTCCGCTAGCTCCTAAAATTAATAAATTCATTGTCTCTCTCCTTTTTACAAAATATTTAATAAATTTGTGATATATTGAATGTATCATAATTAGCAATGTTTACAAAGTTCATAATTTTAAAGTCCAGACTAGATGAAACTTTTAATCGAGCAGACTAAAAAAGATAACAGAAGGTGGGGATTATATGAAAACAAAAGTTCTTTTAAACAATCGTATTGTCGATTTAAAATCTGCAAATGTAAATATTTTAGATCGAGGTTATCAATTTGGAGATGGCGTTTATGAGGTTATTCGTTTTTTCAATAAGTCATATTTTGAACTTGATGCACATTTAATTCGCTTAAAGGAAAGCTGTGAAAAAATATTAATACCATTTAAAATGCACTTAAAAAAACTTGAAAGTGATTTAGTTTATTTAATGAATACTTGTGATTATGATAATGGATATGTTTATATCCAAATTAGTAGAGGTGTAATGAACCGCAATCATATTTACCAAGACGAAGCTAATTTAAAGCCACAACTTATTGCTTATACAGTAAGAGAAGATCATCGACCATTAAAGCAAATGGAAAAAGGAATCACTGCTTATTTAACGAATGATATTCGATGGCTCCGCTGTGATATAAAAAGTTTAAACCTATTAGGTAGTGTTTTAGTAAAAAACGAGGCATATGCTAAAGGAGCGAAAGAAGCAATTTTGCATAGAGATGGGATCATAACAGAAGGGTCAGCAACAAACGTATTTATCGTAAAAAACTCTACTTTATTCACCCACCCTGCCAATCACTTAATTCTAAATGGCATTACCCGAAAAGTAGTACTTGAAATTGCAAAAAAAGAAAGAATCGAAGTAAAAGAGATTCCATTCTCAATTGACGAACTTTTAAATGCAGATGAAGCTTTTACAACAGCATCAGTTTCTGATATCTTACCTGTTACTTCCGTTATAATTGATGAAAAAACTTATTCAATTGGTTTAGGAAAGCGCGGAGAATTAACAAAGAGAATTCAAGATGCATACACTTGTTTAATTGATAAAATTCCACAAGATCAGTCAACAAACTAGACTGCATATAGGGGAGTGACTTCATTTGGCAATTGTTATAGCAATCTTGATCGCCATAATTGGTGCAGCTCTTGCTCACATTTTTACGAAAGGACAATCTAAAAAAAGAAAATACATCATATGGGGTATCGCAAATATGGTAGCCATTGGGCCATTTTTGTCATTTGCCATTGGAATAACGTACGCTATTATCGAAGGAAATGGCTGGGCAGCGATGTTGATGTGGGTATTGTACCCAATCATATTTGTTATTGGACTCATTCTGTTAATAATAGGGATTTTCATGAAAAATAGTGCCAATACAAATAGTTATCAATAACTTTAGTTGCCTATTTAAGTGTTATTCCAATACCTTAACACAAACAAAAAAATAGATCTCAAAAAGTCAGCAATTTGACTTTTGAGATCTACTTTTTTATTGTCTTTTTAATAATCTAGCTACATCTTTCCATTTTACCTTTTCACTGTAATACATTACTCCATTAACATAAATACGGCTAGCAACACGAGTTAAAATCATTATTGAAACGATTAAAATTAATATACTAGCACTTATTTCTACCAAATTCATTTCCCCACTTACAAATCTAGAAAATGCTACAAGTGGCGCAAAAAACGGAATATATGAGCTAATTTGGACAAATGTACCATCAGGATTTACTAATGCATTAATACTAATAAAGAATGCCGCTATAACTAAAATAGTAATTGGCATTAGAACCATTTGGAGCTCTTCTGTTCTTGAAACTACTGATCCAATTGCAGCGTATAGTAATCCATAAAGTAAATAACCTAATAAGAAATAAACTACAAATGCAATGATTGTTGTAGTATCTAATGCCTCTAAATCGATTTTCATTCCAAAAAATGATATTGCATCAGAGTTCACCCAGCCTAATAAATTGGCAAATAGAAAACCTAATCCTAATACAACAAGTTGTGCACATGCTACAAAAAATACTGCAATAACCCTTCCATATAAAGTCACAACAGGACTTACTTTAGGTAGTAATACTTCCATTACTCTAGAAGACTTTTCGGCAACAATTCCAGTTGCGATTGAATTTCCATAAATTAATAGAAACATATATAGTAAAAAACCAAAAAAGTAAGCTATTCCAAATGTAGCCATCGGATCTTCTAGAACATTTTCATTTACTTCTACTTTTTGTAATAACTTTGTTGCTGATTCAGGCGATAGCTTTAAATCTTGGGCAGTTTTATTTAAGTAATCTTGCTGTAAAGTCATATTCATTACTGAGAGCACTTCACTATTTGAAAACTTTTTATATGTATATTGAATTGACGGGACATTGTTCTTTTCTGATAGAATAATCAGTCCATCTTTTGATCCATCTTCAACCTGATTTTTAAATTCTTTTTCTTTTGATCCATCGCTCTGCTCAATTTTTGCGGATTTAATTGTTTTGTTTAAACTAGCAATATCTACCGAATAATTTTTCGAATGATTGATTAAAACAATTTTATCTTTATCATCCTTATTACTCTTTTCTGTACCTGCAAAATATTTTTGTACTCCAAATACTCCAACGACTAATAAAAATAAAATAACACTCATAATCAACGTTGCTTTTGCCAAAAGACCTTCACGTAAATGAAAGAAAAAGACAGTACTAAACTTCTTCATTTATTTCGCCCTCTCTATAAAGATATCATTTAGTGTAGGCTCTAATAATTGGAACTTCTTTATAGAACCCAAGTCTGACTTAATACGATTTAAAATCGAAAAAGCTTCCTCATCACTTTTTACCTTTACGTAAATTCCTAATTGCTTTTGTTCATAACTGACATGATTTGAATCGAGTATTTGTTTAATCGATGTTAGATCTTCTAAGATTAAATTTCTATACCCATAATCCTCTTTTAATCTATTTAAACTACCTTCTGCGACTACGTTACCGTTCTTAAGTATACAAACATGCTCACAAAAAGCTTCCACTTGATCCATACGGTGGCTTGATAATATAACCGTTTTCCCTTTCTGAATTTGTTCGGTAATAATTGAAGCCATTAACTCCGCATTAACTGGATCTAGACCACTGAATGGCTCATCTAGAATAATCAACTCAGGGTTATGTAATAAAGTTACGATAAGTTGAATTTTTTGTTGGTTACCTTTTGAAAGTTCTCCTGCTTTTTTATTTCGATAATGCGGTATTTCTAATCGGTCTAGCCAATATGTTATAGCAACATCAACCTCTTTATTAGACATACCTTCTAATTTACCGAAATATTTAAGCTGATCAACAACCTTGCTTTTCGTAAATAATCCTCTTTCTTCAGGTAAATACCCTATCTTAACTTTATCTGAATCAAAAGGGCTCCCTTTCCAGGTTATTTCTCCTTTTGTAGGTGTAAGAAGACCTAATAACATTTTAATAGTGGTCGTTTTGCCTGCTCCATTTCTACCTAATAAACCTAGTACTCTTCCTGTAGGCAAAGTCAATGACAATTCGTTAACGGCAATCGTTTCTCCAAAATTTTTAGATAGCTGTTTTATTTCTAAAGTCAACGCTCTTCCTCCTTTTCGAAGTTTTAAGTAAAAAAATACCTAAATTTTCCTATACATTAAGCATACATTTAATAGAATTTTAATGAAAGGTAAAAATCGTAATTTGTTTGTCAATTTATTTTACAATTATAGATCACAATGAAAAAATGAGAATACTGATCTAGCATTCTCATTTTTTTATTAATATGAAATACTACCTGAAATTAATAAACCTACTGTTACACTTAAAGTAAACAATAAAGCAGCTACTGCAATATTTCCTTCTTCAACTTTTTTCGCGAACGATATTTTCGGAAATAATACAAATTCTGCAATCCAATAAGTAACCATTTGAGCTATAATACCAATTAAGCTCCATATAATGAAATCACCATAGTTAACTGAATACTTTGCAGATGACATAATAACAATTGCTAATCCTACTAATTTTCCCGCTAATTTCAATGCAACGGCAATATTGCCATCATCTAAAATTAATTTTTGTTCACTCATCTTTGTCGTAAAAGTGAAAGCTAAAAATCCAATAAATAAAAGAATAAGTCCCGATCCTAAATACATCAACGTACTAACAATACTTTCCATTTATTCTCATCTCCTTACTAATTAATTATGTTCTTCAACGATTCCTACTGGTAAAAAACAACTTTCGTTTCCAGTAATAATATTACCGGCACGTACACCAATTGCACCGTATTCTTCTTTAATTAAAAAACTACCAATTAATACATGCAAATCTAACATTCCATCAGGAGTCATAACTTTTCTAATAGGTAAAGGTGAATATTGTTGAAATACCATCACTTGATCATGATAGTTATTTTGTTTGCTAGTTTGACTTTGCTCCCCGTTAATAATCTTAATTGAATCTCCTTCACGGCCAAATGCAGGTTTTACTACATATGGAATATTGTGTTCAATAAAGAAATCTGGCTCTAAAAATGTAGGTAGAAAATGTTGCTTAATTACATCATGTTCTTCGATAGTAAAAACATCTGACTTTTCGATATGTAAATTCCAAATTAATGCTTGAACAGCTTTGGACTGTAGTAAGAATGCTGATAATGGATTGAAAATAATCAATTTACCGTCTTTAACAAGTTCTAAAAGGGCCAGGCCAATTTTTGTTCCATCTGTGGACTGATCAAGCTCTAGGTGTTCAATTGGATAGGTTTGACGATAAAGAATGTGTATTTTCTCCCCTTTAGGAGTGTAAAGTCCATCGTTTTCAATAATCTGTAAATCCTCTAACGAAATTAATTGACTCTTCCCCTTATATAGAGATTGAATATATTTAACTGTTTTCCAATCCTCTTCATGATCTCCATGTGCTGTAAAAACAATAATTGGTTCATCCAATCCTTTTATGCTTTTATTAACAACATCATTTATGACGTGAGAAAGTTTCATTTCACTATCAGCATTAGGATTCTTTAAATTAAAATAATCCGTAATGTAACCATTAACATGATGGGTTTCCATAATAAAAGTTGGCGTGTCACTATTGCATTCATAATGTTTCCAACCATCCGCTGTACAAACAAGGTCAATTCTTCTAATGATTCCTTCACTTTCAATCGTTTTATGACGTAAAAAAGGCACGATTTCCTTTGAATAACCAAGCATATATAGAATATCATCAGGTAACTGTCTCATTAATCGAGCAGTCTTATCATAGATTTTTCCAATTTGTTCAGTAATAGAATGAACTTCATCAACTTCACTTTCAGTCAATGGATAAAAGTCTAATAAAGCATAATATGAATCTTGTAAATCCGCCCAAAAATCCGGAAGTTTTTGATATACTTCTTTTCGTTTTCGTCTATGATTCTGTAAATTCACAATATCCATTATTAACCACCAAATCCTCCAGATGAACCTTTTCCAAAACCACTTTTACTTGAGGACGAAGTATGCCCTGCATATTTTCTAGAAGATTTATAGCTCTTATAAGAACTACTACGATGAAGTGCATTTCTTGTTGGATAAAATATTCCGCCATGATAATAGCTATGATAGTAATGACTAGTATCATCATCACAAACCCAAACACCTTCGTCATCATCAAACTCCCAATCACGACAATCGTCATTGTTCGGCTTATCTGGTCGATCAGCATTTTGAGTACCACAGCCAGCTAATGTACTCACTGCCAATCCACTCGTTAGTGCGATACTAACTTTTTTCATTAATAATGATGTTTTTGACATTGGGATCTCCTTTCGAGTATTGTATTATTCTATTCTATACTAAACTAATCCCTCTCTTAATGTATATACAAATCAGCATTAGCTATCCCTCTTATTCCCGTTATCTTAAAAACTAACTTCCCGAATCTCCACTACCAGTACCCCTTTTTTCAGCTGAGGAATTTGTTCTTTTTCCAATTAATTTTTTATGTTTTTAATTCACCTAAGTGAATTTAGAAATAAATACATTTCTATCCAAAACTGTGTTATATACTAATGTATACAGTATGACTAAAGGAGTTTGAACAATGTTTAATACAGATACTATTTTTGTTCTTGAATATCGATTAATTGATGGGGAATTTACACGACCTATCTATCATTTTCCATTTTTATCAAAGGTCCAAATCTTTACAAGAAGATATTGTGATTACTTTATTTTAAATGGTTTCGTATACGAGAATAGAGGCTCTTATATCGAGGAAGATCGATATGTAATTGAAGTAATTGAATCAGATATGGAAAATACTCCTTTTTACCATTTAAACAGACCGTTAGGCATTGAAATTAGAGATGTCGATTCTTTTGATGAAATTCATTTCTATGAGAGTGGAGATGAATTAGATCTACTTTCTTGGCTCCAATCAACTTATATTACAATAAATCATCAAATATATGAGCAAACTTCAAATGAAGTTGATCAAGACCGCAATACTTACGTGATGTATGTTAAACCGTATAATAAATAACAAAAAGCTACCTAAGACTTCCTAGGTAGCTTGTTTTATAAATATTGTTCTAGCTTGATTAAATCCTTACACTGTATGCCATTTTCCCAAATTTCTTCATCATAATGATCAATAAAAAAGTCATAAAAAACAGTACTGATTTGAAATCCGCAATTTTTATATAAGGCTAATTGATGCGTACTTGAGTTACCGGTACAGATCGAAATTTTTGAATAGCCAAGTTTTTTAGCTTCTTTCATACCAAAGTGGATTAAATTTTTTCCAAATCCTTTTCCTTGGAAAGCAGGATCAATTGCAATATTTTTAATTTCAATCTCTTCACTTGAATGCTCCATTAATACTAATATACCGACGATTATATTATCATCTAGTACTTCATATAGATTACTCTTTTGAATATATTTATCTACCATTTCTTTTGATGGGTCAGCTAGTAACAATAGATTCCAATGCTCTTTAGCTAGAAATTGAATTTTATTAATTTGATTCATTGATCCTCCCTACTTTTTTAATCTTGCCTTTAAATAATTTATCGTATCATTGGTGGATTTTTGTATCGAAAGATTTGTAAATCCATGGTTTCCATTTTTAAGTGCAATCAACGTAACCATTTTTGGATTTTTTTTAGCAAATCGCTCAGATTGACTGAACGGAACAAGCTGATCTCCTGTGCCATGTACGATAAAGATTGGCACTTTTGTCTTTTCTACATATTGAATAGGACTCATCCGATTATACTCATCTGTCATTTGATCAACAGAACTATTCATATATTTATCGACGATTTCTGAACTTCTTGAAGAAGTAGATTGATTCATAGTCGTTAAGTCTGTAATTGGATACCAAGCAATAATATATTTTATTTTGCTTTGTATATCGGGCTGCAAACCAGTTAATAAAGCTAAATGTCCACCAGCAGAAGCACCAGCGAGCCCGATTTTAGTACGATCAATTCCTAATTCAGTTGAATTTTTGTAAATAAATTCGATTGCTGTTTTCACGTCACTAACTGGTATATTATACGAGTAATTTTCTTTCGAATACAGTGTATAGTCTATACTAATTGCTATATATCCATCTTTTACTACTTCATTAAAAATCGTGCTCCAACGTTTATTTAACGCTTTACTTCCATATCTCCAAGATCCACCATGAACAAATATTAACGTAGGTGATGGACCGTGTGAATTTTTAGATCGGTATATATCAAAGGTTTGTGGAACTTGGGCAAGATTTGTGTAACGTACATCTCTTTGTACAATAATATCTTTACTTACATCATTTATCTTCTTTTGGTGTTTATGTTGAAAACCATTAAATCCAACAAAGACAATAACAAAGATGACTAATGCTAAAATGATTTTCTTCAAGCCAATTCACCTTTCTAATTAAAAAGAGACTAACTCAAGTTATGTTTTCTAGTATTATTGTTATGTAAGACCTTTAACGTCTACATAAATTAATAGAAATACACTAATGATGCTAGTCTCATTTACTTTATTTAATAACTGTTACATACAAAATGCCCCAAATTAAAAATACTGCACAAACCGCAAATAATATTTTTGCCAACTTTTCCATCTTAGAACCCCTATAACCTTATTTTAAATCGACAACAGTAACACCTATTCCACCCTCGGACGCTGCACCGTATCGATAGGATTTAACTGCTCTATGTTTTTTTAAGTATTCCTGTACCCCTTGTCTTAATGCACCAGTTCCTTTTCCATGAATAATATTAATTCGAGGATAGCCGGCTAATAATGCATCATCGATATATTTTTCAACACGAATTAGGGCATCTTCATATCTTTCACCTCTAAGATCCAGTTCAAGATTCACATGAAAATCCTTACCTTTTACAGATGTAACCGTTCGTTCTTTTACTTCTTTAGGTGAACTTACATATTCGATATCTTTTTCTTTAACTTTCATTTTAATAATCCCGAGCTGAACTTGCCATTCACCTTCACTAACTTGTTCAAGTAATGTACCTTTTTGATTAAAGCTAATCACTTTTACTTCGTCACCTTCACGAAGCTTTCTTTGTTTCTTTTGAGCTGGCTGTGGAATTGTTTTCTTTGGAGCATAAGGTATTGCCCCTTCCAAACGGGTTCTTGCTTCAATTAATTCATGATCTTTAATCGAAGCTAATTGACTATTCTTTAACTCTCTAAGCTCTTTAATAATTTCCTCAGCTTCTTGTTGTGCTACTCTGACACGCTTTTTCGCTTCTTCCTGTGCTCCACGATATAATTCATCACGGTGCTCATAAAATTCCATCATTTGCTTTTGTAAATCTTTGAAAACACGCTCCGATTCTTTACGGAAATCTTCTGCTTCTTTCCACTCTGTTTCGGCACCTTTTCTACTCGTTTCTAAAGATGCAATCATATTTTCAACTTCATTACTTTCTTCACTTACATGATTTCTTGCTTTTTCGATTACACGATTTGAAAGTCCTAGTCTTCTAGAAATCTCAAATGCATTACTTCTACCTGGAACACCAATTAAAAGTCGATAAGTAGGACTTAATGTTTCTACATCAAATTCAACACTAGCATTCATAACGTGCTCTCGATTGTAACTATATGCTTTTAATTCAGGATAATGCGTTGTTGCTACTACTCTTGCACCGTATTCACTTACCTCGTCTAAAATTGAGATTGCTAAAGCCGCACCTTCCTGTGGGTCAGTTCCAGCTCCTAATTCATCAAATAATACAAGACTACTATGATTAACGTGTTTTAGTATATCTACAATATTCACCATATGAGAAGAGAATGTACTTAAGCTCTGTTCGATTGATTGCTCATCCCCAATATCGGCGAAAATTTGGTCGAACACACAAATTTCTGAACCGTCTAAAGCAGGAATTTGTAAACCAGATTGTGCCATTAAAACACAAATACCAATCGTTTTTAAAGTAACCGTCTTACCACCCGTATTTGGACCAGTAATGACAATCGTCGTAAAATCCTTACCTAATTCAATATCATTAGCTACTACTATATCTCTTGGAATTAGAGGATGACGTGCTTTTTTTAATTTAAAATATCGATCATTATTTAAAATTGGTTTACTTGCCTTAATTGAATGTGAGTAATTAGCTTTTGCAAATAAGAAATCCATTTCAGCTAAAATTTCAACATTCTGCAATAAATCCGCTGAAGCTTCCGCTACTAAACCTGTTAAAGCCATTAAAATTTTCTCGATCTCTTGCTCCTCTTTTACTTTTGCTTCTTGTAAACTATTGTTTAATGTAACAACAGCTTGTGGCTCAATAAATAATGTTTGCCCAGAAGAAGATTGATCATGAACAATCCCACCATAAACATGTCGATATTCTTGTTTTACTGGAATAACGAAGCGATCATTACGAATCGTTACAATTGAATCTGATAACATTTTTTGTGCATTAGCACCTCTAGTTAAACTCTCTAATTTTTCACGAATTCGAGCTTCAGCTGTTCGAACTTGTCCACGGATCGTTCGAAGCGTCACACTAGCGTCATCTAATACTTCTCCGTTATCACCAATTGCTGCCTTTATATTTTTATCTAATTCTAGTAAAGGGATGATTTGTTCACTTAATGATTCTAAATATGGAATTTCTACTTCACTCTCAATTAAGCCTTCAATAAAACGAATCATTTGACGACCAGCATATGTAACACCTGAAATCGCAATTAGCTCAGAAGGAGATAGCATTCCACCGATATCTGCCCTTTTTACTTGCATTCTGATATCTGATAATCCACCAAGAGGTACATTTCCTCGTAGTCGAATAACTTTTACTGCTTCGTCAGTTGATTCATGTAGTTCGACAACTTCATCATAACTAGTACTCGGTAAAAGGTTTTTAATACGTTCCTTACCTAGTGAAGATGAAGCGTGTTTAAGTAATTGTTCTTTTATTTTATCGTACTCTAAAACTCTTAATGTACGTTGCATACCCCGTAACCTCCTTACACTCGATTACGTTTCCTTTCAATCAAACTTAAAAGTTCGTGTAATTCAAATGTATTTACAATATTTTCTCTTTTTAACCAAGCCTTCTTGGCCGCACTAACCCCAACCGTCATATGCTCTAGCATATCAATATTATGTGCATCAGTATTAATTGATAGCATGACACCAGCTTCCTGTGCCATCATTAACATTTCTTTATTTAAATCTAACCGATTTGGATTTGCATTTAATTCTAAAATTGTACCTGTTTCTTTTGCTACAGAAATTAATTCTTCAGCATTTACTTTATACCCAGCTCTTCTGCCAATTTTTCGCCCTGTTGGATGTCCAATCATGCTAACATATGGATTTCTCATTGCATTTTTTAAACGCATCATGATTGTCTCTTCATCTTGACTAAAGCTGGAATGAATTGATGCGATAACAAAATCAAGTGAACGTAAAACATCATCTTCATAATCTAGGGAACCATCAGGTAAAATATCCATTTCTACCCCATGTAGAATTGTAAAATCAGTGTATTTTTCGTTTACACGTTGAATTTCTTCTTTTTGTTTCCATAAGCGCTCAGGAGTTAAACCATTCGCAACCTTTAAATATTGAGAATGATCTGTGATGACAATATATTTATATCCTTTAGCACGACATGCATCTGCCATTTCTTCGATTGAATACCCACCATCACTCCAAGTAGAGTGCATATGCAAATCAGATTTCATATCTTCTAAACGAATTAATGGATAATCGTTTGTAAAAGTTGAAACTTCCTTCCCATCCTCTCGAATTTCAGGTGGAAAACAAGGTAAATTAAAATGGGCATAAAAATCTTCTTCATTTTCAAAAGTTAAAACTTCTCCAGTATTAACATTTTCAACACCGTACTCACTAATTTTTTCATCACGCTCTTTAGCCAATTGGCGCATAGCTACATTATGATCCTTTGAACCAGTAAAATGATGCAAAGTTGTAGCAAACTCCTTTGGTTGAATAATTCGGAAATCAACTGAAATCTCATACTCAACACCTTTTAAAACAAGAGAAACTTTAGTATCTCCCTGTGCAATTATTCGAACAATTTCTGGCATCGAAAGTAATTGTTCTTTAATACTTTCCGGATTAGTAGACGCAACAATGAAGTCTAAATCTTTAACCGTTTCACGTACTCGTCGTAAGCTTCCAGCTCTTGAATACTTCTCGACATACTTCATTTCTGCTAAATAAGCTTCAATTTTATCAGCAATCGGTAGTACATCTGCTAATGGCAAGCGTTCAGGCTGCTTACCAAACTCCTCGATTGATTCTAAAATATTTTTCTCTGTCTTTTTACCGAATCCAGCTAATCCTTGTAACTTACCATTTAAGCATGCTTCTTTTAACTGCTCCATGCTCTCAATTTGTAATAATTGATATAGCTTAGCTACTTTTTTTCCACCTAATCCTGGTAGTCTAAGTAAAGGAAGTAAAGTTTTAGGTAATGACTCTTGAAGTTCCTCCAATACCGTACTTTTACCAGTTTCAATATATTCTAAAATTACTGCAGAAGTCCCTTTTCCGATTCCTTTTATGGCAGTAAAGTCGTCGATTTGTTCAAGACTTCTTTCATCTGTTTCTAATGCATTTGCCGCTTTACGAAATGCTGATATTTTAAAAGCATTTTCACCTTTTAGTTCTAAATAAGTAGCAATTTGTTCTAACAGTTTAATTAACTCTTTTTTGTGCATTTTAAGTCACCTACTTAACATAAAAATTGTTTTTCACTAAACTCGATTATAGTATTTCAGAACTAGAAAATCCGTTCCATAATTCCATTAGTTGATTTGATATAAATGGTGTATGTTGGACCATAAGATACGCAATATTTGATTTATGTAATAAAACATGAAGTGAATCGATTGGTATGATTAAAGCGATAAAAAGAGCCAAAACCGAAAATAAATAGACTTCTATAAAACCAAAAATCCCACCTAATAAGGAGTTCATCTGCTTTAGAACAGGTAATTGGAAAACTCCATTTAATAACGAACCAATAAATGAAATGACTAGTCTTGTCCCAATAAATAACAAAGCAAAAGCGATTATTTCATAGACAAACTGCTCTGGATTTACGACCTGACCACCGCTTATATGAATTGGCAATATTTTCTTTAGCGAAGTAGCGGTCTGCTCATAATAATGATAAGCTAAGTATAAGGATAGTAAAAAACCTAGTAATCGAACAAGGCTGCTAATAAATCCTCTTTTCCAACCTGTAAAAATTCCTAAAATAAAAATAATAAGTATAATTAAATCAATCATTCTTTTCCTGCTCACTTTTCGTTTGTTTTTCTAATAATTTTTCGAGCATATTAGCTCTTTCTTTTAATTTCACATAATCACTTACAATATTTAATGCTGTCAATACAGCTAATTTATTAGTATCTAATAATGGATTTTTTTTATTTATTTCTTTCATTTTATCATCTACAATTGAGGCAACATGGCGAATATGATCTGTTGACTCGTCACCAGTAATTGCATAATGTTGCCCATAAATAGTTACATTTAGTTTTTGTTTCGATGAAGAATTGGACAACTTCATACCTCCATTCAGCTCTTAAACATTCTAACCTTAACTATAACATGAAATTCAATACAAACAAAAGTATTGGAAAATATCCATTTAAAGGAGAAATTTATGTCAAACACTGTAATAACAGTTTCTGAGGATACTCTCTTAAAGATGAAAGAACACTACCAAAGTAGCCTTCAATCAAAAGTACCACAAGGTGGAGTATTTATGGCCAAACCAAATGGCTGTACAATCACAGCATATAAATCAGGTAAAGTAATGTTTCAAGGCTCCAATAGTGATGCCGAAGTAAGTAAATGGCAAGGAAAATCGGCTAGCCAAACTACTAAAAAAGCAAACCCTACCAATACGAATTCAACTTTACCAAAAAACTTTTCAAGTCTTGCAGTGATCGGTAGTGATGAAGTTGGTACAGGCGACTACTTTGGTCCAATGACTGTAGTAGCTTCTTTTGTAGAACCAAGTCAATTCGAATTATTAAAAGAATTAGGCGTAAAAGATTCCAAAGAATTAACTGACGATGCCATATGCAGCATAGCAAAAAAAATTGTTCATGTCGTAACTTACAGCCTATTAGTACTCAACAATGAGAAATACAATTCAATGCAAGAAAAAGGCTATAATATGAATAAACTAAAGGCGTTACTACATAATCAAGCAATTCGAAATACGATTTCAAAATTGGGAGATAAAAAATATGACGCCATCTTAATTGATCAATTTACTCCTCCAAATCTGTATTACAACTATTTAAAAGGGACTAAAGAAGTTATTCGTGATAAAGTTCAATTTGCTACTAAAGCAGAAGGTTTGCATCTCTCAGTTGCAGTTTCTTCGATTTTAGCCCGCTATGCTTTCCTACAGCAAATGGATCAATTAAGCGAACAAGCTGGAATGTCTTTACCAAAAGGCGCTGGAGCAAAAGTTGATCAAGCTGCTGCAAAACTAATTAAATCCAAAGGTTTTGAAGCTTTACGAAATTTAACGAAATTACATTTTGCTAATACTGAGAAAGCATTAAAGATTGCTAAAAAATGAGAGTTACGGAGGCTTGATATCATCTCGCTTCCTACGAAAAGTTACGAAAACATCAAAAAAGCTGTATTCTAAACATTCATTTAGAATACAGCATCTACTATAAATACAATGAATCCTAATAAGCTAGCAACTTGTTTTTGTTTTTTATAGCGAAGCATCGGTTTAGATAATAAAAATAAACAGATCAAAAATCCAAAAGGGATCGGTAACCAAAATAACCTAAAAGGTAAAGATGCTAGTACATAATAACCGATCATTTGAAACCCAAGATTACTAACATCCCGCAAAATGGCATCTTTATAAACTGCTAACACACCAACTAACAATCCGACATAAAGTAAAAAGATTAACATCAAGCCACCTCCAAGATTGTCCTACTAATAACCTATTCACCTATGGCTTGTCTAAAGACTCATAAAGAAAAATGTTTAAACATATCCATAATATGTAGAAACGAAGGAGGAATACTTAGATGAATAATTTAATAAACGAATTTAGTAGTCTAATCCAATCAGTACCAAAAATCATTAGAGCCTTATCAAATACAGACTTTAAACCAAGTCTTACAAAATGGTCTAAAAAAGAAATACTTGGACATCTTTGCGATTCTGCAACTATGAATCATAAAAGATTTATAGATCGATTGTCTTCTAATGATGAACTCGTTCTTGAGCTTTATAAACAAAATTCATGGGTAGAGCTAAATGATTATCAAAATAGCTATACCATTGAAGAAATACTTTCATTATGGACTGCTTTAAATTCTCGTTTCATAAATGTGCTATCAAACATGTCAGAAGACCAATGGAAACTACAATATATTAGTCAAAATGAAGAGGCTGTTACACTAAGTTGGTTATTTACTGACTATATTGACCATATGAAGCACCATTTAAATCAAATATTAGGATAGGTAAAGGTATCGCCATGAAATTTAAGGTGAAGAAAAATCCTCTTTTAGTCGCCCTAATTCTGAGCTTAATACCCATTATTTTTTCAGTTCCCATCGTTAGCTTTATTGAAGCCGATCGCACAGGAATCATCATAAGCTTAGTAGCCTTTGTCTTTTTATTTCCAATATTAATTACCCTAGTATACGCTTTATTCAAAACATACCATGAATTAACCGACAATGAATTCAAATCAAAATTCGGATTCATAACAATTACAATTCCATATAGTGAAATCAAAACAATTAATTTCTCCAATAATCCAATTTCATCACCTGCATGGACCTTCAAACGTTTAAAAATTGAATATAAAAAATACGGATATGCTTTACTATCTCTTCCAAAAGATGAAGACAGTTTTTTACAAGAAATAAAAAAACGCTGTCCAGATGCCACTATATTAAATCGTCAAAAAGAAGAAGTTTTAATTAAATATAATCTTTAAACAAAGAAAACTCACAAGATCATACTATCCCTTGCGAGTTTTCTTTGTTTATGATTGATTTTTTGTCAGAACCCCTCATGAGTCCTTTTCCTTTTTCCCTTACTCATAAATCCTTAATCTAAAGAAGTTAACCGATATAAAAAAAAGCCTCATAAGCAATTTAACTTATGAGACCTCTTACATAATTAATTATTAATATATTTCTCAAAAACTGATCCGAAATCTTTCACTTTGTATTGCTCTCTAGATTTCATTAACCATTCAAAAGCAGCTTCATTAATTTCTTTAAAACTGTTCACTACATTATTTTCATTTGACGTTACGCGACCTAATGTAGTAGAAGCAATTTCGATGCTTTCTTTAGCATATCCAAGTGATTTTTCATTTTCATGACTAATTTCAGCAATCATTAGTAATGCTTTATAAAGGTCCTTAACTTGTTCAATATGTTTTTTATGAACATCAATCGAAAACTCTCTACCACCCATATTGAACTTAATTTCAACATCTAAATCAATTGTACCAGCTGTTTCAAGTAAAACATGTGTGATTTTATGAGTGTGATAATTATAACGATGAAGTGTACGTTTCTTACTGATTGCACTTGTACCGTCTAAATGAATTAAAGCCTTATTCGTAAAGCAATACTCATCTGATTTTGATTTAATTAAGAAATAAATTTTTTCATTATCTTCATGCATTACATAATCGTCAGAATCAACTTTGTCATAATTTTTCGGTTCAATAACACTACCTACATCACTTAAACCAAGCATATCTGCAGCAACTTTACCAAACATTTAATTTCCTCCTCTAAAATAGTAGGGTACGGCTATTTAAGTATTTATACGCCTTCAAAACCCAATTTTTAACTGTTACACTTCTGAATTATACAGTAAATACAAAAATATGGGGATAGGCATAGTAGGGGGATATGTTTTTTTTTCCTTTTTTTTATAAGGTCTACTATTTTAATTCGGGTCTAACCCTTCCCCCCTTAATTTAATGTTGAACACATCCCCGGTTGCAGACTATAATTAGATGGTGACTGTTTAAATTCCGTTCTTTCAATAAGAACATTATTATATGAAAAATAAAGAAAAGGTGTCGATCTATGAGTATTTTAACTGTTAAAAACTTAAGCCATGGATTCGGTGATCGTGCAATTTTTAATGATGTATCTTTCCGTCTATTAAAAGGTGAACATATCGGTCTTATTGGTGCAAATGGTGAAGGTAAATCAACTTTCATGAATATCGTTACTGGAAAATTACAGCCTGATGAAGGTAAGGTTGAATGGTCTAAAAAAGTACGTGTAGGTTATTTAGATCAGCATGCTGTATTGCAGCCAGGTATGACAATTCGTGACGTATTAAAAAGTGCTTTCCAATATATGTTTGATATGGAAAATGAAATTAATGAATTATATGTAAAAATGGCTGATGCAACTCCAGAAGAAATGGAAAAAATGCTTGAAGATGTTGGTGTTCTTCAAGATACTTTAACAAATAATGATTTCTATATCATTGATGCTAAAGTTGAGGAAATTGGTCGTGGTTTAGGTTTAGATGAGATCGGACTAGATCGAGATGTAACTGAACTTTCTGGTGGTCAACGTTCAAAGGTTCTTCTATCAAAACTTCTTTTAGAAAAACCAGATATCTTATTACTCGATGAGCCTACTAACTATTTAGATGAGCAGCATATTGAATGGTTAAAGCGTTATTTACAAGAGTATGAAAATGCTTTTATTTTAATTTCACATGATATTCCGTTTTTAAATAGTGTTATTAACTTGATTTACCATATGGAAAACCAAGAATTAAATCGTTATGTTGGTGATTATGATAATTTCAAAGGAATTTATGAAATGAAAAAATCACAATTAGAATCAGCATATAAACGTCAACAACAAGAAATCTCTGAACTAAAAGATTTCGTTGCACGTAATAAAGCGCGTGTTTCTACACGTAATATGGCTATGTCTCGCCAAAAGAAACTTGATAAAATGGATGTAATTGAGCTTGCACGTGAAAAGCCAAAACCAGAATTCAACTTCAAACCAGCTCGTACTTCAGGTAAATTAATATTTGAAGCAAAAGATTTAGTAATTGGTTATGACGAGCCTCTATCTAAACCTTTAAATCTACGTATGGAACGTGGACAGAAAATTGCTTTAGTTGGTGCGAACGGTATCGGTAAAACGACGTTAATGCGTAGTTTACTTGGTGATATTAAACCAATTTCTGGTGAAGTAGAACGCGGTGAATTCCTTCACATTGGATACTTCGAACAAGAAGTAAAAAGTGATAATAATAAAACATGTATTGATGAAGTTTGGGATGAATTTCCATCATTTACACAATATGAAGTTCGTTCAGCACTTGCAAAATGTGGTTTAACGACAAAGCATATTGAGAGTAAAGTTGCAGTTTTAAGTGGTGGAGAAAAGGCGAAAGTTCGTTTATGTAAGTTAATTAATCAAGAAACAAACTTACTTGTACTCGATGAGCCTACTAACCATTTAGATGTAGATGCTAAAGAAGAGCTAAAACGTGCACTAAAAGAGTACAAAGGAAGTCTTTTAATTATCTGTCACGAACCTGAATTCTACCAAGGTTTAGTAACAGACGTATGGAATGGCGAAAACTGGACTACTAAGGTGTTTTAATTTAATACAAAAAAGAGAGACGAAAAAATTGTTTCGATCTCTCTTTTTTTGTTTTTAAAGTGAAATATTTTGACTTAGCTTTGAAGTCCATTCACTTGGGTGTTTTCTTTTCTTTGTTCCTTTTGGGATTGAATTGATATAACCGATATGAAGAGCTCCTAAAATTTTTCGATTTTCTGGTATGCCCATCTCTTTGTAAAATTGTTTATCAAAAATATAAGGGTTTGTACGCCAAACCATTCCAATATTTTTTTCCCAAGCTGCTAATTGTAAATTTTGTACAAATGCACAGGTTGCTCCGATCGCTTCTAAATTTTTCTTTTCATTTACTGAGTGATCTGTCGTTATAATTAAGTGCAAAGGTGTGTCAACGATATACGTTTTAAAGAATTCTGTTGATTTTTTTATTTTCTCAACTGTATATGTTTCAGTTAATTCCATTCTTTCGTAACTTTCTACAATTTTTGAAGCATAATATTCTTTTTCTTTCTCTTCTGAAACCATAATAAATTGCCAAGGCTCTTCTTTACTGTGGAAAGGAGCATAAGATGCTGCCCCAAGTAGCTCCATAAATTCTTCCATATTAATTGGATCCTTTTTTGTATCTCTAATCGTTCTTCTATTTTTAATAAAATTTAATATCGACATTGAACGTTTTCCCCTTATTCTCTTATCTTAAATTCATTATAAATGTAAATGATAATCATTTTCAACCTAACTTTGAAATTTTGATTACTTTCTTAGACGACTTAATCCTTTTTCACTACACAAAATCATTCCATAACTATGTATATGTAATTAAAATTAGAAAGACTGTGTTTTTAGTTCTGCAATCAATCCAAAAAGAAAACAGGTATTGAAGATCAATTTTTCTTCAATACCTGTTATTTTACATTTCTTTTGGAGCACGAATTCCTAATAATCTTAGTCCTTCTTCTAAAACAATCGAAACAACTTTAATTAATGCTAATCTACTCTCTAATTGGTCATCATTTGTTAAAATATGCGTATTTCCATAATATTTATTGAAGCTTTGTGCCAAATCTATTGTATATTTAGCAATTACAGATGGTTCAAATTGTTCAAAACTACGTGTAACTTTATTAGGGAACTCAAGGATTTGTTTTATGATGTCCCAACTATATGAATCATCTAGTCCATCTTGTTTATTTAAATCCTGTGATGAAGCTTTCTCTAAAATTGAATTTGTTCTCGCAATTGAGTATTGTACATATGGCCCTGTTTCACCTTCAAATTTTAGCATCTGATCTAATGAAAATTCGATATTATTCATACGATCATTTTTTAAATCTTGGAAAATGATTGCACCGACTCCAACCATTTTTGCAACTTCTTCTTTATTTTTTAATGTTGGATTTTTTTCTGCAATATTTTGACTAGCTAAACTAATCGCTTCCTCAATTACCTCTTCTAATAGAACAATTTTCCCTTTTCGTGTAGACATTTTTTTACCATTTTGTAGAATTAAACCGAATGGCACATGTACCATTTCATTTGCCCATTCGTAACCCATTTTCTTCAAAACTGTAAATACTTGGTCAAAATGCAATGCTTGTTCTCCACCTACAACATACACCGCTTTATCAAAATCATATGTTTCTTTACGATAAAGTGCAGCTGCTAAATCTCTTGTTGCATACAGTGTAGCTCCATCAGATTTTCTAATTAAGCACGGCGGTAATTCCTTTTCCGTTAATTCAACAACATCGGCACCTTCTGATTCCACTAAAAGGTTTTTTTGCTCTAGAAGTTCAATAATTCGCTCCATTTTATCATTGTAAAATGCTTCTCCGTTGAAGCTGTCAAAGTTAACTCCTAATAAATCATAAACTAACATGAATTCTTTAAGAGACTCATCACGAAACCACTTCCATAAATGTAGGGCTTCTTCATTTTTTTCCTCTAATTGCTTAAACCAACTTCTAGCTTCTTCTTCAAGTTGGGGCTCTTTTTCAACTTCTTCATGAAATTTAACATATAATTTTAGAAGTTCCTTGATCGGATTTTCTTTTACTGCATCTTGATTACCCCAAAGTTTATAAGCAACAATTAATTTCCCAAACTGTGTTCCCCAGTCTCCAAGGTGATTAATTTTTATTGATTTATACCCATTTTTTTCAGCTATTTTAGCAATTGAATTACCAATCATTGTTGAACGCAAGTGCCCCATCGAAAATGGCTTTGCAATATTTGGTGAGGAACAATCAATCGCAACCGTTTTGTCTTTTCCAACTACTTGGTTTCCATAATCCTTCCCTTGACCGAGAACTAATTCAATTACTTGCTTACTAACTAGCTTTTTATTCAAAAAGCAGTTTACATACGGGCCGTTCGCTTCTACTTTTTCAATTAAATCATGATTAATCTGTAGTGCAATTTCTTTTGCAATCAGAACTGGAGATTTTTTTAATGCTTTTGCTAATTGGAAACACGGAAATGCTAAATCACCTTGATCTGCATAATGCGGTTTTTCAATAAGTGAATTAATTTCTGTTAAAGATAAAGATCCATTTAAAGCTTTTTCAATTTGTTCACTATACATATTTACATAATTCATAATGATCAATCCTCTCCAAAATATAAAAAACCCGTCTCTATTATAAGAGACGGGTCTAACTAATCCGCGGTACCACTCTAATTGTTCAAATATATTGAACCAGCTTAAAATTTGTTAACGAGGTCTTCCCCGGCAAAGTCCTACTATAAATTCAGACTAGCTTCTCCGAAGTGCGCTTCATCTTATTCGCTCTGTTAGGCTTCCACCATCCCCAACTCTCTATAAGATCAACATAAGATTACTCTCTTCATCTAAAAATTTTCAATATTCATTTTTTCTATTTAATCATATCTAATGTAGAAATTCAAGCAAGAATTTTTTTAAACTCTATGAAATGCACCAATTGTTGACAACCTTAATAACATAGAAATTGAGGTGGAATTCATGAAAAAAAAACCAATAACTTTAAGTCTTTGTATGATTGTTAAAAACGAAGAAGCTGTACTTTCCAGATGTTTATCATCTGTATCTAATATAGTAGACGAAATTGTCATTATTGATACTGGTTCAACAGATAAAACGAAGGAAATTGCTAAAAAATTTACAAATTCAATATATGATTTTACTTGGATCAATGATTTCTCAGCTGCAAGAAATTTTGCATTTTCTAAGGCAACGAAGGATTATATTATGTGGCTAGATGCGGATGATATTATCACTGATGAAAATGCGAAGAAGTTACTTAAATTAAAAAAGTCATTAACTAAAAATGTCGACGCTGTCAAAATGAAATATCATCTAGCGTTCGATGAAAATGGTAATCCTAGCTTTAGTTCAGTAAGGAGTCGAATCGTTAAGCGCGAAAGAAACTTTAAATGGATTGGTTTCGTTCATGAATATTTAGAGGTCTACGGCGAGATTATCCAATCAGATGCCGCAATTATTCATCAAAAAGACAAAGAATATTCAGATCGAAATTTAAAAATTTATGAAAACGCAATTTCTTCCGGAAAAGAATTAAGTCCTCGCGACAAATACTATTATGCAAATGAATGCGTTGATCATCAGTTATTCGAAAAGGCAATTAAATGGTATGAATTGTTTCTTGATGAAGGCAAAGGCTGGTATGAGGATAATATTCAAGCCTGTGGAAAATTGGCAGACTGCTATTTAAATACAAACGAATTAGAAAAAGCTATTAGCAGTTGTCTACGCTCATTTTCTTATGATGGACCACGAGGAGAAAACTGCTGTCGATTAGGATTTATTTATCTTCAACAAGGAGATTACACACGAGCAATTTCATGGTATAAACTTGCTACGCTAGTTGAAGTACCTAAAAATAGCCCTTTTATAAATATGGCTTGTTACACTTGGTTACCTAATCTACAGCTATGTCTTTGTTATAGTCGATTAGGAGATCAATTAACTGCTAGAAAATATAATGATGTGGCAGCAAGTTTTGTTCCGAATAATCCTTCTGTTCTACACAACCAAGCGTATTTCCGCTCATATTTTAAAGAACAATAAATCATCCTCTAATCATTATTTCTTAAACTCTACTGTTTAAAAGTCACAATAAGTGAATTGGATACTACTTATTTAGTAAATCAACATAAATAGATCATCAATCATTTAATACAAAATAATAAGAAAGGGTGATAGCTTGATCACAGTCAGTTTATGCATGGTTGTACAAAATAATGAAGCCACAATTGAAAGATGCCTTCGTTCAGTTAGTAGCATAGTTGATGAAATTATCATCGTTGATATGAATTCCCACGATCGAACGATTGAGCTAGCAAGACAGTTTACAGACAATATACATGCCTTTGATGGTGTGGATGAACTAGAAGCATTAAATGTTTCAAAATCTTTGGCAACAAAAGACTTTATACTTTTACTAAACCATAGTGAAGTTTTACTAGATCATGATCGTTTAAATTTTTCTAAGCTAAAACAGTCATTAAACAATGAAGTTTATAATGTAGATTTTGATTATCAAATCGGTTGGAATGTAGAAAGCAAGCAAAAAACTAGTAGATTATTTAAAAGATTAAGTTCAAATAGTAGTTCTCCAAATACAGAATCATTTTCTACTAATCTCCTTATTACTGATCTTCCTTTTACACAAAATGCAAAAGAAAATATTCAAATTTATGAACAAATGTTAAGTAATCACATTAATCTTTCTACGATGGATTTATTTTATTATGCAAAAGAGTTAAGTACAAATCGTCAACATGAACAATCAATAAAGTATTTTTTAAAATTTTTGAGATTAAATCAGCCATTTGAAGAACTTAATATCCTTGCTTGTCATTATATTGCTAATTGTTATCACGAGTTTAATCTAAAAGACTTAGAAACTACTTGGTTATTAAAATCGCTTAAATATGGCAATACTCATCCAGAAACATGTTGTAGATTGGCTTATACATTTTTTGAAAAAAATAATTTTGATTCAGCCATTTATTGGTATAAAGAAGCAACATTAAATAAGGTTAACGATCGTTTAATTCATCACAACCCATCATGTACCACTTGGCTGCCACATTTACAACTGGCAGTTTGCTATGACAGAATAGGTGAATTACGCCTTGCAAATGAGCATAATGAATTTGCCTATCAATTTTATCCAACACACCCAAGTATTCTTTCAAATAGAGAGTACTTTTCAAATAGATTAAATAACGAAGGCAGCTGAGGATCTCTCAACTGCCTTTTCATCATTTTTTCTTTACTAACAAGAGCATATCATATATTTCAAGATTTGAAGTTAGTTGTTCAAGATTTATTCCAAAGCTATGAGCTAAATGAACTACTTCTTCAAAAAACAACATAATATTTAAATCTACATTTATATTTTCATTCTTTTTCCTCGTCACTTCAAATTGGTCAGTGGGAAATAGTGTATTAATTGTTGCAGATGTGAAAAATCTTATATTTTCTTTTTTCAAAATACCAGCGTGTATATAATTCCATTGACCTTGTAATAATTGAAAGAGAACTTCTCCGTGGGAAACATTTGGAACTCTACAAATAATTGAGCCAGATGGTTTTAAAAGATTAGTTATTTTTTTTATAAAACTCCAAGGATCAACAAGTTGGTTTACAATATTATCAATTATGATTAAATCAAAATACGCCTCTGGGTAACTGTGGGGAACTTCATCAATACTAATTGTATCAACCCTCTTATAAAATTGTGATGCAATTGAAGATAATTCTGAATCGCTTTCTGTTCCATATAATTCACAATTGTATAGATTTTTAATTTCTAAACCAGTTGCTCCGGCTAAGCAACCAATTTCTAAAACATTATTTATATTACCTGGTACCATTTCAATAATTTCCGTCTTTGGATACCCAATATCGATTAAATTATTTCCCCACTTTTCGATATATTTCATTCTATTTTCAACATATAGATGATTTATATTAATATCACTATTTCCATTGAATGTCATGTGCCCGTAATGATGAACAAATGAATCTAATGCAATATGCAATTCATAGCCTTCTAAAATAGTTCTTAAACAAATATCATCATCTTCAAATGAACCTAGTTTAAACCTTTCATCAAATCCTACTAATCGATCAATTAATTCACGTCTTACTAATAAACAAAATCCTACTAATCTTAATACTTGCTTAGACATTCCTTTAACACTTGCACAATATCTTAATGAAAAATCATTGATTTCTTGGTCATTTTGATAATCAACATTAATTCGCTGCAATCCACTTACATAATTACTTACAGGCCCAACCATGCCAATTTTATCATTACTATATAAAAGAGTAAGCATTGCATCTAACCAATTTTCTGTAACGATTGTATCATTATTTAAAAATAATAGGTTATCACCTGTAGCGACTTCAATTCCTTGATTACAACCTTTCGCAAACCCCATATTGCTCTCATTAAAGATTGTAATAAATGAAGGATTATTTCTTAAATATTCTCGTGTGCCATCAGTCGATCCATTATCAATAACAATGATTTCTACTTCATCTTTCTTTGTATATTTTGCAAGACTTTCAAAGCATTTTTTCGATACCTCTAGCTGATTATAAGTTAAAATAATAATGCTAGTTTTCATTCATTTAACACCTTCTTAGTATCTCACTTCATTAGCAAGTATGATTTCTTTTACTTTCATTTATCTAAATACCCATGCAATAATTAATGTATTCAGTATGGAAATATTTGGTCAGCACTAATTTTTTAATAAAAAAATCCTCATTAATTTATTCGAATAGATTACTATTGAATAATTAATGAGGACTGTCATCACCTAAATATTGGACTACTAATCTCTAAGAGTGATCGTTAAGAAATACGGTGAACTGACCAAGTGATACCAGCTGTATTGTTTCCACCTAAAGTAAGCTGAACCGTCAATCCGTCTGCTTCATAGAAGAGACCGATCACATCTCCGGCAGTTAATTCTAAATCTCCAGTAATCGTGACAGCTCCATCTCCTAGAATTGCTCTTAAGTTCAGTACTGCAAGTATATTTACATCTAAAATTGGTACTAAACCACTTATTAAGTCAGCAGTAGTAGGAGCAGTTCTACGTATTACAAAAGAAGGATTTATTCCTGCTCCAATATCAGCTGTTAATGTTGCAGATGTTGAATAGTTAATTGTTGCTTCAAAAGTATATCTTCCTGTAGCAGGTACTGTAAAATTACCAAGTGTTGGATCAAAAGCCGGTGAACTGAAATGTGGACTAGCAACACTCCAGTTAGTTAATTGAGCTGTAGCAGCAGTATTCACACTTGGAATGAATGCTGAGAATCCAGTTGAAGTTACACTTGGGCCTGTTGCTCCGTCTGCTCC
>NZ_NUGT01000085.1 GCF_002574545.1 Bacillus sp. AFS055030
GCCATAAAGACATGTTCTTTTTCAAGGATTTAACCCTTTAATATGTTAGTACTTCTATTTGAAAAATCAGTTTCAGGGTAATAGCTATTTTTTACAAGAATATTTGGTCCTAAGCATTTAACGGCTGGACAATGACAGCTTAGTTCATTTGCAGTTTTTGATAATGTCCAAGTATCATATGCTTCTTGTAATGTATGGGTTTGGATATTTCCAAGATGAGGTACATCACCGAAGTCAGTAACGATGATGCTGCCATCAAATACATTTACATTTAAGCGTGAACGGCCATCTGGGTCATTTCGTAATGTTACGTTTTTACTATTATATAATCTTTGAATGATGTCTAAATCGTTTTGATCATCACTACATGGATAAAATGGTAGAGTACCAAATAGCATCCAAATATTTTCATCACGTACATCTAGTAAAGTAGAAATTGCTTCACGAAGCTCTGATTTTGTCAGGACTTCTAGTGTACTAGCGAAATCGCTCGCATACATTGGGTGAACTTCGTGCCTCTGACATTTCATTTCTTCTACGATTTGACGATGGATTTTTTCTAAGTATGGAAGCGTACGTTTGTTTAACATTGTTTCAGCGGATACCATCACTCCAGCATCAGCAAGGCGTCGGCTGTTTTCAATCATGTTTTCGAATAATTTCGCACGTTGCGCATAGGTCGGCTTACGATCCATCATCGCAAATCCTGCTTCTACAAATTCATCAACAGTTCCCCAGTTATGAGAGATATGAAGGACGTCTAAATATGGAATTATTTTTTCGTATCTTTCAAAATCTAATGTTAGATTTGAGTTAATTTGAGTACGAACTCCACGTTCATGTGCATATTTCAATAAAGGTACAACATATCCGTTCAACATTTTATTTGAAAGCATCGGTTCTCCACCAGTTATGCTAATGCAGCGAAGTTTTTCAATCTCTTCTAAGCGATTTAAAACAAGCTCAATAGGGAGTGGATTTGGATCCTTAGGTTGTAAAGTATAACCGACAGCACAATGTTCACAGCGCATATTACAAATCGTCGTAGTTGTAAACTCTACATTTGTCAGTATGTTTTTACCATACTCTTCAACATCTAAATATGCTTCCCAAGGATCATATGTAGGTGTTATTTGTTGTAATAATTTTTTCATGTGATAACTCCTTTAGGTACAAAACTTGCACCCATAAGTATTAGATAAATTAATTTTCCTCAACTATTATAAGAAAGAAAGTGAAACCTTGTATAGGAATAACTTCCTAAAATTTAAAAAAATGTCGAAAATCTACGATATATAGGAGAAGAAGGGTATAATATAAATTATAATTGTATTAGAAAGGACGATCATTTCATGTCAAACACAGAACAATTAACTTATATTAAAGAGCGCTTTAATTCAGTAATGGAAACAATCGAATCATTAGAAGCTGAAGAAGTAAGTTTAGAAGAGCTAGATCAATTATTATCAGTTCTAGATGATTTAGAAAGTAAATGTCGTGAAGTTAATCGCCCAGATTGAGTCCATTGTAATGGGCTTTTTTTATTGGGACCAAAAACAAAAATTGTACATCGTTTTAATTTTTAACGATGGAACTTGCTAAATATTTGCCCAAATCAGAACTAATTCTAAAAGGGCTTTTTTTATTCCGTTTATTAAAAATTGTATTATAATGAAGAGGGGAACATTCAGTATTTTTATAAAGGGTTTTAAGGGGGAGCATGAATGCAACACATCCAGGAAAGTATTTATCAATTAATTGTTGAAACATCAACAAATTTACCAAAAGACGTACGTAAAGCAATCAGACAAGCTAAAGCAAGTGAAACAGCGGGTACAAGAAGTGCCATCGCATTGGAAACGATTACAAACAATATTATGATGGCTGAAGGCGATGTTTCACCAATTTGCCAAGATACTGGTATGCCAACATTTAAAGTGAAAACGCCAGTTGGAGTAAACCAACTTGTGATAAAAGAAGCAATTTATGCTGCAATTGAACAAGCTACAAAAGATGGTAAGCTTCGTTCTAACTCTGTAGATTCTTTATTTGGTAAAAATAGCGGAAATAACTTAGGACCAGGTACTCCTGTTGTTAAATTTGAGCAACACGAGAGTGACTATATCGATATTCGCCTAATCTTAAAAGGTGGCGGATGTGAAAATAAAAACATTCAATACAGCTTACCTTGCGAACTTGAAGGACTTGGAAAAGCAGGTCGTGATTTAGATGGAATCCGTAAATGTATTTTACACAGCGTATACCAAGCACAAGGACAAGGCTGTAGCGCAGGCTTCATCGGAGTAGGTATTGGTGGTGACCGTACTAGCGGTTATGAACTTGCGAAAGATCAATTATTCCGTTTAACTGATGATGAAAATCCAATTCCAGAGCTTAAAGCAATGGAAGATTACATTATGGAAAATGCGAACAAGCTTGGCGTAGGAACAATGGGCTTTGGTGGGGAAACAACTCTACTTGGCTGTAAAATCGGTGTAATGAACCGTCTTCCTGCAAGTTTCTTCGTATCAGTTGCGTATAACTGCTGGGCATTCCGCCGTTTAGGAATGAAAATCAATCCTGAAACTGGTGAAATTTCAGAATGGCTATATCGTGAAGGCGAAGAAATTAGCTTTACAAATGAAACGAAAGAAACAACTGAAGCTCCACGTGAAGTGAAATTAGTAGCTCCAATTACAGAAGAACAGATTCGTGAATTAAAGGTTGGGGACGTTGTTTCAATTAGTGGAATGATGTATACAGGACGCGACGCAATCCACCATCATTTAAAAGACCACGATTGTCCAGTCGATTTAAATGGACAAATTATTTACCACTGTGGACCTGTAGTGTTAAAAGATGAAGAAGGTAAATATCATATTAAAGCAGCTGGTCCAACGACAAGTATTCGTGAGGAGCCATACCAAGGCGATATCATGAAAAAATTCGGCATTCGCGCTGTAATCGGTAAAGGCGGAATGGGTGCAAAAACATTAAAAGCTCTAGAAGAACACGGCGGCGTTTATTTAAATGCAATTGGTGGAGCAGCACAATACTACTCACAATGTATTAAAGAAGTAAAAGACGTAAACTACCTAGAGTTCGGTATTCCTGAAGCTATGTGGCACTTACAAGTTGAAGACTTCAAAGCAGTTGTAACAATGGATTCCCATGGTAATTCATTGCATAAAGATGTAGATAAGAGTTCACTTGAGAAATTAGCTACTATGGCTGAGAAAGTATTTTAATTAATTTAATTTGAAAGGCAATGTCATCTTTATGGCATTGCTTTTTTGTTTTTCAAAAATA
>NZ_NUGT01000086.1 GCF_002574545.1 Bacillus sp. AFS055030
TCACGGGTGGTTATGTTTTTATAGGAACCATTAAAGTTGATCATTAAATGAGAGATTAATTGAGAAGAATAGTTGTAAAAGGTAACTCAAAAACTAATATATATTTAAGCTAAGGAGGTTACTAATTTGGTCGTCTTTGGAATGTTCGACATTTTTGTCGGTCATTTTTTAATTCTTAGTTCAATACAGCAATCTAAAAAGAAATATTATTAAAAATTTTATACTTTTTTAATAATTTGTTTAGATGGAGTTTTCATTTAAAGATTAATATAGATTACAGACGAACAATGGTCTATTTAATGAAAAAGATTGGAGGGTAATTTCCCAGGAATAAAACGATATTTTCATGTAGATTTTTAAAGGAAAAGGAGGACGTTACTTTATGTGGAAGATATTTGCAGTAGTCACGAGCTGCATTCTTTTGCTAAATGGATGTGCCTCATTTGCTAAGGGGGAAGACAAAGTGAACGAACAGTTATTTCAGGCAGTAAAGCGAGGAGAAACTGATTTCGTAAAGAAGTTGATTGAGAATGGTGCGAATATTAATGCACAGAATTCAAATGGACAAACTCCTACAATGATTGCAACTTACCATAATGATTTCAAAACTGCAAAAGTACTGATTGAAGCTGGGGCAGATGTAAATATACGAGATCATATGAAAAATAATCCTTTTTTATATGCTGGTGCAGAGGGATTAATCGATATTTTAAAACTTACAATTAAAGCAGGAGCAGATCCAACAATTACGAACCGGTATGGTGGAACAGCATTGATTCCTGCTTCAGAACATGGATATGTGGATGTCGTAAAAGAGCTTCTTAATCATACTGATATTGATGTTAATCATGTCAATAATCTTGGATGGACTGCTCTATTAGAAGTAATACTTTTGAACGATGGGAATGAAAAACAACAGCAAACAGTGCAATTGCTTATTGAGAATGGAGCAGATGTTAATTTGCCTGATCGTGAAAACGTTAGCCCTATACAGCATGCACGTAAGAGAGGTTTTAAAGAGATTGAAGAGATTTTACTAAAAGCAGGAGCTAGATAATAAAAGTTCATGGCCAATTGTAAGAATAATTGGGGAGTATATAAATAACGATAAAAATTTAAGGAGACAATTAAATGATTAAGAAAACAAAAGCAATTTCATCAATTTTACTTGGAGTTTCTCTAGTAGTAACAAGTTATAATACTGTTGCTAACGCACAAGTAGAGCATAGTAAACAAAAAGATGAAAGAGTTTATAAAGCACCAAAAAAGGTTAAGAACAAGTTAACAAAAGGGCAAGTAATGGCTAATATTTTAAGTAGTACAAACTGGCAAGGTACAAGAGTGTATGATAAAAATCATCATGACCTAACAAAAGAGAACGCAAATTTTATTGGTCTTGCTAAATATGATTCTAAATCAGGTAGATACGAATTTTTCGATGCAAAAACAGGTCAAAGTCGTGGGGATAAAGGAACATTCTTTATTACAAATGATGGTAAAAAGAGAATTTTAATTTCAGAATCAATGAATTACCAAGCTGTAGTCGATATGATTAAACTAAATAAAAACGTATTTACTTATAAAAGAATGGGGAAAGATGCAAACGGTAATGATGTAGAAGTATACGTTGAACATGTCCCTTATAAAGGAAAAGCACTTTCATTTACAGATCCAGATAAAAAACTAGAAACTAAAACAGGGGAAATTGTAAAAAAAATTGATGGAGATAAAATTTTAGGAAGAACACTTTGGAATGGTACAAAAGTACTTGATGAACAAGGGAATGACGTAACGAAATACAATACGAATTTTATTAGTCTTGCAAAATTTGATGGTTACACAAACAAATATGAGTTTTTCAATCTTGAAACAGGAAAAAGCCGTGGTGATTATGGATACTTCGATATTGCCCATGGAAATAAAATTAGAGCACATGTTTCAATCGGAACAAATAAGTATGGTGCTGTTCTTGAATTGACGGAGCTTAATAAAAATAAATTTACTTATAAAAGAACAGGTAAAGACAAAGATGGTAAGGATATAACTGTATTTGTTGAACATGAGCCGTATAAAGGTGATTTTAAACCAGTCTTTAGTTTCTAAAATGAGTATTCAAAAAGGAATGGAGAAATCCATTCCTTTTTTAAAAGGACCTTTTGAACAATTCTAGAAAAAGGTTAAAATGTTAGTCAATTAATTATTATTTTAATAATAATTTTACTTATAGTTTTACCCAAGCATCCTCTTTCTCTTAGGATTTTCAATATTTGGAAGTACATCACTAAATCAATGATTCACTTAATTTTAGGTAGGGGAGAGGGATCATTATAGTAGCATACATATTTATAAATACTTTTAGATCTCTAATGTCATTCTTTTAATAAAACTTGAAGAAAAATACTATGCAGGATTTTATACAGAAAAAGAGAATACTAGGTGAACAAGACCTTCCCCAAAAGCCTTTTACATCAACAATGTATAAAAAACTGTATAACGTGTGAAAAAACTAAAAAGCCAATCCCTTGCTGCACAAGGCATTGGCTTTTTCGCAACTTCCGCTAAGAAGCTTTATGTAAACTAGATTTGTATATGGTATTCATAGAAAACACAAAAATACCTACCAACCTAAATGAAGGTTTTGAACGTTTTTTATAATAAAAATTATAATATTTCTTATACTCTTAAAATTCCATATTTTTCATGGTGACTTTCATGTCATTTTATAAGAAAATATCTTAGGGCAGAAAATGAAAACCCTTCCAAAAAATTCACTTGAATGGGAGGGGGCATTTTAGAAACATTTTTCTGAATTTTTTTTATTTTAAGAATTAACATCTAGAGGAGGCATGAACATGAAAATGAACAAACGTTACATTGTATTTGGAGGAGCTCTTATTTCATCATTTGTTATATTAACCAACGTTATGGCAGCCCCATCAGACAATAGCCCCAAAAAAGCTGATTGGAAATTAGAAAAACAGGATTTGAAAAAAGGGGAAAAGCCTCAACCGAAAAGAAATTTGAAGCCTAATGTCCAAGTACATAAAGGAAACACTCCTTTTGAACAAGTTGATAGTGACAAAAGTATAGAGAAGAAAAGGCCTGAAAAAGCCGATTCGTTAAAATAGGAGGAAGAGGATAACATGGGGAAAAAGTCATCTTTGTATAAGTCTTCTTTACAACGACGTATAAATAAACTTGTAGTTTCAGTTTTTGCTGCTTCTTCTGTTTTATATGCAATACCTCCAAGTCAGCATTCAAAGATTGGCACACAACGAACATTTGCTGCTACGACAGGTGTTGCGGATAAACCGAATTTAGGGCAAGAATCTTATTGGAACTTCTACACGACAACTTTAAGTTCAGGTTGGTATTCACAAGTTAATACTGCGACTGGAAACCTTGTGATAAACAATTCACTGGTAACTGTAGATGGTCGTGCTTTACCATTAAGCGAAGGATTGACTTACAATGCAACTACTCAACAAGACGTTGGCGTAGGTCCTGGTTGGTCATTAGTAAATGGATTATTCTTACAAGAAAACGCGGATGGAAGCGTTACTTTGAAAGATGAAGATGCTACGAATCATACATTTACAAAAAATGGAGATGGTACGTATACTGCTCCTGCTGGAAAACATTTAACTTTAACTAAACTGCAAGCAGGTATTTTTACAATTCAAGATAAAGATCAGTCCATTTCTCGTTTTGAAAACGGACATATTGTAAGTATCACTGATGAAAAACAAAATTCAAAGAGTTTTTCTTACGATACGAATGGAAATTTATCCAAAGTAACTGATCCGTCTAGTAGAACTCTAACGTATACTTATGATACAAACAAGCGATTAGATAATATTACGGATCCAGCTAATCATAAAATTCAGTTTTCATACGATACAAACGGTAAACTAATTGATGTAACAGATGCTCAGAATAATAAAGTTCAATTTGAGTATGATACCTCGAATCGTTTAAAAACTTTTATTGATGCAAAAGGTAAAAAAACAGCTTTTAACTATGATAGTTTAAGCCGTATGGTTAAATTGGTTGATGCACGATCAAATGCGACAACAACTTATGAAACGACAATTGCTTATGACGATCCTACACGTACAGCAACAATTACGGATCCTGCGGGTAAAAAAAGCACTTATATTCACAATACTTCAAAGAATTTAACGCAGTATAAAGATGGAGTAAATAACATCTTTAACTATGACTGGAATCAAAATGAATTGATGACAAGTAGTGACAGCAAAGGATCTAGTACCTATCAATACGATAGCAAAGGAAATGTCACTCAAGTTTCAGAGACGATTAGTCCTACTAGTACAGCAACTACTACCATTAAGTATGACAGTAAAAACAATCCAACAGAGGAAACGGATGCAAATCAAAATAAACAAGGATCTCGTTATGATGAAAATTCGAATCAAATTTCGTCTGTCAATTTAGAGCGTCAAGAGGCGGATGGAACAACTTATGATGCGAATGGGAAGGTTACTTCTAGTACTGACATAGGAGCACCGACATATAATCTAGTAGAAAATGGAAGTATAGAACGACTTGACACAAACGGGAATATTATCGGATGGAATAAAGGTGGTACTACTTCTAAAGTTTCGGTTGATTCAACAGTGTCTACTTACGGATCGAAAAGTGTCAAAATTTCTAGTACGACTGCAACCAATGCTTACTTGTATAGTAATGGGGTTACTGTAACTCCTGGTGAAAAATTAACGTTATCAGCCCAAGGAAGAATTGAGAATGTTTTTGGATCAGTCGGGGCAGACGTTGGAATCGAATTCTATGACTCCAATTGGAATTTTATCAGTTATTCTTATACTGAAGGTTTTACAGGAACAGGAAACCCTTATTATAATGTAACGGCAACTGTACCAGCGAATAGTGCGTATGCATTGGCGGTTGTTGATCTAGATGGAGCAAGTGGAACCGCATGGTTTGATGGGATTCAGTTAGAGAAACCAGTAAAATCGGATGAAGGTTACATTTTAACGGACTTTAACATGAACGAAAATTCTAGCTTTGAGTGGGGAGGCGCCTTATGGTTAACAAAGTCATCTAACCCTGCAACAATAACGACCGAAGCAGCCTGGGCTGGTTCATATAGCGCAAAACTGGACTTTCCTTCTATTGGTGATTCTTGGATTGGTAGTAATGACATACCTGTAAAACCAGGTGAACCATTGACAGTATCAGGATTTATCAAAACAAATAACTTGTCAGGTGATGGGGCTAGAATCGAAATTAACTACTATGATAGTACAGGTGCTTATATAGGATACGGGGGGGCTAAGCTTCAAAAAGGTACGCAAGACTTTACTCGTTATGCATTTAGTTCAACTCCACCGGCGAATACAGCGTTCGCAAAAGTATATGGTACGGTTTGGGCATCAACAGGAACGGCTTACTTTGATAATATAAAACTAACCACTGGTAGTACAACGTTATATGGGTACGATGCTAGTGGAAACTATCTCACTTCAACACAGGATGCATATGAAAATTTAACACAGTTTACGTATGATGGTGTTGGAAATCAGACTAGCATGACAGATCCAATGGGATATAAGACCAGTTTCGCATATGATGGAAATAACAATCTTACATCAGTGACAGATCCAAAACTAAAAGTCACTCGTTATGAGTATGATCCATCTAATTTACATGTTTCTATTCGAGATACGCGTAGTTCATCACCGACAGATAATACGTATCGAACTACGTTTGGATACAACGAATTAAATCAAATTACAAGTATGACTGATCCATTAGGGTATGTTACTGCCCATACGTATGACGCGGCAGGAAATGAAGAAAGCACAAACTATCAAAATGGAAACAAGATTCAGTTTACGTATGACAATGCAAATCAATTAACTAAAAAGAGTTATGTAGGTTCTACCGAATATTGGAACTATAGTTATGATAGTGCCAATAATTTAACGCAAGTAACAGATAACCAAAGTCGTAGCTATAATTTTGGTTATGATGGAATGGAACGTTTAACAACATACACCAATCTATTTGGCTATTCGATTAATTACCAGTTAGATAAAGTGGGGAATATTACAAGCAGTACAGATTCTAAAAATAAAACGATTTCGTATAGCTATGGATCCGATAACCGTCTTCTTTCTTTAACTGACACTAGTGGTAAAGTGACGAAATTTAACTATAACGAGTCAGGACTACCATTTGAAATCGTTTATGGAAACGGTATAAAAAATTTACAATCGTATGACAAACTTGGTCGTATCAAAGAAATTGCTAGCAATGGAAATCCGAATTCTGGCATTTTCACATATGAATACGACAAAAATGGAAATATTACGGCTATTCAGGGGTATGATGGGACACAAACATTTACTTATGATGAGCTGAATCGATTAACAGGTTGGACAAATGAATCTGGTACTCTTACAACCTATCAGTATGATGCTGTAGGAAATCTGACCAAAAAAGGAAGTCAGACATTTACCAACAATGCAGCAAACCAAATCACAAATACTGGTTTTACTTACGATGTCAACGGAAATTTGACGAAAGATAGTAAGTACAACTATTTCTATAATCATGAAAACCAACTTACAAAGGTAACAAAAGTTTCTGATGGCTCAACGGTTGCGACTTATACGTATGACTATCGAGGTCTACGCATTAGCAAAACGACTCCTACTGGCGGTACAATAAATTATCACTGGGATGACCAAGATCGATTAGTAAGAGAAAGTGATACAAGTGGTAATACCTTAGCTCAATATATCTATAATGGTGATGAGTTAGTTGCTGTTGAAAAAAATGGTTTAATGTACTATGTTCATACAAATCACCGTGGCGACATCTTATCTTTAACAGATTCAAATGGAAATCATGTTGCAACTTACAATTATGGCCCTTGGGGTGAACTTTTAAGTAAGACAGGTACAGTTGATATTCCGTTTCGTTATGCAGGGTATTATTACGATCAGGAAACTGGGCTTTACTATTTAAAAGCTCGTTATTATAGTCCAGATTTTGGTCGTTTCTTAACGAAGGATGACATAGCATATGGAGAAATTAAGAATCCAATTACTTTAAACTTATATGCATATGCGAATAATAATCCCATTATAATGGTAGATCCTGATGGAAATTCGGCACAAAATGATGGATATGGGACACAGCCTATGATGTCAGGTGGCGCTCGTTCTGGTGGTAGTGGTGGAAGCTCAGTTAAGAGTAGAGTACCATCACAGCTAACTAGAGGGCAGATATTTGAAAAAAATGTTCTTAAAGCACGAGGACTAAAAAAGAATAGTAAGAAGATAGGAAGTAGTATTCCAGATATTTTAACTGGAGGAAGAATAACAGAGATTAAGGATGCAAAATATGTATATAAAAGTAAGCAATTTAGAGACTATTTGGATGATGGTAGACCTGTTGACTTGATAGTAAATAAAAATACCAAAGTATCAAAGCCATTAACAGATGCAATAAAAAGAAGTGGCGGCAGGATTATCCGTTATTAAAGGAGGAAAAATATGTCAAAAATTACAGCGGTGATATATACTACTGAACTCATAGGAGAAAGCGAGATAGCTCAAAAATTTTTAAAAATCTTAGAAAAAAACCAACTTTCGCCTCAAAAAATTGGCTTATTTGAACCATTAAAATTAGATTATACACTTGAAAAGGCAATAGAGTTATGGACCCAAGGAAGAGACGGCTGTTATGTTGAAGGATATGGTAACACTGGTAAAGCTGGAGGGCTAATGGGAAAAAGTAAAACTCCTCAAATTGGTTTCAATATGAATTGGTGGAGTAGCCCAGTAAAAGTTTTCGTAAACTATATAGATATTTATTTTTCAATAAAAACTTTTAATAAATATAAAGAAAATATCGAAAATATCTTTCGCGAAATAATTATTTTAGTAAATGGAATTTATGGATACATAACACATATATATCCTGAAGATAGACAACATGTTACGGGAACCATTCAAACTAGGCTACCTGGTATATTTTGGTGCAATTATTTTGGGGAAAAATATATTGATTTTTTTGGTAAGGAAAAAATAATATCTTATCCGTGGTTTCATATTGAATCCTTAGAAAACGAAGGAATAATAACTTATTTAGCAAAAGAACCGGACAAAGATTTATTAAATTCTGATGAGTTAGAAATGAAAGCTAAAATACATCTAGGTATAGATGCATTTGGTGATATCGATGCATATCAAGATAATCCAGAAAAAATTCAAAAAAAAAATGTTCCAAAGTTTTAGTGACTAAAATAAAATTGTAAATTGAAATTAGAATAAGGATAAAATACTCCGATTATAAACTAATTCCTTTACGAGTAAAGAACTTTAAATTTGCAACTTCCAATATGGCCTAGTCACAGGGTTGCTGTCATAGACCGCAAAGTAGTTTGTTACAGAAATACCCAAAAAGCAATTTGCAGATCGATTAACTAATGATGGTTACCAAAAACCACTGTTTTAGTAACTACTTTGTCCATATTTCAATTGAATGATTGTTATTGGATTCTATAATTACCAAAAGATACGTCCAAAAGTATTACCAAATACTTTTACCACAACTTTGGCGTACTTTTGGCTACTTTACTTTGCGGTCTATAGCACGAACCCTGTGACTAGGCCCTAAAGGCGCAGGATCGGAATATAGTAAAATCCAAAAATGGGCAGACACTCATTTTGAGTAGATTATTGGGGGTAGTTATGAAAACAGTTTTTTTAGTAACCCAGGCCAAGAAGAAGAATTAAGAGATGGAATAGTAAACGCCAATACATGGATTGACGGGGCAGATGAAAATGAAATGTTGTACGAAAGTTCCATTTTTAATCCAAAATACAATTCGACTTTAACCTTGTTAACAAGGATCAGTAAGTAAAACAGTATATTTTTTTCTGACATTGATTAAGAGTTTTTCCTAAATATAAACAAAAAAACACTATCCTTAGATAGTGTTTTTTTATTTGCAATCTAACACCTATATATATTCGCAATTTCGAGCTGAGTATCACAAAAAATGTACAGCATCGTTCTAAACTATAGACAGAAAAAAGACTCTTCAACCGAAGAACCTTTTTTCATTACCGATAAGGTCCATTATGTAAACTAGAAATATATGTACTATACAATTATCTAATTGTTTAAAGCGAGAGATTTTTAACTTCAATTTGAGTTTTTATATTGAATTAATTATTGTAGTTTCTTGCTTTTCAAGTGGTATTACTTGGAGTTATATTAAAAATCAAGAAATAGTTATATTAATGGAAGAAAATTACATTCATCTAATTTAAGAAAAGAGTGATAGTAGTATAAGAAAGGGAAGAATAAATCTCAGAATTATCTAAAAAAACTTCCATAAATAGAAAATGGTGGTATAATCATCTTAACTGGTAATGACAACACTATCACTGTTGCTATCATCTTAACTGGTAATGATGACACTATTACTATTTTTTGTAATCGATTGCAAAATGAATACAATGAGGAAGAAAACCAATGCAGAATAGTAATGTGAGCGAAAAAAAGAATTTCCAAAGTCAATTCAAAATGCATACCAAATTAAACCATGAATTTGAAGTTGATCATGTGCCTATTGTTTATATTGAACTTTCTTGTTTTTTAAGGCCGTTTAACCAGTTTTTTCTACAATATTGGTGTTTATAGATTCATGTTTCTGATTCTTTTTTCCCTTCTACTTTGGCTTTTAAACTTTCTTCTCTTTCGGTTAGAAATATGTGTGGATGAAGCTAGCCAGTGGTGTTAAAAAAGTCATAAAACGTAATTGATCCATACTAGTTTCCAGTTTGATAATGCATATTCATAAGCTCAAAAGTGTTTTGTTCTTATAGAATTTGTCTAGTTGTGAAACCAAAAAAGTGTAGATAAGAATCATGAGAACGAACGTCATTAAGCATACAATCTCCTTTTTATTATGGTAGTAAAAAATGTCTATACTTATATTTGGAACATAAGTTTGTTAAAAGGGAAGTTTGTTCGCATCCTCATTTTTTTGGTGACACAATTTTAAATCCTAGTCTAAAGACTAGGGACTATCGGGAAATATATTTACCGTAGACTATTTAGATAGAGGAGAGTTTTTATTGGCTATAATTCCATCTTATCCAAAGCATATTGTTTCTGTCTTTGCGTACTTAACCAATAGTAAAGATGAAGTACTGTTGGTTAAAACACACTGGCGTTCAGATACATGGGAACTTCCAGGGGGGCAAGTTGAAGAAGGGGAGTCTTTAAGTGAGGCTGTAAGCAGGGAGTTCCTTGAAGAGACCGGTATAGTTATACGACCAGTTGGAATAACTGGTGTTTATTACAATGTAACAAAAAGTCTTTTATCCGTAGGTTTTTATGCAGAATATGTTGGTGGAAAGCTGCGTATTCAACCTAAAGAAATTAAAGAAGGTTCTTTCATTAGACTAGATGAGAGTAATATTGATCAGTATATTACACGACCTCATATGAAATCTCGTACACTTGACGCTATGAGACAAAAATGTTTTGTTCCATATGAAGCATGGGATACCAACCCCTATAGTTTGCTAACTAGGCTTGATTGTTAGTAAGATAATCACCCTATCATTCGCTTAGAATATTGAAGTCAGCAGTATTAAATTTATAGTTCTGTGTATAGAATTATTTAATTTATCAACACACAGACTCTTAAATATCTTGATACAGTTTTAGAAATAATGTGAATGTTAGTAATGATTAAATTAGAAATATAGTCCCCTTCTTTTTCAGTATAACACTTAATTATTTCATACAGGCAGGTACTCTAGTTACCTTTCAAAAAATACACAACTCAATGTTTTAAATAACAAGCTCTCTATAGAGTTTAAATAGAGGTAGTGGGGTGTTAAAAAAATCTTTTCATGATTTTTACGACACAAATGTCGGTGAAAAATGCCCTAGGGTAATAATACATCCCATTAGATTTACCTTTATATAAAGGGAGAGATATTTAGAGTTTTATAGATTGAGGATAATTCACTTTCTATGGATGACTTAGTTATCTTTTATTTCTTCTTTTAAAATAATCGTTAAAACTATATCATATGCTGTTTTTCACAAAAAAAACATAACCTTTGGGGGTAAGATATGGGCAAATACATCTGGTATTCTTTTACAACTTATAAGAACATACAAGTTTACCGATTGGATGTTTTTCTTAGAGTAATAACTTCCATACTAATGGTAGTTGCTATGAGAGAAATCTGGGTAGCTATATATGATAATAAGCCTAATTTAGATGATTCTTTAGGGGTATCTCTCAAGGATATGGCAACATATGCAACTGTCTCGGTGATAATTTCTCGTTTATTTATATTTCCAATCTCTTCATATATTTCTTCTAGGGTAAAGACTGGTGACATTATTCTTGATTTACAGAAGCCCTGGAATTTTCAACTAATGAATTTAAGTAGGGCTATGGGTTTTGTTTCTTTCTCTTTAATTTATGTTATTTTTCCTATCAGCATTGCTATCTTTTTATTTTCACCTATTAATTTTCCTGGCATAGGGAAACTATTTTATTTCATAATCAGTTTGCTATTATCTATAATTATGGCGTTTTACATAGATTTTATACTTGGTTTATTATCTTTCTTATTTACAGAAATATGGGGTTTTAATCTAATTGTAATTACTTTAGTACAATTGTGCTCAGGTTCTTTCGTTCCACTATGGTTTTTCCCTGATTACATAGAAAGAGTACTAACTGTGCTACCTTTCCAAGGAATGTATTATATCCCATTATCAATTTATATTGGCAAAATACAGGAAGGTGAAATTCTTTATAATCTACTATTTCAAGGAATATGGATAGTCTTATTAATTTTTATAGGATCCTTATTAATAAAGTGGTCTGAGAAGCAGTTGCTTACTGTAGGAGGATAAAATATGTTTTACTACCTTAAACTTTATTGGCATCTTCAAGTTGCTAACCTACGTTCTAAATCTATTTATCCGTTTAATTTCATTATTGGAATCCTAAGCGTAATATTGTTAGGAATCGCAAATATAATGTTTTCCTGGATTATTACAGAGCGGGTACCACGAATAGAAGGATACGGATTTTATGAAATGGTTTTTATATTCTCTTTATGGTTAGTACCCCACTCAATTTTTGTCATGTTTTTTCGACAAATTTGGGAAATAGACAACATAATAAAGAATGGTGAATTTGATCGTTATTTCTTAAGACCACTAAGTACATTGTTTCAATTTTTTACTTCCCGTTTTGAAATTGCCGGTATTGGTGATTTCATTGCAGGGTTAATAGGATTTTTTATATGTTTTAATCATATCACGGATTGGAATTCACTTAAATTGATTAACTTATTTATAGTTGTAGTCAGTGGCTTGGTAATAGAATGGTCTATTTATACAATAATTGGATGTACTATAAATGTCAACTTAAACA
>NZ_NUGT01000087.1 GCF_002574545.1 Bacillus sp. AFS055030
TTGACAATGTTTTATTTCAACAGTATGAAAAAGCTCAAACCCTTCTAAATAGGTTTGAGCTTTTTTACATTATTTTTAAATTTTATTCTTCACTAAAACATTAAGTCGTTTTCTATAAAAGTAAATTAACAAGCCGATAATTAACAGTCCTAAAATAACTTTTCCAAATAAGGTGAACTCTAACACTTGATTAACGGAATACGATTCAAATAAAATGACCGGTAGCTTACCAATCAAACTAGCTAACATAAAGCTTGACCATGTGATTTTACCAAAAGCAGCAAACAAAGTAATTAAGCTAGATGGAATAAAAGGAATAAAACGTAGAAGTAACACACCATAAAATGCTTCTTTTCCTTCTAAACTTAATAGTCTATTTAAAGCTTTAAATTTAGTTGATTGACTAATAAATCTTTTTTGTAAACCCTTTCTATATAACATGAAAGATACGAATGTACCAATTAATTCACCTATGAAAGAGACAAAAAAGCCACCAGCAAAACCGAATAATTTAATATTGATTGCTGTCAAAAACCAGGCTGGTATAATACCAACAATACTAATTAGAACATTTATTAGGATACTGAGCAGTGCAGCATAGTCTTTGTATGTATTTAAAAAATGTTCAATTGCCGAAAGTGTCATAATTTTCCCCCATTTTTTTAACCACTTAATTGTACAACATTTAGTATGATAAAAAAGCTAAGGTTACCAAATACATAAATCTTCCATAAATTAAAATCTATTTACTATTTTAGACATTGAAATTTTAAACATACTAACCAATTAAAATTTAATTTTTCAAACAAAAAAAAATGACTTCGAATGCTTATCGAAATCATCTTTTTGATTATTTTTTATTCTTCTTCAGTTTGGCCTTGGAAGAAGATGAATAAATATTTTACTAATTCTAAAACAGAGATTAAGGTTGCCGCTAAATACGTAAGTGCAGCAGCTCCTAATACTTTATTTACACCTTTTCTGTCAGTATCATGGATGATACCACTTGCTAACATTAATTTCTTTGCTCGCGAACTAGCATTATACTCAACAGGTAAAGTGATTAGTTGGAATGCTACAGCTATAGAAAATAGTAAAATCCCTACTCCAATTAGAGAAAATGCTTGAAGTAAAAATCCTGCTAGTAGTAATAACGGCGCCGCACCTGATGCAATGTTAACGATTGGAAATATTCGGTGACGAAGTGTTAAGAAACCATATGAAGTATCATGTTGTATCGCATGACCTACTTCATGTGCTGCAACTGATACAGATGCAATTGATCTACCATAGTATACTTCCTCAGATAAGCGAACTGTTCTTGTCATCGGATCATAGTGATCAGATAATCGCCCAGGCACTACTTCCACCGGTACATTAGGTAAATTATTATTGTTTAATATATGTCTTGCAACTTCAGCTCCGGTTAAACCTCCTGATGCTGGCACTTCAGCCCAGTGATTAAAACTAGATTTCACTTTAAATTGAGCCCAAATCGATAATCCGAAGGCAATAAAAATAAGGAAATCCATAGGGTGAAAAAACATTTACATTCTCTCCTTTTAATGAATAAATGACAATAACGCCTGAATTAACTCAGATGTTTGTGACGTTAATTGACGGATAATTTTTAGCTTTTGTTCTTCAGTTAAATTTTCTAGTAAATATTTTAATTGTGATAATTCAGTCTTCAGTTGACTCATATGAATCGTTACCTCTTCAGTTAGTGGCACGATCCCTTGGTCCTCTACCAACGTTTTTTTCTTATCTACTATCGCTTTTATTTCTTGGAGTGGTAAGTGCATTGATTTACATTGTTCAATAAATTTTAAAGTTTCCATAGAAGCTTCATCATAAAAACGATGTCCAGATTCTGAGCGCTGTGGTTCAAGTAATCCTAGGTTTGTATAATAATCAATTGTTCGCTTAGACACTCCTACTTCTTTTGCTAATTCTCCAATTTTATAGACAATCCCAACGTATTCACACTCCTTCTATTTGTATTATATTGTATCCCGATAAAAACGTACAGTAAAACGTTACGTTGTTTAAAAAAAAGGATGAAATAAAAGATAGTTTCTTCAACTTAAAGTAAGGAATAGTAACATAATTTGTGGGAAAAATAGGCTAAAATTACCACCAATAGAAATGAGGAGTACCCAATGATAGCTGACCGAGAATTGGATAAAAATGAAAAATCGCTTCGGGAATTGCTATTTAATAGTTCTGACTTTAAAACAAGTAATTTCGGAAGTAATGATAGAAGATATCGGTTATTTTATTTGGATACGATGATCGAGGATACTGTAGTGCAAGAACATATTATTCGCCCTTTGCTTAACAATATTAACGTCAGTGTACGTGAAGCCGTTTCGATTTTAGATTATAGCGAAACCGAACTTCTTACTGTAGCTGTGAATTCGATGATTGAAGGAAAAACGGTTGTCCAAATCGAGGGAGAAACAAAGTTTTATTTACTTAGAACCGAATTAGTTAAAGAACGTTCTATCAACATTCCTATGAACGAGCGTGTGTTACGTGGTTCACATAAAGCATTAAATGAAAACTTGAATACGAATCTTAATTTAATTCGTAATCTAGTTGCAACTCCCGATCTTGTAGTAAAACAATATCAAGTTGGTCGTAGATCGCATACGAAAGTAGCGATCCTTTATTTACAATCGCTTGCAAACGAAGTAGTTTTAAAAGAATTTGAGCGAAGAATTACAAATATTGATATTGATTACATTGATGCACCCGGTTTTTTAGAAGAATTAGTTCAAGATAAAAAATTTTCGCTATTCCCAAAGATGCTAACTTCTGAAAGACCTGACCGTGTAAAATCTTATCTGATGGATGGTAAAATCGCATTTTTAACCGATGGTGCACCAGATTGTGCGATTGTTCCTGTTTCATTTTGGGCTTTTTTTCAAAGTCCAGATGATTATCAAGTTGGTTGGCTATTTGGTAGTCTTTTAAGATTTTTAAGAATTTGTTGTTTTATTATTGCAATTAGCTTACCTGGTCTTTATGTTGCATTAGTTACTTTCGATCCTAGAGTTCTCCCATTAGAAATTGCACTAACTCTTCAAGGCTCTATGCAATACGTTTCTATGCCACCAGTTTTAGAGGCGATTACAATGTTAGCCATCCTTGAAGTCTTAAAAGAGTCGACTGTTCGTTTACCAAATCCGGTTGGTCAAACGATTGGTGTTGTTGGTGGTATTGTAATTGGAACTGTGGTTGTTCAGTCGAATTTAATTTCAAATATGATGGTAGTCATTATTGCACTTACTGGTGTTGCTTCATTTATTATCCCTTCATATGAAATGAGTAACACTGCACGTTTATTAGCTTATCCTTTTATCATCATGGCATCTTTTTTTGGATTAATTGGATTGGAAATTTCATACTTGTTGGTTTTAACCCATTTAGCCCGAATGAATACATTTGGCATTCCTTACTTTTACAATTGGTTTAATGGCGATACGATTAAAGATACTATTTTTAGAGCACCGATTAGAAGTATGAAAAAACGACCAGTGGAAAGCTTAGCAAAAGATGAAATAAGAATAAGTAATCCAAGGGAGGAAAATGAGTGATTCAATTAAAGAAGATTTCTATTAATCAACTTATTTGCCTTGTTATTCTTAATCAAGTAGGCGTCAGTATTTTATCCATGCCTTATAAAGAAGCTTTAGTATCAGGTTATGACTCATGGATGTCTATGATTATTGGCGGACTAATCGCTCAAATTGCGATACTCATTGTCTACTATCTAGGAAAAACGTATCCCGATCGCCCGTTTCAACAATATATTTCCACAATAGTTGGAAAACCGTTTGGAATCATAATCAATTTACTATTTGCAGCATTCTGTGCTGAATCATGTTTAATGCTTGTCATTTCTTATTCTGATGTCATTAATCGTTGGCTATTATTTCAAACACCTTGGGTTATCCTAATTAGTTTATCGTTACTAGTTGCCGGATATATCGCTTCATCAACACTTCGGTCTATCGCTACCATTACTCAGTCGATAATGGCCATGTTTTTTATATGCCTTGTCATTATTTTTATTAGTGGAATTGGTCACGGGGACTTACGTCACTTTTTTCCGATCGGTACTCACGGAATTGCTCCTATTTTAAAAGGTGCGATCCCTGCCTTTTGGACGTTTGCTGGATACGAGCTTATTCTGTACGTGTTTCCATTTGTGAAATGTAAAAAAAAGAAGCATATCTTAATTGCTACATCAGTTGCCAATGGAATAACAACTTTAATATACTTTTTTATCTCCCTTATTGTTACGTACAACTTTAGTGAAAACCAATTAAAACACATTCCAGAGCCATTAGTATTTATTCTTCGAAAATTTAGATGGCCAGTCGTTCAAAGTCTAGATATTCTATTCATTACGCTTTGGCTATCAGTAACTTTAGTGACAGCTTATATTTACTTATTTTTGTCTGCTAGGTATTTAGCTTTTCTTGGTAATAAAGAATTTCAAAAACACTCTCTTCTAGTATGGATTGTAACAATTGTTTGTTTTGTGGCCGGGATTTTTTTCTCAGACCGCCATTTACTTCCGGTTTTTTCCAAATACCATAATATTGTAACAGCAATTGTCATTATAGGATTGCCTTCATTGCTTCTACTAATTTCCTTTGCAAAAAGAAAGGTGGCAGCTGAATGAAAAAAGCCTTCTTATTACTCCTATTATTGCCACTTTTGACTGGATGCTGGGATCGTTTGGACTTAAAAAAACTACATTTAGTTGATGTAAACGGGTTTGACATCGACGAAAAAAATGGTGAAATCGATGCGTTTTTTCTTATAACAAAGCTAAAAGCAACGGGTCAAGGAAATGGAGAAGTAACTTCAGAGATGAAGGAACTTAAAGGAGCATCTTTAGCCGAAGCAATTGGACAATGGGAATTTTCAGAACAATCTCCTTTTATTGGAATTAGTACAAGAGTATATTTAATAAGCGAAAGATTTGCAACAAAAGATCCAATTTCAGAGCTTGATTTTTTACTTAATGCTCCTTATTCATCTATTAACGCCCCTTTAGTTGTTCTTGAAGGGGATCTTTCTAAAGTATTTGAAACCGCTATGAATTCAAAAAATGATCAAACAAAAGAATTGAATGAATTTATACTCTCTATGGAGAAGAATAGAACGATACCAACTGTTTCAATGATGAATTTTATTCAATCAAGGGATGAACCATTAACTGACCTAGCATTACCTATATTAAAAACAAAAAATTCAACCTTAGAATTAAGCGGCGCATTGTTATACCGTAATGGTACATCTACAGGAAAAAAACTTGATAAAGACCAAATCAAACTGTTGATGTTAATGAAAGGGGAAAGCAGAGGTAGAAATAGATTTACTGGACACTGGGGAAGGTTTACTGGAAATCTAAATAAAAAAAATGATGAAAAATCTAATTCTGATACTGCGAATAACAATAATTTCGGTTTTACGGTCAAAAGAAATACTTCAAAACTATCTGTCTCCAAAGGATCAAATAAATTACCGAATATCAATATTAATGTAAAATTGCAAGTTAGTACATTCGAACTTGGCAATGAAGGTCATAAGTTAAAGCCCGATTATGGCCGAATCGAAAAAGAAATCAGAAAGTATTTTGAAGAAAACGCATTAGCAGCTATTAATGTTATGCAATCTGCAAACTCCGACGTTCTTAGCATTGGGCAAGAACTAAAGGCTTACCATCCAAAAGTTTGGAAGTCTTTAAATTGGAGAAAAGATTATCCACGAATGCAGATTGAACCGAAATTTGATATTGAGATTATAAATAAATAGTAATGAATTTCTAACATAAACTAATCATATATGGGTCAAATAGAAATACACCTATTACGCATAGTAATATAATAGGTGTATTCTTTTTGAGAAGAAGAATTTAATGAGAAAATATGGGAGTAAACATGTAGTATTATGTGTTGATGGTAAACTCTATTTTTCTTTTATGTACTGCAGCAACCTAATAGGGTTACTGCGTTATAGGAAGTAAATCTTTTAACAAAAAGATGAAGATTTTTGACCATATGCTACTCTTCTTTTATCCCTAACTTGTCTTCTATCCGATTAATTCGATCATGCAAAAGCTTACCTTTTACACTTGAATTGAAATACGGATCATCTTGCCACCAATTTAACCCAATCTCCATTGCTTTATCAATTGAGGCAACAACAAGTCGAATCTTAATTGTTAGTAATTCAACATCTGCCAAGGCGATTTTAATATCTCCCGCGATGACAATTCCTTTATCTAAAATCTTCTCTAAAATATCTAAAATATTAGTAGATTGTGCTGAATGTTGCATATTTTCTCCTTCCTTACATTAAGTTGCCTAAAGGTCCTAAATCGATATTTAAGTCTTTCCCTTCAAGCCCAAAGATAATTTTGAATTCTTCCATTTTTTCTTCTAAGTTCAAAAGAGCTGTACCAAGTTTTTCAATTTGTTCATCCGTAAGTGTACCACCCTCTACCCGTTTAATAGCTTGCCGCTCTACAAGTTGCCTTAGTAATTCCAAAATTGTAAGCACTAATTGAGCTAGTCCGTGTTCAACATCTTCTGGATTCATATTAATTCGCTCGGCTATTCCATGATTCGCTGTCATTTCGATTCCCCTTTTTTTTGAATATTTTCAACTGCAGTTACTAATAAGCGAATATTCACATATACAAGATCGATATCTGCAATAGAAAGGATAAGATCACCAGAAATAACTACTCCTTTATCTAAAACGCCATCTAAAATATCTAATAATGTGATATTATCATTGCTACTGTTCATGTCTTTCTACAATCCAAACTAGCAAAATGATAGAATGGCCATGGTCCAGAAATCTCAACAATAATTCCTTTCTCCTCATACTTTTGTCTAAATTCTTTTATTATCAGTTCAAATTTCTTCCTGCTGTCGTTTGGAATTAGGGACGTACTGTTGTAGATCATATCAACATTTCTTCCAGTTGCATTTTTGCTCCAATTTTTTCTAGGTAAATTGTCAACTGTTGAATTTTTTAAAGTGTTTTCCAGAACTTGCGATATTAAACGTAGTTCAGCTTGCGCCTCATTTTCGAGTAGTTGTTCTTGCTTTTTCTTCATAAAGAATTGCTTTCCAGGGGATAGTACTTTCAATTCATCTCTCATATTTTGAATTGCTTTACTTTGCCGCTCCAATACTTTGAAAAATTTCGATTTATCATAGTACATCTTGACATTCCATTCCTCTTTTTCCTTTAATTGTTCAAAAAGGGAAACGATGTTGTCCTGTTCATTCAACAAATCCTCTCTTAATTTTTCTATACTTGAATAGATCGTACAAAACTTAGAAGGAAGAAATAAGTAGTTTTTTGAATAAGTCACGATTATTTCATGATGATGAACTGCATGCTTGTGTACCCATTTTGGATTGTCCATCTTCTCTTTTAGAACAGATTCGTCAAATTCTTCTTCTCTTAAATAACAAAAAACGGCGGTTACTTTTTCTACATTTTCATAACAAGTTTTGTTACGATCAATCCCCTTTACTGCATAAAAGGGTGAATATTCTAGTTCATTTGTCGGTAACAAACCATATAAATAAATGCTCAATTGCCTGCCTCCCGTTCTTTCATTTTTGCGATCTTATACCGTAAAAGTAATTCCTCTTCTTGTTGTTCATAAATGTCCTGCGAGATTTCACCTAATTCGTACATCATTTGTAGACGGATCAATTGTTGCTCAATTGATTTCGAGTCAAATAAAACGCGGTCAGCTTCCTCCTTTATTTTTTCACCTAATAGAATGATTGATTTTAGTGGAAAGGCTAAAGCTTTAAAAATCATGATCGATCTCCCGCCGTTATTGTTAACTGTATAAAGTTATAAGCAGGCCATGGCCCAGAGTATTTGAATTCTACTTTATCCTTCCATAATTCATAGAGTTCATTAACTTTTTCATCAAAGACTTCTTCTTGATCGCGATCAATTAAAAAAGCAGCATTAAGAAGCATTGTTTCGTATATTGGAGGGTTTGATTTAGAGGCACTTGAAAGTGAAGAAAGAGGTGAAAAAATCGCTTCATATAGATTGTGGTGCAAAGCATAGAAAAAATCTTTTGTTTTTTCTCCAAGTTTAATCTTTTCGTAAAAAGCTGCTTCTTTCTGTTGATTTACCTTCTCTTTAAGTTTTTGTATGTCTCCATTTCTCTGTATTTCTTCGTCTAACCATTCCTTACGTGCAATGACTTTTAAACCAACCTCAATTTTATTGTTTATTTTCTGAAAGATTGATTGCAGTTCGTCATACAGTTTTTCTAGTAATAAATGAATTTCTTCTGAAGAGGAGAATACATTATTAAAACTTATTGGAATGACGGTAAACTGTTGCATAACAAAAGAAATCACGCTTTGATGGGCAAATAAATTGGCACGAGTTGGAAGGTAGTCCTGGTCAGGAACATTTGCAGCAATCATCACAATTTCTTTATATCTGATAGCATATAATTTAATATCATTTCCTTCCCACTTTGTGAAACCAAAATCGGGATCGATATTCGTTTGGATGATACAAAATGGATAAACCCATTTTCTCATTTCAACTTCCCTCCATTTTTGAACTGATCGATTTTACGATGAATTGTTTTGCTTGTGAGTATGTTCGAACTTTTTGGGCTTGTTTGAGATGAAACCAAAAAATATCTGTGCATAAAGTCTGAAACTGTTGATCATAAATTGTAATTGGGATATTATTTTGCTTTGCTATCGAGGCTAGTTTGATAGTAGTACGAAGACTTTGAGGTTCAATTTCTCTACAGTGATGACGTATGATTTGTACTAATTTAACAATATAAAGACTTTCTTTTTCCGATAAACCAGTTATTTGTGATAAGATGGTACACTCCGTTTCAAAATCCATTTTTTCGATCGGAATCGTAATCATACGATCAAGTAGAGCATCTTGTGCTTCGAATATACCAACATACTCTTCTGGATTACTAATAAAAATAACAGAAAAGTTTGGATGGACTGGCAAAAAAAATTCTTTCTTTTTCATCCCATATAGTGGAATCACCCTTTCTTCCAAAATTGATAAAAATAAGTTGTTTGTTTCAGGATGAGAGCGAGTGAATTCATCATATATTAATGTATAGCCTTTTGTCGCAGCTTCTATTAAAGGACCGTTAACCCATGTGTCTTTAATGCTTTCTTCTTTTTTATAAACGGAATGAATATAGTTATCGACTATTTTTTTCTTAGTAAAGCCATTAAAACTCCCAAGCAGATCCTTATTAGACATTTCATGATTCCCATGAATTAACAATGATGGTCGACCGATTTGTTTTGCAATATGAAGTGCAAGTGATGTTTTTCCAACACCAGCTGGACCTGTAAGATGGACTGAAAACCCAGATTGCAAATAAGACTGGACCCGATCTGTTAGGCTATTCAAATAAGGAGTCGATATAAAAATTTTATCCATAGTTCTCCCTCCTTACTCATGTAGAATTGCGCCTCTTGCACGCAATGATTTTCTTTGAAATGATATAATTTCTAATTCAGCATTCATTAAAACAGAATAAACTCCTACTAACTCATCTTTAGCGTGAGCTTTCATATATTCTTTTTCTTCAATTACTTCAACGGTTAATTCCCAACCTTTATCTGTTTTATGGATGTGAGTAATTTTATGAACTGGTCGAATATACAGCCCAAAAAAAGTTTTTACTACTTCTAGTATTTTAATAATTTCCATAGTAGCCCCCTTATCTAAAAAGAGAGACCAAAGCATAAAGCCTTGGCCCTACTTGCTTAAGCAACTTCCTCTTCTTCTTCTTCTTTCAGCAATCCTACTGCTTCTGCATATCGTAACCAAGTATCAACACTTGCAATGACAACACGAGCTTCAATTGCTAAAAGCTCAATGCCGACAAGTGATACCCTTACAAATGCATCAATAACAACCCCTTTGTCTAGAATACGGTCGATTACTTCAGCAAGGCTGGAAGAATCTACACTTTTTTGAATAGACGCCAACATGTATCCCTCCTTTCTTAATAAAAATAAGAAAGAAATGATAGAAAATGAAAAATAGCATTTTCTCACGTAGAGATCCTATCTCTTTCCCTCTATCCTATGGGACAAGCAAGTTAAGAGTGATAGACTTTATTCAAAATGAATCAATTTAACCACACTCCAATTTTTTCCAATTGATATATACCTCGTTTTTTTGACTAATTTGCAGAGAAAAATAAATCTAGTATTATAGAAAAAAACCATGAACAAGTGCAATTGTTCATGGTTTTTCAACGTTTCTATATCAATCTATCTACTTAATTATTCTACCCAATAACGACGAGCACCAGAAAATTCTTCAATATAGCCAGGAGTATCTAATGGAATAATTTCAACACTTCTAGCAGCATTTGGAGCCTGAATCATTAAACCATCACCGATATACATTGCAACATGATGAACTGATCCTGTTCCATTGTTACTTGCAAAGAATAGTAGGTCTCCAGGTTGAATCTCGTCTTTTTTAACTTCTATACCACTCTTAGATTGAGGGCCTGAATCTCGTGGAATTGTTATACCATATGACTTAAATAAGCTATATGTAAATCCTGAGCAATCAAAACCAAATCCTGATACACCAGCCCATAAATAACGTAAACCAAGGAACTTCTTCGCCGTATTAATTAAATTTTCAGGCGTTGCCTTTGGAAACTGATTTTCGTTTTGATAGACTGCCACATCTTCTTTTTTAATAAATTTATTTCCATCATCTGGTGTTGCAACCATTACAACATCTCCAAAGTCTTTAACTACTGGTAAGCGGGTATTAAAGCTAATCTCCATAAACTTATGATTTAGGGCTTTTCCATCATACAACCATGCTGTTTGACTAGATACCATAACAAATGGCGTATCCTTATAATTCTCTAATCGATCATCCGTTGTTAATTGTCTTTTTGGCATCCAACCAGGATAGCCAAGTGTGTTACGTGGAGTAGGTTGTCCTTCAACAGCAACCTTAACCCAGTCACCTGACTCCTCTAAAATGGTTACTTTTGTGCCATAAACTGCTTGTGTTTCAAGATAGCTTGTTAACCAACGACGAACTTCAGTATCTTCCATATTCGCTGACCATTGACGCGGATCTACTGGATTGCTTAAAGATGGTGCATCAATATCTCTAACTTGGAATCTACCATTAGTAGTCCACTGAGTCGAAACGGACACATCAACATAGGCTGTCTCACCCGGAGTAAGTTCATCTTGCGAATTTGCGAAAGATTGGCTTGTCATTGTAGGAAGTAATGAACCTGCAACGCATAAACTTAAAATTAAATTTTTTGTCTTTTTCATCATAAAACCCCTCTCCATATTTTAACGAAGACTTTTTGATAATCTTCGGTTAAGCCCTAAACCAGGTAGAGATGATAAATGGACTTCATCCCCGATAAATTCAATTCCATCAAAATCTTGGCTCTTTAACCAAAGTGGAGCATCTAAATCGATTTTTTGAATATTTGGATGTGCGCAAGCAATATGAGCTGCAGCTAGCACTGACACAGAAGTTTCCATCATACTTCCAATCATGCAAGGAATATTTGCTCTTTCAGCAATATCTGCAATTTGCAGTGCTCTTCTAATGCCCCCAGTTTTCATCAACTTAATATTTAGAAGATCAACTGCATCTTCTTTAATTAGACGAACTGCATCTTCTGGAGAAAAAAGACTTTCATCTGCCATAATTGGTGTTTTGACATTCTGCTTAACAAATTTCAGTCCTTGGATATTTCCTGCTTGGACCGGCTGCTCAATTAGTTCTAAATTGGCATTCAGCTGTTCCAATTCTTGAATAATGGTAACGGCTTGTCGTGGAGTCCATCCTTGGTTGGCATCTACACGAATGGCAACATCATCACCGACTATTTCTCGAATCGCCATTATTCGTTGAACATCCTTTTCCCAATCTTTTCCGACTTTAATTTTCAAAGTAGAAAATCCATCCTTGATAATTTGTCTAGCTTCCTCGCACATTTCATCTACAGTTCCTACACTAACGGTCATATCATTTTTTAATTGATTTGTTCGACCTCCAAGATATTGATAGAGTGGAAGATTAAGATGTTGACATAACGCATCATACAGCGCAATTTCCATAGCTGCTTTCGCACTTGTATTTGCCACGCAAGAGCGTTCAATCAGTAGTGAGAGCTCATTCATATTTCGAATATCTCTTCCTAATAGTAGCGGCGTTAGGACCGTCTTTAAAATCGCTTCAATACTTTCTTTTGATTCACCTGTAATCGCCAATGTTGGCGCTGCAGCCCCTACTCCGACAATTCCATCCTCTAGCTGGACATATACAAAAACATTCTCTATTTCTGTAGCTGTCCTAAGAGCTGTTTTAAATGGCTTTTTTAATGGAAAAACTTCCGTTTGCACTTGGATCGATTGAATAATCATCGTTTTTGTCCTTTCCTATTAGATTTAAGTTTGTTCCAATACCTCTGATTGTTTAAAAAACCTTCTATTAAATAAAAAATCCAGCTATTAGAAAGGGACGTCCCTACTAATAGCTGGATTTCATCTACGAAAATAGATAAAGCAGCGTTTTAAGATTCAATTATTTGTGTGTATTTTATATGTGCATTTTTAAAGGCTACTGCCAAAGCTTTTTGGGAAGACCCGAAATAGCGTGTATTAATTTCTTCTATTACCCCATCCAAATCTAGCATTGATTGTCCAACGAATAGATGCTGTACAAAGGATGAAGTTAAAGAAATTGTAGCTGAGCAATCAGCATCAACAATTAAATGGCTTGTCCGATCGACTACCAGTCCAATAAAAAATGCATTATACTTCTGCATAATCGGATTATTCGATGAAGTCTTTGCATCTCCAATTAAATAGATCGTATCTTTACTGTACAATTTATTTCCTCCCGCAAAACAGGTATTCCGCACAAAATCCTAACCATAAGGAAAGAATTGGCAACGGCATATGTATTCGCTTACAGTTAATATTAATATACGAAACTATTTTTGACAATGTTTTTTGAATATTCTGTTTTAAGAACGGGAAATGTGTACTAGATTTGGGCGCTTACTTTTTTACTAGAAAAAGTTTAGGATCGTTTCTTTTATAACGAAAAGCCACAAGGAAAATAATCTACTTGTGGCTTTTCATTTTTTTGAAGACTATCCAAAATTATTGAATACCTAATTCTCTTTTAATACTTTCTAATGTTGCCGACTTGAACTTCTTCAACGGTTTTGGTGCATTGTCTACATCCATATTTTGTTTTAAATAATTCAATTCTACATATTCAAGATCCTTAGCACTAACTTTTCCATCAAAATTTATATCTGCTTCTCGTTTGTCACTACCCCAATATGTTTGGATGTATAATGCATCTAGTATATCGACCACATTATCTTGATTCACATCACCAGCAACCCCATAATCGTAGAATGACCCGGCCATACCATTGTAATATAATAGTAACTGACCTGAGATACTGCCATTCTTATCGAAACCTATTTGAATTTGGCGCTTCATCGTGAAATGTCCAGGCAGTTTCATTTCCCATGTGAATGGTTTATCAGTTATTGGAAGTTTTGAAATTCGATAATCTCCACCTTTACCAATGCTAGAAGTACCATCATACACATTACCATCTGCATCGATTATTCGGATTGATGCACCAAGTTTTGTCCAATCAGGGGTTAATGCTACTCCATACCCTCTTAATGTCCCAAATATTTCTGAGAACGTTGGTTGTATTTTGAAATCCATGCCTGTAGATGAAACAGAAGTCGTTTTGCCTAGTTCATCTGTACAAGATAGTGTCGGATTGATTGATGTACTTAATGTAAATGATGTATCCTTGGCTTTTAATTTCAGATTAATAGCAGTTAAATTCCCGCTAATTGTGCTCGTTCCATTCATTACTAGTTTTACTTTTGACGTGTTACCTGTGGTTGAAACTGTCACCTCGTAGTCACCGTAACTTGCAAGTCCTTCATTACCTTTAGCTTCTACAATCTCAAAGCTTGTCCCAATGTTACTTAAAGTCCACTCTGCTGTTTTAATTTTTTGTACGTTATTTAAATGAAGGGTTGTAGATACTGTCTCCCCCATTTTTACATTTGTTTTGTCAGACATAATTGACGCATATGGTGTACCTGCTTTAACAAAGTAGTAATTTTTCTTAGGACTAGAATTTTTTGCCCCATCTAATCCATTTACTGTAAATTTCGTAAATGAAGCTGTTTCACTGATTGGCAAATTAAAGTTTGCTATGCCATCATTTCCTACGGGAAGTACAGGATTTCGGTTACCATTAATCGAATAATTAAACATATTAATCGATTGATTAACATCCATTCCAGAAGCAACCATCTTATCCACTTCATTATCGAAAACTTTAACTTGAACTGGAACTGTTTTTACTCCTGGTTGATATTCATTTACAACAGGTGATTCATTTCCATCTAAAGATGTTGTAATTGTAGGACTAAATGGGTCTACATAAATATCATTTGAAGAGGTAAAAATATTGTCTCGTTCGCTTGTTCCAATCATTTTAATTTTGTAATACCCAGGTTTTGCATAGCTTACTTTAGAAGAAATTGGATGATCTGGATCTCCTGTAAATGCATAGTATTTGCCTTCAAATATTCTTTCTACAAAATAATTCGTACCATCATATAGTGTGTTTACAGGAATAGATTCTAAATATCCTATATCCTGGCCAGTCTTTCCATCTACTACTACTAAATCTAGCCATTTCATCTGAGATTTTAATTTGAAATTTAATCGAACGTGCCAAGTTGCAGAACTGTTTACAGTCTCTTGTAATTGGTATGGTGATATTACATTCGTTGAAAGACCTGTAGAGTCAATTCCTTCTTCAGTAGTTCGTACACTAAAAGGTACCCTGTATTGTTCGTTTTTATCGCTCTGGTTCGTTATGATCAGATACCCTTCATAAACACCAGGTTTAGCTGTCGCTGGGACTTTTATTGAAACAGGTATTTTTGTTGATTCAAATGCCTCTACTGAAATAGTAGTAGGAATAACTAATTTTACTTCATTTGAATTAGCATCTAGAGATCCAGCAGCATCCTTTTGATAATTGACTGCTATATCAAATTTCTTTGCTTTATCTTCAAAATTACGGAAGTTTACCATTTTCTTAATTGATGCATCTTCTCCAGCATAAATGCTACCGTAGCTTAGTCCTCCGGTTACCTCTTTTGTGTTGACAGTTTTTCCATTCATTGTAATAGGCGTTTTATCTTCTACGCTTATTTCCATTCCTGTGTGAACGGCTTGATAAGGATCTACACGTCCTGCTCCTACTTCAAACACACTATATTTATCTGCTAATGGTTTAGCTGTATTCATCAAAATCGTCTTAATATCACCTGGTTGAAGCTTAGGATTTGCTTGTAGTAATAAAGCAGAAATTCCCGTTACATGCGGAGCAGCCATAGATGTACCAGACATTCGATTATAGGCAAACTGATAATTAGATGGATCGTTTTTATAAATGTCATAAGCAGGTACAGTTGATAAAACACTTACTCCTGGTGCTGTGATTTCCGGTTTCATATCATAATTTTGACGTGAAGGTCCTCGAGAACTGAAATAAGCTAACTTGTCTCCATCTGTAAATCCTTCAGTATAATCTTTAAATGTCAATTTGTTATGGCCTGCAGCAATTTGTGCTTTAAAATCCAATCCTTGTTCGTAGCTCATACTAAATGTAGGAATGAAATTTTGATCCTCTCTGACAAAGTTCGTAGGGCCTGCATTTGGTATATTATTATACGCTATTACTCCTAGTGCTCCATGTGCTTTTGCATAGGTAACTTTAGTTTGCGTACCAATCGTTCCTGTATTGACTAAGACCCATTTTCCATTTACATCTTTATTTTTGTAGTCTGAATCCAGTCCAACTCCTAAATCAACAATGTCCATCGATTGTTGATTAAATGATTTGAGATCAGAGATAAAGTCTGAATAGAGATTGCTTAAATTATAGGATTTGTCTGATACGCCTTCTAAAACTCCCGTATATTTTGCTACAGTTATTGGTGTACTGCTTGCTCCAACAGTCAACGCCAATGCAGCTGCTCCTGGAGAACCAAGTGTATAACTACTAGGTCCACTATTTCCTGCCGATACAACAGCTGTGACACCATTAAGAACCGCATTGTTGATTGCTGTACTCGTTGGATATTGAGGATCATTAATATCAATACCCAATGATAGATTAATAACATCCATCCCGTCCGAAACCGCTCGATCAATCCCAGCTAAGATAGCATCAAGCCCTCCTGTCCCATATGGCCCAAGAACACGATAGCCATATAACTCTGAGTCTGGAGCAATTCCTTTTGCAGCTATACCGCTCGAGTTTTTTGCTCGCCCAGCAATCGTACCTGAAACATGCGTACCATGATCGGTATAGTATGTTACAGCACCTTCCGGAGGCGCCGGACTTCCAGCCTTTATCCAATCATCGTATGTAGTTTCCATCGGATCATTATCATTATCTACAAAATCATATCCACCTTTATAAGCATCTTGTAGATCCGGATGGTGATAATCAATACCAGTATCAATAACTCCAACTTTTACGCCTTTACCCGTAATTCCTTCATTATGTAACTTGTCCACCCCTAAAAATGGAATGCTTTCTATTCTCTTAGTAGACTCTTCTTCCGCACTAGATTTTGATGTCGTTGGTAGTTCAATCGAAACTGTAGCACTTTTATAAACCGCTTTTACGGCGTCCGACTGAAGAAGCGTCTTAACTTCGTTCGCAGGTAGATTCATTGAAACTCCATTGTAGGCTGTTTTAAATGAACGAGTTATTTTAAAAGATTTTTTACCACCTTTTTCTTTCGCCTGTGGCAAAATTCTTTCTAAATCGGCTTCAAAAGTTGAATGTTCTTTATTAACGTTATCTTTTGCCTCGGATCCTGTTAGTTCCTTACCTTTAACAGCTGCGTCGAGCATTGCAACTTTTTCAGGCATAGACTTGAACTCGACGATAACAGGAATATCTTTATCTTCATGTAGTTCTTTTTCATCAAAACCATGCAATCCATCACTTTCAGATACTTGAAGTTTAGTCAATGCATCACGTTCTTCTTTTGATAATGAGGCTAAGATTTGTTCTGCTTTTGTAATTTTTTCAGCAGCATGTACTTTAGACGAGAAACTAGTATATGTATTTAATAGACTACTTGAAACTAAACCTACCCCTAACGTAAGGGCTGAAGCTTTATAAATGAACTTCTTATTCATTCTTTTTTACTCTCCCCAATTAAGAAATTATTTTTAAAAAAATCCTATCCAATTAAAGATTTTTAATATTCAGAATCTTATCTTTACATCCTTCCCTCCTTATAGATAACTAAGTACAATTTAAATGTATATGCTCCTTTATAAAGAGTAAATTGGGGGATTTTATACGATTTAATCAATTTTCATTAAAGAAAACTGATGTAAAGATATGTATTTAATAATCTAACAACAAAGAATTTTGTATTATTTTTTAGTAAAACCTTATTAAAAATGTCGAAATTTCGTTTTTTCGGAGAGTAAAAGTTGGGTGAATATCAAGAACATTAATCAAAATAGAAAAATAATGAAATTATATTGGATTCCACTTTCTTTTATTTAAATTAGAAAATGACGTGTAATTATGCCTACGTCATTTCTTTCATAATAAGATAGAAAATCAAGGTAGAATTTACCAAAGAATCATCTATAAATCCTTTAAAACTTTAAAAATCTATAAGTATTAATCCACCCCATTTTATATTTATATTGCTCTCAAAACAGCAAATTTGCCCCTAGAATTCCACATACTTAAATTATAACAACTACTAAAACGAAAGCTTGCGTGACATGTTACAAAAAAGGAATAATTTATGGTCCAGATTAATGAATGAATTATATTTTTGCTCCTAATAATTATTTCACACAGAACTAAAAAAAGCTGTCACAAATCAGTTCTACTGATTTGGACAGCTCTTTTTATTGTCAGTTTACTTTTTTAATTCTTCCTTCTACCTCATAAACGAAAGGTCTTGGAAGTGATTTAACATAATCTACTGTTGCTTGTAGATCTTCTGGTCCAACTTCTAAATTAGTTGAACGTTCGCCAATACCGTATTTTATATTACCGTACATATAGTTGTTTACTACAACTGAATATTCTTTAGTAGGATCAATTTTACTACCATCCTTTAAAAAGATGTCTACTACCTTTCTAGTTGTTGAATCCCAAGTATATTTAAATCCTGCGATATGGAAATCTAAACCCTTATCTGTAATTTGATTATTTAATACTGCTTCAATGTCTTGTCCGCTAAGCATTACTTTATTTAATACATTTCCAAATGGCTGAATTGCGAATAAATCACCAAATGTAACTTGACCAGCGTTAAGTTGTGCTCTAACTCCTCCACCGTTCATCATTGCGAAGTCAGCATTCATCGCAGCTTTCATCCCATCTGCAATTAAGTTGCCTAGTGCAAAATCGCCATAAGTGTCAGAAGATGGATACCCCTTTGGTAAGGTTTGCATAGAGTCACCGACAATTTCAGCTTTAATTGGTGCGATTAAATCTTCATATTTCTTCATAATCGTAGAAATCGTTGGGTCAGGTGTATAGTCTTTTTGATAAACTGTTATTACTTCAGCTTCCTTCTTAACAATATCGCCTGTTACTGCATCTAATTCTAAATCTACATCTGAAAATGCAGAGCCATAAGAATAAGCTTGTACGATTAATTTATTATCAACTTCTTTATCATTAAATACATGATTATGAGCAGCAAAAATAACATCGACTTCATCATCAACTTTTTCTGCAATATCAGTTGCATCATATAAATCGGCTTTACCTGTTTGAAGGGTTGGATTATGAGCTAATACGACGATTGCTTCAATTCCTTGTTTTTTAAGAATATCCGTATAATGGTTAATTGCTTCTACCTCATCTCGGATTTCAAGTGTTTCATTTCCTTTTCGTACAATCATATTTGGTGTTTCTTGTGTTACCACCCCGATAAACCCAATCTTTTTACCACCAACTTCTTTGATTGCATAAGGTTCTGTGATTAATTGCCCTGTCGCAGTATCATATGCATTCGCAGCGATAATTGGAAAATTCATTCCATCATATCCTTTTGTCCCCTTTGGATGCTCGCCGCCGTTAATCATTCGCTTTAATTCAGAAATGCCTTCATCAAATTCGTGATTTCCTACTGTACCAACATCAAATCCCATCGCTTCCATTACTTCTACAGTTGGTTCGTCTTGGAATAATGCTGAAATTAACGGACTACCACCAATCATATCCCCTGCATGGACAAGTAATGTATTTGGATTTTCTGCTTCGCGTTGTTTCATTGCTGCTGCTGTGTATTCCATGCTGCCAGCTAATACTTCTTGTCCATTAAGCGTAATTTTTGTATCTGTATCAAGCTGACCATGAAGATCATTTAAGCCTAATAATTGAACCTTGATATTCTCTTTTTTTGCACTATTTAAATCTAATTTAAAAATTCCAAAACCTGCACTATCAGTTTTATTTGTAAATGCAATATTACTATTAGGCTTTATGAATTCTTCCGCTCTTGGTGAAGTTGTAAATGTTACATTTACATTTCCACTAATTGGTGCGATCGACCAGTTATTATCTGCTGTTGGAGTAATTGTTTTCGATTCGGAAATGTAATCCATTAAGATTTGACGGTTTTCATCAGCAGAATCTACTACAAGCTCGCTACCTTTAACACCTGGGAAATTACCACCGCCACCTGCACGATAGTTATTTGTTACAACGATGAATTCCTGATTTAGATCAATGGGTTGTCCATTATAAGTTAAATTTAGTACGCGGCTTGAATTACTATTAACTAGATTTCCGTTCATATCATACTTTGCTGGTTTTGTTACATCAATTTGATAGTTAACACCATCAATTACATCAAAGTTATAAACAGGGAAAGCTGGATTTAATAATGCTTGTTCTTCTGTTTTATTAGGATCAATTTGATTGTATTTACCTGCCGTCATTTCAATCCATTCTTTAACAACAGAACCCTTTACTTTAATTGCTTTTAACGTATTATCATAAAGATAAAGATCGCCTGCACTTCTTATTGTAAGATCGCCTTTTTTAATCTCAGTATATTCTGCTACACCATTGCGGCCAGCTTTGAATGGTGCTCCTACTGATAAAATTGGTAATTCTTTATATTCTGGTTTCTTTTCAGCAATATATTTTTCAACAAACCATTTTTGTGCATTTGTAACAACTTGAATTGATGGATCATCTTGTATTAATGAAAAGTAACTATGAATATCATCTGTAGTTGTTCCAATTGGTGTATTTACATACTTAACTGTTGCATCATGATTTGGTTTAATAGCATTTACGATTTCTTGATCTGGATCTACTGTACTCTCGGTTTTTGTTTTACCAGTAATAGGATCTTTTACATCAGCCCAAATTTCTCTAGTAGAAGACTGAGAGTTTACTACTAACCATTTTCCTTTTTCTTTTTTAAGCGTTAAGTCAATTAACCCTAATGAACCACCGCCATATCCTGCTTGAACTGCTGGTACACCATTGATTGTACCTTTTGCATTATCAACACCCGCTAAAGGTTTTTTATCTGGGCCTAAAAATAATGCATCAAGTGTAGCCTCTGTTTTTGCCGGAAAGACTTTATGTGTATGAGAAAATGTAATCGCATCAATACCAGGTACTTCACTTAATGAATAAATAACGTCTTCTGTATTTTCTTTATTCACATTAAATCCTGAGTGAGTCATTGCGACAATAACGTCTGCACCGTCTTTTCTCATTTTAGGAATGAATTTTTTAGCTGTTTCTACTATATTTTTAGTAATAACTTTTCCATCAAGATTTGCCTTGTCCCACTCATTAATTTGAGGTGGTACAAACCCAATAAAGCCGATTTTAATGACTTGCTTCTTCCCTTGTTCATCAATTACTTGTTTGTTAATAATTTTATAAGGATTAAATTTGTTCTGATCATTATTAGGATTTTTATCGTGATCATCTGCGTAAACGTTTGCATTTATGTACGGAAAATCCGCATCATTATATGCTTCCTTTAAAAAGTCTAACCCATAATTAAATTCATGATTACCTAAAGTCGCAATATCATAACCCATTATGTTCATTGCTTTAAATACAGGATGAACTTCTCCTTTTTTTAATGGGTCAATTTTAGCTTCATAAGTTCCGAGTGGAGTACCTTGTATTAAGTCCCCATTATCGACTAATACATTATTTTGAACTTCTTTTCGAGCTTGCTTTACTAAAGTAGCAGTTTTAGCTAAGCCAACTTTTTCATATGCTGCATCCTTGTAGTAATCATAGTTTAATAAATTTGTATGGATATCTGTCGTTTCCATAATTCGGAAATTTACTAAACCCTTCTCAACTTTTTTCTTTGGTGCAAGTACATTTACAGGCTCAGCCTTTTTTGGTGTAGCATACGCCGGCGTACTCATAACTGACAAACTTAATAAAGATAAAGCTAACGAAAATGATAACGCTTTCGTATTTGTGCGATTCTTTCTCCTCATTATTATTCCCCTTATGTGTTTATTAGGATTTCGTTAAAAATCATTCCCGAAAATTATTATAAAATTAAAATAGGTTAAAATATATTTAATTATACTTAAACGATGATAACGATTTCTTAAGGAGAAAAAAATGAATTTAGACCATTTAGCCTATATTGTTGATGTTTCGAAAACTAAATCACTATCTATGTCAGCAAAAAACCAACATATTTCTGTTTCGGCAATCTCTCAAGCTATAAATAATTTAGAAGAAGAATTTGGTTTTAAAATTTTTACTCGTTTACGACAAGGAACGTTTCCAACACCTGAAGGAGAGAAATTAATTGAAAAATCCCTTAATGTACTAGCACATGCAGAAAAATTAAAACAGTTAGCAATAAACAGTAATGAAAGACAAAATGAAATTACAATTGCTTCTGTTCCTGGACTAATGCACTATAACGTAAATTTAATTAAACTAATTAAAACCGAAAATCCAAAGTCAAAGATTAAAGTTCATGGAAAAAATTCATTAGATATTTTAAATGATGTAAAAGAAAAAAATTTACGTTTTGGTTTAATTTGGATATACGATGAATTAATAAAAAAGAATAAAGAAATGGTCTTCGATATCTTTCAAGAAGTTAAAATTAATGTTTGTGTGAGTAAAAATCACCCATTTGCTGATTGTAAACAATTAACAATAGACGATTTAACAAACGAAACTTTAGTTGTTCATGATGAGCATTATTTGAAATGGTATTATGAAGAGTTTTTAAAAAATAAGACTGACATATTATTCACGTCAAATAATCTCGATAGCATTAGAAGTGCTGTCAAAGAAAATGTTGCGATCACCATTGGCACAGACTTTGTTGTACAAAATGAAGCACTCATACAATCTGGGGAAGTCATTGCCATCGAATTGATTAATCCTTTTCATCGTCCTTTTTATGTTGGATGTGTTCGAAATCAGTATCCTCCTCTTTCATCTGATGATAAAAAGTATATTGATGAATTAAGAAGTGAATTTAATAAAAAAAGCTGATTATGCTAGAAGATTAAGTGATGAATTAATGACTTTAATTACTGGTAAAAGAGTAGAATATACGATCCAAATAGAATGATACATTATAAAAATATTAAGCAAAAAATTTAAAATATCGTACTCATTTCAACAATCTAAAAAGAACCTAATCTTTTTTTAATTAGGTTCCTTTTAATCTGTTTCACTTATACATGTACCTCAGAAGAAACAACTCCTATTTCAAGTGCCGATGTCAATCCTTCGTACGTTGCTTCTTCAATTGTGCGAGGAGCAAGACAGTCTCCTATTTGTCTAACGACTGGAGCCATATGTTTCACTTGTTCATATAGCTCATTATTAGGAACACGTCCCATCGCAAGTACAATCGTATCCCACTCGTCTATTAATTCCGTCTCATGAGTAAAAAGATTCCTCACTTTGACTTGATTATTATGAATACCACCAAAATCAAAATGCGGGCGAACGTCCACTTTTAATTGATAGAGTCTTTTTAGGTATTCATTAACTAGATATGAATGTAATTCTTTGCCAATGTGTACTTTAGCGGAAAACAAGGAAACGTCGTGATTTTTCTCTTTTAAATGGATAGCAGCTTCTATACCTGGCCAATCGCCAATTAAATCAAAAACTAGCACACGTCTTCCGATTTGTATAGCGTTTCCGCTGAAAAGGTCATCGACTGTTATGATTCTTGGATCACCAATGCCTTTTACATGTGGAAAATATGGTCTAGAGCCTACCGCGCAAATGATTACATCAGGTTTTATTTCTGATATTTTCTCAAGCGTAATTTTTGTTCCTAGTTGGACGGTAATCTTGCTATTTGATAGCTTTCTTATATAATTGTCTAACATCGTTTCAGCTACTTCATGGCGCATCGGAGCTTTTCTCATTTTTCTTAGAAGTCCACCAATTTCATCACTTTGTTCAACTAATATTACATCATGACCTTCACCATCGGCAGTTAAGGCAGCATGTAATCCAGCAGGACCTGCACCAATGACAAGTACTTTTTGTTTTACCTTAACACTTTGAACAAGTGGCAATAATTCTTTTTCTTTACCTGCCATCGGATTTTGCACGCATCCGATTGGCAGTCCTTTAGAGTAGTGACCAATACAAGCTTGAATACAGCCTAAACATGCATCAATTGAATGTAAGTCACCTTTCATTGCTTTATTCGGTAATTCAGGATCAACGATTAAAGCTCGTGTCATGCCAACAACATCCGCTTTTCCTGAACCAACTATTTTATCAGCTTCCGACGGGTCTATAATTCGGGAGCCGACAAACACTGGAACTGCTCCTGCCATCCGAATTTTAAATGAATGTGACGAATTATAAGCATGTTTGATTGGAGAGGGTGGAACAATATGAGTTGATCCTGCGTATGTACTTGAGTCACCAGATGTTACATTTATAAAATCTACTCGAACATTTTCAACTAAATGCTCAACGATTTTCACAGCGTCTGATACATTTGTGCCGTCCATTGTCATTTCATCTGCACTCATTCGAATCCCTACAGTAAAATCTTCACCAACCTGTTCCCAAATACTTTGTACTATTTCTACTATAAAACGCATTCTATTTTCAAAGGTTCCACCGTATTCATCAGTTCGATAGTTAGTATGGCTTGACCAAAATTGAGCTGGTAAATAACCATGGGAACAACAAACTTCTACACCGTCCAGACCAGCTTTTTTAGCTAATAAGGCTGAATAAGCATACCCCTTTATAACATCTTTAATTTCATCAATGTTCATAGGTCTAGGCATGATTCCAAATCGAAAACTTGGCTCCGAAGAAGGTGCCCAAGCAGCATTACGGTAATCGCTTGATACTACTTCTCTACCTCCATGAAATAGTTGACTAAAAACTTTCGTGCCATATTGATGAAGTTGTTTTGCAATTTCACTATATGCTTGTACCACTTTTTCATCAAATCCTGCTATCGTATGTGAAGTAAGCATGCCCGATGGGTGAACTGCAGCTGCTTCAAGAATAATCAGTCCCGCCCCACCCTTCGCACGAGCAACATGATAGGCAGTCATTTCTTGCGTAGGAATGCCATTTTCTACATAATTAGTTTGATGTGCGGTTGATAAAATTCTATTTTTAAGTTCAGTATGTCCAATAGTCACTTTTGAGAATAGGTGTTTAAATTGAGTCATAATTGACCACTTCCTTTCTCCTAAAATACACCTTTATACATTTTCTCGAAAATTAGTAAGGATGCGGTCATTCTTTTCTACTACAAACTTAGGTCTTCTAGTCACTTTACTGACTATTAGCGTGACAGCAAAATTAATAACCATTACAACTAAACCAACATCGATATCTTGTATGACATGAGGAAACGCTGGAAACAAAGTTGCTAGCGTTGTGCCAGTTGTGGTGGAATAAGTAACTGCAGCAACTCCAACTATGATGCCTGTGGCCGCTCCTTGAACTGTTACCGGATTTTTTTTCCAAAGACTAAAATACAATGCTGGGAATAACTGCGCCATAAAGCTATATGCCATAATATACAGAGTCATAATTGTATTTCCACCGTTTAACGTAAAGTAGAGTGTTACTAGCGCAAGTATAGGGACTAAAACCCTAGTTAATTTAACAAGCTGATCGTCTGTTGTATTTGGTTTCAATGCTTTGTAAACATTTTTAGAGAGGATCGTGGCAGCGGATGTTAATACTAATGAACTTGGAATAAGTGCAGCTAAAGCTCCTGCAGCGCCAATGACACCCACAAACCAAGGATCAAATGATATCTTCGCGAGTTTAAATAATGCTAAATCTACATCTCCACCTTTTAATGATGGAACTTGAAGAATAGCAGCGAATCCAACAAATAAAGAAAAGACAATTATGATTTGATAGATTGGCATAAATGCAGCATTCCAGCGAAGTGCTTTTGCACTCTTTGAAGAGAAAATCCCCATGAGCATATGAGGAAACATATAGAACGAAAGAGCTAACATGATACTAGTTGTAATAAACCAAGAGACACTTAGACCTTTTTTGGGAAATATCATCAAATCAGGTTTTGCAGTTTGAATCGCCTCAAACATTGACTGAAAACCACCATAATAATGTACAGGAAAATAAATTCCTACAAAGATGACAACAAATAAAATCAGCGTATCTTTAATAACAGCAGTCCAAGCTGAACCATGAATCCCCGAAACTGTTACATAAATTGTTATTGCAACTACAGCAATTGTTATAGCCATACTCTGCGAGATTTTTCCGTAAGAAGCCTCTGAAACAATAATACCTAACCCTTTTAGCTGCATTGTCAAATATGGAATAATAGAAATGATACTTATGACTGAAACGAGAACTCCAAGCGCTGAACTATTATACTTTTTTGTATAAAAATCAGATTGTGACACAACATTATTTTCCTTTGCATACTTCCAAACAGGAGGTAATAGCCAATAAGCTACAACAAAATAAAAGGCATTAAAAGCATATACTGCTGGCATTCCAAACGAATAGGCACTTCCCGATGCCCCCATAAAAGTAAATGTCGTAAACATTTCTCCAGCCAGTAAAAGAAAAACGAATAGTGATCCAAAGCCTCGTCCACCAATTGACCACTGCTCAAAAGTCATCTCTTTACCTTTACGTGCTTGTAAACCTAACCAAATCGATAAAGCTAAAAAGCCAAGAATTACGATTAATGCCGCATTCACTATTCATCCCCTCCCTTATTAGCAGGATCCAGTTTATTTACGACTAATAAAAAGATAGATGTAAGAAAAACCCATAGAATCGTCCAAAAGAGAACAAATGGCATTCCTAGAACATATGGCTCAACTTTATTAATAACTGTGAGCGATCCAATTGCTGGTACTGCACTTAATAAATACAGTAATTTTTTCATTTGATACCCTCTCCTTCTATTTCCTGGGACTAGATAAATATGAAAAATACAGTTGATAGATTAAGATAATAGCTAGAAATAAAACGTTTTCAAAATATTAAACTAAAACTTAACCGATCGCTTCTTTAATCATCTCATGGAAATGTTGCATCGCATTCTCTGTAGGAGAAAAAATACCATTTTCAAATGCTTGAGAATGTAAACCAGTTTGTAATAACTCTACTAAATCAAAATCCTCTTCTCGCACTTGATCCACAAATTTAATCATTTCCTCTTCTTCTTTTGTAATTTCTTCATTCATAAAGAAATAGCGATATACTGCAAGCGTTTGGTTGGCATCTATTGGAATCAGTTGTGTTGTTGTCATATTTCCACTTCCAGGAAATACACTCAACATCATATTTGGCCAAATCCAGTAGAACCGTGTTAAGCTATCATCTTGGTCTTTAACATTTGAACACTGGTATGAGAATTTATCACAAGGCACAATGCTGTAATTGGATAAATCAAATGTTTTTGAAAATGATGGATGTGCAACTGGACAATGATCGCACTCTAAGAAATTATCAACTACAGCTTTCCAATTTGCCTTAATCAGACGACGGTTTTCTTTTACTAATTTTAATGAATCCATAAAAGGATAACGACTTAGTTCGTTTACTAACTCTCCATATTCAACAGAAAATGCTAGAGCTTTCCTATTTAAGTTAACAAATATCATCGAGCGATGTACTTCTAATTGAATCGATTTCAAACAGTTATATTCTCCTAGATCAATATTTTTAAAGTTTGGTGCTCGATTGACTTGACCATCTAATTTAAAGGTCCATCCATGATAAATACATTGTAGGACTTTTTTATTTCCTGAATCACTTTGCTCCACTTTTGTACCACGATGCGGGCAAATATTATAAAAAGCGCGTATTTTACCATCATTAGCATGTGTAACCAAAATCGATTCACCAGCAACTTCAAACGTGAAAAAGTCACCAACGTTTTTAACCTGACTAGTGTGACCTACGAAGATCCAATTTTTACTGAAAATCTTTTTTCTCTCCGTATCGAACACCTCTTGGCTCACATAATTTTTATACGGCAATGAAGTTTGTAAAGTATGTGTTTCCCTTGTAGACATAATAATGATTCCTCCTTTTAGCTTTATCATTATTTGGATTTCATTTGAAACTGAATCCATCCTTTATTAATTTAGTTAAGCAAGATTTGTGCCAATTTTGGATTACCTTTTACGAAAGGAGATAACACTATTTATCTATTTCCAAATCAATCTAATTGTCTTATAATTTACTCAATTCAGTCAATTTTAACTCAACTTACTAATTTTTAGATTAACAATGATTCAGAGGAGGTATACGTTTTGACGAATACTACAAATGACAAGAAAAAAATTGAGATTAGTAATGAGATCCTACATAAGATTTTGGACAATTCTCCTAATGAATTTTATGTACTTGATAAAGATGCCCGTATTGTGTACATGAATAAAGCTTGTGAAAGACATTATGGAATCAAACTGAAGGACGTAGTAGGAAAATCAAACGATGAATTAATTTCAAAAGAATATTGGAAACCACTTATTCTCCCACGCTTACTGAAAGAAAAGAAAACAGTCATAATGAAACAAATAAGTTATGTAGGAAAAGAAATCATCACAACTGCAATTCCGTTACTAAATGATCAGCAAGAAATTGAGCTAATTATCACAACTTCACAAGATGCAAGCTATAAGGACTTATACATACCTGATGAACAGGAATGTAACGAAGCTGATCAAGCTGCGATTTATAAAAACAATGTCATTACAAATAACAAGGAAATGAGTAATATCGTTAAAATTTGTGAAAAAGTTGCTAAAGTAGATGCAACCGTATTAATTCAAGGTGAATCTGGTACAGGAAAAGGCGTAATCGCAAAATATATCCATCAGAAGAGCAATCGAAGTAAAGCTCCTTTTTTATCTTTAAACTGTGCAACTATTCCTGAAGAACTACTAGAATCAGAACTTTTCGGATATAGAGATGGGGCATTTACTGGGGCAACAAAGGGGGGCAAACAGGGACTTTTAGAACTTGCAGACGGTGGAACCGTATTTTTAGATGAAATTGGAGATATATCACCAAAAGTTCAAGCAAAACTTCTAAAAGTTATTCAAGAATTTGAATTTATGCCTGTTGGAGGCAAACAATCTAAAAAAGTCAATATCCGTATCCTTTCTGCAACAAATCGAAACTTATATGAAATGGTGCAAAATAAGGAATTCAGAGAAGACTTATATTATCGCCTTCATGTCGTTAATATAAAGATTCCACCATTACGAGAAAGAAAAGAAGATATCATTCCACTAACCTATCATTTCCTATCAGAGTTTAATCGCAAACACCACTTAAATACGATCATTTCTGAAGAAGCTTTGAATACATTTTACAACTATTCATGGCCGGGAAATATACGACAATTAGAAAATATGCTTGAAAGCCTCGTCGTGACTAGTGATGGCATTATAAAAGTTGAGGATTTGACTGACCTGTTAATTGAAAATAAAAAGGAAAGTTCAACCAAAGAAGAAATTAGCGATTGTTCGCTTATCGCTTCACTAGAGGAAGTTGAGAAAAACATTGTGATTAATTCCTATACAAAATATAGAAATACAAGAAAAGTAGCAGAAGACTTAGAGATTAGTCAGTCAAAAGCAGCAAGATTAGTTCGTAAGTATTGTAGTGAATTAGACTTCTATAAATAGAGAGTTACAAATAAAAGATGGTGTCTAAATGTACAAGGGCACCATCTTTTATTTAGAAATATTCGAATAGGTAAGCAGTATCGTGTCAAGTTCAATCTACGCTGGAATTAATTTTAAAAAAAGCTATAAAATTAAATGAAAACCGCCTCCGTGATCCCCCTCTTTAGTATTTTTACAAAAAAAGAGAGCGTCCCATGCGACTAATGAGACACCCCCTCTTGTTATTTTATGAAAACCGAACCTATTACATTTGATCCATATAAACTGTTTTCACCTGTGTATAAAAGTCTATTGCTGTCTTTCCTTGTTCACGTGAACCAGTACTTGAACTTTTGCAGCCGCCAAAAGGCACTTGTGGCTCCGATCCTGCTGTCTCATTGTTTATGTGTACTAGTCCAACCTCAATATCTTCTACAAAACGCTGTGCGATTGTAAAATTATTTGTACAAATTGCTGCGCTTAAGCCATATTCAGTATCATTCGCCATGTCTACCGCTTCTTCATAGTTTTTCACCTTAAAGAGCGCTATAACTGGTCCGAAAATTTCTTCTCGAGCAATACGAGCATCAGGTGAGACATTTTCAAAGATAGTAGGCTGTACATAGAACCCATTTTTCAGTTCATCTTCCGCTGGAACTTCACCACCATATAATAAAGTGGCTTCATCTTTTCCTGCTTCAATCATAGCGAGCACGCTGTCTAGTTGTGTTTGAGATACCGCAGGACCAACATATGTATCTTCATCGAGTGGGTTACCGACTTTTAATGTCTTCGTACGTTCTACAAGTCTGTCACGAAATGCTTCATAAATTGACTCTTCGACAATGACCCTACTCGTTGCTGTACATTTTTGACCGGTAGATCTGAAAGCACCGCTTACAGCTATTTCAACTGCTTTTTTGATATCTGCATCGGCAAGAACAATCAGTGGATTTTTTCCACCTAATTCCATCTGAACTTTCTTTCCTTTTGCTGACGCCTTCTGCTGAATCTGATTTCCTACTTGATTTGAACCTGTAAAAGAAATCGCTTTAATATATGGATGTTCAACTAATTCAGTTCCAACAACCGATCCTCGACCAAATACACAATTTACAACCCCTGCTGGAATACCAGCCTCATCAAGGGCTTTTATTACATGATATACTGATTTTGGTGTCAAATCCGCTGGTTTAATAACTACCGTATTTCCGTAAACAAGTGCTGGCGCCATTTTCCATACAGGTATTGCAATAGGAAAATTCCAAGGAGTAATTAATCCAATTGGTCCTATTGGTGTACGAGTTGTATATAAGAATGTATTTGGATTACCCGAAGGAATCACTTCTCCAACCGGCTGTCTAGCTTCTCCTGCAAAATATTCAAGAATACTGATCGCTCGCTGCGTTTCACCAATACCTTCTGCAAGTGTTTTTCCTTCTTCTAGCGCTAGATCACGTCCTACTTCATGGACTCTTTCTTTTAATATATCAGCTGCTTTTTGAAGATATGAAGCTCGTTGTTGATATGAAAGTTTCTTCCACGACTGAAAGGCCGTTTTGGCAGCAAGAATACCTTCTCGTGCATCTTCAACAGAACTTGAAGGAAATTCGCCTAATGACTCTCCATTATGTGGGCTATTATTTTCCCGATATTCCCCTAAAGTGGGTTGTTTCCATTGTCCATTAATATAGTTTGCAAAACGCATGTCTTTTCCCCCAATTAGATTATTTTTATACTAATAGAGCCCATTTTTAGCAATCTATTTTATTTGCTATAAAGTAAATTCAATTTAGACTTATCTTGACCAACAGATAAAATTTTTGGATTTGTTACAACTTCGATCACAGCTGGACGACCCGATGCAAGTGCCCTTTGTAGCGCTGGTGCAAAATCAGCATTTTTTTCGACCTTTTGTCCGAATGCACCAAACAATTTTGCAAGTTCAGCAAAATTCGGGTTAGATAGCTCTGTTCCAATAACTCGATCTGGAAAATGTTTTTCTTGATGCGTACGAATTGTTCCATACAAATTGTTGTTCACTATAATTGAAATGACTGGAATGTTGTAGCGCACTGCTGTTTCGATTTCCTGCAGTGTCATCATGAATCCCCCATCTCCTGAGAAGGAAACAACTGTTTTATGTGGCTGTGCTAGTTTTGCACCAATCGCAGCAGGTAACCCATATCCCATCGCTCCAGATGTTGGTCCTACATATGTATTTTCATGCTCAAAGCGATAATATCGAGAAAGCCATCCAAAGAAATTCCCTGCATCATTCGTAATAATCGTATCTTTTGGAAGATGCGATACGATATCATACATAAATCCATCCATGTCTACATATTCGTCTGTGTAATCTTCCTTCGCCTTTGAAAAGTTCATGTATTCGCTATGCAGCTTTTCTACATGCATTTCATCTGAAGATAATGGTGTTGATAAGGAAGCTGTTACTGCATCCTCTAAAAAAGCTTTCGCATCAGCTGTTACTGCTAAAGAAGGAGCGTAAACTTTTCCTATTACATCCTCTGAAATATCAATGTGAATCAGTTTTCCTTTTCCTGAAAGCAATGAATAATCTTGCGTTCCTACTTGTGAAAATCTTGTACCTAGTGCGATAACCAAGTCTGCATTGTCAATCGCTTCAAGTAAATACTTCGGAGTCCCAAAGCCAAGCCAGCCCGCATAACAAGAATGAGAGTTTGGAAATGCATCAAATCTACGGAATGCAGTAACGACTGGTATTTGAAGAGTTTCAGCAAATTTAACTAGTAATGGAACAGCTTGCGAGCGAATTACCCCTCCGCCTGCTATAAGAATCGGACGATTTGCGTTTTGAATCATTTCTACTACTTGAAGAACGCTCTCTTTATTTGGGCGAGTTGGCTGAGGCTGATACACCGTGCTCTCCACCATTTCGGCAGTGTCTTCAAGCATGTCATGAGGTAATGCAACTAACACAGGACCTGGGCGACCTGAACGAGCAATATGAAATGCACGATGTAAAAGTTCTGGTATTCGTTCTACTCGATCAATCTCTACTGTCCATTTGCATAAATGGCTAAACATCCCTACTAAATTGACTTCTTGAAATGCTTCCTTTTCTTTAAATGGGCGCTCCACTTGTCCAATTAGCGCAACTAGCGGCGTAGAATCCTGACTAGCAGTATGAATGCCAATCGCCAGGTTCGAAGCTCCTACTCCACGAGTTGCCATACAGACGCCTACTTCACCAGATGCTTTCGCATAGCCTTCCGCCATAAACGAAGCTCCACCTTCGTGCCTAGCTGAAATCAACTTAATTTCTGGATGCTCATATAACGCATCCATTACTCCTAGATAACTCTCACCGGGTACACAAAAAACATTTTTTACCCTCTCCTTTGCTAAAACTTTGACGACTGCTTTTCCTCCACTAATTTTCATTGCTAAGCACTCCCTTCTACTATGCAATTAAATTGAACGATCATCCTATCTAACTAGCTATCCATTAGCTGACTAAAATTATTCCATTATGATTTAATAGTCTCTACATTAACTTCTTCAAATGGCCAAGTTGGTAGCATTTTTCTTAAAATTTTATCTTCTCTATAACCAAGTTCATATTCTGCTTGCATAATTGTATGAACCTCTCTTGTTCCTTCATAGATTACTGGTGCTTTTGAGTTTCTTAAATAACGCTCTACCGGGAACTCATTTGAAAATCCATATGCACCATGAATTTGTACAGCATCATTTGCTGCTTCATTTGCTGCATTACAAGAAATCCATTTTGCCAGTGACGTTTCTCTAGTGTTACGTTTTCCATTATTTTTTAACCAGCCAGCTTTATAGACTAATAGACGTGAGATTTCTAGGTTTGATGACATTTTAGCGATCATTTGTTGTACTAGTTGATGTTTACCGATTTCTTTACCAAATGTTTT
>NZ_NUGT01000088.1 GCF_002574545.1 Bacillus sp. AFS055030
TTACAAAGGGTACATTTTATAATCGGCTCATTCTTTTATTAATACCACTACGAATTTGATTAGGTTCTTATTTTTCAGCTGGTCTATTCCCCATAGAAATAGAGATACGATTCCAACTATTAATTTGATTGATGATGAATACAAGATTTACATATTCTTCCTCAGTAAAGTGTTTTCTTACACGATTATATAATTCATCAGATATGCCTTTATTCGAAATTTCTGTAATATGCTCCGTTAATTCTAAAGCTGCTTTTTCTGCATCTGTGTAAAAATCACAATCTCTCCATGCACTAATACAGTATAAACGTTGTTCCGTTTCGCCTATTTCTCTTGCTTCAGATGTATGCATGTCAAGGCAAAATGCACAACCGTTTATTTGTGAAGTGCGTATTTTAATCAATTCACGAATTTTATCGTCTATACCCGCTGATTTAATATACTTTTCCATTTCCATCATTATTTTTAATGCTTCTGGTGCCAGTTTATAATAATTAATTTGTTTTTCCATTTTAATTCCCCCTAAAAAAGTTAATTCTAAAAATAATTGAATTTAGTGTCGTTCTTGGAAATCTATAAATTAGCGACAATATTAATCGCCGATTTATATTATCTATAATATGTCATTTATTTCATTATGTCAAACCTCTTTTACCCTTGAATTGCTTCTAAAAGTAATTGTTTGACAAAGAAATAAAACATTTCTAAGATTAATTAAAAATAATCTTATTTACGAAGAAGGTGTTTTAATGCAGTATAGCGTTGGAGTTGAGTATGCACTTCACTGCCTTGTTTATTTAATTGACACTCCTGAAGATTCTCCAATTGGAATAAAGGATTTATCCTTCTTTCAAGGTGTTTCAGATACATATCTATCAAAGATTTTTAGTAAGTTGTCTAAAGCTGGTATTGTAAGTTCAGTTCCAGGAGTTAAGGGGGGCTTTAAACTTGCCAAATCTCCAGAAGAAATTTCTTTTTGGGATGTAATTGAAGCAATTGAAGGTTCTAAGCCAATATTTCAATGTAAAAATATTAAAGATAACGGTTACCTTTTTAGAGAAAAAGGATGTACTCCAAGTGCCTCCTGTACAATCAATTTAGTGATGCTCTCTGCCGAAGAAAAAATGCATGATTATTTACGTAATAAAACACTTTCATGGTTAAACAAAGAATTAGAAAATGTTTTACCAAATGAAATTCGTGAAGATACTCGAAATTTTTTTTCAAAGAGTAAATAAAAACCTCTCTCATTTCCTAAAAAAGGAAGTAAGAGAGGTTTTTCTTTCTTCAACCAGCTTATCTTGTACACCCTAGATAAATCATACGTAACGAGAGATTTTAACACAGTCAGTACTCCGCATTCACCCATTTATTCCTATTGCATAGGCTAATTGTATATTATCGATTAGGAGGGATTAAATGAAAATCAAATGGCTCGTTATTTTGTTTTTATTAGTTGCTTCTATTTTAGGTGGATGTTCGAAAGATAAACCGAAAGATGGAAACACGAAAGTAAGAGTTGCTGAAGTTACACATTCATTGTTTTATGCACCTCAATATGTCGCCATTAGTGAAGGAATCTTCAAAAAGCATGGATTGGATGTCGAAATAACAACTACTGCTGGTGGAGATAAAACGATGACGGCTGTACTGTCAAACGGTGCAGATATTGGATTAGTTGGACCTGAAACAACTATATATGTATACGCTCAAGGTGCAAATGACCCAGTAAAAAGCTTTGCCCAATTGACTCAAACTGATGGAACATTTCTAGTAGCTAGAAATCAAACTGTACCATTTAATTGGGACCAACTAAGAGGCAAAACATTTTTAGGTCAAAGAAAAGGTGGAATGCCACAAATGGTTGGCGAATATGTCCTAAGTCAACATGGGATCGATCCACATAAAGATTTGAACCTTATCCAGAATATTGATTTCGCAAATATCGCGAATGCATATGCTTCAGGTACTGGGGAATATGTTCAATTGTTTGAACCTACAGCAAGTATTATGGAAAAAGAAGGAAGAGGTAAAATCGTTGCCTCATTCGGTTTGGAATCCGGTAAAGTTCCTTACACCGCTTTTATCGCAAAAGAAAGTTATTTGAAAAAGAATGCGAAAACGGCTCAAAAATTTACAGATGCAATTTATGAAGCCCAACAATGGGTTGATACTCATTCTGCAGAAGAGATTGCAAAAAGTGTTGCACCATTCTTTAAAGATACGCCTTTAGACATTTCAATAAAAGTTATTGAACGTTATAAGTCTCAAAATTCTTATTCAACAAATCCAATATTAGAAGAAGATGAGTGGAATAATCTTCAAAAGATTATGAAGAACTCCGGTGTATTACCTAAAGAAGTTCCACACTCAGTTTTAGTTGATACAAAATTCGCTGAAAAATCTACGGAGAAGTAGTAGGTTAACAAAATGAGTTATTTAACAGTTAACGATCTATCTCATGTATTTTTATCGAAGGAAAAAGCAATTAAAATATTGGATGGCTTAACGTTTGAAGTCGAAAAAGGTGAATTTGTATCCGTATTAGGTCCAAGTGGCTGTGGAAAAAGCACACTTTTATCAATCATTTCTTCACTGCTTACACCATATGACGGTACAGTAAAGTTTAAAGGTAAATCTTATAATATAAAATCCGGGGAAATTGGTTACATGCTGCAGCATGACTATTTATTCCCTTGGAAAACGATTAAAGAAAATATCTTTCTAGGTCTTCAGATTCTAGATAAAGACTCAAAAGAAAATAAAAATCGAACGCTAGAGTTGTTAAATGAAGTTGGGCTAAAGGATTATGAAAATGCATATCCAAGAGAACTATCCGGTGGGATGAGACAACGCGTTGCATTAGTGAGAACACTTTCTACAAGCCCTTCAATTGTATTATTGGATGAACCATTTTCAGCTCTAGATTATCAAAATAAAGTAAAGCTTGAAGAGTTAGTTTTCAATCTATTTAAGAAGTTAAATACTACTGCTATCTTAGTAACTCACGATATTGAAGAAGCAGTAGCCATGTGTGATCGGGTTATTACGTTAACAAAAGCTCCTACAAAAATATCAAAAATTTTCAATTTACCAGAAGAATTACGTATCCGCTCCCCTTTTGAAACACGACACCAACCACTCTTTTCTTCTTATGTTTCTGCAATTTGGAAGGAGTTGGAGAAACATGGATAAAGTAAATGAAGAACTAAAATCCTATCACGCCAGTGTTGTCAAAAAAAATCGCCGTAAAAAGCTACTCATCTTTTTCTTTCAACTATTAATTATAATGATCTTTTTTATAGCTTGGGAGCTTTTAAGTCATCGAAAAATAATCGACCCATTATTGTTTAGTTCACCTACTAAAATTTACGATTTACTTAGCACAAAATTAGGAGATGGCTCGATTTATCATGATGCTTTGACTACAATCACTGAAACACTCGTTGGATTCATTTTAGGAACTATTCTCGGGGTCATTCTGGCAATCTTTCTTTGGTGGTATCCATTCGCCTCAAAAGTACTAGATCCATTCTTAGTCGTCTTTAATGCCATGCCAAAAGTCGCACTTGGTCCAATCATCATCGTAATTTTTGGCCCCTCATATTCGTCCATCATCGCAATGGGGATCATTATAAGCTTTGTCATTACAGCGTTGGTTATTTATCAAGCCTTCTTACAAGTAGATGAAAACTACGTAAAAGTCATTAAAAGTTTTGGAGCTACAAAAACTCAAATCTTTAAAAATGTTATCTTTCCTGCTAGTGTACCTACCGTCATTTCAACATTAAAAGTAAATGTCGGCTTAGCTTGGGTAGGAGTGATAGTCGGAGAGTTCTTAGTTTCAAAAAACGGACTTGGCTATTTAATCGTTTATGGCTTCCAAGTATTTAATTTCACACTCGTACTAATGAGTGTAGGAATCATAAGTGTATGTGCTGGTTTGATGTATATTATTGTTGAATTTATTGAGAGAAAAACGATAAATAAATAATTTGGCGTAATACGTATTAAAGCTCACCTAAAATAGTGAGCTTTTTTTATGCCGCGAGATTTCCCCCTTATGAGGAACCTTTTTCCTTTTTCGGGATGTTTTTCTTCCTCATAAACACTAAAAAAGCTCATCTTATAAAAGTGAGCTTTTTTTAGTATTCAAGTAACTTAAACTTTGTGAAAATACTTCGTCACGCATGATAAAACTAAATCGGCGATCTTTTTTAATGTTTGGTGGAAACTCGTCTATTAATACAGGTCCGTTTGTTTCAAAATAGTGCTTTTGTGTTAAAAGTTCGCCTATTTCGGCAAAATAAATATTTTTTATAATAATTTTATCCTTACCTGTAACACGATATTGCCCTAAATAATTAATTTTAGATACATTTCCACCTGTTTCTTCTAATACTTCACGTTTAGCTGCTTCTTCAGGTGATTCGCCTTCTTCTACTTTTCCGCCTGGGAATTCGTATCCTCTTCTTTGATGGTCTGTTAGTAACCATTGGTCATTGTATTTACAAATAACCCAAACATGTTTTGGATCGGATGAAAATGGATGTTTCTCAAATGATAATTCAACTGTATTATGGTAAAAATCTTTAAATATGTACATTTTAACCTTCCTACATTCATACTTGTTTTTCCATTGTACTATTTCTATTAAAATGTTTCATCATTATTGAAATAATATTCCTAAAACTTTATGAAAACATTTGATTCTTTCATATTGGACAGTATACTATATCATAGTAGTATAACTTTTTTTAGGAGGATATAGTATGACTGGAGTATTTGTTGTTAGTGGAATAATTATCGTTGTTGTATTCGGTGCTTTCGTTCTTTCTGTAAATAAAGGCTACGGTGTACAACATAAAGTCGATAAGCTAGAAGATATAAAAATGAAAAATAACCATGATGAGAAATAATTTAAGCAGACGAAAGGTTTGTTTATGAATAAAATTTTAATTGGAATCATTCGATTTTATCAAAAATGGATTTCACCTGCAACGCCACCAACGTGTAGATTCTATCCTACTTGCTCTAGTTATGGATTAGAGGCAATACAAACCCACGGTGCGCTTAAAGGAACTTATTTAACAACCAAAAGAATACTTAAGTGTCACCCACTACATCCAGGTGGTTATGATCCTGTACCTGATAAAATAAAAAAAGATACGGTCAAAGAAACTTGAAAAGAATGACAAGTTTAATTTGATCGTATTTTTTTTACCCTTTCTACTGAGAAGTATATTTATAAATATTTTTAGAAATGCTTCGGATTCTGTCTTCATCCACTTCTACCCCTAAACCAGAGTCAACTGGTACTTTAACTTTTCCATTTTCTAAAGCTACCTCTGGAAAAATGAGATCATGTTCCCAATGTCTAGATGAAGCCGAAATATCTCCAGGTATTGTAAAACCGGGAAGAGATGCTAATGCAACGTTTTGAATTCTAGAAATCCCTGTTTCAATCATGCCTCCGACCCAAATTGGAATATTCTTTTCGACACAATAATCATGAATTTCAATTGATTTAGTTAACCCTCCGACTCTCCCAGGTTTTACTGTAATGATTTCGCAAGCGTTCAATTCATACGCAATTTGAACATCCTCTATCGAACAAATACTTTCATCTAAACAGACTGGAGTAGAAATTTCCTTTTGAAGAATTGCATGCTCGATGAATTGGCGCTCCCCAAAGGGCTGTTCAATCATTAACAGATTAAATTCATCTAATTTTTTTAGTTTCGGAATGTCTTCAATTGAATAATCTGAATTGGCATCAATCATTAGAGGGATTGTTGGATAGCTATTTCTTATAGTTGATACAATTTCATAATCATTTTCTTTTGAAACTTTAACTTTAAATCGTTCATATCCTTCAGTTATATATGCACCTATTTGTTTCAACATTTTTATTGGTTCATCTATACTAATTACAACTCCAACTGGTATTTCTGCCTTATTACCCCCTAAAGCTTCTGCTAAAGTGATTGAATTTAGTTTACAATACAAATCCCAATATGCGCCTTCAAGCCCAGATTTGGCCATTTGATTGCCTTTAAATTGATCTAATTGAATAGCAACTTCACTAGGATGATTAAACCGCTTATTTAATAAGATTGGAATAAAAAAATCCTGTAAAGTATGAAGAGCTGTTTGAATCGTTTCCTCGGTATACCACGGCTCCGAAAAAGCAACCACTTCTCCATATCCACATATTCTATTAGCATCTAAAATTTTAACAATAATACTTTCACGTTTTTCATATGTACCATAACTTGTTTTAAAAGGTATTTTTAGAGGCTGTTCAATTAAAAATAATTCAACTTGTTTAATTAACATGTTTATTCCCCTTATAGAAGCTTAAGTAGTTCTCTTCTAACTAGCTTGTTTGTTGCATTTCTTGGTAGGTTGTCTACATAAACTATTTTCTTTGGAATTTTATACCCTGCGATTTTATCTCGACAAAACTCGATTAGTTCTTCTTGTGACGGAGGATTAGAAGATTTACTTACAACAAATCCGACAGGTACTTTTCCCCATTTTGGGTCTTCTTTGCCTGTTACACCAGCTTCAATGATATCTGGGTGCGATAATAATACTGATTCAATCTCAGCTGGATATATATTCTCACCACCGGAAATAATTAAGTCACTTCGGCGGTCAACTACAAATAAAAATCCGTCCTCATCTACATAACCTAAATCACCAGTATATAGATACTCTGACGAATCAGTTAACTTGCTAAGTTTATAATACCCTTTACTCACGTTCGGCCCTTTTACTACAATTTCTCCTACTTCTTTTGGTAAACAAGTTCTATGATTATCTCTGATCTCAAGGGTACACCCAAATAAGGCTTTACCTGCAGAACCAATTTTAGAAAGCATATATTCAGGAGAAAGCGTTGCAATTTGTGAACAAGTTTCAGTCATACCGTACGTTTGATATACAGGGACTTTTAATGCGCTTGCTTTTTGTAAAAGAGGTATAGGAGCAGGTCCTCCACCAAGTAATGCTGCTCTTATGCTGTTTAAATCATCTGTACCTTCAACAATTGTTAGGAGGTCATTTAATACTTTTGTTACAACTGATAGAATTGTTACATTATGCTTTTTGACGCTGTCTCTAATGGTAGGTGCATCAGCCTTATTCGTTAATACAATTTTCATACCATAAATCGCACTCTTATAAACAGTGGATAAACCACCCACATGGAACATTGGTAAACAAACAAGCCACACATCTTTATGATCTAATCCTAAATTTAATACTGAAGCAATTGCACTGCTCCAATGATTAGAATAAGTTTGTAAAACTGCTTTTGGGAATCCCGTTGTACCCGATGTGTACATCATAGTTGCGATTTTATCTCCATCAAAATTAGACTTGATTGGAAATTCTTTTGATTCACTGTTCTCTATTTCATTTATATTTAACAGTTTTATATTTTCAGGTATCTTCAGCGTATTTGATTTTGCGACAATTAAAAATTCAGAATCACTATTTTCTAATTGATAGACTATTTCGTCATTACTTAATCTTATATTCAGTAAAATTGATGTTGCTCCAATAAAATGAAGTGCATAAACAACTTCTATAAATTCAACGGAATTATTCATTAAAACTGAAACGTGAGAACCATCTTTTATACCAACATGATGAAATTTATATGCAAGATTTATAACTCGATCATGTAATTCCTTAAACGTAATTTCCTCCTCATCCGTTGCAATGGCTATTCGATTAGGAGTTAATCTGACTCTCTCAAGCAAAAAATTCGGAATTTGATTCATCAAAAACACTTCCTGACTGTTATCAAAGTTTATTTAGGAATACTCTCCTGATTGATGAGTGGTGCAAAAAAAGCTTGATGATTTCTCATCAAGCTTTTATCAAATCAAGGAAAACGTGGGAATTTATCGAAATCAGGTGTACGTTTTTCTTTAAATGCATCGCGACCTTCTTTTGCTTCTTCAGTTGTGTAGTAAAGAAGTGTTGCATCTCCAGCTAGCTGTTGAAGTCCAGCTAATCCGTCTGTATCTGCATTCATTGCTGCTTTTAAGAAGCGAAGTGCAGTTGGGGATTTTTCAAGCATTTCTTCAGCCCATTTAACTGTTTCAGCTTCTAATTCTTCTAAAGGTACTACTTTATTAACTAAGCCCATATCTAATGCTTCTTGTGCATTATATTGACGGCATAAGTACCAAATTTCACGAGCTTTTTTGTGCCCTACAATACGAGCTAAATAGCCTGAGCCATAACCAGCATCAAAGCTACCAACCTTAGGACCAGTTTGTCCAAATTTAGCGTTTTCAGCAGCGATTGTTAAGTCACATACTACGTTTAATACATTACCTCCACCAATTGCATAACCAGCTACCATTGCAATGACAGGCTTCGGAATAACACGAATTAAGCGTTGTAAATCTAGTACGTTTAGACGAGGAATGCGGTCTTGACCAACATAACCACCGTGTCCGCGAACGCTTTGGTCTCCACCAGAACAGAATGCTTTTCCGCCTTCACCTGTTAAGATAATAACACCAATTTTTTCGTCATCTCTTGCATATGCAAATGCATCAATCATTTCTGATACTGTTAATGGTGTAAATGCGTTATGTACGTGTGGACGATTAATTGAAATTTTTGCAATTCCATTATATGTAGAATATAGAATTTCTTCATACTTTCTTTCTTGTACCCATTCAATAGTCATGAAATTTCCTCCTTTTCTCTTTTCAATAAAAACCCAATTACTATTGTAGCAAATTTTTCCGAATGTTCCACATGAATTGCATGGCCAGCTTGTGGAATTTTACTAATTTCACTATTTTCTAGCTTCTCGTTCATTTTCCCCATTATTAAGCAAAACTTTTCATCATATTCGCCACAAACTAATAAAGTAGGTTTTTTAAATTGTTTCAAGTCACTCCATAAAGATGGTTGAATGCCCGTTCCCATCCCTTTTAGACTATTACTTAAGCCAATTGGAGACTGATTTAATCTTCCTTGTTTTATCTTTTGTTGTTGTTCTGATGGCAAATTCTTTTGAGTTGAAAATAAGGGAATGTTTTCCCAATAATTAACAAATGCTTCAATTCCTTCATTTAGGATCATTGAAGATAAATGATTGTCTTGTTTAATCCGGGCTAATCTTTCATTTTCCGTTTGAAGACCAGCAGTGCAGCTTTCTAATATAAGCGATCTAATTTTTGTTGGATAGGCTAAAGCGAAATAGAGGGCTAGTCTACCTCCCATCGAATAGCCTAATAGATGTACAGAATCAATTTGCTTTTGTTCTAAAAAATCATGTAGATCTTTAGCAGCAAACTCCATTCTATACCGCTCTTCACTAATTGGACTATCTGTCAATCCATGTCCTAATAAATCAATAGCGATGACATGATAATTCCGTTCTACTAGTTTACTTATTAAACTTCCCCAAGTCGTTTTAGAACCTGTGAAACCATGCAATAATAATATTGTTTGTCCTTGGCCAGATTCAGTGTATGAATATGTGACCTCATTTATTTTAATTTCCATGATCAAGAACACCTAATTTCATTTCTCGTATTCTGCTTTGACAAGGCTCCAAACTTTTTGATGAAGATCATAATTTTCTTTACGATTTGTCTGAATTTCAATTACATGTAATCCATTATTCTTTTTAGCTAATTCATCTTCAAGTTCAAACCAATTATGAATTTTTGTATGAACCCCTCCAAAAAGTGCTGTAGCATGCTCGAATTCCAATCCTAAAGGAGTTCCGAATAAGTCTTCGAAATGTTTTTCTTCTTTTGATTGAGGTAAAAACGAGAAGATTCCACCCCCGTCATTATTAACAAGGATCACTCTTAAAGCTAAATGATGTAGTTTAGAAAGAACTAGACTGTTTAAATCATGATAGAAAGATAAATCTCCAATTAATAAAGTGACACTTTCTCCAGCAGCTGCCATCCCTAATGCGGTTGCAATTGTCCCATCAATTCCATTTACCCCTCGATTACAAGCAATTTTAAACTTTTTAGATTGATTATGTAAAAATGTATCCACATCACGAATTGGCATACTGTTTGAAACAAACAACGTACTTTCTTCAAGTAAATTTTTTGCTAAAACTTGAACAATTTTCCCTTCAAAAAGTTCATCAAACTGTTCTGCTTGTTGTAGTCCATTTTTTGTTTTTTCATTAATTGTTTTCCATTTATTTAACCAATCTATTTCTTGACTACTTGTTTTCTGATAAGACTCCAAAATTGCATTACAAAACTGGATATCATCACAAGAAACCATTTGAGTTGCTTTTAACGTTGGGTCCCTCCATAGGTCTCCTTCATCAATTACAATTAGCTCGCAATCTTTTTGCTTTTGTATATATTGGCTAAAGGTTTTAGATACAGGCATTGCTCCGAATCGTATGATAACTTCAGAATCAAGCGAATCAACAACATCATCAAAACGTAGAAATGTATCATATGTATCAATCACATTCGATTCTTCATTACCACCAATCGTTCTTCCATTAGAAAGAGGATCACATAGAACCGGATAGTCTAATAATTTCCCTAAAGTTTTAATCTTCTTTAAGGCTTCTTCTTCAACATACGGACCACAAACTAATAAGCCTTTTCTTTTTGATTGAAAAAGCTTGGTGAACTCACTACTTGTTTCATTTGATATTGTCGCTAGCGTTTCAGTAAGAATTGTGTGAGCAGAATTTTTACGTTTTCCTGCTGAAAATAAATCCTCAATTGAAAAGTTTGGAACCAATGGTTCTCGAAGTGGCACATTCATATGTACGGGCCCGATTGGAGCGGTCATACAAGAACGGAACAGTCGATTAACGCTTGCACGTGCATATTGGTACATTGCAGTAGAAGCCTCTGGTAAGGCTAGCTCAATGAATTTTTTTACAAATGAACCATATAAACCAATTTGATTCATAGCTTGTGGTGCACCAATATCTCTAAGCTCATGTGGTCGATCGGCTGTCAGTACAATCAATGGAACTCTAGATTCTTTTGCTTCAGATATAGCTGGCAAATAATTAGCAGCAGCTGTTCCAGAAGTACAGATTAATACTGTAGGCTGTTTCGTACTTTTAGCGATACCTAAAGCAAAAAATGCTGCCCCTCTTTCATCTACAGCAATATATGACTTTAATTTCGGATGCTCATTTACTAACATCGCTATTGGTGTAGACCGTGATCCAGGACTTATTACAACGTTTTTAATATTTAATGCACTTATTTCATCTACAAGAGCGCCAATATACTTTGTTAGTGCTTCATTATCTTTCATTTCGTAACCCTCCTAATGCATTTAGCATTGGCAGAAACTTTACACCAGTTTCAAAAAATTCTTCCTCTGGTTTTGAATCTTGTACAACACCACAACCAGCATATAATTTTGCTTTATCTCCTTTAATTAAGGCACTACGAATCCCTACAGCAAAATCACCATTCCCATTTAAATCAATCCATCCAATCGGTGCACCATACCAACCTCGGTCCACAGGTTCAAGTTCACGTATTAATTTACATGCTTCTTCCTTAGGAAATCCTCCAAGTGCAGGGGTTGGATGTAGTGCTTGAATTAATTCAATTAAAGAAACATGATGATATAACTTTCCTTCAACTGGCGTGAATAAATGTAATAAGCTTTTTGTCGCCATTATTCTTGGTGTTGAAGGTATTAATAATTCATTACAATATTGTTGAAGAGTTTCTTTTATATAATTTACAACAAAAGCATGTTCACCAATATTTTTTTTACTATTTAATAACCAATTTGCAGCTTCTTTGTTTTCTTCCTTTGTTCTTCCTTTAGCGGCAGAACCAGCAAGACACATTGAAGAAACTGTATTATTTTTCTTAGAAATTAATCTCTCAGGTGTAGCGCTAATAAATACAGTATCTTTTAATTGATAAGAAATAACATAGTTAACATTTCTTGTTGCTTCTAGTTCATAAATTACTTTTGTTGAATTTATTTCTTTAGAAAATGTTGCATTTAAAGTTCGATTTAAAACAACTTTTTCTAATTCATCCTTTTTCATTTGACGAATTGCTTTTTTTACACTTTGAATCCATTCATTTGGTTCAAATTCATCTTTGTTAATACATTCTGATTGTGTAAAGCTAGGTTGCTTCATTCCAAACTTTTCTAAAAAGTCGTCATATTCTTTATATTGAAGCAATAAATCCTCTACTGAAGTTTGTTCATTAATTTCATAATTAGTTGTGATGAATGTCCCTTCGTTTGTAACCGTCACCATTAATTTAGGTACATAGAAATGAGAAGTACCAAAATTCTTCCAATCTTGATCATTTTTATAGTTATCAAAAAAAGAGAAACCCCCAAGAGCTATCGGTCCTGTACCAAAGCAATTTTCTTGCTCGATATACACTTGCTCTCCAAAGCGTTTCCATTCTTTTTCTATTGCAGAATACTGTTCTTCTGTACTATGATGAAAAGGAACTAAAGTACCAATTCCTGTGAGAATTAATGAGTTTTCTTGGTTTGACCAATAAAAGCGTTCAGTAAAACCCAGTTCATGATAAAAATGGTAAACACTTAGGGGATGGATATTCATTATTTTTTCCACTTTACAAATGAAGCGTTTTGAACAAGCTTTTGCCTTTTGAAGAGAGTCCTCAAAGAAGGCAATCGATTCCATTTGACCTGTTCTAAGCATAATAGTTCCCCCTAGCTTAAATATACGTTAAATACATGATATAACTAAAGATACAACGATGAATGTAGACTGTCAATTTTATGAAGTTCGTCCATACTTTTTTAAAGTAAAATGACCTACATTTTCAAATAATATTAAAAAGGAGGATGTTAAAAATGCAACCAACTATTCAATCTCCAACTTCCTCAACAGGTTTTAGAACATGGTGGAATTTATTAAGACCACATACATTAACCGCAGCGTTCATTCCTGTTGCGATTGGAACAATGTTAGCGCACATAGATCACTCATTTCATTTACTTTTATTTCTATCAATGCTGATCGCAAGTTTATTAATCCAAGCCGCTGCAAATATGATTAATGAATATTATGATTATAAAAGAGGGCTTGATCATGAAGGTTCAGTCGGTATCGGTGGAGCAATCGTAAGAGATGGTATTAAACCTTCAACTGTTATAAATCTTGCTTTTACTTTTTTTGGTATCGCACTTTTATTAGGTATTTATATTTGTATTCAAAGTAGCTGGTGGATCGCAGTTATTGGACTTATTTGTATGGCAGCAGCTTATTTTTATACTGGGGGACCACTTCCAATTGCATACACTCCATTCGGTGAGTTAGTAGCAGGCTTTTTTATGGGAGTTGTCATTATTGGAATTACTTACTATATTCAAGCTGGAAATTTACCAACAAATGTGATCTTACTTTCTATTCCTACTTCAATTACAATTGGAGCAATTTTAACAGCAAATAATATTCGTGACCTAGATAATGACAAAGAAAATGGACGAAAAACACTTGTTATCTTATTAGGTAAAAAGAATTCAATTATCTTTATTGGTTCATTATTTGCAGTTGCATATGCTTTAGTTATTGTATTTGTTATCACGAATTTAATTACACCTTTTGCGCTTATTTCCTTAATAAGTGTTCCTGTTGCTATTAAAGCAACAAAAGGATTTATAGGTAAAACCCAACCAATTGAAATGATGCCAGCCATGGCAGCAACAGCAAAAACAAATACTATAATGGGATTCCTTCTTGTTATAGGCTTAATAATTGGAAATATTTTTTCCTAATTAAGAAAGAACAATTCCTCAAAAAACTTAATTCATGTTTTCCCCCTTTTTGAACAAAATATGGGTAGTCATATTCATTTATTGAAAAGGGGGAGCATGATGCTTTCACAATCACAAATCCAAACTTTAAAAACCGAATTACTAAAACAAAAAAAACATATAGAAGAAAGACTAAATGATCCAGCCTTTACACCATATTCACTTAGAGATTCTGTTGATGAGCTTTCACTTGCAGACAACCACCCGGGTGATTTAGGTACAGAATTATTCGAGCGTGAAAAAGATATTTCTCTTCATGAGCATTTAAGAAATGAACTAAATGATGTTAACACAGCCTTAGAAAAAATTGAAAATGGAACATATGGTATATGTGAAGTAAGTGGTGAAGAAATACCTTTTGAACGTCTGGAAGCTCTTCCAACAGCTAAAGCAATGATTGAACATACTCACGATCAGCATATTTCAAGTTCTAGTATAAGATACGATCGTCCTATTGAGGAAGAAGTTCTAAACCCACCATTTAGTAGAGATCCTAAAGATCGCTCAATGATGTATGACGCTGAAGACGCATTACAAGATGTTGAAAGATATGGTAATTCTCAAACACCGTCTGATTTTGAATTCAATAATATTGAAGAGTATGGAAGCACATTTACTGAGAGCTATGAAAATGTAGGTTATGTTGAAGAATTTGAAAACTTTATCGGTACAGATATTTACGGAAAAAATCGAACTGTCTATCCTACAAAAAAACACGAGCAATATGAACAAGATCTTGATGATTATGAGGAACAAGCTTTAAATGGTGAGTTATCTGAAATTGATGTAAAAGATATTGAAAAGTACTAAGTGAGTTAGCCTTTCATGAAAAAACGATTACTACAATGTGATCGTTTTTTTTATATTTTCAAAATATATACATATACTTAATCAATACAACTTTATTGAGGAGGTTTTATGAATATTAAGTTAATCGTGTTATTTTTCTCCATATACTGTTTATTTTTTATTTCTTCTATTCTATTTCCGGTCGACTCGGCTTGGTATGCTCATCTAAATAAACCTAGCTATACTCCTTCAGGAAAAACAATCGGAATTATTTGGGCATTCTTATATTCTTTCATTTCTTTAAGCGTATGTATAATCGTTTCTTCAGGAGAATCCTTCAAAAAAGCTAAAGGGTTTTATTTTATATTGATTATTAATTATGTATTTAATCAATTATTTAGTTATTTTCAATTCAAACAAAAAGATTTACTTATGGCTACAATTGATTGTGGACTCGTCTTTGTTACAGCAGTTCTTTTAGCTTCAATCGCTTATAAACAGTCAAAAACTGCATTTGTTTTACTTATTCCCTATTCTATTTGGTCATTATTTGCAACTTATTTAAACTACAATATCTTTTTACTAAATTGATAGATTTCTATATTAATATAAAAAGGCATCCTAAAAAAGGATGCCTTGAACATAACAAAAATTATTTTTTGTTTACGTTAGCAGCTTGTGGTCCACGGTTTCCTTCGATGATTTCGAATTCAACTTCTTGACCTTCTTCTAAAGTTTTGAAACCTTCGCCTTGAATTGCAGAGAAGTGTACGAATACGTCGTTTCCACCTTCAGTTTGGATGAATCCAAAACCTTTTTCACTGTTAAACCATTTAACTTTACCGAATTCCATCGATAATACCTCCTAGAAATACATATATACACTATTAATGCGTGCATAAAAGAGGGGTGAAGAAAAAGAACGTCATTGTCCAATCAGCTTAGGATTGCTACAACATTGAAAGTGGTCAAAACTTCTTTTCAAGACAAAGAAAAATGAGCGTTACTAAAAATTTTGTAGTGCAAATGTATCGTTAATTTCTTACCTTCAAATAAATATGCAGTTAATAGTAACTTAAATATATCATATCTAAAAAAGTGCGTCAATGACACTTAGCCATAATTGAGGGAATTTTTTATATAATTCTTATAATTCATCTTTTATACATTTAGACCCACCTGGCTTCCTTTAAAAATGGTATAATTTCTCATTAAGCAGTAAAAATAAATGAGGATTCTGTAATAATTTATCTAATTTTTTATTTTTAAATAATTAGATTTTAGTAATACAATATTTGTATAGTTAAACTAAAAGGAGGAATAAAAATGAAAAATTCTCATGAAGTTACATATAAAATCCATGGCCATGATATGCAGTTTGTACAAGTAGAGCTTGATCCGAAGGAAACTGTCATTGCTGAGGCTGGCGCGATGATGATGATGGATGATGGCATCGAACTTGAAACAATATTTGGTGACGGTTCATCACAATCAGGTGGATTATTTGGAAAATTGGTCGGAGCTGGTAAACGCCTAGTTACAGGCGAAAGCTTGTTTATGACTAGTTTTACTAACCGTTCAAGCACTTTAAAAACAGTCAGTTTCTCCGCTCCATACCCTGGGACTATTATTCCGTTAGATCTACAAAAGTATGGAAATAAAATTATTTGTCAAAAAGATTCTTTCTTAGCAGCAGCAAAAGGAACTTCAGTTGGAATCGAGTTTAGAAAGAAATTGAGTACCGGTCTATTCGGTGGTGAGGGCTTTATCATGCAAAAACTCGAAGGTGATGGACTTGCTTTCTTACATGCTGGTGGTTCAATTTACCAAAAAACACTTCAACCAGGTGAAAAAGTTAAAATTGATACTGGATGTATCGTTGGCTTCACTGGTGGTGTGAATTATGAAATTGAATATGTTGGAAATGTAAAAACTGCACTTTTTGGAGGAGAAGGTCTATTCTTCGCTACATTACAAGGTCCTGGAACAATTTGGGTTCAATCATTAACTTTAGCAAGATTAGCTTCTCGAATTGGCCAATACTTACCAAACTCATCTAAAGAAGAAGGAAGTATATTAGGCGGACTTGGTAATCTACTGGATGGTAATGATTAATTCAGGCTACTATAAAAGCGTTATTTAGTTTACATAAAAAAACTAGTCATTAAAATCTTGACTAGTTTTTTTCCATTAGATTACTTCCTCTTCAACTAATTCGTTTTCACGTAATTTGTAAGTAAAAGTTGGAGTATAATCAAAATCTGACTGCATCTTTTTAACACCTTCAATATAAGTCGATAGATCGTGACTACTTCGAATAGAACCTTTATTTAATGCAAAAGTAATTGGTTGTTTCACTTGAACGTATTCTAAATAAATTTTTAATGGCTTCAATTCTATTTTAAAAGGTGGGCTTAAAGGGATCATATCATATAAATTTACAAACCTTAAACTATGCCTAACATTTTCGTCATAGCTTTCTTTAAACTTTGTATTTCCTACTTTTGGAGAGCCAAATGAATAAACATTTGGGTTACAAATTCCAGTCATTGTTATTTCATATCCTAATAACGTGGCCAATGAACCACCTAAACTATGCCCCGCTATGAATATTTTTTTTGAAAGAGCCTTTTCCTTCACAATTGCTAAAAGCATTTCTCGACAAGATTGATAAATTGATAGAAACCCAGAATGAACATTCCCACCGTTCCTCACATATGGGAACAAGTCTTGATCAATTTTCAGATCAGCTAACCAATCTAAATCTGACATCGTTCCTCGAAACACAATAATCACAGATACATCATTTTCAATAATATAGCCAAACCATTCTAGTTCTCTAATTGCACGTGCTTTAATTGTATCTACTAATGAATATTTTGATGGGACCATAAATTTACCATCATTATCATACTGAGCATATGCCTGTTCAATGCAAAGTAATAATTCTAAGGCCTTATCATAGTCAACCGAAAGGAATTTCAACGTATCTCTCCTTTCCCGAATATTCATCAATAAATGAAAAACCTCCTAATTATCTAAGAGGAGGTTAAGAATGGTGTAAGGTTCTTTGATGAATATTCCAAATTTCTGATGCGTATTGACGAATCGTGCGATCACTCGTAAAAAATCCAGATTTCGCAACATTGTTAAGACTTTTTATAGACCAATCTCTTTTATTTTGATACGTTTGATTGATACATTCATGCGCTTTTACATATGAGGAGAAGTCTCTAAGTAAAAAGTACTCATCATTATAAGACATGAGCGAATCAAAAATTGGTTCAAATTCTTCTCTTGGTAACGGGAATAATCCATGAAGCATTTGATCTAACACCTTTTTAATTCGCGGATCATGATGATAATAATCACTGCTTTTATATCCACCGTATTGGTAATAATTTAATACCTCGTCAGCTGTAAGACCGAATGTAAATATATTCTCTTCGCCAACTTCTCTTAAGATTTCAATATTTGCTCCGTCAAGTGTACCAAGTGTTAAAGCACCATTCATCATAAATTTCATATTCCCAGTACCTGAAGCTTCTTTACTTGCAGTCGAGATTTGTTCACTAATATCCGCTGCTGGAAAAATAATTTCACCTAATGAAACTCGATAATTTTCAATAAAAATTACTTTAATAAATTGACTAATATATCGATCATTATTAACAATATCAGCCACTGAATGAATTAATTTAATGATCTTTTTAGCAAAATAGTAACCAGGAGATGCCTTTGCGCCAAAAATAAAAGTTCTTGGATGCATTTTAAAATGTGAATCTTCCTTTAAACGATTATATAAATACATGATATGTAAAACATTTAGTAATTGTCTTTTATATGCATGCATCCGCTTTACTTGAATATCAAAAATTGAATCTGTATCTAATGCAATTCCATTTGTATAGTGTACATATTTTTCGAGAACTTCTTTTCTCTTTTTCTTTACACTCATAAATTGCGTTAAAAATGCATCGTCATCTTGATATTCTAATAGATTCTCAAGTTGAGTTGGTTCTTGTATCCAACCGTTTCCTATCGAATCATTTATTAAACTACTAAGCTCGGGATTACATTGAAGTAACCATCTTCTATGAGTAATACCATTTGTTTTATTATTAAACTTGAATGGCTCATACTCATAAAAAAGCTTCATTTCTCTTTGTTTTAAAATTTCGGTGTGGATTTCAGCAACTCCATTTACACTCTTACTGCCTACAATTGCTAAATGAGCCATTTTAACGACTCCATGAGCGATTATAGCCATTTGTTCAATTCGATCCCAATCACCTGGGTATTTGCTCCAGAGCTCTTTACAATATCTTTCATTTATTTCTTCTACAATCATATAAATTCTTGGCAATAACGGCTTAAATAAATCAACTCTCCACTTTTCAAGTGCTTCCGATAAAGTTGTATGATTTGTATATGAAATCGTTTGAGTTGTAATTTCCCATGCTTCATCCCAGGATAACTTTTCAACATCGATTAAAATTCTCATCAATTCTGGTATCGCTAAAACTGGATGTGTATCATTTACATGAATAGCAATTTCTTCATGAAGTTTACGAATATTACCATACTGCTCCTTATATGAATCTACTATTCTTTGAATACTTGCAGAAACTAAAAAATATTGCTGTTTTAGACGTAAGATCTTTCCTTCATCATGTGTATCATCAGGATATAAGAATTCTGAAACTGCTTCTGCCTCTCGCTTATATTTCATTAGTGATTTATTTGAAGAATGAGTAGACGCTTCAGCACTCCATAATCTCAATGTATTTACAGTAGTTGTATGGTAGCCGATAATCGGTAAATCATATGGTACGGCTGTGATTGCTTCTGCACCATGAAGGCGGAATTCCAATCGATTTTTATTATTATATACTTCTACTTCTCCGCCAAATAAAACTTCAATTGCTTCATCATCTCTTCGAACTTCCCAAACATTTCCGTATTTCAGCCATTGTTCAGGCAGCTCTACTTGATATCCATCAACAATTTTTTGATCAAATAGGCCATGTTTGTAGCGAATGCCACATCCATGACCAGGCAAGTCTTGAGATGCTAATGAATCCAGAAAACATGATGCTAATCGTCCTAATCCACCATTCCCTAGACCAGCATCGCTTTCAAACTCCTCAAGATCACTCAAAGAAATGCCTAATCTCGCGAGGCCAGATTCACATAACTCCCTAAGCCCTAGATGAATTAGATTACTTTTTAAAAGCTTTCCTAATAAGAATTCAATTGATAAATAATATACTTGTTTTTTTCGCTCTAAGCGGTATTGTTCACTCGTTCCCAGCCAATTACCGCTTATATGTTCACGAATCATCGTTCCGAGTGTTTGAAATCGCTCTTGAGTAGTGCTATCTGCAGTACTCTTTCCATGCATACTTTCTAGCTTCTCTTTAAAACACCACTCAAACTCCTCCACACTAGAAAACATGGAATCACCTCACCCTAAAAGATTTTTACTTTGAAGATTGCAAATATAATTTTGCATATTCTTTAGCTGATTTTAACCAACTTGAATCTCTTCTAATTGCATTCCTTCTGACTGATTTCCAATGCTTTTTATTCTCATAAATACTCAATGCACGTTCAATTGTGTGAAGCATATCGTGAGCATTATAGTTCGTAAAAGTAAAACCATTTCCACTCTTCGTCTCTTCATTATATGACCAGACAGTATCATTTAGCCCCCCAGTCTCTCTTACGATTGGTACACATCCATACTTCATCGCAATTAGCTGACCTAGACCACATGGTTCAAATAGTGAAGGCATTAGGAATAAATCTGCACCTGCATAAATCTGATGAGCAAAGCGTTCATCAAATCCAATATAGGCTCTAACTTTATCGTAGTAATTATGCTCCATTGCTCTAAAGAAGTTCTCGAATTCTGAATCACCAGAACCTAAAATTACTACTTGGACATTATGATCCATAATTTGAGGGAATACATGTTGAATGAGATCAATGCCTTTTTGGCTTGTTAATCTAGAAACCATTGCAATAATAGGAATATTTTCATCCATTTTTAATGCAAGTGACTCCTGCAATTTCAATTTATTATTTATCTTATTTTCGATTGTAAATTCATCGTAATTAGAGTGAATTTTTGGATCAGTAGCTGGATTATAAATTGTTTCATCAATTCCGTTAACAATCCCAAAAAGTTTGTGATCTTGCTCACGTAATAGACCATCAAGTTGCTCTCCAAAAAATTCGTGCTTAATTTCTTCTTTATATGTTGGACTAACAGTTGTTACGAAATCACTTGAAATGATTCCAGCTTTCATAAAGTTGATACAATCGTAAAATTTTAAATAGTCATCGCGGAAATATTGTTCATCGATCCCTAACATATCGTCCATTACTACTTTTGGGAATACGCCTTGGAATTGAAGATTATGGATTGTAAATACAGATTTCATTTTTGGATTAATATCTTTTAATGCACCATACTCTTTCATGAAAAATGGAATCATTGCTGTATGCCAGTCATGACAGTGAATAACATCAGGTTTAAAGTCTAATTCTTTAATACATTCAATTGCAGCTAAAGAAAAGAATGCAAAACGCTCTCCATCATCAAAATGACCATACAACTTATCTCGATTGAAATAGTACTCGTTATCAATAAAATAATAAGTTGTACCTTCTAATTTCAATTCAAATAAACCACAATACTGTTTTCTCCAACCTAGATTTATCGTTAGCTCTTTAACTAGCTTAGCTTCTTCTCTAAATTTAGCAGGTATTAACGAGTAAAATGGAAGCATAACTCTTACATTCGTATTAAGTTTATTTAAATACTTTGGGAGAGCGCCTGCAACATCTGCAAGCCCTCCCGATTTAACAAATGGTACACATTCTGAAACAATATATAAAACATTTACCACTGAATCAACGCTCCTTGAACTGAACCTTTTTGAAGCACAACTGGCTCACTTAAGCTTCCTTTTATTTCAACACCATCTTCTATTCGAACATCTTTATCTAAAATAACACCATCTAATATACAATTATCTCCAATGTTTGATTTTTGCATAACAATACAATTTCGAATAATTGTATTTTTTCCAATTTTCACGGCTCTTGAAATAATACTATTTTCAACCGTTCCCTCAATTTCACATCCATTAGCTACAATTGAATTTTTTACAACTGCTTCTTTTGAATATTTTGTTGGTGGCTCATCTTTAACCTTAGTAAAGACAGGATAAGACTTTAAGAATAATTGATTCCATATTTCAGGATTTAATAATTTCATACTTTGCTCGAAATAATCCTCAATTGTTCGAATGATTGAAACCTGTTGAGGTATTTCATACGCACTTAGTTCAACTTCATTATTTTGATCACGTACAACGTCCATAATTGTTTCATAGCCTTTTTCGTGGAAATTTTCAAAAAGCTTTAACAATAACTCTTTTTCAAGAATATAGATGTTTAAAGATTTACCGAACTGCTTTAACTCAGTAATTTGTGCCTTTGTTTCAACATGTCTCTTTAAAACTGGTCTGAAATCCACTGAGCAAATCGTATAACTATTTGCTACTACTACATACTTTTGAGTAGAACGTTGTAAAAATTGAATATGCTTTTCAATGAAATCGAATGTACCAAAAGCTCCATCAGTTGGTTCTGGCGTAAAAATAAATAGTCCATCTTTTTTACGATTTAAGTCCCAATGTTTACCGGAGCCTAAGTGATCAATAATTGATCGATAAGGTTTATCTGGAAATACAGCGACACTCGTAATACCAGAGTTCACCATATTACTTAACATAAAATCGATTAAACGATATCGACCTGCATAAGGAAGAGTTGCTAATGGTCGATGCTGTGTTAACGGCTTTAAAGATTCAAAATGTGTTGACGCCTCAATTATTCCTAGCATAGTATGTTTCATCAAATAACCCTCTCAATCTATTTTTCTATTTGAGGAATGAGCCACCTCTTATTCTTCGCTTGTAACTAAAATTACCTCTTCATAATCTTTCTCAGGACCTAAAAGGCTTCCATCAGGAATAACCATTCCAGGAGCTACTACTGCACTTTCAATTCGAACATCTTTTCCAATTACACAACCTGGCATAATGACAGAATTTTTTATCATACTGCCTTCTCCGATTGTTACACCTTGGAATAATACTGAATGTGATATAGACCCTTCAACAACACACCCCTCATTAATTAGAGAGTCTTCAACGATTGCTGTAGGTGCAATATATTGTGGTGGTTGATTTGGATTAACTGAATATATGCGCCAATCACGGTCATATATATTTAGTTCACTATCTTCATTTAATAGATCCATATTTGCTTCCCATAAGCTTTTTACTGTACCAACATCTTTCCAATAACCTTTGAATGGGTAAGCAACTACCTTTTTCTTTTCTTCTAATAAAAGTGGAATAACGTCTTTACCAAAGTCATTAGTTGATTCTGGATTGCGATCATCCATCTCTAAAAACTCTTTTAAAACATTCCATTTAAAAATATAAATTCCCATCGATGCTAAATTACTCTTCGGATATTGAGGTTTTTCTTCAAATTCTATAATATCCATTTCTTCATTTGTATTCATAATTCCAAAACGGCTAGCTTCTTCAATCGGAACTTCGATAACTGAAATAGAAACATCTGCCTCTTTTTCAATGTGGTAGCCTAACATTTTACTATAGTCCATCTTATAAATATGGTCACCTGAAAGAATCAAAACATATTCAGGATGATATTGCTTTATATAATTTAAATTTTGATAAATTGCACTTGCAGTTCCTGTATACCATTTAACTCCAGAAGCTTCTGAATATGGCGGTAAAACAGTTACCCCACCATTTAATCGATCTAAATCCCATGCACTTCCAATACCGATATATGAGTTTAGTACTAGTGGTTGATATTGGGTTAGCACCCCAACAGTATCAATACCTGAATTTGTGCAATTACTTAAAGTAAAATCGATTATTCGATATTTACCTCCGAAAGCTACGGCTGGTTTAGCTAGTTCTTTTGTTAAAGAACTTAATCTACTCCCTTTTCCTCCTGCTAGTAACATTGCTACGCATTTTTTCTGAACCATTGCTGCTAATCCCCTTTCGCATTTTAACTGGACGAATGATTGTAAAACTATAGGCAGGTAATGCTATTTCAATACTGTATGGTAAACCATGATATGGTATTTCCTCTGTTTCAATGGCAGAACGATTTATTTTACTATCGCCGCCAAATTGTATATAGTCACTTGAAAGCAATTCTTTATATCGATGCTTTGCAGGTACTCCAATTCGATATTTGTCATAAGAAATTTCTCTAAAATTACAAATTATGATGACAAAATCATCTTTGTTTTTTCCTTTACGGATAAATGAAAATACACTTTGGTCTGCATTATTTGCATCAATCCATGAAAATCCATCCCAATGATTATCAACTTCATAAAGTGATTTATTTTTTTTATAAATCGATAATAATTCTTTGAAATACTTGTTCATCTTGGCATGATATTCATAATCTTTAATCATCCAATCAACTTGCTCTAAATCCTTCCACTCATCAAATTGCCCAAATTCACTTCCCATAAATAGGAGTTTCTTACCTGGATGAGATAAATAATAACCAAATAGTACTCTTAATTGAGCAAACTTATCCTCATATGTACCTGGCATTTTATTTAACAATGACTTCTTACCATGTACTACTTCATCATGTGAAAAAGGTAAAACAAAGTTTTCTGAGAAGGCATATAAAAACGAGAAAGTCATCTTATTATGATGATGCTTTCTTTCCGTTGGGTGAGTCTCCATATAAGTCAAAACATCATTCATCCAACCCATATTCCACTTAAAATTAAATCCTAATCCACCTTCGTATGTTGGTGCAGTAACCAATGGCCAATCAGTAGAATCTTCTGCAATCATTAATACTTGTGGATCATATTCAAATACCGCTTCATTTAATTTTCTTAAAAAGTTAGTTGCGAAGGGATTTTCTTCATTTCTATTTTTCCAATATAAAATATTTGCAACAGCGTCTACTCTAAAACCATCGATGTGAAAATATTCCATCCAATATAAGGCGTTTGAAATAAGAAATGATTTTACTTCTGGCTTTGATAAATCAAAATTTGCTGTTCCCCATACTTCATTTTCTCTAGCATCATAACCTTCATATTCATATGTCGGTTCACCATCAAACATGTAAAGTCCGTGAGAATCTTTACAAAAATGACCTGGTACCCAATCCATAATGACTCCTAGTCCTAGCTGGTGGCATTCATCAATAAAGCTCATTAGCTCATGAGGATTTCCATATCGACTAGTAGAAGAAAAATAACCTACTCCTTGATACCCCCAAGAACGATCATATGGATGTTCAACTAATGGTAATATTTCAATATGTGTAAAACCATGTTCTTTTACATATGGAATTAGTTCTGTCGCTAGTTCTGCATAAGTATAAAAATCACCGTTTTCTTTCTTTTTCCAAGAACCTAAATGTACTTCATAAATTAAAACTGGTTCTTCATATACAGACTTTTTGAATTTCTGTTTTCGATATTTTGCATCTTTCCATTTATACCCTGAAAGATCATAAACAATCGAAGCAGTACTTGGTCGTAATTCACTATAGAAAGCATAAGGATCACTTTTTAATAAAACTTCACCATGTTTCGTTGAAATTTCATATTTGTATATCGTCCCATGACCAATTTCGGGGATATATATCGTCCATATCCCTTGATCGTTCAACTTTTCCATTTTATGTTCAGAACCATTCCAATTATTAAAGTCCCCAACAACTGAGACACCTTTCGCATGTGGAGCCCACACTGTAAAAGTAGTTCCAACTTTATTCCCTTTTTTTACTACATGTGCCCCAAAACACTCATGGCTATGGAATAAACTTCCCTCATGGAATAAATGTACATCAAACTCAGTTGGCCGTGTCAAAAGCAACATCCTCACCTCATTACAATCTCTTAAATTCTCCTATCTCTTAATATTCTACAAATATATATATTTACCTTGTTTTTATGCAAAAAAAATTCAAAAACATTTTTTGGTAAATGAATAACCATTCATGAAAACGTTGTCATTATAGCACTTGTCGTAAAAATGTCGAATTTGTCGAACGAATATATATGTATAATTATACATCTTTTTCCTGAATTCCCTTGTAACAATTTGTAAATTTTTGATTTTTCATGAAATTTCATACATATTTCACACTTATATTTCATATAAACTTTCTATTTAAGAAGATTTGTCGAAAATTATCAGATTAAGAGGGAGAATCTTTTTTTAAAATTTTTTTAGAAACAATAATCAAATTACCTGGAAAGTTAGATGCAAAAGTACTAAAAATCTCTAAACCGATCTCAGATTTATATGGAAATATAGAAGATCAATCAACAATTCCTATTGATCAAAATAGTGACATAAAATTAACTGACTTACATATTTTTGCATTTCAACAAAAACATTTAACAATCGTAATATAATAAAAAGGATCTTCGTTTTTACGAAAATCCTTTTTGTCTTATTATTTATAATCTTATTAGAGTTGCATTCTGTCTCTTGGTGTTACATAAGAAACGAATCTCTGAAATCAAAAATACACCACATACAATTACAAAAAAAGCCACACAGCATTCCTAATATTTCAATAAAGCTACTCCATCTTTTCATTTCATTTATTTACCTCTTTCTGAATGAAGTTGGAGTGCTACTATAATGATGCCGAAACATGCTTGAAAAATGTGATGACCCTTTAAAACCAAGATTATGCGCTATTTCAGTTATGGTATCCTCAGTATCCCGCAATAATCTCTTAGCTTCTATCATTTTTAACTTATTTACGAATTCTAACGGTGATAAACCAGTGGATTTTTTAAATAATCTTTGCAAATGAAATTTACTTACTCCAACTTCAAGTGCTAAGCGATCCAATGTTAAACAGCTTCGAAATTCTTTTTCAATAAACTGTTTTGCTGATAAAATAATTTCCTCTTCATTTGAGTGAAGTAAATCAGGTTGACATCTTTTACATGGACGGTACCCATCATTAATTGCCAAAGATAATGACGGATAATATGCTACATTTTCTTTTAATGGGATTCTTGACTTACAAGAAGGTTTACAACAAATCCTAGTGGACTTAACTGCATAAATAAATACTCCATCATAGTTTTCATCGCATGATTCAACTGCATTCCACATGACCTCATTATTTAATCCACTCATTTAATCACCTCACCTTTAGCTATTCACATTTTAACACTAAGATAATGCGCTTGCTTTCAATTTCTTCTTGCTCTCTAATTTAAATAAACGTTGTTGAGGAATCATACAGTATTATGCAACATCTTTCAAAGAAGAATGAGTGATTTTGTACATATTTAAATAATCGAAAATGTACATGTTTAAGTTGACATTTATAGTTCACGTCCGTTCACTTGTTATATAAAATAAAATGGGAAAAAGGAGGGTCTTTTTAAAAGATACTTTTACTTGGTAGAAATTGAAAAGGAAGAGGTTATTATTTGAAGTAAAAAAGCACTGATAACAACGGTTTTCCACAAGTATTACATCATGCCGCCCATACATGACTAGTTATACTAGCTGACACAATTGTGAAGCTTAAAAAACCTTTATAGAATTCTATTGGTACCCCTACTGACCTCCAAAATGGTACATCATTAATACCCGAATCTATATTAAGTTGACATTTATATTGTTCCTCTACTTTTGTCACTAGACCTAGTATATCTATGTTAGAATTCATTTACACGTAACTCCATTCGTTTAACTTGTTTCTCGACAATTCAAGTATAACGAATATTGGAAGTTACGTGTTTTTTATCTAAAATTGTGTACATACCCCAACATAAAGTATAGAGCCGTATTAAAAGACAAAAAAGCTCAGTTACCTGTGTTATCACAAATAACTGAGCTTTAGATATGACCCGTACGGGACTCGAACCCGTGTTACCGCCGTGAAAGGGCGGTGTCTTAACCGCTTGACCAACGGGCCAAAAAAAATATGGCAGAGAAGAAGGGATTCGAACCCTCGCACCGGTTACCCGATCTACTCCCTTAGCAGGGGAGCCCCTTGAGCCACTTGGGTACTTCTCTATAATATGGCTCCGCAGGTAGGGTTCGAACCTACGACCACTCGGTTAACAGCCGAGTGCTCTACCACTGAGCTACTGCGGAAAAATAATTATAAATTTAATGGTGGGCCTAAATGGACTCGAACCATCGACCTCACGCTTATCAGGCGTGCGCTCTAACCAGCTGAGCTATAGGCCCATTAAATTTTATAAAAAAGCGGGTGATGGGAATCGAACCCACGACCGAAGCTTGGAAGGCTTCTATTTTACCATTAAACTACACCCGCAAAATATGGGGCGACCGATGGGAATCGAACCCACGAGTGTCGGAACCACAATCCGATGCGTTAACCACTTCGCCACGATCGCCATAAAGAGTGCCGACTAGAGGACTTGAACCCCCAACCTACTGATTACAAGTCAGTTGCTCTACCAATTGAGCTAAGTCGGCGAAATAAATATTGTTTGTTGCCATTTTTTTAAGATGGTGGCTCGGGACGGAATCGAACCGCCGACACGAGGATTTTCAGTCCTCTGCTCTACCGACTGAGCTACCGAGCCATCTTAAATGGCGGTCCCGACCGGGATCGAACCGGCGATCTCCTGCGTGACAGGCAGGCATGTTAACCGCTACACCACGGGACCATTTGGTTGCGGGGACAGGAT
>NZ_NUGT01000089.1 GCF_002574545.1 Bacillus sp. AFS055030
AAACAAGCGAAAAATGGAAAGGTACTTCCTCATAAGAGGTTCATGAGGAAGGAAATCAGTGAAAAATGGAAATGTACTTCCTCATAAGAGGTTCATGAGGAAGGAAATCAGTGAAAAATGGAAAGGTACTTCCTCATAGGAGGTTCATGAGGAAGAAAACAAGGGAAAAATGGAAAGGTACTTCCTCATAAGCGGTTTATGAGGAAGGAAACTGTGAGTAAAATGAGCTGAATAACTGTCCGTGGATTGAATGTAAAATTTTTGACTCTTATAAAATATTTCATAAATAAATTAAAAGAAACTCATACTATTTTTTAATAAAGATAGTAGGAGGAGTCTAGTGAAAAAGTTTCTATATTATTTTTTATTAATCATCATGACTAGCAGTATTAATTTGTGCTCTATTAAATTTGTTAATGCGGAATCGAAAGCCGAGATCAATGAAAACGCATTAACGAGACATATTAAAATTACTGAACAAAAACTAAATGATGCCCCGATTAAGTTTCCTCAAATAAGTGGAGCATCTAATTCAAAAGCACAACAAAAGATCAATGGGATCTTAAAACAAGGTGCTGATTTAGCCAATAGTAATCGTTTGAAGCTATTAGAAGACGAGAAAGAAGCAAAGTCAAAATGGGATGCTAGCCAAGGGCCGTGGAGACCATATGAATATGTTTTTACTTATAAAGTACTATATAATAATCTTGATAAATTAAGTGTTATTTATAATGAATATTCATATACAGGTGGAGCACATGGAATGACAATTGGTACTACATATAATTTTGACGTAAAAACAGGTGAAGTAGTTCCGTTGTCTAAGTTAATAAACGAAAATACAAAATCCGTACAAGAATATGCTTATCAGCAATTACAAAAGAAATATAAAGGATATGTATTAATAAAATCTCCTAACGAGATTGACTTAAGTGACAAAAATCGATTATGGGCATTTGACCATGCGGGCATAAAATTAATTTTTAAAGAATATGAAGTAGCTGCATACGCTGCAGGCATGCCAGAAGTCTTTATACCTGTGCAGGTTTATCAATAAAGTATATTTATTAACAAAGAAAAAGGACCTTCATGTAAAAAAAAGGTTCTTTTCTTTGTTTATTTGATAAACTTGATTAATGAAAATAAACATTTTCGTAAATAATGGTAGAGTCTGCATGAAAACATTCATTTGTTTTAACAATATAAGAATAAGTTGAACAACTATATTAATATTGAATAATCTAAAATAAAGTATGTACGATTAAGAAGGTGTGTTAAAGGTCGTAAAAAAACAAAAAACAAAGAAGTTTACTAAAACAACTTAATCTTCAATCTGTTCTTTTAGTAATAAAGCATAAAGATCTTCAACTCGTTCGGACATAAATTTTTGGGAGTCTTCAACTCCCTTATTGTAAAACATTGGTCCAAGTTTTTGTGATATAAAGTCTAATAGCAACATTGAACTTAATTCACTTAACTCTTCGTCTCTTTCTTGTATGAAATACGTTTGTAGTTGATGAATCGCAAATTTTTGTTGATCTGGCGAAAGCTTAGTAGTTTTAGACATTTAATTCTCCTCTTTTTTAGTTGTAATATTAGATTTTTTATTTCCTATATATATAGTATCTCTATTCATTCATTTTTTGAGAAAAATATTTACACGTAATAAAACTTTTTTGGTAAAATAGTGCACGGCTTGAAAATACTTTTTAATTGCTTTAAGATTAGAATGAGAATAAAATGAGAATGAACTTAAAATAGCCATTTTCTATTTTATAGAATTTTTATGTAATATTATGGAGGGTGTAAAATGGGAGCTTCTACATTAAAAATAAAAGACCTTCAAGTAGCAATTGAAGGAAAGCAAATTTTAAAAGGTGTAAACCTTGAAGTAAAAGGTGGAGAAATTCACGCAATCATGGGACCAAATGGTACAGGTAAATCAACTTTATCTTCTGCGATTATGGGTCATCCTAAATATGAAGTAATCGGTGGTAGCATCGAGCTTGATGGCAACGATGTTTTAGAAATGGAAGTTGATGAGCGCGCTCAAGCTGGTCTTTTCCTTGCTATGCAATACCCAAGTGAAATTAGCGGAGTAACAAACGCAGATTTCTTACGTTCAGCAATGAATGCACGTCGTGAAGAAGGCGATGAAATTTCATTAATGAAATTTATCCGTACATTAGATAAAAACATGGAATTCTTAGAAATGGATCCAGAAATGGCTCAACGTTACTTAAATGAAGGCTTCTCAGGTGGAGAGAAAAAACGTAATGAGATTCTTCAAATGATGATGATCCAACCTAAAATTGCTATTCTTGACGAAATTGACTCAGGTTTAGATATCGATGCATTAAAAGTGGTTTCTAAAGGTGTTAACGAAATGCGTGGAGAAGAGTTTGGTTGCTTAATCATCACTCACTACCAACGCTTATTAAACTACATTACTCCTGACTTCGTTCACGTTATGATGCAAGGTCGTATTGTAAAATCAGGTGGTCCTGAATTAGCAGCTCGTTTAGAAGCTGAAGGATATGACTGGATTAAACAAGAGTTAGGTATCGAAGACGAGACTGTTGGGCAAGAAGCTTAATCGGATAGGAGGGATTCTCATGACAACTGGTACTACAATTCCATTTAGTCAAGAAACAGTTAAGCAGCTTTCTGCATTACTAAATGAACCTGCATATTTCACAGAGTTTCGTTTGAATGCACTAGCAAAAGCTGAATCACTTTCTCTTCCAAAGCCAGATAAAACAAATATCTCTAAATGGGATTTCTTTGGAAAAGAATTTAATGTTACAACTGGAAATGTTCCTACAAAAGATCAATTACCAGAGTCAGTAACATCTTTAATGAATGAAGACACTGATCAATCAGTTTATGTACAATATAATGGTTCTGCTGTATATCACTCTCTTTCTTCTGAAGCAAAAGAAAAAGGTGTAATATTCGTAGATTTACACACAGCGATTAAAGATCACGAAGATCTTGTGAAAAAATATTTTATGACAGAGGCTGTAAAAGTCGATGAAAATAAATTAATCGCTTTACATGCAGCATTAGTAAATGGTGGAGCTTTCTTATACATCCCTAAAAATGTTGTATTAGAAAAACCAATCCAATCTATTTTTGTTGTAGATGGAGAAAACGTTCCTGCATATAACCACGTTCTTGTTGTTGCAGATGCATTCAGTGAAGTTACTTATGTTGAAAACTATGTTTCTACATCTGCTGATTTAGAGGCAGCTGTTGTTAATGTCGTTACAGAAGTAATTACATTAGATAATGCAAAAGTACGATATGGTGCTGTTGATACTTTAGCTAAAGGTGTTACTGCTTATGTTGTTCGTCGTGGTCACGCTGGTCGCGATAGCAAAATCGAGTGGGCACTTGGCCTTATGAACGATGGAAACTCAGTTTTCGAAAATGTTACAAACTTAATTGGAGACGGTTCTTTCGGTGACATGAAAATGGTTACTGTTGGCCGTGGTGATCAAACTCAGAACTTTACTACAAACATTACGCACTTTGGTAAAGGATCTGAAGGTTGGATTTTAAAACATGGTGTATCAAAAGATTCTGCTACTTCAATCTTTAATGGTATTGGGAAAATTGAACACGGCGCATCTAAGTCTAATGCACAACAAACTTCACGTGTATTAATGCTTAGTGAAAAAGCTCGTGGAGATGCAAACCCAATTCTATTAATTGATGAAAACGATGTAATGGCAGGTCACGCTGCTTCTGTTGGTAAAGTGGATCCAACTCAACTTTACTACTTAATGAGTCGCGGTATTCCGAAGAAAGAAGCAGAGCGCTTAGTTATTCACGGATTCTTAGCACCTGTAGTTTCGGAATTACCAATTGAAGAAGTTAAAAAAATGCTTGTAGACGTAATTGAGAGGAAGGTTAAGTAATGGATGTTAAAGCAATCCGTGAAGCCTTTCCGATATTAAATCAAGAAGTAAATGGACATCCTTTAGTATATCTGGATAGTGCTGCAACTTCACAAAAACCTGTTCAAGTAATAGAAGCTGTTGCGAACTACTATAAAGAAATTAATTCTAATGTTCATAGAGGTGTACACACTCTAGGAACAAGAGCTACTGATGCATACGAGGGAGCTCGTGATAAAGTTCGAAAATTTATAAATGCATCATCAATTGAAGAGATTATTTTTACTAGAGGTACAACTACTGCAATTAATACAGTTGCTGCTAGCTACGGAAGAACGAACTTAAAAGCTGGAGATGAAATTGTGATTTCTTATATGGAACATCACAGTAACATTATTCCTTGGCAACAAGTTGCTAAATCTACTGGAGCAACATTAAAATATTTACCATTAGAAGAAGATGGCTCAATCAGCGTTGAGCAAGCAAGAGCTACAATTAACTCAAATACAAAAATAGTTGCGATTATGTACGTTTCAAATGTACTTGGTTCAATTAACCCTGTAAAAGAGATTGCTGCAATTGCTCATCAAAATGGTGCAATCATGCTTGTTGATGGCGCACAAAGTACTCCTCATATGAAGGTCGACGTTCAAGACTTAGATTGTGATTTTTACGCATTTTCTGGTCATAAAATGTGTGCTCCTACAGGTATTGGTGTACTTTATGGTAAAAAACATCTACTTGAAAACATGGAACCAATTGAATTTGGTGGGGAAATGATTGATTTCGTTGACTTACAAGATTCTACTTGGAAAGAACTTCCATGGAAATTTGAAGGCGGTACGCCAATCATTGCTGGTGCAGTAGGTTTAGGCGCTGCTATTGATTTCTTAACAGAAATTGGTATGGATAATATCGAAAAGCATGAACATGAGATTGCGAATTATGCACTTGAACAGTTATCTACTGTAAAAGGAGTAACAATCTATGGTCCGAAGCATCGTGCAGGGTTAGTTACATTTAATGTGGAAGATGTGCATCCACATGATGTTGCAACTGTTTTAGATGTAGAAGGAATTGCTGTTCGAGCTGGCCATCATTGTGCACAGCCATTAATGAGATGGTTAAAGGTATCTGCTACTGCTCGTGCAAGTTTTTATCTGTATAATACAAAAGAAGATGTAGATGCTTTTGTAAGAGGATTACTTAAAACGAAGGAGTATTTCAGCGATGTCTATTAATCGAAACATTGATCTAGATGCATTATATCGTCGCGTGATAATGGACCATTATAAAAACCCTCGTAACAAAGGGGTAGGGGCCATATCAGAAAACGATGTAACAATAAACATGAATAACCCTACTTGTGGTGATCGCATTGAACTTCGTTTAAAGGTTGATGATGGAATTGTATCAGATGCTCGTTTTGACGGTGAAGGATGTTCAATTTCAATGGCGTCAGCTTCAATGATGACACACGCAATTAAAGGTAAAAAAATAGAGGAAGCCCTACAGCTTGCTCAAATATTTTCAGATATGATGCTTGGAAAAGAATACGATGAATCAATCGATTTAGATGATATTGAAGCACTTCAAGGTGTTTCAAAGTTTCCAGCACGAATTAAATGTGCAACACTTGCATGGAAAGCGATGGAGAAGGGCTTAAAATCAGAGGAATAATCCTCTGAGCTTTAATCCTCCTCTTCTATAAGAAGGGAGTATGAATAATGTCTACTAATTTGCCGGATATTAGTGATTATAAATATGGTTTTCATGACCGTGACGTATCAATCTTCCGTTCAGAGCGTGGTTTAACAAAGGATATCGTTGAAGAAATTTCACGTATGAAAAATGAACCACAATGGATGTTAGATTTCCGTTTAAAATCTTTACAACATTTCTATGATATGCCAATGCCTCAATGGGGTGGAGACTTAGCAGATTTACGCTTTGATGAAATTACTTACTATGTAAAACCATCAGAGAAAACAGAAAAGTCTTGGGATGAAGTACCTGAAGAAATCAAAAATACTTTTGATAAATTAGGTATTCCTGAAGCTGAACAAAAGTATTTAGCTGGTGTATCTGCGCAGTATGAGTCTGAGGTAGTTTACCACAGCATGAAACAAGACTTAACTGATCTTGGTATCTTATTTACTGATACAGACACAGCATTACGTGAGCATGAAGAAATTTTCAAAGAGCACTTTGGAAAAGTAATTCCTCCTACAGATAACAAATTTGCTGCATTAAACTCAGCTGTTTGGTCTGGTGGATCATTCATCTACGTACCAAAAGGTGTTAAAGTTGATACGCCATTACAAGCATATTTCCGAATTAACTCAGAAAATATGGGTCAATTTGAGCGTACATTAATTATCGCTGACGAAGGTGCACACGTACATTACGTTGAAGGATGTACTGCTCCTGTTTATACAACAAACTCACTTCACTCTGCAGTAGTAGAAATCATCATTAAGAAGGATGCATACTGCCGCTATACAACAATTCAAAACTGGGCGAATAACGTATTCAACCTAGTTACGAAACGTGCTGTATGTGAAGCGAACGCAACAATGGAATGGATCGATGGAAACATTGGTTCAAAATTAACAATGAAATACCCAGCAGTTATCCTTAAAGGTGAAGGTGCTCGTGGCCTAACACTTTCTATTGCAATTGCAGGTAAAGGACAACACCAAGATGCTGGTGCTAAAATGATTCACTTAGCTCCAAATACTTCATCTACAATTGTTTCGAAATCTATTTCAAAACATGGTGGTAAAGTAACGTACCGTGGTATCGTACACTTCGGTCGTAAAGCAGCTGGATCACGTTCAAATATCGAGTGTGATACGTTAATTATGGATAATGCATCAACTTCTGATACAATTCCATACAACGAAATCTTAAACGACAATATTTCTCTTGAGCATGAAGCGAAAGTTTCAAAAGTATCTGAAGAGCAATTATTCTACTTAATGAGCCGTGGTATTTCTGAGCAAGAAGCTACAGAAATGATCGTAATGGGCTTCATTGAGCCATTTACAAAAGAATTACCGATGGAATATGCAGTTGAAATGAACCGTCTGATTAAATTCGAAATGGAAGGTTCTATTGGATAACAAATGATTAACCCTTGTATATCAAGGGTTTTTCTTATGTTTGCATGTACAAAGTTTAATTTCGTGCAAAGTTCGTGCAAAGTTGAAATTATTTTAACGTTAATTGAAGTTATTTTTAACATGATTATTTGTGACGTAAGCAGTGAACTTTGCAAGTTCATCTGTTTGAATTTTTCCTGTAATATGCCCATATGTTCTACTTAATTCTTTTGTGTCTTTATGACCTAATCTTTTTGCTATATATATTTCACTTACACCTGATTCAAGGAGTAAAGTGGCATGAGTGTGCCTGAAAGCATGTAAGCCCCTATATTCAACCCCTGAAGCCTTATGATAGTTCTGAATCGTTTCACGAATGATTGAAGGTGTGAGATAATGCCCATTATAATTTTGAAAGATGATTCCATCATTATTTTTCTTGAATCTTGGATTTCCAAGAATCAGTTCATTTTGTTTTGCCTTGAATTTTTTCAGTTCACGAATAACTTCTTCATCGATGCTGATTACACGATAAGATGAATCATTTTTCAATGTTGTAAGCTGCACTTTGTTATTATCATCACGGCTTGTTTGCTTGTTGATATCAATCGTATTTCCTTGAACATCTTCCCATCCTAATGCAAGGGCTTCTGATATTCTTAAACCCGTTTTGTATAGTAACATAATCAACATGTAATACAAACGGTATTCAGGGAACCTTTGATGCTTGTAGGTTCTTAAATAATCCAAAAGTTGATTCATTTCATTAAGGCTGAAATATTTCACTTTTTCATCTTCTTTTTTCAAAGCAACATTGTCTTGAACTTCTATCTTCAATCTATCTGCTGGATTCTTTTCAAGCACCTGAAGTTCTTGAACGGCATAAAACAAAATACTTTTTATCACCGATAGATATTTTCGCCTTGACCCTATTGAATATTTAGGCTTTCCATTCTTATCAAGTTCTCCAAAGGCTGCAAGCCAATCTTTCACTTCTATCCTTGTGATTTTTGCAATTTTTTTATGACCAAAGGCAGGCATCACATGATTTTTTATAATTACTTCAAGCTGTCTGAATGTTGAAGGCTTTGTTGATTGCTTTTTCCATTTCAGCCATTGTTCCACAACATATTCAAATGGCATGTTTCTATCCGCTATAGTTTGGCTATAGTATTTTCTTTCTTCGGTTTTTGCAGCAGCAATTTCAGCTTCTTTTTTTGTTTTGAAACTTCCGATACCTTTTAATTTTCCATCTATATAAATTTGCACCTGATAATTTCCGCTTGGTAATTTTCTTATGTTTGCCATGCTGTCTTTTCCCCTTCTTAACCTTTTAAAATGATTTCGATAACGCTTTTTATTTTTGCTTTTTCTTCTTTGGTCAAAAGCCTGTCCTGAAAAAATATTGGATGATTGGAATCTAATAAAAAATCAAGGTGGAACGGTTCCTGTTCTTGCTCTGCTAGTGACCATTCTATATCTTCCTGTCTGTTTTTTTCGTTTTTTATTTTAATAAAATCAGATGCATCAATATATCCTGCTGCTGCCATTAAATTTTCATATGGTTCATCTAAACCTTTTGCCAATCTTTCTATAATTTCTGGAGAAGGTCTATCTCGTTTGCCGCTTTCAAGATGTGAAATGTACATAGCAGAAACACCTGATAATTCCCCAAGTTTATTCATTGAAAGGTTTTTTTCTTCTCTTTTCTTTTTGAGATAATCTGCAAATTTTTTCATTAATAATCACTCTCCCTTTTAATTACAATTATAAACAATAATTTATAATGTGTAAACTATAGTTTGTATAAAATGTAGTTTATGGTGATATAATATTTTTTATAAACTATAGTTTATGGCAAAAAAGAGTAAAATGTTTTAAAAAATACACCAAGGAGGAATAAGCAAATGCTTAACATTTCTTTAGACGAAAATGAATTAAAGAAATTATATTTAGAAGAAGTCCGTAAACGTGTGGATGAAATTGAGGAACAGAAGTTGTTTATAGATGTTAATGAACTTTGCAAAATGCTTTCACTAAGCAGACCAACAGTAGAAAAATTATTTATTTCCAATCCGAATTTTCCTTCTTTGCGAGTGGGTAAGAAGTGGTTATTTCCTCGTAAAGAGGTAGAGGAATATATCAAACGTTGGTCAAGTGATGTTCGAAAGAATGGTGGCATTGTAGATTGCAATTAAGAAAAGAATAACTTCAGCATGGAATAGGCTTTGACAAAAAGCAAGAAGACCCATAGCGGATAGCTATGAGCCTTCTTTGTAGTTGCATGCCAATGTGATTAATCAACCTTCCCTTTTGTCATAGCCTATTTATAACCTTTTGCCAAGGTTGAAATTATAATCAAAAAAGAAGTTCATTAATCATTATGCCACCATAGAACAAGTTTAAGCATAATAATGTCACTCTTTTATTGTTGTAATTTCATCTCCTTGGAGGGAAGAAATATCAATGATTAAGGAGTTTTTTAATGAAAACGAAAATAGCAACCGAAGCAGCAAAGACAAAAAAAGAGACCGATGAAATTATAGTAGCAACAATTTCAAGTGACGATTTGGATATAGATTTAGAAAAGATTGTGGATGTCATGACTGATTATTTTGATATTCAAAAACTTGATTTGGATGAAGATTATGCTCGAATGTATTTTAGGAAACCTGAGAATTATGTTCACGAACCAGAAGGTCTGTGTGTTTTGGGTTTCAAAATGAATTGGGAATTATGTTCAGCTAAAGAGGTCGATCTTAATCTGGACGATCTGGAACAAGAATTGCCCGATTTTTTAACCTCCTTTATTGATGCAAAAAATTTTTTCGAAGGTTTGAGCGATTCAGCAATAAATACGAGTCTTATTCATGGAAATCCGAAAAGGATTTTTAATTTATTTAACAGAAGAAAAAATTTGCTGTTTGATTATAAACGTATAATCAAACATTTGGAATACCATGAAGAGATTTTGCAATTTATTGATGAAATATTAAAAGAACGACAATATGAAATTAATGAACAATTAGATGATAACCTCAAAATTGAAAAAAACAATGAACAAGAGGTTGCCGAAAAATTAATTCATAAATTAAAGACTGTAAAATTTAATGATTCGCTTTACACATACCATCATAAATGCTTTCGTACGGGTGATTTTCTTGCCCAAAATGTCATTAGGGAATTAAAAGGTTTTGGGGTTAGTTCAAGATATTTGAATGAGGTCGTAAAGCAAATCAAGATTCATTCCCCATCAATAGAAAAACCTCAAGACGGTTGGTCAATCAAATTTCAAAATGGTTGTTTGTATAATGGTGAATGGTACCCTATTGATTTTACAGGTTTTACACCTCATTATATCAATCTTCGGTATGATCCTCACGCTGAATCGGTTCCAGTGGTAGACAGGTTTCTAAATTTCTTCACTGGAGATGATGAGGATTATCGGAATTTTATCCTAGAAACCATTGCACTTTGTTTGATTACAGATCCGAATGTAAAACGGTTTGAGGATTTTCAGCGAATTACGTTTTTTCATGGAGACGGAAAAAACGGCAAAGGAGTGCTGCTGAATATAATCCGTGCGCTGTTAGGAGGGGAAAACGTGTCCTCTCTTTCACTTGAGAATATTATAGATGAAAAGTATTTATTTAGTTTGAGAAATAAACTAGCTAATTGTGGGGATGATCTTGAAAACAAACCGATTAATGCTAGGACAACGAAGGCGCTTAAAAATTTAGCATCCAATGATCCGATACAAATAAGAAAAATGTATGAAAACTCAACAGAAGAAGTTCTAACGGCAACTCACATATATAGTACAAATCATATTTTGACATCAAGTGAAAAAGGGAATGCTTGGAAAAGAAGGTTAATATGGTGTCCTGCTTTTGAAAAACCAATTGTCAAAGATCCCGATCTTCAAAAAAAATTAACGCAGCAGGATGCTCTAGAATATATGTTACGGCTTGTCATGGAAGCATATTTCCGATTATATGAAAAAAGGGCATTTACAAAATGCCAAAAGGTTCAAGATTGTACGGACAATTACCATGAAGAAAATAATACTGCCTTAAGTTGGATTCGGGCAAAAGGTAAAGATTTTTTTATTAATAAACGTTCCCCTCAAGTCTACAACGATAATAAGGGCGATGATTTTGCGACATGGCATAAAGAAAATTACGGTGGAAGACCTCCAATTAATTGCATACAATTGAAAGAAAGTATCATGGAAGTTCATAATTTGGTTGTCAAACCTACAACGGTTAAAGGAAAACCAGAACGAGTGTTTAAAGAAAACTAGTTATTTTACGAAATGGGTTCCCAAAAGCAAAAGGGTACCCATTTTATTTTTTACAAAAAAGCCTACACCTTCATTTTTTAATAAAAAAATGCAAAATTTCGCAAGAAAAAACTACAATCTAGTACAAAATTGTAGTTAATGTATTTTTTTTGTAGTGGGCATTAGCCCAGTAATATCAAGGGAGTGAAGTGGAAAAATACAAAAATACATTTTTTAAAAAAAATAATATTTTATACAAATATTAAATTGAAAAATTAAATATAACTTAATTTTGGTACCCATTCTCTATCTTATATTTTTTTAAGGTACATGAAGAATTAATAAAAATAAATTAATTAACAAAATGTATTTTTGTATTTTGTAATCCAAAGCCCTTGCGGCTGTAAGGCTGAACCCAACTACAACAAAACTACAATCCAATTCAAAAACTACAATCTTGTTGGTAAGAATGAGAATTTGTTTGTTGAATAGGTGAAAGGAAACGTGAAGGGTGGAAAAACAACACCCTTAAACCGTCGATTACATCTATAAATCTTTGCTAGAGGTCTTTTTAATGGTATACAAAAGTCTTTAGTATGCGTAAAAATCGACTAAAATACACATAATAAAATAAATCAAAATGACAAGAAGTGCGGTGAAAATAGTGAAAAAAGATGCCGAGATTCAAGCGCTGATTGATGAAGGACGGAAAGCATATTATCGCCAATATCGGCAGAAACCAGAAAACAAGGCTAAAGCTCGACAATACCAAGATAACTTTTTTCTCAAAATAGGTTTAGAACAATTAAATTCTAGAGGAGATAAAGCAAATCCATGAGCGAATATGTTTACAAGATTGTAGGCGCTCCTTCTAAAAAAATTACAGCATTGAGAACAAAATATAATTTTAAAGAAATGAAGAGGGCTAGGTGGAATCGTGAAAATAAATAATTTAAATGTGATAGAAAAAGTTCAGGGGTTTGTAAGACCGCCAGAAGAGAACCTTATTGGATTTTACTTAAGTCATCAAGATGCTCAAGCGTTAAATAGCCTAACCAGCCGTTGGAACTTACACGGGAATGTAGATCCTTATGCTGAAACCATACGGAAGGCGATCGATGAAAGGCATAGTCTTAAAGAAGTGACACTTTCAAAAACAGGGCGGCATAATAATCAGGGCACAGTCTGGCTTGAAAAGGATGTACGGAAAGCGTTGATAAATGAAGCTGCTGCATTAGGACTGGACGTAGCTGACTATCTTAGAGGCATTGTTTATTCTCTTAACCAAAAGTTAGTTCAAGAAGAAATAGCAGAACGAGAACGGCAAGGTAAAATTCGACATGATAAAAGAAAGATACCTGTGTCACTAACACTGGATAAAGATTTACGAGAAAAGTTGTATAAGCGTTTTGAGAGAGAACTGCAGGACGAAGAGTTGAAAGAAAAGGTGAAAAGACAACGGACACCAATGAACGGGACAACGGTGGAAGATAGAATGTTGCAAGAAGTGCTGAACAATCATTTGCTTGAGTACTTGAACAAATGATTAGTTAAAGATATCCCCCCTCAATTTTATTAGCATCTTGCCTTATGGGAAGACCGGCGCCAAGGGAGGCTTTTCTAAATACACAGTACATTTGAAAAAAAGTTGGAGGTGACAATATGTGCAAGATTGAGAACCAGACCAAAGCAAATATGCAGCGGCTGGGAATCTACAGACCAGAATTTGACCAGACCATTCAAATTTATTCGGGCTTAATCGAGCATTATAATGACCTCTTAAGAGAACTAAGAAAGTCGAAGTTTAAAGTGATTGAACCGACAACAAGGAACAATGACAGCATGAAAAAAAGTCCTCTGATTGGTGTCTTAGAAACCCTAAGAAAAGACATTTTGACTTATTCAAATTGCTTGGGGTTGACTCCTATGGGACTAAGAAAAATCAATGATGAAACTAAAAATGCAAACAAGAAATTAAGCAAATTGGAAGAGGCACTAAGTAATTTTAATTGAAGGAGGTGTACAAAATTCTATCCTATCAAGTTCATCGTTCAGTCGAATATCTGAACCAACGAGAATCAAAATTAAACCGATTTGAAAAAACAAAAGGCATACTTCAAAGGCGGCTGCAAAAGTTAAAAGTCCAGGTATAAAACCTGCCGTATTAATTTCAAGTGCTTTTTGAAATTTATTAGTTGTAAACTAATCCTCCAATCTTTTGGCAGCTATTTTAGATAGCTGCTCTTTTTTTGTTTTGCATAATAAAGCATGCACTGATTGATAAAATGTAAAGGTTTATTTAATGCAGATTATAGAAATATACTGTAGAATTATTTGTAAGAAATGCCATTTTCTATTTAAAAATTTTCTATAACTCATAAGGAGGTGGAATTATGCTCTTTCAGGAACAAAAAAAATCGGGTTTGGTTCGATTATCAGATTGTATAAAACACGGAGTGTATAACGCAGCCCAAGACACAAAAGAGCTGAACATAGTTTCCCTTTCCCAAAAATCACAAATTCAGTATTCAAAAGAAATAGCGGCTAAGATGGAGAAAGGAGAGATTGATCCTAGTGAGGCAGAAGAGCTAATAAAAACAAATGGAATGAGCTTAGATGATGCTATTAGAGGGGCAGCAATACAGTCAGCTTTACATAATCAGTGTTTAACTACTATTCTTACCACATGTTTTACCTTAGAATCATACATAAATTCATTTGCATACTATCTTGCAAAACATCACGGACGCAAAGGGAAACTTAATGGAAAACAGCTTCCTTATACTGATGAATTTACAAAATTGAGTACCGTAAAGAAATGGATTAAAGTTGTTAAAATCTCAACAGGCATAGAGTACCGAACTGATGCGGCTGACAATCCTTTTGGTGACCTAAAAATACTATTTAAATTTAGGAACGATCATGTTCATGACAAAGTAGTAGGTATGTCCAATGATAAGTCATTGACTAGTTATAATGGAAAACTGCCAGATCCTGTATTTGGTCTTTTGGATATAAACCATGTCTTGTTTGCAGTAGATACTTACTGGAATCTAATTAAGTGGGTCCATAGGCAAATTGGAGTTAGTCAAGAAGAATTTCATATGCACTATAATCTAAGCCCATGGATTAGTCCAGAGGTGGAGAAAGAAATAAGGGACATTGCAACAACTAATGATGGATTTATGGAAGATTGAAATAAGACTGGAGATAAAGGGAGCCTTTCCAAGAATTATACAATATAAATGAAGAATTGGTGTCAGAAAGGAACGGTCAAATGAAAAGAGAAGAGGTTTTAGCTGCCCTTAAAGCAGGAGAATTTGATGGTATAAGTCATACGTATCAACCATACAGTGATGGTTACAGTAAAAATAGTTATCAAAAAGAAATGAGTGTATCCTGTGGGACTATTGAGGTAACTAAAATTACTACAGGTAAATTCTTTGACGGAAAGGAAAATGAACCATTTGAAGATAGGAGAACTGAAGTGTTAAGTGATTATGAAGCGGTTGATTTTATAGAAAGTCGTCCGTATTACTTTAAACAAAGAAGACCAGATTTATTTTAGACAAAACTCGAAATGCACAAATAAAACAAAAAAGCTCGCCCGAAGGTGAACTGTCTTGCTGTGGGTGAATATGAAAAACAAAGACCGCTGAAAAGTTGGTCTTTTTAATTTATTCACATACAGAACGTCAGTTCGTATATAATGGTATCAAAGGAGATGATTCATTATGACTATTCGTGACCGTGGTAAAATGAAATGGCAATCGGCTTCTTTCATACCGCTAGCATTCGAAATGACCAGAGAAATGTTTAAGGACCAAGCTCGGACTGCTAAGCCAATATTAGACGAATATCAAGCGGAGGAGTTTGACCTACGTATTGCTTACGCAATGGAATACAGCCATGCTGTAAAGCTGACAATATGGAATAATGGATATACTCATGAAATGACTGGGCGTGTTCATTATATCGATCCGATAACGCATGAGTTGCGGATTGAGGAGAAGCCTGGCGAATATGAACGGGTGGCATTCGATAGAGTTGTTGGAGTCAAGGTTTTGAATTAAGCGACCTCATACATTTAGTCAGCCTTTTATGGGTTGGCATTTTTTTGTCTTATTATTTAAATGGCATCTATTAGGGATGGTAAGAATTCAAGCAACTAAAAATGGTCTGTTTCATCCATAAAAAAAGTAAAGAGCAACTGCTATTAAAATTTTTGAAGTATAGTGCTGAGGCTAGTATGATAAACTTGAGGTAGACATTAGCAGCATTGAGACTTAGTGTTTAGGTGTAGTTTTGGAGGGTTGAATATATATGGAAGAAACAACAGTTTATCAAGCGGTAAGCCATTCATTTGATAAGATAATCCATGATTTAGAAGGAAAGGATATGGTCCAACGTGATCGTGGGACACTTTTTGAATTGTTGGTTACAGCATATTTGAAACATGAGCCTATGTATGCACGTTTGTTTGATGAAGTATGGATGTTGGGGAGTGTTCCTGAAGAGTATGGAGTTCCTAAGAAAGATACTGGTGTGGACTTGGTTGCTCGGAATAGGGAAACTGGTGAGTTGGTTGCTATTCAATGTAAGTATTATTCGAAAGATACGACAATACAAAAGTCTCATATTGATTCTTTCCTAAACGAAGTAGGGAAGAGCTATTATGCAGAAGGGATTATTGTTACTTCAACGGATAAGTGGAGCAGTAATGCGAATGACGCTCTGTTGAATCGTGATAAGAATATTGCTCGTATTGGGTTGTCTCAGTTGCGTGATAGTGAAATTGATTGGTCAAAGTTTTCAGTTGAGAAACCGAAGATAGTTGAATTGAAAACTGCTAAACAACCACGACCTCATCAGATTCCAGCGATTGAGGCAGTAGTAAATGGATTTGGGTCTGTTGATCGTGGAAAGCTGATTATGGCTCCAGGTACAGGGAAAACCTATACTTCTATGGTAATTGCTGAGAAGATGGCAGAGAAGAAAGATGGAACCTTTAGGGTATTGTATCTTGTTCCTAGTATTCAGTTGCTTTCTCAATCATTGAGAGGTTGGACTGCGGATTCTAAATATCGTCAAGATATGGATACTTTTGCAGTTTGTTCGGATAGAAAAGTTACAAAGAAGGAAAAAGGTGAAAATGAGTTTGAGGATATTGCAGCAGCAGACTTGGGTTATCCAGCGACAACGGATTATCAAAAGCTATTGGAACGTCAGAAAGATATTGACTCAGCTAAAAGTCATAGCAAGTTCTTAGTAGTGTTTTCAACGTATCAGTCAATTGATGTAATCAGTGAGGCACAGAAGAATGGTTTCTATGAGTTTGATTTGGTTGTCTGTGATGAAGCGCACCGTACAACTGGTGCAACAGAAGCAGGAAAAGAAGCTAGCCCTTTTGTGAAAGTGCATAGCGATAACAATATTAAAGCTAAGAAACGTTTGTATCAAACAGCAACGCCTCGGATTTATGGAGAAGATGCCCAGCAGAAAGCAGATGAAATGTCTGTCATTATTGCGGATATGAACGATGAAAACATTTATGGTGAAGAGTTTTACCGTATTGGCTTTGGAGATGCAGTAAACAAAGGGATTTTAACGGACTATAAGGTAATGGTTCTAGCCGTTGATGAAGAAGTGATTGCTCGTCGTTTTCAAACTATGTTGGCGAATAAAAAAGATACAGAACTTGAATTTGATGATGTAACGAAAATTATCGGTTGTTGGAATGGTTTAATTAAACGTAAGAGCAATTCTAACGTGATTTCTGCCAATCCTATGAAACGTGCGATTGCTTTCGCTGGAACGATTCGTGAGTCGAAATTGATTAAAGAAATGTTCACCGAAGTTGTGGATATGTATATCAATGAGTCAGGAGACCAAACAGAGACAGTTCGAGTTGAAATTGATCATGCAGATGGTTCAATGAATGCGTTGCAAAAGAATGAAAAGATTTCTTGGTTGAAAGCGGAAGTTCCACCAAACACATGTCGTATCCTTTCTAATGCACGATTCCTTACAGAAGGTGTAGACGTGCCTGATCTGGACGCTGTTATGTTCTTAAAACCTCGTAAATCACGTATTGATATTGCACAAGCTGTTGGGCGTGTTATGCGTAAAGCAGAAGGAAAAGATTATGGATATGTCATTCTTCCTATTGGTATTCCAGCTGGTGTTGATGAAAATACGGTGTTAGGTAAAAATGAAAAGTATCAAGTAGTATGGGACGTTCTAAATGCGTTGCGTTCACTAGATGAACGTTTTGATGCAACAATCAATAAATTGGAATTGAACAAGAAGAAACCTGAACAGTTACAAGTTATTGGGGTAGGTTCTGCCCCAGACGAAAGTGAAGGCGGATTTACCATAGCAGAGCCAGTAATAGAACAGTTGTCGCTAAATCTTGATGAAGAAGATTTCTCGGACATTGAACGTGCGATTTACGGAAAGATCGTAAAGAAGGTCGGTAATGTACGATATTGGGAAGATTGGTCGAAAGACGTTGCGGAAATTGCTCAGCAACACATGATGCGCATTCAAGTAATGCTGGAAGATACGAATAGTGAGGCATACAACGCTTTCCAAAAATTCGTATCAGGACTACGGCATAACATCAATGGTGCCATTTCAGACCAACAAGCCATTGAAATGTTGGCTCAACACTTGATCACGAAACCAGTATTTGAAGCATTGTTTGATTCATATAGTTTTGCGAATGATAATCCTGTATCACGAGCTATGGACACTATGTTGAAAGTTATGGACGAACAGGGGCTTGTGAAGGAACAGAAACGCTTAGAAGACTTCTATGAGAGCGTGCGTGTGCGTGCTGAGGGAATTGATAACCTCAAAGCAAAACAGGACATTATCATTCAGCTTTACGATAAGTTCTTTAGGGTAGGGTTCAAGGAAACGACAGAGCGTTTGGGAATTGTGTTTACGCCAGTTGAAGTTGTGGATTTCATTATTCATTCCGTAAATGAAGTGCTGAAGAAGCACTTTGGTAAGTCGATTAGTGATGAAGGGGTTCATGTACTCGATCCTTTTATTGGTACAGGGACGTTTATCGTTCGATTGTTGCAGAGCGGATTGATTTCTAAGGAAGATTTGTTGCGTAAGTACACTCAAGAACTTCATGCCAATGAAATTGTGCTGTTGAGCTATTACATTGCTGCGATTAATATTGAAGAAACATTCCATTCAATTATGGAAGGTGATTATAAGTCGTTTGAAGGTATTGTTTTGACGGATACGTTTGAAAGTACGGAGAAAGAGGATTCGTTTGAGGATGATTTGTTTGGAGAAAATAATGAACGTCTTGAACGTCAACGAAAAGAGCCAATTTTTGCGATTATTGGAAATCCTCCGTATTCTAAAAATCAACGAAATGGGAATGAAAATAATCAAAATAATTCTTATCCTAGGTTAGAGGATAGTATTACAAATAGTTATGCCAAATACTCAAAAGCAACTGCTAAAAATAGCTTATTTGATTCTTATATTGAAGCATTCAGATGGTCGTCGGATAGAATTACGAATAAAGGTGTAATTGGTTTTATAACTAATGCATCATTTATAGATAGCCAGAGTACTGATGGTTTACGTAAATGTTGGTATGAAGAGTTTAATTATATTTATATATTTAATTTACGTGGAGATGCTCGAACTCAGGGAGAACAACGTAGAAAAGAATCGGGAAATGTTTTCGGTGGAGGAAGTCGAACTCCTGTTGCAATCACTTTATTGGTGAAAGATGGATACAATAACCATGAAATTTACTATCATGACATAGGAGATTACTTAACTCAACAACAAAAATTAGATATTTTAGAAACATCGAAATCAATCAATGGAATTGACTGGAATGTTATAGTTCCTGATTCAAATAATGACTGGATTAATCAAAGAGACGAAAACTATTTATCATACCCTGCAATAGCTGGAGAAAATGAGTCGTATTTTAATGTGTTTTCATTGGGTGTACAAACATCTCGTGATGCTTGGGTAATGGGCTACTCAAAAGAAAAGACTATTGCTAATGCAGAAAGAATGGTCGCAAATTTTAACTCTGAAATTGATAGACTCAAAAACATAAAAGATTCGAACGAAAAGTTATCTAAAATCAATAATTCTGATTCTTTTATAAAATGGTCTGATGGATTGAAGAAGCGACTAGTTAGTAATGAAAGAATCGAATTAAGTAGAACAAATGTTACCAAGTCATTATATCGTCCATTTACGAAGAAATATTTTTACTATGATAAACCAATTATTCATCGACCTGCAAAATATAAAGAGGTATTTGGAGATAACAATAAAATAATCTTTATTACTGGAATAGGTATTTCTAAAGATTTTTCTGCTTTAATGTTAGATAATATTCCTAATTATCATACGATGGATACTGGAAAAGGATTTTTCTTGAATGATTCCAGTAAATTGGGATCACTATTTACAGACAATAGTAATATCACGGATTATATTAAGGACAAACTAAGTTTATCTGATGAAGAGGTATTTAATTATGTTTATGGTGTATTCCATTCACCTCATTATCGTGAAAAATATGCCAACGACCTAAACAAAGCATTGCCACGTATCCCAATTTTGAAGAACAGAGAAAAGTTTGTTGAAGTTGGTCGAAAACTTGCAGATTTACATTTGAATTACGAGAGTGTTCCTGCGTACGAACTAGTAAACATCGAGTACAAATCTCAAACGCCATCGTATCGTGTACAAAAGATGAAACATCCAAAACGTGGTCAATTTGATACTATCGTATTTAACAGCAACATCACGATTAGCAATATTCCTGAAAAAGCTTATGAATATGCGGTAAATGGTCGCCCTGCAATTGAATGGATTATTGATCAATATCAAGTTAAAACAGATCAGAAGTCAGGAATTACAGATGACCCAAATGATTATTCTGATGATGAAAAGTATATCTTCAATTTATTGTTATCTGTGATTAATGTATCTGTTCAAACGGTTGATTTGGTAAACAGCTTGCCACCGTTTGAAATTGTAGATGTAGAGTTGAAATAAAGTCACAATGTTTATAAAAAGCTGTACCTTGTTATTCTAAATTTTAGCCCCTTTATAGGGGTTTTTATTTTGCCATAAAACGTCCATATTATTGGATAGGAAGTAATGTTTCAAGGGCGAATAATAAGGTGATTATTATTTTATCCGCCAGTTAGTGAAAGGGTTTTATGCATTTCCTAAATAATCATCTGTCCTTAACAGTAGAATGTCTTTTACTGCCGACCAAAAAAACAGATTCTAATTGAATATCAATGGTATAATGGTTTTAATTTTAAGGGTTTTAGCATGTCAGTTAGTTCAACTGCAATTATTTGTAAATGTGATGTAAAATGTCTGTAGCATATATATAAATAAGCTTCAATGGGGTGGGGATGTAATGATTGAGAATTACAATGACTTATCAGATTTGCAAAGAAGTAATGTTGAATATTTTTTAGCAAGAGCTGATTCTAATAGGTTAAATATATTGCATGACAAATTTAATGTAATCCGTGGTAGAAATCATATTAATTACAGAGAAAATGTTGTTCGTGATTTGATGATTGGTCAAGTTCCATTTTCACCTTTTTTGACCTGGCTTTGTCATGTGGAATTGGAAGGGAATGACTCATTATTTATTTACGAGGCAGAGGAAGAGGATTTTCTGAATGAACATACAATAGACTCTTTATATGAATCCCAAATTAATAATTTAACTCCACTATATAATATTAATCCTGATCAGTTGAAAAAAATTGAACTTGTTGATGTATCAAAAATACCCGAGAAGGAACAAGTAATTTTTACAATTGCAGCACCCTCTCAAATACAAGTAAAAAAACTGGATGGGCAAATCGAATTGAGAAACCATGTCTATCTTGCATATATCGTTGTTGATTTTAAAATCAAATCAGTCATATTATTTATGCATCCAACTGCTGGACTCACCTCTATATATGGTGAAAGTAAAAAAAGGGAAATCGATGATGTGACTTGGATTATCCTACACTATTTTAGGGAAAATATCCTTGAATTCACTCTAAAAGAACCAGAATGGATTGTAAATGCTTTGGCAAAGATTTCTGAGGAATATTTTTACCATAATAATCCTATAATAGAAGAAAAAATTGAAAATTTTTCTGAAAAGTTTATGCCTGATATAATAAAAATGCTCAAAGAATTTGATCCTCATATGGACAGGGAGGATTCTTTATTAAGGCTTAAAAGAGGTATAGAGGGTATATATGAAAGTGAAATGATTGTAATTCATAAACGAATTGAAAGAGAAATTTCGTTCCGTATATTTCTACAACAATCCGATAGAGGATTGACTCAATTTAGAGCAAATACTCGTGGTAAAGCCTTAAGTCATGCGGAAGCTGCAGATATTATTCGCTTAATGTGGGAACACGGTGAAGTTTTAAATGTAGGAATAATTCATGCTGAAAACCAGAAGGAATATCCATATATTATAAAGAAATTAGAAAAGTATTATTCATTAAAAAAATATACAACTTCAGGTACTGAGAAGGAGGTAGTAGATAATGTTTTACGAAAACTTAATAAATACAAAGAGGAAGTTGAATCTATCTATTCCTTCTCAGGTATTGAAGAAATTGGACTTGGAATTGACGATTCTCAAGCCTGATGCCACAGCATCACCACACTATTTATCCCGAAAAACAGGTATTCCACTTTCACTGATGGGAACAATTTTATCAACTTTGGTTCATGATTCAGTGCTTGATGCTAGATTCTTTATCTTCTGTAACAATGATGATCCAGAATTAATCCATGGTTTTGAATTTATGGGTAAAAAAGAACTTCGAGATTTTATTATTGCCCAAAAATTTACTTGCCCTCATTGTGATTCAAAATTAAATACCCAAAATATTAGGGTAGCATTTGTGAAGAAAGAGCTACCCCCACCCCCAAAAGCACTTTGAGGTGATAATTTTATGAAAGACACAATCTCAGGAAAGAAATTTATGGTTACTGCACCTGATCATGAGGTATGGACGCCAATACCCAACGAAGAATTAGATTACTATCAACAACTTATTAATAATGTCCGAACGACTCTAGAAGCTGGTACTAAGAAAGAAAAAGGCGATGCATTAGAAAATCTAATGACATATGTATATGAAAGGTTTGAAATTGCATATGTTGAACCTAACGTACATAGAGGGGATAATCAAATAGATCATATAATTGAATTCATTGATGGAATGGTGCCACCTTTTATATATAGGCATATTGGGATTAGAATGATTGGGGAATCTAAAAATCATAAAGAGTCTATTGGAGTAAGAGAGGTAACCGATTTGGTTGAACTATTACGCTCAAAAAAAGCAAATGTAGGTGTATTTAGTTCATTTAAAACCTTTAGTAGAGGAAGAAACAAAAGTCCATGGATTAATGCTGAAGGAAAGAGAAGAAAACTAGCTTTAGCAAATAATAATGAAAAAATAATTCTTGGTTTTACGGTTGATGAATTAGAGTCACTTAAAACTAATAATTTTTATACTCTATTAAAACAAAAATATTTTTCATTAATTGACGAAATCGATGATGATGTTACTGATTATCCTACTGAAGATTTAGCTCTGCCATATCATATCAGATTATATGATTCCTTAAGACAATTAAAAGAGAATGGAATTATTGATGATGAAAGCTTTCAAAAAGGAAAATCCGCTCTTGAAAGGCGCTATGGAGAACTTATATAATGCTGAAATGGTGGCAGAAAAAAGAACGAATGTTTTGTTAAAGACATGCAATAGTACGTAGAAAAAAACTTCATAGTTTACGGAACCTAAAGGGAAGATGGAGATCGCTGCAGCGGTCTTTTTGTTTTATGATTTTTCGTAACTTAACCAACCGAAAATCCAGCCGTCTAGATTGGCTTTATAGACCGTTTATAATATAAACAAAGTCTCATGAGCAAATGAAAAAAACTAACAGATTTTATTCTGTTAGTTCTTTTTTGATATCCTCTTTCCACAAGCAATCTATTATGTCGAAAATTGCATTTTAAAGCCCTGCAAACCCATAGTTTATGCAGCTTCAACCCATGCCATAAGCGTGCAAAGTTCGTGCAAAGTTTGTGCAAAGTTCATGCAAAGTTTAGTTTATAAGAACAGTTTGATATAATTTCCAAAACGCTTTATATCAATAGTTGAAGGGGCTTTTTTGGATGTAGTTTGATGCTATTTTACGCACAATTAATCAAGTTCGAGATGGAAGGTTCTATCGGTTAATATTGTTTTTAGTGGAGGCGAACTTTTTTAGTTCGTCTCTTTTTTAGTAGTTTTAAGAAATTTTCCTACCATGCAGAACAAGCTAACTATCGTGTTCGTCATTACAGTAAAGTGGCGGTAAAATAATGAAGAAATGAGCTCTGCAAAAAAGCATTCCCCAAAAAAGTGAAGAATGGTTTTTTATGACTATCTGTTTTAGGAAATGATCTTTCTACTATACAACTCATTAAGATAAATAATGGTTTTGATAAAATAGATAGACCATTTATGATAAAATTTAACTTGAAAGATAAGTTAGTAAGAGGGAATTTATTTCTATGTGGGAGGGTTTTTTATGAATTTTAACCTTGGTGAAGCGATTGAAGTTTTAGAAAGAACACCTAAATCATTAGAGTACTTATTATCTGGTTTATCTCAATCTTGGTTAAATTGCAATGAAGGTGAAGGAACGTGGAATGCTTCAGAAGTAATCGACCATTTAATCGAGTGTGAAAAAACAAATTGGATTCCAAGGTTGAACTGTATTCTTAATAAAGAAGGAAGCAATCATTTTCCTCCATTCGATCGTTTTTCTCATTTGCATGAAAAACATGAAAAATCAGTAGAAGAAAGATTACTTGAATTCAAGAATTTAAGAGCAGAAAATATTACAAAACTACGATCATTGGTTAACCCTGATTTACATCTAGAATTAGAAGGGGTTCATCCAGATTTTGGAACAGTTAAATTAAGAGAATTACTATCTACTTTTGTTGTACATGATCTAACGCATATAACTCAAATTACAAGAGTGATGGCAAAAAGATACAAAACTGACGTAGGACCTTGGATTGCTAATTTAAGTATATTAAAGTAATAGCTAGTGTTTAAAATAGGTATTATTTATACTCGGGGATTTCCGAGTTTTTTTATGTTAAACTATTATTTAAACTATAGAGAAAATAGGGGAGAAATTTAGCTTGGATATCTTTCTACAAATTCTTATACTCATCAGTATAGGACTTGCTGCAGGAACGGTCGGATCATTGATTGGTTTAGGTGGAGGAATTATAATTGTTCCAATGCTACTTAATATTGATCACTTTTTATCCGCATTTTCGACTGTACCAATTCATGTTGCAGTTGGAACTTCATTGATTACAATTGTTTTTTCTTCACTTTCATCTACCCTTTCGTACCATAAACAAAAACGAATCGATTATAGGAGTGGTATTTTATTTTTAATAGGTAGTATTCCTGGTAGCTTAATCGGTACATATATCAATTCGCTTTTGAATACAGAGCGGTTTACTTTATTTTTTGGTATATTTTTAATCTGTATATCAATCTTTTTATTTATTTCTTCAAAGTTAACTAAAAAATCAAAGGAAGTACATAAGGGTATTATACGAACATATACGAATGATGAAGGCGAGGCATATACTTATAGTTATAGTCTTCCATTGGCGATTTCTTTATCAATTTGTGTTGGAATCATATCAGGATTATTTGGAATTGGTGGAGGAATATTGTTAGTACCAATGATGGCGTTTTTATTTGGTTTTCCACCTCAATTAGCTGTTGCGACTTCAATGTTTGTCGTGATGTTTACGACACTTGGAAGCTCGATTTCATATATCACATTAGGAGAAGTAAATTTCTATTATATTCTTTTACTTATTCCTGGCGCATGGTTTGGTGGAAAAATCGGGGCGTATATTAATCAAAAATTAAAAACTGAAACAATCTCATTAATTTTAAGGTTAGTCGTATTATTTTACGGCATAAAATTAATTATAGAAAATAGATAAAAAAGGATGGCGGAACAATGGAAACAAATCAAACTATAAATATTCGGTTGTTCCATACAAATGATATTCATAGCCACTTTGAATCGTGGGCAACAATCGTCGGTTTGTTGAAGTCTAAAAGAGAGATAGCTAAAGGAAAAGGTGAGGCTACACTTACTTTCGATATTGGGGATTTTGTTGATCGATTTCATCCAATTTCGGAGGCCACTTTAGGTAAGGGCAATGTGGAACTTTTAAATGATGCAAAGTTTGATGCAATTACAATTGGAAATAATGAAGGAATTACTTTATCAAAAGGTGAGTTGTTAAACCTTTACGAAAATGCAAAGTTTGATGTATTAGTCGGTAATTTAACCATTACAGATGATGGTATTGAAAGCTTTAGTAAGCCTTTTGAAATATATGAAAAAAATGGAGTAAAGCTAGGCGTAATTGGGTTAACTGTAGCTTACCCTGTCTTTTATGAAACTTTAGGATGGCGTATAAAAGATCCGTTTGAAATGTTAAGACACATCCTACCAATTGTCAAAGCGCAATCAGACATTGTTATTATACTTTCTCATTTAGGTATGAGAGACGATCAGAGAATCGCTGAGCAATTTTCAGGAGTCGATATTATCTTAGGTGCACATACTCATCATTTATTTCCAAATGGTGAGTATGCTGGTGAAACTTTACTATGTGGAACAGGTAAACACGGTAACTATTTAGGCGAGGTTTTAATTACTGTAAATAAAGAGACGAAAAGTATTATCAATACAGAAGCTTCAGTTACTGAAGTACATACAGTCCCTAAATATTATCAAGATGAAATGACGAAAATGATGTTGGCTAATTTAATGAGACTAAGTGAAGAAATTTTAAATGAACCAGTGACACAACTACCGAGTAACATGGGTGTAAATTGGTTTAAAGATAGTCCTTTACCGAAATTATTAGCGAATGCACTTCGCAAATGGACTAAATCAGATATCAGTATACTAAACTCTGGTATTTTATTAGATGGCTTAACGCAGGGACTTATAACAAAGGGGGACATTCATCGAATTTGCCCACATCCTATTAATCCATGTGTCGTTCATTTGACTGGTAAGGAATTACTTGAGGTTTTAAATCGATGTGAAGAGAAAGAATTGACTCATTTAAAGATGAAAGGTTTTGGATTTAGAGGAAAAGTAATTGGAAAAATGGTTTATGATGGGATCACTATTGTAAAAAGGGATAAGAAAAGGCTTTTTTATCAAGAGGATCTTTTTATTAATGGAGAAATGCTAGATTTAAATCGAATATATGAGATCGGAACTTTGGATTTATTTACGTTTGGACATTTAATTCCTACAATTCGTGATGCTAGTCATAAAAGGTTCTTTATGCCTGAATTTATTCGCGATGTGTTGTTTTGGGCTTTAAAAGATGAATAAAATTTATCAAGATTAGACAGGTTACACTTTTGCTTTTTTCTCATATTTTAGAATGAGAAAGGAGCGTTGAACTTGATCAATTTAAGTCCAATTCAAATCGAAAATCATACATTTAATGCTGTTACGGTTTTACTTCCAAAAACTACTTTATTGGTCGTTATGAATGATAAAGGGTATATAATGTGTGGAGCATTAGATGTAGCATTATTAAATGACAGACTGCGCGACCGTCAAATTATCGCAGGCCGAGCAGTTGGTGTAAAAACAATCGAAGAATTATTAAATGCGCCTTTAGAATCCATTACTGTTGAAGCAGAGAAGTTAGGCATTCAAAAAGGGATGATTGGAAGAGACGCATTATTAAAGATGATATAAAAAAGCCACTAAGTTCTTTTAGTGGCTTTAGTTTATAGATAAAGTACATCCTCTTAGTCTAAATGCTCCAAAAATTGATTATTACAAAGTATTAACTGTTAGGATCAGCCATATATTTAATTAAAAAATTGTTCAAGGAGAAAACAATGAGAGTTGTTGAAGCTTCAACACTTGTTCCAGGCTCGATCCTAAGAAAACCTGTTTTTAATGAACATGGAAAAATAATCGTTAATGCAAATATTCCTTTAACAGAAGAGATAATTAAGCGAATTCATAAGTTAACCATTCCATTTGTTATAGTAGATGATCAATTATCAGAACTTTTAAAGGAAAAAGCAATGATTTCGGATGAACTTCGCATTGAAATCACCCAAAAAATAGAAGATGGTTTTGTTAAATTAATTAATACAGATTTTTCTTTACGATGGCTATCTTCAGAAAAAAACTCATCAAGGCTTAAAGAAATGATTAAATCACTGCAAAACGAACTATGGCAACAAAAAGATGTTTTATCTCTATTAATTGACGTATTACGATATGACAAGGATATCTTCACTCATTCACTGAATGTAGCTATGTATTCTTTAGGTATTGGAATGAAATTAAATTTAAATAAAACCCAGCTTAATTTATTAGGATTAGGTGCACTTTTACATGATGTTGGGAAAATAGCTATTCCGAAAGAGATTTTAAATAAACGAGATCGCTTAACTGAGGATGAATATGATCTCATTAAACAACATACAATTGCTGGATACGACCTCCTACGACAAATACCTTCTATTCAAAGAGTTGTTTCTGATTGTGCATTACAGCATCATGAAAGGATCGATGGGAGCGGCTATCCAAAAGGATTATTTGGTGAGGAAATGCATCTATTCGCAAAGATTATTGGAATTTGTGACTTTTTTGATGCGGTTACTTCAAACCGAGTTTATCGACAAGCAATGCTCCCATGTGAAGGCTTAACATTATTAATTAGTGGGAGTGCTAAATTATTTGATGCTAAATTAATTAGCATATTTAGCTGTCTTCTAACCATTTATCCAACGGGATTACATGTAAAATTGAATGATGGTAGATGCGGGATTGTTTCTAGGCAAAATGATGCATCTTCAGAACGTCCATTTGTCCAGATAATTGAAGAAAACGGAATAAAGGTAAGTACTCCTTATGAAGTGAATTTAGATAAAGAAGTGAAATTAGAAATTATCGAGTGTACTCAAATAGTAAAAAAAATCGTTTATTAATTGTTCAAATCCTATAAGAATGAACAGGTAATGACATGCATACCCATTAATAAGGGGGCATGGATTCGATGAAAAGATTTAAATACAGACGTGTTCCAAAAAGAAAACTTTTTGTTTCAAAAAGAAAATCTTTTGGAGGATTTAAAACTGGTTCAACAACGAAAATTACTCAATCAATCCGTAATCTATTTCCAAATAAATTCGTAGTTATTAGTATTGTCTTATTATTTTTCTCCTTATATGCATTTTGGGAAATCGATAAAATTTTATCCCCAACGATCTTAAAATATTCTGAGAAACAAACAAAACGAATTGCTTCTTTAGTAATCAATGAAGCATATGAATCTGCTTCTAAAGAATTACAAGGGCAGGAAATTATTATTCGTGATATAGATGAAAACGGTAAAGCAGTAATCAGTACGAATACATATTTAATTAATAAAATAATCGGTTCGACGACTAAGCAAGTTGAAGAAAATATACGTAGGGTTGAAAATGGGGATATATCATTTTTATCGTTATCAAAAGCCGAAATGGAAAAAATGAAAGCAGATAATGATGGTTTTTATTTAAAAGTACCTATTGGAGTCGTTACTAATACAGTACTTTTAGGAAAACTTGGGCCGACTATACCAGTTCGCTTTTCTGTAGTCGGTGATGCCGTGGCTAATGTTACCCAAGAAGTTAAGCCATTTGGATTTGATAATTCTGTTGTAGAAATTATTATGAATGTAGAAGTAAATATGAATGTAATTATCCCTTTTAGTACTAAATCAACAAAGGTGAAAGTAGAAGTCCCAATTGCAACTGAAATTATCGATGGAGAAGTTCCTAATTTCATTCCATTTACTCAAGATACTCAGCAAACTCCATCAACTATAAAAGGAAAAAAATAAATTTAAAATAGAGCAGACTAACTTAGTACAGTTGTATAAATTAGTCTGCTTTTTCATTTTACTTTCGAGAAACTTTCTCTTATAAGCTCGTCAAGTCTGCGAATTTTTATTTGCTTCTATCCTGACGCTCCCAAAGACGTAATTTTGGATAAGGATCAAAAGACCACTCTGCGTAGCCATTGTCTTTGTATATGCCGTAGTGCAAATGCGGAGGAAACTTTCCAGACGTCCCTGGAGGTCCATAACCAGTACTTCCAACATATCCGATGAGTGTTCCAGGCTCTACAACTTGTCCTCTTTGAATATCTTTATTGAATCCACCTAGATGAGCGTAATAATGATAATTATTATTTAAGTCTCGAATTCCGATTCTCCATCCTCCAATTCGATTCCAGCCTTTTGTCTCAATAATTCCATAACATGTGGATCTAACAGGAGTACCATAATTTGCAAATATGTCAGTACCCTCATGAACTCTTCGTCCACCAAAGCTTCGAGGTGCACCCCAAGTACTGCGATAACTATGTGTACTACGAATTGGTAATGGGAATGCATTACCTTCTATATTTAATTTTCCGTAGTATTGGTACAATTTTGCATATTCATCGATAATATCAACAGTTATTGCTCTTTGGTAGTAATCCCATAGCATCATTCGAATATATTGCCTAGTTGGGCCATAGAAATGTAATCGGTGAATGAAAGTGTACAGAATATCCTCATCATCTTCTAATGAAGCTTTTCCATCATTATTTCCATCTAAACCGATTCCACTAAATAAATGAATAGTAGGAGCGTATGTGTCTTTCTTAACTGGATTGGTTAATCCGCTCCAATCCTCTGGTTTAATATAGATCGAAAGGACTCCATTTTCACGTTTTGGTATATCGTTTCGTACACTCCGTACATTTCGTTCATAAGTATCTATCGCTGCAAAGTAATACCATGGAATAAAGGTTAGTGTTTCACCTTTTTTATATAAGGCCATTCGTTCTTTGTTAAGCTGAGCTTGATCTATTTCTTCTGCATTTGCAAATGATGGCATAATGAAGATAACCACCATACATAAAAGTACAATTATTTTTTTCAAAACCATCATCCTTTAAATTGATTTACATCTATAGTTTGGTTAAAGGAGCGACTTTCATAAATGGAAATTATAGGATAATAGAGATATTAATACGAAAGTTTTTCATATCCTCGAAAAATGTAGTAATATATAAACTATTGGAAGAGAAAATGAAATATGTCGTAAACGAATAAACGTTGGAGGAATTTCAAATGGCATCAAAAAAAGAAGAATATTTAAGAAAGCCTGAGTGGCTAAAAATAAAATTAAACACAAATGAATCTTACACAGAATTAAAGAAGATGATGCGATCAAAAAATCTTCACACTGTTTGTGAAGAAGCTCGTTGTCCAAATATCCATGAATGTTGGGCGGTTAGAAAAACAGCTACATTTATGATACTTGGTGCAGTTTGTACTCGTGCATGTCGTTTTTGTGCAGTTAAAACTGGTTTACCAACTGAACTTGATCTACAAGAACCAGTTCGAGTTGCCGAATCAGTCACTCAAATGAATTTAAAGCACGTAGTAATTACAGCGGTTGCTCGTGATGACTTAAGAGATGGCGGAGCAGCTATATTTGCAGAAACTGTTAGAGAAGTTAGAAAAGCAAATCCATTTACTACAATTGAAGTATTACCATCTGATATGGGTGGGAAGTTTGAAAACCTTAAAATGCTAATGGATGCAAAACCAGATATTATGAACCATAATATTGAAACGGTTAGAGAATTAACTCCACGTGTTCGTGCAAGAGCTACGTATGAAAGATCACTTGAATTTTTACGTAGAGCAAAAGAAATTAACCCTAGCATCCCTACAAAATCAAGCATCATGCTTGGATTAGGTGAAACAAACGAACAAATTTATGAAGCAATGGATGATCTACGTGCTGCAGGTGTAAATATCATTACATTAGGTCAATATTTACAACCTACGAAAACTCATTTAACTGTAAAAAAATACTATACTCCTGACGAGTTTGCGGCTCTAAAAGAAATTGCTTTAGGAAAAGGTTTCTCACACTGTGAGGCTGGTCCTTTAGTTCGATCATCATACCATGCTGACGAACAAGTAGAAGCTGCTAAACAAGCATAAAAAAAAGCACTAGCTGATGCTAGTGCTTTCAGTGTGTAGACAAAGTACAAAAAACTTGATTTTCAGACTGATTGCAAGCGCTTGTCTTTCGAGGCGCGAAGCCTGGTGAGGAGCAGAGTTACCTTAGACGGTAATGAGCACCGCAGACAGGCGAAGCAACGAAGAAAGCGAGCGTTTGTCAACAGTCTGAAAGCACTAGCTGATGCTAGTGCTTTTATTTTGTGATTATTATTTTGAAATCTGATCAAAATGCAAGCTTTGTTTATCGATATCAAAACCTTTAGCCAATTCTTTTATTTGTTGCTCTAATTGACCATCATTAAGCTGACCGTATTTATTTAGGTCCTCGATATTATTTATATTTTGAATTGAATTTGAAGTAAAGATATGGTAATAACTAGGAAGTGCAGATTGAGCAGTTTTTTCAACTTGTTTTCTAGCTAGTTTTTTATCACCATCAGATCGATAAGCAATCAATACTTCCTGGTCTGTTACTAGTGTAGCTGCATCGTCAATATTAGGAAGCTTTACAACTAAATAAGAAATGAATTTTGACACTTCTTGTTTATCAATTGTTAATGTATAATCACCATCTTTACCTAAAACATCTTGCTTTTGTAGTCTAGAAAAGCCATAATCTTTGTAAGAGTTATTTGACATTTTTGCATTAACATCGCCTAAATCCATTGGACTCGTATTTAATTGTTTAGGTGTTGGATTTGATCGATGTTCATTTTTATATGTTACATCCTCATAATCGAACTGTCTCGATTTACTTGGACCGAATGAACATCCTGTTAATAAAAATAAAGTTAATAAACAAACTAAATATTTACGCATATTAAATACCACCTTTTAATAATCAATGTAAAATTAGTATGCCTTAATATTGGTTACATATTAATGGGAGTAAAAGGAAGGAGAATACAAAGTGGTTTGCATACAGAATATTTGCTATGAAATAGTTGAAAATTATCGTGAAGGATTTAATGAAGAAGCCTTCAAAGCGAGATATGCAGAAATCCTTTCAAAATATGATTACATTGTTGGGGATTGGGGCTATGAGCAATTAAGACTTAGAGGATTTTTTGATGATTCTCAAAAAAATGTTCCATATGATTCAAAAATAAGTACGTTACGTGAATATATTTATGAGTATTGTAATTTTGGTTGTAAATATTTTGTAGTTAAGAAAGTAAAAAATTGATGGGGAAAAAATCCCATCATTTTTTTATTTTATTTTGTGGATAAAATATTTTTTGATTTTTTGAAACAGTATAAACCTTGTGGATAAGTTTGAATCTTTCAACAAAACATGTGTATAACTATAGACTTAATCACAAAAATAGTGGACAACTCTTTAGTTATCCACTATTTTTCAGATTATTTAGTAAAAATAATTTATTTATCCACAGAAATGTAATATTAGAAAATTATTTCACTAAGAAAATCTAATAATTCTGCAGCCTTTTCTTCAGAAATTCCGAAAGCAAATTCTAAGTAACCTTCTTCTTTTAAATCATCTGAACCAATAATTGCAAATCGATTACTTTGCATATCCATTATCATTACTTTGCCATAATGACGATCAGAATATACTAAAGCAAGATCATGTCTTTGCTCTTCTCCCATAAAGCTTACAAAACGAGTCTTTGCTTGAATAGTGTCATCATATAAGAAAAAACGCTCTGACATTTTTTATTCCTCCATTATACTAATTAGATTGGGTTTGTATCCTAAATGGTGATGCGCTTTAATATGTCGCACAGTTTTTGTTTTACTTCTCATAACAATCGAATGAGTTTCGACTAAGTCTCCTCCTAAGAAAGTAACACCTTCAAGTAATTCACCTGAAGTAACGCCTGTAGCAGCAAAAATTGCATCGTCACCTTTTACTAAATCATTTAATGTTAATAATTGTCTTGGGTTAGAAAGACCCATATCCATACAACGTAGTTCTTCTTCTTTATTCATTGGTACTAATCGGGCTTGCATGTCACCACCAAGAGCTTTTATTGCTGCAGCGGCTATAACACCTTCTGGAGCACCTCCAGTACCTACGAAAAGATCGATTCCGGTTTGAGGTAATGCTGTAGCTATAACAGCACCAACATCTCCATCACCAAATAATTTAACTCTGGCACCTTTTTCACGAATTCGTTCAATAATTTCCTCATGACGAGGTCTTTCTTGGACAATTACTGTTAAATCATGTACACGTTTATTGTTTGCTTCAGCAATAATATCTATCGTTTTTTCAATCGGATCATCTAATGATATTTTACCAGCAGCACGAGGACCTACAGCTATTTTTTCCATATACATGTCAGGTGCATGTAATAAGTTACCTTTATCAGAAATTGCGATTACTGCCATTGCATTTGCATGGCCTTTAGCAAGGATATTTGTTCCTTCTAGAGGATCAACTGCAATGTCTACTTCTGGTCCATTACCAGTTCCTAATTTCTCACCTATATAAAGCATTGGTGCCTCATCGAGTTCACCTTCACCAATTACTACAGTACCCGCCATATTTACTGAATCAAACATCGAACGCATTGCAGAAGTAGCAGCGTCATCAGCTTCATTTTTCTTACCGCGTCCCATCCATTGAGCAGAAGCAAGGGCAGCAGCTTCAGTAACTCTTACAATCTCTAGTGCTAATTCACGCTCCAAAAGTCCAACCCCCAGAAAAATATTCACCTATATAATATAACAAAAATCGGTAAGAAACGCTTTCATTTGTCGATTTTTTTCGAATTTAGCTATAAAATAAATATAAGTCCATAAAATGTAGAAGATAGAACTGAGAAGGAAGTGTACATATGTATTTTGTAAATCGTCAAAACATATTAGATCGAATTGAAATTTTAAATTCTATGCTGGAGTTTTATGTGTCAAACAGCCATCCAAAAAATAAAGTAGAAGAATTAGCATTGGAAAGAATGACACATCTTTTGATTGACAGTATGTTAGATATTGGAAATACAATGATTGATGGCTTTATCATGAGGGACCCAGGAAGCTATGATGATATTGTTGATATTCTAATGGATGAAAAGGTTATAACTGCATCAGTTGGAGAATCAATAAAAAAATTAATTCCAATTCGAAAACATCTATTACAAGATTACACATCTTCAATTACAGAAAAAATAGTGATGACATTAAGCGAAAATATAGAAGCATATAAGGAATTCCCAGTTTCGGTTCAAGCTTTTCTTGATAAAGAACTAGGAGTAATAAATGCTTTTAGTGGTGATGAGGAAAAATAATCTTAATTTCTCATTTGAAAATTTGATTCTGACGCTGTTTGCTCCACTTACTGAGTGAACAGCTACTAGTAAGGAGTGGCAATATGAAACAATATAAAGGATACTTAATCGATCTAGATGGAACGATGTATCGTGGTGAGGAGCAAATAGAGGAAGCTAGTCTTTTTATAAAAGCGCTGAAGGAAAAAAATATTCCATATCTTTTTGTAACGAATAATTCTACACGTAGACCAGAACAAGTTGCTGATAAACTAAATTCCTTTAATATTCCAACTACAAAAGAACAGGTCTTTACAACGAGTAATGCCACAGCAAATTACATAAAAGAACAAAAGGCAGATGCTACGGTTTATATGATTGGTGAAGAAGGCTTACAATATGCCTTAGAGGAAGTTGGCTTAACAATTACAGATGAAAATCCTGATTTTGTCATTAGTGGTTTAGACCGTAGTATTAATTACGAGAAATTAGCAAAGGCTTGTATAGCTGTAAGAAATGGCGCGACATTTATTTCTACTAATGGCGACATCGCAATTCCAACAGAAAGAGGTTTATTACCTGGAAATGGTTCACTAACATCTGTTATCGCAGTTTCTACTACAGTAAAACCAATTTTTATTGGAAAACCTGAATCAATTATTATGGAACAAGCATTAAAAGTTCTTGGTGTAGCAAAAGAAGATACACTAATGATTGGTGATTATTATGATACAGACATTATGGCTGGGATTAATACTGGTGTTGACACATTAATCGTCCATACTGGTGTTACGACGAGAGATATGTTGTCAAATTACGAAGCGCAGCCAACTTATTCAGTTGACTCATTAGAAGAGTGGATTAAGTATATTTAAGCGTAAACCAGAAAGAAACCACTAGTAAAGTAAATACTAGTGGTTTTTTTGTGCATTTCAAATGTAAAGTAGTCTCAAATGTGGATTCACATTTTTTTTTTCCACTCTTTTTTATTCATCTTCCGCTTTAATTTGATCAGCCTTTTTATGTGCGGCGCGATGAGCAAGTCTGCTAGAAGCAGCTGCTGCAATCGCTCCAACAATATCATCTAAAAATGTATTTACTAAGCCTGTTGATTTATCGTTTAATCTTTCTAAAATTCCAGGTTTTAATTTATCGATGTAACCGTAATTCGTGAATCCAATTGAACCATATACATTTACGATCGATAAGGCAATTATTTCATCAATACCATAAAGACCTTCATCTTTTTTGATAATAGCCAACAAAGGCTCCTGTAATTTATCTTGCTCTGCCAAAATATCTAATTCAATACCAGTAATGATGGCATTTTGTATCTCACGTTTTGTCATGACCCTCTCAACATTGTGTTTACACTCTTCTTTAGATAAATTTTCATGATATTTACTTTGTAAAAAGTAAACTAATTCCGCAATGTCATCGAGTGTAACACCTCTTTTTTCTAATAACGATAATGCAGTCTTTTCTAAATCGTGATTTAAATATTCCATTTCATCACCTTTTCCTTATCGATTGATTTAATTACTATAAAAATAACTAAAATGGAGATTTCATAAAATAAGTAAAACTTTTACTATAAATTATTTGAAATAAGAGGATTAATTATATATGATTCGATATCGAACAAAATTCCCCTTTATAAAT
>NZ_NUGT01000090.1 GCF_002574545.1 Bacillus sp. AFS055030
TAAAATGTACCCTATAGAGTAGACACTTAAAAAAAGTGACCTCTATAGGGTACTTTTGTTTATAATTAGAAAAAACGGGATCGGGGAAATATTAGATGAGCGATAAAATATTTACAGATAAAGAAATTGATCTACTTTCCAAAAACCAACACGTAAAGTCAGTTAGTACAAAAGGGATCACTTACACCCATGAGTTCAAGCGTATTTTTATTTCGGAAAATATGAAAGGAAAATTACCTAGACAAATATTTGAAGAGTGTGGATTTGATATAGAAGTGATTGGAATGAAAAGAGTTCAAGCAGCTGGTAGTAGATGGCGTACTGCATATAGAGAGAATGGTGAACTTGGTCTTCGTGACACGAGATCTGATAGCTCAGGAAGACCTTTAAAAAGAGAACTAACTTTGGAGGAAAAGAACGCTCGTTTAGAAGCAGAAATTAATCTACTTAAAGCTGAAAATGAACTACTAAAAAAGATTCGTTTTTTAGAAGGGAGGATGAGGTAGTAGTTATTTCTCCTAGCCAAAAATATACTCTAATACGTTCCATAATTGAAAAGTTTGAATTAAAACATATGGTAACTTACCTATGTAAGATTGCTGGCGTATCAAGAAGTGGTTATTATAATTACTTTTCTATTAAGTCACAAGAACGAAGAAAGCAACAAGATGAAATGGATGAAATTTTAAGGGTAAATATATTAAAGGCTTATCACTTTAAACGGTATAAAAAAGGGGCACGTCAAATCAAGAATACATTGGCGGGTCAATTTAAGATTGTCTACAATTTGAAACGTATACGAAGAATCATGAAAAAATACGGTATAGTTTGCCCATTTAGAAAGGCAAATCCCTACAGACGAATGATGAAGGCTACAAAAGAACATAGGGTTGTGCCAAACCGATTGAATCGTCAATTTAAACAAGAAGTACCTGGGAAATCTCTTCTAACAGATATAACCTATTTAAAATATGGTAAAGGTCAGAAAGCATATTTATCAACAATCCTAGATAGTTCAACAAATGAAATACTGGCATACCATGTTTCAGACCAAATAACAATGGAGTTAGCTACAGATACTCTTCGAAAGTTAAAAAGAAATCGTAACTTTAAGAAAGTAGAAGGTTCACTTATTCATTCAGATCAAGGAACACATTATACACACCCAGACTTTCAAAAACTAGTAAAAAAACTAGGGTTAATTCAATCAATGTCTAGACGTGGAAACTGTTGGGATAACGCTCCACAAGAATCATTTTTTGGCCATTTTAAAGATGAAGCCTCTATTAAGTCATGTCAAAATTTAGATGAGCTTAATAAAGAAATAAAACAGTATATGAACTATTACAATCATTATAGATATCAGTGGAATTTAAAGAAGATGACCCCTGTACAATACAGAAATCATCTCCTTAAAACTGCATAGTCTTTTTTTCAATGTCCTTTACAAAGGGTACATTTTA
>NZ_NUGT01000004.1 GCF_002574545.1 Bacillus sp. AFS055030
TTAATAAAGGGATAGAAGCACTTTCGGAATACTTTTGGAACATATGACTATAGGACAAGATTTTACTTCTATGAACAATGCTTCCAACAATATCTATTCTCATTTTTCACATCACATTTTATATCTTCTATAAAATAAAAAAGCACTGAATAATCAGTACTTTAAGCTTTGATTCATCTTTGAACATTTATTTATTTAATCAAAATTTTTATTTCCACTTATGATTATTATCAACCATAATAATAATTCAATTAAAAGGATTTGATTACTACTAGGAAAAGTTTCTGGGAAATCAAAAGAAAAATATTTGCCGAGATTATCCCGACATTGAAATAAATTATATCTTTAATTTTTAATCCCAATAGAACAGAAAATAATATTGAAAAAATAATAGGTGTAATATATTTATAATCTTGTAATGTAAAGAATAATTGATTATTAAATAGTAATAAAAGATATGTTGTTAAAAATAAGATTTGATTAACTAAGAAAATAGTAATTAAAACTTTTTCTTGATTTTTTTTATAATCTATATTAAACGATGTAAATCTATCTAAAATAAAGTTAAACAAAATATTAATAAAAAGAATACATATTAGCATGACAAATAATATAGCAAATATAGCTATTATTATATTTGATTGTGACCATTGAATTTTATAAAAGTTCTTAATTTCTATAAATACTAGAAAAATGATCCCAAATAAAAGAGAAAAGTTTATAAAAAACATTGATTTTGGATTCATAATACTAACCTCTCAATGTCAGATATTCCACTTAATAAATGTTCTTTGTGATTTATAATAAACACAAAAGATTCGACATTAAAAATTCTGTCCTTAACCAGTTTACATGTAGCCATGTCTAAATGCTCAAAAGGTTCATCCAAGAACAAATATTCCCAAGGATAGTCAGTAAATAAAGCTGAAATGATAATTTTTTGCTTAGTTCCTTTAGATAAGTCTTTGCAAGGAGTATGTCGGTTACTCTCTAGTCCTAGTTGTTTTATTAATTCATCAAGATTGATAAATCGCTTTGGAATTTTCAACATTTTATTAAGGTAAAAATGTAGAAAGTCTTCTAAAAGCATATAGGGTTCGTAAAATGGGGTTGATGGAACAAAAAGGGTTTTACTTTTATTGTAATTTAAATTGCAATCCCCTTCCTTGATCTTGTTAATTCCCAATATAATATTTAATAGCGTAGTTTTTCCTGATCCATTTTTACCTTGTAACCAGTATTTTTTATTATCTAAGAGGGTTAAACTAAAATCTTTAAAGATATAGTTTTCCTCTTGATAGAAAAAATCAATATTTTTTAGTTCAATCAAAAAAAACACCTCTCAGTAGCTTCAATTGTTGCAGATAATAATAAAAGAATAATAGAAAAAAAGATTAATTTAATATAATTAGTATAATTTAATTCTTTTTCTATAAAAATATCTCTGAAAAGAACCCATGACATATATACCCATATTGTCATAGCATATAATTCAAATAAAAAATGGGGAAAAAATAAAAATAATATATTTTCAAAATTATTATGTAGTATGTAGATTTTTAATGATTCCACTGTAATATATAAGTCTATTAATAATTTTCCAACTCCTAGTATTGGTATGATATAAAAGATAACAGCCAATAAATTGTTGGAAAATATTTTAAAAACATTTTCAGGTTTACATGCAATATTCTTATAGACTGAATCAGAATTTATATTAGATGGGACATCCACTAAAATAAAAAATAGAATGAATAAGCAAATTACACATAAAAAATATATATTTAATCTTTTAATAAAAATCACCCAATGTAAATTATGTTAAATGCAATAAAACCAAAAAACAATTCCATGAAAAAAAAGTAAAAGAAATAATTTTTTTGCCCTTTAAATGATTCATACATAACTATTTTATATGTAAATAGTAATAAAAGATAAAAAGCGAAGGCATTTACTGCAATAAAAGTTAAAACGTGTATATGATCAAATCCTTTATTTATTAACAAAAGAATAATTAATATATTCATGCCTATAAAAGAATGGAAAGTATTCTTGTATAAAATTGTTTTCCCATAAATCTTTATAAAAGGAACTCTTAAATATTTGAATTGCATAAACAGTTGTCTGTAGTTAGCATTTGCATATATTAATTCCGAGTAAATAAATAAATTGGCACATAAATAAAACAATGGAATATTTATTACTACGTATAAAGGTATACGTCCAAAGCCAAACAAATTAAAAGTAATAAATATGAGAAACATCCCAAATACAAATAATAAGAAGAAGAGTTTTAAAACTTTCATAAAGTTCATTTGATTTTTATTCTTTATATATACAAGGTACAGTATGTTTAATGTGATAAATAGTAATATAGATACAAGTGAGATTAAAAAACTAGTTAGAGAAATGTAAGAGAAAACGTAGCTTAAAAAAACAAAAATAAGGACAATAATCCCCAAAATAAATACCATAATTTTCTCTTTTAAATAAAAAAATAAAAATAAATATCTATCTCCGTAAAACTTATAGAAATCATATTGTAAAGTTGAAATAATATTCTTGTTCCCGCTAATCATTGTCACCAATGTAAACAAAAATAGTATATTAATATCCAATGATATAAAAATGACATTAAATCTATTAAAAAGATACAATAGCTCAACTGGATAACAAATAATAAGAAAAACACATAGGAATAGTAAAACTATTCCTATGGATTTAACTAATAATTTATTTATTTCAGATTTTATTAACAAGCTATTAAAAATAGTTTTAACCTCTTCAATTTTTAACTTAAAAATAGCTTTTAACATATATCTCTATTTAGCTACTTTTACCAAGTAGTCGCATAACCTTTTCCATATTTTGAGATAATTTTTTTAGCGGAAATAACAAGTGCAGTTGAAATAACTCCATATCCAACAATAATCGCAACAAGACTAATAATCGTTGTAATTGTACTAAATGTATCAATAATAGTTATAACTTTGCCAGCTACTGTAGTCGAGACACCTAAGTTAGCTGCAAGATATGGCAAAGAAATAGTTAAAGTTGAAAGCAATACAGCCATTCCTAATACATATAAAATTGTTTTTTTATTCATCACTAAAGACATGATAATTCCCCCTTTTTTAATTGTTAGAGCCTAATACCCTTGCTAGTAAAGTTGATTCATGTGTAAAAGACTACGTTATCAACTTCACAATTGACAAAATGTGTTCTAAACGAGTTTACTTCTAACCTAAATAGTTAGTTTAAATTTACTTTTCTTATTAAAGAACGATATTTGACCGGTCAATAAGACTAGTAGAAAGATTGAAACAATAATTAATAAAATAATAAATAATATTTTTCTACTATTCATGTGCGTTATTTAAATATATCTTTTATTTTTTAGTAAACGTTTACGAAATTATCTTAACATCTAACTTAACATAATAAAAGGAAAATTTTACTAAATTCAATTGACTAAATTATGATAATTTTCACACTCATCGATCCTACTTCTACTATTACAATTTCTTTGATCAGAAGCTTATAAAAACTCTTCGAAACTATGATTCCATTAACGATATTATTGATACTAAAAACTATATGAATATGGTATATACTTTAGTAAAAACATGTGAAGATTTACTAAAAGTTTCAAAAAATTTCCACTAAATTCATTCACAAGATCACTATAATTAAAGAAATTAATTACATAAAGAGGTGATCAACTTGATAGATTAGGTTTTCTAGTATAGGAATAACACAGAAATTTTTAAAATTTAGGATACAGTATAAGTATTATTTAATTAATAATTATGTTTATAAATCAAACTAAAAAAGGAGTAATTGAAGATTATGGATGAGAAAGATTTTCCTTTCTACAGAATACTTTCTATTTCATCAGGGATGCAGTCTTTACTTTTTATGTTAAATACACGTTTTATGATAGAAAGTATCATAAATATAGTTGTAACATGTTTATTTTTATTAAGTTACTTACTAATATTTATTAAAATGCCTCGAACTAAACGAAATTATCAATATATTATTTTTAGTTTTTTAATATTTATCTGTATATCAATATTTGTTAATAAATACAATAGCGGAGGTCAGCATTGAAGAATTTGATGCTGACCTCCGCTATTTTAATATGTTTCAGTCTAGTAAGATTTTATTAATTTTGTACGCGCTGAATCGCTATATATATTGTGTCTAAGAACTCTTGTTTTTCCAGAGTAATAGAATTATGAACGCTTTCACAATTATTGATTCTACACTACAATTACTTCGATCAAAAGCCTATAAAAACGCATAGAAACTATGATTCCATTAGAATGTTCACTATGGTACTTTCTTTTGTAAAAACATGTAATGATTTATTAAAATTTTCACAAAAATTTCACTGAATATATTCTCCAGATAACTACAATTAAAGACATAAATAAATTATTTTCATAAGAGGTGATAGTTATGGTAGATAATCTAGTAAATTAGTTTTCTAATAAATTTTAAAAAATAAATAGGAAGGAAATTTACTATTCGGTTTTTAAACTTTACTCATTACTTAATTAAAAAATAAAATTATAAATCTTGTAATTTTTTTAAAAAATCGGAGGTCAATATGGTTATCAAACGAAGTAACAAACACAGTTTTTTTTTAGTATTAAGCACACTTTTTTTTGTTGGAGGACTTTCAAATGGCTTTGCTAATGCTGAAGAAATTCAAAATACACCCACCGAAGAAATACATATTTTATCTGAAGAACTAGTAAGTCCAGTTCAATTTAATACTTTAGAGAGAATAAAATTACAAAATTTAGGTTTTTCAACTGAGGAAATTAATAGTATGACAGTTGAAGAATATAATGATTTCAAAGATTTATACGGATCAAATTTAGCTTTAGATGAAAATTACTATAAACTAACACAAGATATCCCTTACTCTGATCCTGCTGTTGAAGAAATCTCAAAAGCTCAAGCAATTAATGAAATTAATACAACAAAGTTAGGTCGAGGTACTAATTCTAAAACAACCGGTTATTTAAAAATGACTACATCCTCTTCAAAGTTAAGTAATGGAAATACTCTAATAAAAAACTCGTTTACATGGCTAAAAACCCCAAATATGAAATTAACTGATGTAGTCGCTATTACCCATTCTACAAGTTCTGTAAAAATACCAAATACCGATAAGTTTAGTTATAAATACACAGATGGTAAAGGGATACATTCAGTTGGAGCAAAAAGTACAACAAAAAATAACAAAGGGATCGCAAAAAAATTCAATTTAAAAGATTTGGGGATTAATATGGCCCCATATAATCACAACGGTTATCTTTCAGTTGAAGTAACTAAAGGTAATAAATATGATATAACTGCTAATGCTTTTGGTCACTACACACATATTACTGCTGGTGTAATATATTCTCTAGACATTAAAACGGGAAGTATAGGAGTCGGGGTAGCTGGTATAAAAAATACTATGGAAAATACTATGATAAAATTTAATTATTAGTATTATAGAGGTTAATTAAATGAAAAATATTCTTATTTTTGCAATCGCTTCACCTATTGTATTTTATTTTTTATCAGTATTATTCATTTTACTTAATTTTGATGAATTAAACTCGTTCTATATTACTCTATCGATCTATTTAGGCGTAATAATAGGACTTTTATACAAAATTTATAAAAACGTGAAATAATTTTCCTTCTATTAAAATTCTAAAAGGACGCAAAATGCGTCCTTTTAAAGTAAATATTCTTTATAAATTATTATCTTACTGTCTCTAATTTAGTATAACTCAAATTTTTCCCAAAAAATTCTTTCAACTCCCCAACCAATTCGTGGAACACAGGGTGCTCATGATACATAAAGTCATTATACTTACCGTAAATGATGTAAAGTTCTTTTGGCTCCGCTGCCTAGAAAAGTAAAAAAGATTGTCCAATAATTAGACAATCTTAAGCACACTATTTAGTACTTCAATATACTAAACTATAAAATAACTCTTTTTTTAAACATTTAATAAAAATGATCCTCTACTATTTTACCATTTTCTTTCACATGGAATTGGTAGTCTTGTCCTTTTAATTTTACTCGAACAATGCACTTGCCTCCGTCTTTTAGAAAATTATAAAATGGCTGAATTTCCTCAATGTTGTTTTTGTTAATACCTTTCGTTTCAATTATAAAAGCTTTTACTTCTTTTTTAGTAATTACAGCTTTAACTTTAAATATGTATAGGGTACTGTAAAAATTATTATGACTATTAATAACTTTATTAATAATTTTTTCATATTTACCTCCACATTTTTATGTTCCTTTATTAAATTAATTAATTTATGTTACTTAAGCGTAATTCTTTTTTATAGCCAAAATCCCCCTAAAAAAAGGCTTTTGGTAAAAAATTAAAACCTTATACTTTATTATCATAGCTTATCAAATGTGGTATATATTTTGGTTATAAAAATTTTGGATAATTCGTGGTATTTTTAAATTAATAGCACAGTATCGTTAAAACATCCTAGACGAAAGTATTGGTTACTTCAAAATAATAAAAGAGGTGAATTAAATGTTAAAAGAAGAAACTAAAAAATCAAATGAAAGAAATAGAAAAAGTTCTAGTAGAGTTAGCGCTTATACAAATAGTTCAACGGGTACTGTAACAGTAACAATTGGTCATCAAACTATTGTTGCAAAAGATAATTCACTAGAAAGTATTATTGGCGAAGTTCGAAAACAACGTCATAATCGATTGGCGCAAAGTAGAATTCAAACAGCAAGATTTATGGAAAAATTAAATAGGATTGGCTGCAAATAGGAGCAATTCTAAAAATTCAATAAGCAAGAAAGCCTGAATCCACGATTATCAAGTAATCAAAGACACAGGCTTTTATTTTTTTACTGAGAAATGATTGTATCATTTTGAGTAAAACATTAATTCCTTCAATAGTACGGTATTTTATGCAGTATTATTCTGCCTTAATAGATAAAAAGAGCCAATTATTAGGCTCTATGTTATGTATATCTCTTTTACTTAACTTAATCGAAACTCCATTTTTCTATTTTTTGTTCCCATTCCAATTGACTCATAAAAATGGATCGCATTTTGATTACTCTCTGAAACTCCTAATTCAATACTATCAACCTTCAATTCTTTCGCGAAGTCAATAACAGATTGCATGAGTTTTCTTCCAATCCCCTTTTTTCTACTTGCAACATCAACACATAAACTATTTACAAGTAAGATTTTCCTTGCATTAACAAAGGAGTTTTCATGTATTTCTTCTTCCTTTAATACTGTTACGCCTACTATTTCAGTATCTAGAGTTGCCACTAGAATATGTTGTGTCTCATCTTTTAATTGGTTATTAAAATCCTCTTTTTTAACTGGAGTTGAGTTCTCTTTGTATAGGTCTGGTCTTTCAAAAACGTGTAAATCGTGAACTTGTCTAAATAATGGTAATAATGATTTGTAGTCTTTTTGATTGGCATTTCGGATTAAAATCTTCATGCAATTTCACCTCGTTCGTTGTTTTAACTTTGTGAGTTAGACTCTCGTACAAATATTAATGATCCTCAATTATTTCCAATATATTAGCTGCCAACCTTAGTCTGATTGGTTTTATAAAACTTTTTCCTGCTCCCCAACCAATATCAAACATTCCTTCCCCATTACCTGAGGAAATGCACTTAACATAGGTAACACCATTAAAGTTATCAATTGTGACTGTCAATGTGGCTGTACTATTATTTCTAAGAAAGAATTTTTGAAATACGAGGATGACAATTTCTTTTTCTTCAGCAACTTTATAATCTTGAAAAATCAAATTAGACTTTAATTCAGTCTCTTCTATAATCATTTGAGATACTTGAACTGGCTTTATGTTAACAGTGAATTCTAAGTAATGTTTCATCCTTATCCTCCTTTAAATGAGATAATTGAATTTATTTCTCTCTAATTTCATATTACTGTAAATGAAATACAATTAACTACTATATTTGCTAGATGAAATGTTAACTCCTGTATAGAACTGCCAGAATTTGCCCTAAACTAACAATACTCAATCCTAAATATAAATCAGATAATGGGGTAATACGTTGGAAAGATTTTTTCAATTTCATTCAAAATTAGGAGCGTTTCGCCTTTTTTCAAAAGACCATCTATTAACAATCGGAATACTATTGATTCTCTGTGTACTTCTATTTGTCTTTAGAAAGCAGATTCAGAGGTCGTGGAAAAAGCGGCTTTTTCGTTTCTCTGTAGCATTTCTCTTATTGGCTTCTGAGATTTTATATCATATATGGCTTGTGTATGAGAATGCTTGGTCGCTTAAAAATGGTTTACCACTTGAACTTAGTGATCTTACTGTCATTTTAGGAATTATAATGCTTCTGACAAATAGTTATAGAATGTTTCAATTCATGTATTTTGCTGGTTTAGCCAGTTCCATTCAAGCGATCATGACACCTGATCTTGGCCATTATTCGTTTTTGCATTTTCGATATTTTGAATTTTTTGTTTCGCACGGAGGAGTGGTTCTTGCCTGTTTAGTTATGGTGGTGGCCAGTAAATTTCGACCGACCATCCCATCGATGTGGGTGACCGTTCTCATTGTTAACCTTTATGCAGCTTGCGTATTTTTCATTAATAAGGCGTTGAACTCTAACTTTATGTATCTTATGAAAAAGCCAGAAAATGCTTCTATTTTAGATTATTTAGGACCTTGGCCATGGTATCTTCTATCGGCAGAAATAGTGATGATTGTAACCTTTTACATTTTGTATAGTCCGTTTTGGATAAAAAGGAAAATAGAAAGAAATCGATAATTGGTGTCACCTGAGTTAAATGAAATAAAAAATAGCCTTATATCATTAGTTACTTGGTATTCTATGATAAAGGCTTTGTTTATTTAATAATATAGGTTAACTTAATTTTTTACTTTTTTTCATACTTATTACACGATTAAATTCATCTTCAAGTTCAGTTAACGTTAAAACAAATAAATGAGAGGACTCTTTTTTATATACTCCAACTTTAATAAGTTTGTTAATGAGATATTGCTTTCTAGTTTCTACCGCTTTTCTCAACATATTTTCCACTTTATTCACCCCTTTGTTCAACTCAATTTTTAAGGATTAATATACTCTCCTTATTAAAAGAAATAATAAAGAGAGCATCCTATTTTCTTACTTTGTTACTTTTGCAAATCGGAAGTCTGGATTGTTCAATGGATCAAAGCGAATACCTTTAATATTTTTCTTCACTAAAGAATTCTGTGATGAGAAGTAAATTGGAATAATTGGCATATCTCCCATTAATACATCCTCTGCTTCATGCAATAACTTATATCGTTTTTCTTCATCTTGTTCAATTAACGATTTCTCCAATAATTGATCAAATTTTAGGTTGCTCCAATTTGTAAAATTACTTGAACTGTTCTTACTATAAAGATTTAAAACAGGATATGGATCAAGGAAATCTCCGCCCCAACCCATTCGGGCAAGTTGGAAATTCTTTTGCTTAAATGTATCAATATAAGTTTTCCATTCTTGATTTTCTAATTTTACTTTTACACCAAGGTTTTCTTTAAACATTTCTTGAAGTGCTTCGGCAATTTTTTTATGGTTTCCTTCTGAATTATATTTGAGTGTTACTTCTGGTAATTTGCTCCATCCCTCTTCCTTCAAACCTTCTGAAAGTAATTTCTTTGCTTCTTCTTTATCAAACTGATAGTATTTATTTGCTTCATTTCTAAAATCCTTTCCTGAAGGAGACTTTACGCCAAAAGGTACATACCCGTAAGCTGGCTCTTCTCCACCTTTAGAAATGTTTTTTGTAATTGCTTCACGATCAATTGCCTCAGCAAATGCTCTTCTAATTTTTGAATTTGTAAAAGGCTTCTCATTTACATTAAAAGAGTATGTATAAACACTAAATTGCTTTGAATTAACATATTCTGGACTATTTTTTTCTTGCTCAATTGCTTCTGTTTGTAGGTTCTTTACGAAATCAAGTTCATTTGATTTTAACATTTGGTACTCAGTTGTTGCATCAGCAACCATTTTAAATTGAACTTTATTAATTGATATATTTTTTCGATCCCAATAAGCATTACTTTTTTCAATTGTTAATTGGTTATTATGCTTCCAGCTTGATAATGTATAAGCACCATTTGTTACAATGGTTTTGGCTTCAGCCGCCCAATTCTTATTACCTTCTACTACATTTTGGTTAACCGGTAAAAATGCTTGTCCAAGTAATACTTTAGGAAAGAATTCGATTGGTGTTTTTAACTCGATTACTAGTGTTTTAGAATCAGTTGCTTTAATACCAACGCTTTCAATTGATCCCTTTCCAGTGTTGTATTCCTCAGCACCTTTAATGTAATAAAAGCTTGAAGGATCATAAGCCGCAGTTTTTGGATTTAAAACTCTTTTCCATGCATATTCAAAATCATTCGCTGTTAAATCATCACCATTAGACCATTTAAGTCCGTCTCGGATTGTAAAAGTATATGTTTTTCCATCTTTGGAAACATCCACGTTACTCGCTACACCTTTTACTACATTGCCTTTCTTATCATAGCGATACAAACCTTCGTATAAGTTATCAATAACCCAGAAAGACGTTGTATCAGATGCAAAGGCAGGGTCTAACGTATAAGGTTCACCTGCTAGGTTCGTTACGATTTCTTGTTTAATATCGTTTCCTTTTTCCTCTGTACTACTAGTAGAATTGCTACCACATCCAGCTAATCCTAGTATAAATATCAATATTGAAATAAGAATGAATGCATTTTTCTTCAATTAGATAACCTCCAATTTGTTTAAAATAAATGACATGAAACCCAATGGTTTTTGCTAGCTTCTTTCCACTCAGGTACTTTATCAGCACAAATATCCATTGCCATTGGACATCTAGTTCTAAAAGGGCATCCTGTAGGGGGATTTAATGGGCTCGGTGGGTCTCCAGAAAGGACGATGCGTTCTTTTGTCCCCCTTAATTTTGGTTCAGACACTGGAATCGCCGATAAAAGTGCTTTAGTGTACGGATGAAGCGGTTCCCTAAATAATGCCGTACTTTCTGCCAATTCCATCATTTTTCCTAAATAGATCACACCGATTCGATCACTAATGTGCTTAACCATTGCAAGATCATGTGCAATAAATAAGTAAGTTAATTGCTCGTGTTTTTGTAAATCCTTAAGTAAATTAATAACTTGAGCTTGAACTGATACATCTAATGCAGAAATGGCTTCATCAGCAACGATAAACGATGGTTTTAGAGCCAATGCTCTAGCGATTCCAATTCTTTGTCGTTGACCTCCACTAAATTCATGTGGATACCGATCTGCATGCTCCCTATGTAAACCAACCTGTTCAAGCAGTTCATATACTCTTTCTTTTCTCTCTTTTCCTTTTAATAATTTATAAGCATCAATCCCTTCTGCGATTATATCTACAACCTTCATCCTTGGGTTAAGAGAACTATTCGGATCTTGAAAAATCATTTGAACTTGTCTGTTAAACTCTTTTTTACCTTTAGAATCCAATTCTGATAGTTTTTTTCCTTCAAACAAGACATTGCCTGTAGTTGCTTCATATAGACCGACAACAGTCCGTCCGAGTGTGGATTTACCACTTCCACTTTCTCCAACAAGCCCAAGCGTTTCTCCCTTTTTTATTCCAAATGATATTCCATCAACCGATTTAACGGTTTTCTTTGGCCCTACTTTAAAATGTTTTTTAATATCACATACCTCTAGTACATACTCAGACAATATTTTCACTCCTTACACCAGTGAGTTCTTTCTGTTTAAATGCTCTTGGATCGTTTAACCAACAACTGACATGATGAGACCCTGTAATTGATTCAGTTTTTGGCATATGTTCCACACAAACTTCCATTGTATAAGGACATCTCTGGGCAAAAGGACATCCTTTTGGCGGTGAAAATAAATCCGGAGGTGCTCCCTCAATTGGTACTAGCCTTTCTGTTTCTTCTATTTCAAGTCTAGGAACAGATTGGAGTAAGCCTAATGTGTATGGATGTATTGGTTTTTCAAAAATCTCATTTACTGTTCCACTTTCAATCACTTTTCCTGCATACATCACTGCAACTCGGTCTGCTACTTCTGCAACTACACCCAAATCATGGGTTATGAGAATAATAGAAGTGTTCCTCTTTGTTTGGATGGTCTTTAACATATCTAAAATTTGTGCCTGTATCGTTACATCAAGTGCGGTCGTCGGTTCATCTGCAATGATTAATTCAGGATCACAAGCTAAAGCCATAGCGATTACTACACGCTGCCTCATACCACCACTAAACTCATGTGGATACTCGGAATAACGGTTAAACGGATCTGGAATACCAACTTGTTGTAGCAACTCGATCGTTTTTTGTTTGGCCTCCTTTTTCGATAGATTTTTATGCTTTATTAACACTTCGTCTATTTGTCTACCAATCTTCATTGTTGGATTTAATGCAGACATAGGGTCCTGAAAAATCATCCCTATTTCAGATCCTCTTATTCTTTGATATTCCTTTTTTGAAAAATTGATTAAGTCTTTTCCTTTAAAGGAAATTTCGCCTTCTTTTATGCTTCCAGCAGTTTTTGGAATCATCCCCATAACAGATTGTGCTGTTACACTTTTTCCACATCCACTTTCACCTACAAGGGCTAAAATTTCTCCACGATCGACATGGAATGAAACACCTCTTACAGCTTTAATCTCTCCACCATTTGTACGAAAAGAGACATGTAAATCATTAACCTTTAATAAATAATTCACTGTTTATCCCTCCTTACTTATTCGACTTAGGATCCAATGCATCTTGTAATCCATCACCAAAAGCATTAAAAGCAAACATCGTTAATGAAATCATTAAACCTGGGAAAAACAATCTCCACCACTGTCCACTTAAAATAACTCCCAATGAATCGTTTGCCATTGTACCCCAGCTTGCTGACGGGGCCTGTACCCCTAATCCTAGAAAACTTAAAAAAGATTCAGCAAATATAGCGTGAGGAATCGTAAAGGTTAAATTTACAATAATAATTCCCATCATATTCGGAATAAGATGTTTTAAAATTATATTCCAATGTGATGTACCAAGCTTTTGTGCAGCGAGTATAAATTCTTGTTGTTTTAATTGTAGGACCTGTCCTCTAACGATTCTTGCCATTCCTACCCAGCCTGTGATTGATAACGCTAAAATTATCGTACCTAGTCCTGGCTTCATAATAACCATTAAGAGGATTACAACTAGTAAATACGGTATCCCATAAAGAATTTCCACAATTCTCATTAAAACACTATCGATTCGATCTCCTATTTTACCTCTGCCAACCATATAGCCTGAAATTCCCCCTACAAATACTCCAATCAATAAATCGATTAAAGCTGCAGAGAATCCGATAATGAGTGATATTCTAGCACCAGCCCAAGTTCTTGCCCAAACATCCCTACCTAAATCATCCGTTCCAAACCAATGTTTGCTTGATAAAGATAAATTGCCTTGAGTTAAAGATTGTTTACTTGGACTATACGGAACCATATGTGGTCCTACAATTGAAAGGATAATAATGAGTGTAAGTAAAATAAATCCAACTACTGCAAGTTTATTTTTAGCTATCTTTCTAAAAATCTCATTCGCATAGGTTTCCTGGGGTCTTGAAATATTTTGTTTCTGTATAGTCGACCGATCGATCTTGCGAAAGAGAGTGTCGAGATTCGTTTCGGGTTGATTCATTATAATTCATCTCCCTTTCCAAATTTTATTCGTGGATCAATCAAACGATAGGATAAATCGATTACAAATAACGTACCGATCAATATAAAACTATAAAAAATAGTAGTACCTAATATAACTGGGTAATCTCGATTGAAAATGCTATCTACAAAATATTTACCAAGACCTGGGATGGCAAATATCTTCTCAATTACAAAAGTTCCAGTAATGACAGCTGCAAATAAGGGACCAATAAAAGAAATAACTGGAATTAACGCGTTTCGTATACCATGCTTTATGACAATCTCAAATGTTGAAAGACCCTTAGCTTCTGCAGTTTTAATGAAATTCTGACTTAAAATCTCGATCATACTAGTACGGACAAATCTAGTAATTATTGCGATTGGACCTACCGTTAAAGCGATTGTCGGTAAGATAGAATGACTCCAGGTCCCCCAAGATGCTACTGGTAAGAGTCCCCATTGAACACTAATATATTTTATTAATAATGGAGCTAATATAAAGCTAGGAACCGAAATTCCAATGATTGCTATAAACATTGATAAATAATCAAGTAACCTATTATGCCTTAACGCTGCAATCGTTCCTAATCCAATACCAACCACGCAAGCTATTAACAATGCTTGAATTCCTAACAATGCTGATGGTCCAAATCCCTCTGCAATTAATGTGTTTACCCCTCTCGATTTCGATTGAATAGATGGACCAAAATCAAAATGTAATAAATCTTTAAGATATAGTAAGTATTGAACATATAGCGGTTCATCTAAATTGTATTTAGCCCGCATATTCCTAACAATTTCCTCAGGTAATGATTTTGCATCCGATGCAAATGGATCACCAGGAATAAGATGCATAATGATAAAAGTAAGCGTGATAATAATCCAAATCGTGAGGATCATAGTTGTTAATCTTTTAAATAAAAATCTCATTTTCAGTATCTTCCCCCTTTTAAAAACTGGTTTATATGTAGAACACCTAATTTGGTGGCAACAACAAATGAAAATATAAAAACCATATTAAACACATAAGAATACTTGGTTATATAATCAAAAAATTTCCAACACTTCTTCTTTAAGCTCCACATTCATAAGATTTATTCTTAAAAACCTCTCAACACAGACAAGTTGAGAGGTTTTTACTAACTCTACTTATCTTTGGGATCTCCCTTGGAATTGGCACGGTATTACAAAGAACCCGCTGCCGAGGTTTCATAGGGCCAGTCCCTCCACCTCTCTGGATAAGAAATTTTATTTTGTTTTAAAGATGAAAAAAATCCCCTTCTAAGATAGAAGAGGACTTGTTTTTCATCTACTCTTCTTATCTTTTCAGGGCTATACCCTGATGGAATTAGCACAGTGTTCATATAGAACCCGCTGCTGAGGTATCATAGGGCCAAGTCCCTCCACCTCTCTGGATAAGAATTATTTGGTATGTACTTTATAAATTGATTGAACCAAGATTAACCGATATAAAAATTCGCGTCAACCCATTTGCTAAATGTTCGATTTTTCAGTATTTTTTGGGAATTAATTCCAAATTATTGTAGAAAACCTTGTTACTCCAAACAATATAATTTATTATCAAATCTAACAAGTAACAATACTTTAGCCATTTACCTTATATATTTATCTTGATTCTTTCTATTAAAACCTTAAATACAACAAATTAACGATTAAAACCAAATCGGTAATTATTATATTAAAAAATTAATTTTGTTTTTTAATTGTTGTAAAAAAACAATTAAATCAATTCACCTATTCTCTTTCATATTCCATTTCAATCTACTCTTTTAATTTATTCTCAGTATTTTTGCGCTTTTATATAACATTCTAAATAAAATAAAAAACAACATATTTTTATTGTTAATCGATAAATAATATGATAAATTCATCTTGTTATTAAAAAAGTGAGGTATATAATATGAATGGTAAAAGAGGTTCAACTACATTCTTAAAAGCAATTATTTTTCTTGTTGGAATTGCAGTGCTTGCTTTATGTATATTTTTGGTCCCAAATATTGCGAATTTCGTATCTAAATTGTATCCAAATATGACTGCAATAAAATATCTCGTTTTCCTCGTAATGTATGGAGCTGCTGTACCTTTTTATTTTGCTCTCTATCAGGCTTTCAATCTTTTACGCTATATTGACGACAACACAGCATTCTCCGAAATTTCTGTAAAGGCGTTAAAGAACATAAAGTACTGTGCGATTGCAATTAGTAGTATCTATTTATTAGGAATGCCACTCATTCATTTTATAGGGAGAAAAGTTGACCCTCCCATCGGTTTATTGGGACTAATTATCATATTTGCTTCGTTAGTTATCGCCGTTTTTGCTGCGATCCTCCAACAGCTTCTACAAGAAGCGATTAACATAAAATCAGAAAATGATTTAACGGTCTGAGGTGGATGGTATGGCAATAATTATTAATATTGATGTGATGTTAGCAAAACGCAAAATGAGCGTAACAGAACTTTCAGAAAGAGTTGGAATTACGATGGCGAATCTTTCCATTCTGAAAAATGGTAAAGCAAAAGCGGTTCGTTTCTCAACATTAGAAGCAATCTGTAAGACATTGGATTGTCAACCAGGTGATATTTTAGAGTACAAAGTTGACGAAGATACTCCGTAAAAGTAGACAATAATTTAGGGATAGCTTACTTGCTATCCCTTCTTTCTTTAGGAACATTCAAAGATGCTATATTTCTATTCTTACTGCTATTTCTTTACCAAATCGATCGCCATGATCAATAAATCCAAGACTTGAATATAAATTATGTGCTCCTAAGTTTTCAGGATGATATCCTACAACAATTCTTTTGGCATTTGTTAGTTTAATCATTTCCTCGATCATTAACTGAGTTGCAATTTTACCAAGTCCTTTTTGTTGAAAATTCTTATCTATCATTATTCTATAAATCCAATATCCATCTAGCTCTTCTTTAGTAGTATTAAACATTAAAAATCCAACCGCCCTACCTTCAAAATAAATAGCATATGGCTTTAGTGAAGTTTCAAATTTCGATTGAGCAATCGAGATTGCATTCGGCTCGATGTGACTTTTTTGATTTTCAGATACCTCTAAGAGACAGCATTCATACCAATTTTCTGCATTTAGTTCCACAAGTTCTACATTTCTTTCCTGCATAGTTTCTCCTTTGTTAAAATCATTTGAGCTTATTTGCCCTATCAATAATTTTAACAAATTTTACCAATATTAATTTAGGCCGTTTATCCTAATTCGACCATTCAATTTATAGATAATAGACAAAAAAATAACCTCTCATCATTGAGTGGCTATTTCTTTCACGATTTCGATAAATTTTTTACTTATAATTGAAAGCTTTTTGTTTTTTGGATAGATTACCCATAAATCCTTCAAAACGTGTTCATTATTTTCTATGTAAGGAATAGATTTTAAGATTCCACTTCGAATGTATGGATGTAATTTAGCGCCTGACTCAGTAGAATAGACAAATACATTATGCTCTTTAACAGTCTCTGTAAGAATATTCATACTGTTTGTTGTTAATCTAATTTTATTTTTATTTTCTTTAATTAACTTAGAATAATAATAATCAGAATAGATTGAATAGCATGCTGTATCCATTTCGAATACATCAGCTTTGGTTACGTAGTCAAGATGATAGAGTGGGGAGTTTTTTCCTACAACAACGTGAATACAATCAGTCCGGATTAATTCATAGTTAATATTTTTTTCACCTTTTAGTATCTCTAAATCTTGAGGGAAAAAGCAAAAATCATATTCAGTATGTTTTATTGTTTCCATTATTTGCGGTGGATCTTTTTCTACGATTTCAATCGTTACATTGGCATGTTCTTCTTTAATTCTGTTCAATGCTCTTTGAAGTACATCTGCAAAAGTAGGCGCAGCGACTATTTTCAAATGAATCTTTTTATTATTTTTGTAATCATATATCTCTTCATTTAACTTACTAATAATTTCTAACACTTCACTAGCTCTATTTATTAAAATCTTTCCTTCTTCTGTTGGAAATGTTCCTTTTCTAGAACGGTTAAAAATACATATTCCCATTTCATGCTCTAATTGGGAAATCGATTGACTTAGTCCTGAACTTGTAATATGCAATTTTTCCGCAGCTTTAATGATTGATTTCTCGCTTGCAACTTTCACGATGTATTCCATTTGCTCGAAATTCATAACTTCTCCTCAAATAAGAGTGTACACACTTATATTTTCTTGTAATTGAATATAGTATTCATTCTATCACGAAAAAGTAGTGCAATTCAAAACGTATCATTTGTGTACTTCAAGTGTAGGATTATTATGACTTACTAAAAAAAGGGATGAGCGACTAATCCCCCTTCATTGGTCAACTAAAGCACTGCTGCGATGTTCACTACCTGATATTCGTACATTATTTTGCTTATACTTACCAGCGTTTTTATTATCTATGTTTTTTAATACAAGGCTGTGAATGTTTTTCAGTGTATAATGACTTAATTCTTCTTTTCTTTACTACATTAAAACCATTTATCAAATTTAGATTCAAAGTATTTCCTTTCTTCATTAGTCATTATCAAAGGGGATATAACCATATAACCCAAGATTGCTGCTGTAATAGAAAAAAAGAAATTCGCCATTAATTCCATATCTTTTTGCCAAAGAAATAAAAATCCGAATACAATCACTCCTATTAAAACACTTAAAATGCCTTTTAAAATACTTTTATTCAATGTAACGCCTCCCCATGTAATAATTCAATTATACTATGCATGTTAAAATCTTCCATTTTTTTTATAAAAGTTTTTCTTTTAACTGATTGCGACAATATCCTCTACATATTCAATCGCATCCACAGTCTAAAAACGAATCATGATCCCAGTCTTATCATCAGAATAAAACTTACTTTTCAACTCTTCCATTTCTAATCGTTTTGAATATTCTTCCAATCCTATCTCTTTCATTACTTTAAAAGTATAGATCAAATCAAATTTCGGATGAAATAATCCATCACTAATTAGTAATATTGATTTTAAATTGTTTAAATCAATAGATCCTAATTGAATATAGTTTCCAACAGCTTCGGTTCCATTTGCAACTGTATACCCATTAACTGTATTCGCCATGCTTCGATTATAGATAAGTTGATTTTTAATAGACTGATAGTATGATTCATCTGGTAAAATCAGCCCTTTCTTCCGATCCTTTTCTCGCCTTATTTTTGCTCTACTACTAATATCCTTTACGGTATCTTTCGTTAGAATTTTAATTTCCCCATTATGGTATTCTGCTAAAATCATACAATCTCCAAGTTGAGCAAATGATAAACTATTTTTTTCAATTTTTATAATGGCAACACATGTTGACCACAGTTCTTCAGGGCGATTTATGTCTATGTTATTTAACTTCATTTCTTCCATCAGTCTTCTATTTGCTAGAATAATTCCTTCTGATAGAGGCATTTCAGCCCTAAAATGATTTTTAAAATACTTACTAAATAAATTCGAAGCAATATATGCACCATTCATACCATCAGCATTCTTAAATGGAGAGATTGGAGTTGCTCCATCAAAAACTCCATATACATTTATTTCACTGTTTACTACCATTGCATCCTCGGATACTTTTTTTGATAGAGATACTCTCGCACTAGTATGAATCTCCATATTTTTCACCTCCGAAAAGATTCACGAATGGGTTTTCAGGTCTTTAAATGAATATGGAATACAAAAAGGATTATGTACTTTTTCTATTTTAATTGTCTAACTAATCACTTCCATGATCAGTAAACAATTACCAAATTTTAACAAATTATCATATAACAGAAATATTTCTTTAACAAAATCTTATTATACTTAATTATTGTTGCTTATATGACAACAAATACAAAAAAGAAGGTGTCTTATGAAAAAACGTATTCAATCAAAAAAGCTATTATCAGTAGTTGCTGGAAGTGCACTTGCAATCACTTCATTATTTTTAAATGATCAGAAAGCATTCGCGTGGTCTGATGAGGACGTTCACAATCAAGCTCATAGCACACATCATTTTATCGTAAATGGCAGTGTCAAACTTATAGCCGATAATACGAACCCTGCAATAAACAAGCCTTCCACATTACTTAATCAGTTTCGCGATCGTTGGGAACAGGGCTTATACGATGCGGATCACATTAATCCTTTTTATGATACGGGTACATTTATGTCTCACTTTTATGATCCAGACACACAAACAAATTATACGGGCGTTTCTTATCCAACGGCTCGTCAATCAGGTTCGAAGTATTTTAATCTAGCATCTGACTACTATAAAAAAGGCGATTTTTACAATGCATTCTATTATTTAGGAGTATCTTTGCATTACTTTACCGATGTAACACAGCCTCTACATGCTTCAAATATTTCCAATCTAGATCATCACGCACCCGGCTATCATTCAAAGTTTGAAACGTATGCCGAAAGTATTCAAAGTCAAATGACGGTGCCCGATTCAGGTCTATATAATTGGATCTCTTCGACTGATCCTGAAGCATGGATTCATCAAGCTGCGATACAAGCAAAATCTGTTTTACCTCAAGTTTGGAATGATACGATTATTAATTTGTTCTGGCAAGCAGCATACAGTAATTATTATTCTGCTATGTGGAAGAACGAGGTGACAAATCCAACACTTGCTCAGTTGAATCAAGCAGAAAGAGAGACTGCTGGATTCATAGATATGTTTTTTCGCGTAAACGGTGTAGAAATGCCTGTGACGGTATATAACGAAAATGATTTTGGCGGTGCATCTGAAATACTAGGTTCTGGTAATTATGATTATGATCAACTTGTAAAAGGTATTGGCAATGATACCATCTCTTCTATTCATATTGCACCAGGATATCAAGTCACTTTATTTTTCGATGCAAATTATAAAGGAGCGTCGATTGTACTTACAAACGATGTAAATGACTTAGGTAACTTTAATGATCAAGTATCAAGCTTAAAAATCTTGAAGACCTCAGCAATTTCTAAGTAATCTCGGACTCTGATTTTTTAACGAAATTGGAAAGATACATAAGATTATATAGAGGAAAAAATGAAATTATTTCAAAATAGTATAGTCCTATCGGATAAGTCATCATATAATAGTAAGGTATAATTTATACAAATAAAGTGAGGTGGAACATTTTTATGGGTAGTCCCAGTATAGGTGAGTCGGATAATTTACCGACAACATCAGAGGAAGTCATACAATTGAATATCCGAGAAGGATTACATCATAAAAATGTAATCCAACTTTTATAAGCTTTTGAAGGCTTCCTCTAGAAAAGAGGAGGTTTAAAAACATGGTACACAACATTTGGAAGCAAATTTATATTAAAAAACAAGTAGAGAAACCAAAAAAAATTCAAGGGTTTGATATTGATTTAAACCAAGAAAATTTATCACGAATTGACCGTTTAGTGGATCGATATGAGTCAGAGATTCTACATCATTTAGATAGTGATTACACTCAAAAAACAAAATGGTCTGATCGAATCGCAGATAAAATTGCGCAATTTGGTGGCAGTTGGAAATTTATTATATGGTTTAGTGGTATACTCGCAGCCTGGATGATTTGGAATAGCTTATCATTCACGAAAGCCTTTCATTTTGACTCAGCTCCTTTTATCTTGTTGAACTTATGTCTATCTTTTATTGCCGCATTTCAAGCACCAGTCATTATGATGAGTCAAAACCGTCAAGCAGTACGTGATAAGCACGAATCCGTTATCGATTTCGCAATCAATTACAAAGCCGAACAAGAGATTGATGACATGCAAAATCGTCTAAACAATATAGAAAAACAATTAGCAGAGATTAAAGATTTACTTAAGCAAAGAAATTAAAGAGATTAAAGAGATTAAAGAAATAGTGTGTATCCCCTTTTAGGAGACAGTCAAAAAAGATTGTTCTGTCCTATGGAGGGGATTTTTTAATGGCAAAATTGGTTTCATTAATATATAAGTGAAATTTCCAATGGATAAATGAGTCGAATAATACCATAACTGGTATGAGAACTTTTTTAATATATTTGCAGTTCACCTCTTATTTGCACAGATGGGCTTTCTTTTTGTAGTACAAACTCTCTATAGCGCTATCTGTACCTTTCACAGCTGGTTTTCAATAAAGTTCACTCTCACTCCAATATTTTCAACACGCAAAAAAAGCACCTCCAAAATGGAAGTGCCTCAAACTTAAACTAATTCATTAACTTCAACCTGCGCCAAATCCCCAGCAGCCTTTACTCTTACACGAGTCGCATTACCAGGCAAATAAGCCAATGGTACATCTTCAATATCAACAATTACAAGATTAGTAGGATCAGCACCCGCTTTAATTGCTTCTTGTTTAGCCTCATCCTTTGCCATTTCCAATGCTTGATCACGGGTTAATTCTACTAATTTATAAATTCGTTCTACTTGACCGCTTACTTGAGAAATAGCTGCACCAATTGCGTTGGCCACTCCTGAATGTTGTGGACGAATAACTTCTGATGCTCCTTTTAAATCTTCAGGAAGAAGAATGCTACCGCCACCGACTAGAATTACTGGCACATCTTCTGCACTTGTTTTCATCTTGTCAATTGCTTCTTCAACTAACTCAACCATTTTCACATAAACTTTATTTAATAAATTTTTATCTAGATGAGCTACCTTTGATGCATCACCTAGCTCGACTTTCCCAAGGGCAACTGCTACGTCTGTCGTCGTTAATGTATCTCCACCGAAAATCAAGCTCTTTTCTGGTAGGCGATACCCTACGCTATCAGGTCCTATTGTGAATTCTCCATTATCCCTGATACGAACAATCGTTCCTCCACCAAGTCCAATTGAAATTAGGTCGGGCATACGGAAGTTTGTTCGCGCTCCACCAATTTCTACTGCAAGGGAGGATTCACGTGGGAATGATTGAATTAAAACGCCAACATCTGAAGTTGTGCCGCCTACGTCGACTACGATCGCATCTGAACTTTTAGTTAAGTATGATGCTCCACGTAAAGAGTTTGTTGGACCGCAAGCGATTGTAAAAATAGGATATTTCACGGCATAATCTACAGACATTAATGTACCATCATTTTGTCCGAAAAAAACTTTTGCTTCAATTCCTTCGTTTTTTAAGGCATTAATGAATCCATCAGCCGCTGTTTTTGCAACATTCACAACTGCAGCATTGATAATCGTAGCATTCTCTCTTTCTAGTAAACCTACTGAACCGATTTCTGATGAAAGTGAAATCGCTACTTCATCACCTAGAACTTCCTTCATAATTTCACTTGCTCTTTCTTCATGCTCCTTCGAAACTGGTGAAAATACAGAAGTAATCGCTACCGAATCAACTTTCCCTTCGATTTCATTTGCAATTTGGTATAAATGTGCTTCATCTAAAGAAACAATCTCTCTTCCATCAAATTCGTGACCACCGCGCACTAAATAGACATATTTTCCAAGCGCTTCACGAAGATCATCAGGTACACCGACTAGAGGTTTCACCGCTAATGTGGCTGGAGCTCCGATTCTAATGGCTGCTATTTTATTTAATCTCTTTCTCTCAACAATTGCATTTGTACAATGTGTAGTTCCTAGCATTGCATATTTAATTTGTTCTCTTGGTACATTCGCATCGCCAATAATTTTCTTCAATGCTGTATAAATTCCTGTCGCAACATCCTCTGTTGTAGGTGTTTTAGTTTCAGACACTACTTGATTATTTTCACCTAAAAGAACTGCATCAGTATGCGTTCCACCAACGTCAATACCAATTCTATATGTACTCATTATAATGTCACTCCTTTTTTAACAAGTTCTTCTACTGGAATATAGTCAACATCGTAGCCAAAGTATTTTGGTCCTACTGTTTCAATTCCTTTTTCTGTTCTCCATTTTGGATGACATGGGATTCCGACTACCACGCATCTTGCACCATATCGAATACCTTCTGTAGTAATTGGAAGTCCTGTTTCTGCATCAAGTACAGCAATTAAATCCGGTGTGACACAAAGTAAACGCTGATCTGTTTGTGCTAGTAAGTGTTCATTTTGGAAACGAACTTCTAATGTTTCCCCTTTATATTCATTAATGCCCTCAAATGTTGCGATCCCTTTTGCAAATCCACTTTCAGTTTTTCTGTTAATATCTGTTACTTTTCCATGGAATAGTTCAAAGCCCTTCGCACATTTTAATGCTTCTTTAACTGGATCTGCATTGTTTTCTTTTGCAAGTCTGATCGCTTTTCCTAACTCTTCTTCGAATTGAAGAATATTACAGATTCCGCTATCTTTTAAATTTTTTCCTGTCATCGGGTAAATGGCAGTCATGACAGAACCACCCATTTCAATTGTTGCTGCACGGGCAATCCGTTCAGTCCAAAGATTGTTAATGGTTGATAGGACAGAATTATTCCCTTTCTCATCGGCAAGAACCATTGGTGTTGCTGAAATGTTGTCTAAGTAAAATGTAACCATTTGTAATTCTGGAAAAGCCCTTCCCATGCCGTCTACATCAACAACAGGTAAACCTAGCTTTGCTGCAAGAGCAAGAGGAATCATCGAATTCAGACCACCAGCCTCGATTGGCATCGTTGCATAAATTTTCTTTCCTAAATACGACTCTAGGTTTTGAAATGCACTAAACATCTCTTCACCACTTGGAACTTTTTCAAGCAATACAGTTGGAGCACCCATCATCGCTGATGGAACAATTAATGCATCATCCGGCACTTCATCTACATCTAATAAAGTAATTTCTCCATATTCTTCAATCGCTTGTAAAGCCATTAGTTTACCTATGTAAGGGTCTCCCCCTCCTCCTGTACCTAGTAAAGCAGCACCTACAGCAATATCTTCAATTTCCTGTTTCCCTATTTTTCTCATTTTTAGAATACCTCCAATATTCAGAAATCTTATACGGTAATTTTTTCATCCACTAATTGCTTATTTTTAATTGCCTTTAAAATTAAAACACCGAAGTAATAAACAATTCCACTTAATACAAGTGAGTTAATTGATGGAATACCAAATTTAACAAAATAACCAGCTGCAAATCCTGCTGCCCATGCAATTAATGTCACTGGATTAATCTTTTCTGGTTCAGCCGGTAAAGTTCCCTTCTCCTTACTTTCATCCAACGCTTTTCGATATGTTTTTAATACAAAGTAATCAATGACCATAATTCCCGCAATTGGTGGAATCATGACACCAAGGAAAACTAGAAAATCTACAAAACGGTCAAGAATACCTAGAATGGATAATAATGAACCGATTAATCCAATTACAAGTGTTACGATTCCACGATTCACTTTAACTTTAAAAATCGTATCGATGATATTCGTAAATCCTAGAGAAGAAGAATATAAGTTCAAGTTATTGATTTTTACAGTAGAGAAAACAACAACTGCTGCGCCAATCCAACCAGATGTTTGTAGCATAATACTCACAACATCATTCGTTTTTGCCGCGTGTGACATCAATACGGCGATCATACTAACACCTAATTCACCCACAAGAGTACCAATTGTAGTCATCCAAAAAACATCTTTACCATTTCTGGCAAATCGACTAAAGTCTGGTGTAATAACAGCACCAATCATAAAACCTCCGGCAACCATTGTTGCACCAACTCCAATTGAAAGTGACTGACCTGGAGGCGGAGTTCCTATTAAACTAATAATCGAATGATCACTAAGAACTTTATAAACCCCGAATCCTACTACAATCAGAAAAGCAGGAACTGCAATTTTTGCTGTTAGGCTTAATAGTTTAAATCCAAAAATAACTAAAATAGTTACGCCTATTCCAGTAATCGCAGCAGCAACAGGAAGAATCAATTTACCATTAGTTGCCTCGACTAAACCATTTGCAAAAACAGAGTTCTGTACGCCAAACCAACCAATACAACATATGGAAACAACAAAGCCAATAATACTGGAACCATATCTACCAAACCCAGTCCAACGGGATAATAGACTAGTAGAAAGACCTTCACGAGCCCCTGCATAACCTAATAGAAAACTTACAATTTGCAACAAAATACTTCCAAACATCGTCGCCCAAAATGCCTGCCAAAAAGTCATGCCATAACCTAATGAAGCACCCAGCATAAACTGAGATAATGTTGCCAAAGCACCCACACGCACAAGCATAATATCCCACATCGGTAGTCTAGCCGATTGCGGAACCCTAGATAGTGAATAATCATCTCCAATATTTGACTTAGTTCCCATTAATCTGACCTCCCAATTATTTTTCATCAGTTAATAAACCTTTATTTATTTAGAAATACCATTCCAAAACTGATTAAATGTTAGATCCAATCTTGTATAAATCTCTTCTTCACTATGTCGATGCATTTGCCAAAATAACCCGTCCATTATGCATTGGAACGACAATGCTAACGCATGGCAATCACTATCCCTAATTTCCCCTTTCTCAATCCCTAGTCTAAAAATTTCAGCAAGAATTTTATACTCATTTTGCTCCATTGTGCCAAATCGATTCATAATATCTTCTTTAATGAACTCTGGTGGAGATGTCATCAGACGTACTAAAATTTTAGCTTTAAGATCCTCTTTATATTGAAAATCAATAGCTGATTTTAAAATAGAATAGAGTTGAACTTTAGTAGACTGATTACTTTTAAACTGCGACTCTACGATTGATAAATGACCATCTAACGTTTCCTTATATACAGCTAGAAAAATATCATCCTTACCTTCAAAAAAAGCATATACAGAAGGTGCCTTAATTCCAACTTCATTTGCAATTTCTCTAAGTGTCATTCCAGAATATCCTTTTTTTGCGAATAACTTTGTTGCTGCTTCTTTAATATTTTCTTTTGTTGATTTTGTTTTAATAATCATCCTTTATACAAATCCCCCTAATTTACCTAACTAATATTTGTTAGGTAATGAGCTAAAAAAAATTATAAAACCTACCTTACACTCGTTAGGTAAATAGATAAAAAAATAATACTTTTTCTAACCTACCTAACACATGTAAGGTAACGAGCTAAAAAAAATATGACCCCCACTTTTACTATTTTTTGAATCCCTCCATTCACTAAAAAATATATTGTAGCTATATTATCACCTCAAAACACAGAATACAATGATTTTTCAGAAAATATTTTAATTAAATATAAAAAAATCACAGGTCATATTTAATGGTTTGTTTCTAATTAAGAAACTCGCTTCTTCTTTCGTACCTATGAGTTGATTCTTCAAACTATTTTATTGCAAATTTTGTGTAATCCTACTTCTTTCACAATGAAATTTGATTTATTTTTCCATATTAGTGATATACTTAAATTATTAAATCCCTATTATAGGAGGAATGCAAAATGAACGAACAAGAATTAAAAGAATATCGTGCAAATGTCATTTCATCACTAGAGGAAGAAATCGCTCACTACCAAAACTTAATCAAACTAACAAGACATAGCAGACTGAAAGAAAGCCATACATATAATCTTAAATTCATGCAAGAATTATTGGAAGCTGAAAAAGCAGATCAAAATAGTTAATCATTAAAAGGTGCCTTCAAATGGAAGGTGCCTTTTCTGTTTTTAAGTCAAATTGTTATTTATAAATTAAGAGGCACCTCCCAAAAGGAAGGTGCCCCATCATTCTTTTACTTCAATCCAAAAGCTTTAATAATATCTTGATTAATACTATTACCTGCATCATCCCAAGCACTTGCTCTTAATGAAACAGAAGTTGCCTTTTTACGGTTTTCAATTCTAGCTTTCCAGCCGTCTTTTTCACGAGTTAAATCGACTAGTTCCCAAGACTTGCCTTCATCATATGAAACTTCTAATGTTGCACCTTTCATTTTACCGTTTCCTGGTGCACCAGCTACTTGGATTGCTTTCATTTCTAGATCGATCCAATGACCTGATTTTGCATTACCATTCATGTCAGTTTCTACATTGTAATCAAGTGAGATTAATGGAAGTTCTGTTTTATCTTCTTCTTGCTCTTTAGACCAGAATGTAAACTCTGTATGTGTTTTTACAGAATTATCGAAGCGTTGTGGATCGCGCCATGCATCAGTCACTACTTTATACTGCGTATTTGCAGTTGGGTATTCGTTAAATGAGTAGATTGCTTGTCCTTGCGCTTCTTTTACTAGTTTTGATCCTTGGTAAAGTTTTATTGTTTGCGAACCTGGATAATTAGTTTCCGAACCTGTGCTTCCTACTCCAGAATCAGCCCATGCAGGAATGTTGATGACTAAGTTGTTACCTGTACGATAAGGTTTCCAGAAACCATCACCTAAACGAGGACGAGCAATTGGTGAGAACCACTCTTCATCTAATGTTTGTCCTGGTTTGTATGTTGCTTTTGGTTGGCGTACTTCCCAAGCAGCATCTAGCATACTAGCTTGATGATACCAAGAAGTGCCTTTTTGTGCAGAAACCCATTCAGTTCGAACTGATGGTAGATTTAATTTAAATTGGAAACCTACGCCATTTGGTCGGTATGATGGAATATCCCAACGGAATTCACCACCTGCTTGAGGCTGGTCTGATTTATATTCAGCATTAATTTTTACAAGCTCGCTTGCTTTAGGTGAATACGTTAAGTCTTTTGGAATTCCATTTTCATGGTTGTCAACAAGATCATAAACGTATTTCGTATTAGGAGTACCTTTTACGTCAAGTTTTGCCTTATTGGACTTCGCAGCTTCAATCAGTTTTTCACCTTCTGTTTGACTGATCGCTACAACTGCGATTGGAGAATCTGAAAGTGACCAATCTTCATTTTCAATTCCAACATATTCACTAATCTCTTCTGGTCCATCATTTACAGTAATAACTAGTTTTGCACCTGCTGCATATGCTGCTGCTGAGCGTTCCATACCAGTTACTTCATCACTTCGATCAACGATAACCGCCTTACCTTTAACATTTAATCCTTTATAATCTGCTTGCGCACCTTTACCTACATAAACTGCGTCTAGTTTGTATTTTCCATCTAGTAATGTGCTTCCAGCTTGTGGGATATCATCTAATTCGGTGCCTTTGAAATTAATTGTCATGAATGGTTCCATCAATCTCCAACGAGTATTAAATGCAAATTTTCCATTTTTCACGTTCTTAATTGGCTCAGCATACATCTTATCAACTGTAACCGGCATCACATAGATGTCACTAACATTGTTGCCATCAATTTCACGGTAATATTCCATTTTTCTAAAACTTGCTTCTGTTTTATTTGGTACGTTTGCTGTAATCTCATTGGCTTTACGTGCATCCAATGTAACAGTTTGTGGACCATTTAAATTAATTTCAGGATTTCCTACAAGTGCAACACCAACGTGGTCAGTATCTGTATCGACATCCATCATTGACACTGCAGAATAAGTTCCTGGCTTTAGACGCAATTCTGTTGTACCGTTAACAGCAATAAATTCAGGAATGCCATCTGGACCGAGTAGATTGATATACGCTAAAGTAGGATTACCATCTCGTCCAATTGCTTTTAGCGTTAATGGATATCTTTCCTCTTCTTTAATCATCGCTAATGCAGTATGCACAACTGTTTTCCCATCAATATTTGCAGAAATCTGACCTTGATAGCGTTGGCCATTAGCACCAACGTTTGGATCAAGTGTAACAGTAACTTTTGCACTACCTTTTGCTGGTACAGTTACCTTGTTCGATGAAAGTTTAAATAAACCTGCAGGTACATCTGCATCATTATTATCAGTAATTTTCGCTGATAGATCTAACGTCACAGGCTGATCACTGTCGTTAGTGTACGTAATTGTTTTCTCTTTCAATCCATCATTTTCATGTGGCCAAGCATAGAAACCAAAATCAAGTGAACCAGTCGCACGCAAATCTCCAAGAGTTGCTGCTACAACATCAAGTCGTCCAGTTCCACCTTCTAACGGCTTAATATCATCTAATTTTTTAGTTGTACTCATTAATGCATCTTTCAGCTGTGCGCCTGTCCAATCAGGATGGCGTTGTGAAAGGATTGCAGCCGCTCCGGCTACATGCGGCGTAGCCATCGACGTACCACTCATCGAAAGATAAGAACCGCTACCTTGCGTTGAATATTGAGAACGTGCGGCTGTAATATTTACACCTGGTGCTGTCAGATCAGGCTTTAATCCTTCACTACCAAAACGTGGTCCTTTTGATGAGAAGTAAGCAAGATAATCTGATTTGTCAACTGCACCAACTGTAAGTGCCGCATCCGCTGACCCAGGAGAACCGATTCCTTCACCCCCTGTATTACCAGCCGCAATAACGAACAGCGAGCCAGTCTCTTCACTTAAATTATTAACTGCTTGTGCCATCGGATCTGTGCCATCACTTGACTCATCGCTTCCTAAACTCATGCTTACAATTTTGGCATTATGTGCAGCCCATTCCATCCCATCAATAATCCACGAATCAAGTCCAAAACCATCATTACTTAACACTTTTCCTACTAATAGACTTGCTCCTGGAGCTACACCTTTATATTTTCCATCTGATGCTGCCCCCGTTCCGAGTACAGTAGATGCAACATGGGTACCGTGTGCATGGTAGTCACGTACATCTTCACCAGGAACAAAGCTTTTTGTTTCTTTTATTTGACCAGCTACATCTGGATGTTCAGCATCGATTCCAGTGTCAAGAACTGCTACTTTTACGCCACTTCCGTTGTAACCAGCATTCCAAGCAGTAGGTGCCCCAATTTGTGGAACACTTTGCTCAAGCGTTGCTTTAACACGTCCATCTAACCAAATTTTTTCTATTCCAGGTGTAACGAATGACTTTGTAGATTTTGTAGAATCTGCAGATTTTATATTTTTCTTAACATCTTGCCAAAACTCTTTTGTATCCTTCTTATCTGCAGAAAGCGCAGCACCATTAATACTTTCAAGTTCATGTGTTTTCGTTGAAGCTTTTAATGCCGGTTTCACGCTTGAGCGAGTTTTTGACTCTGAATATTGTACGATTACAGGTAATGTCTTTTGAGAAGCATCATCATATCCATCTGCAATTAGTGCAGTGATATTGAATAAATCTCGATCTAATGTACCAGAAGCTAAATAAGGCATCGCTTGTTTTGGAATAACATATGTATCCTTATTCACAGTCATGATATGCGAACCACCATCAGCTTTATCCGCTGGCTCGACACTGATCACACTTTGTCCATCCGCAAACTCTGTAACAGTAACTACATCACCTGTAATAAGAGTAATCACATGCTTCCCTGTGCTTGCTTTTGCGTTAATCCCTTGAAGATTCGTTTCTACAGCATTACTATTTGTTAAATTTGAAACATTATTGCCTGTCCCAGCAGCTAACGCTTGAAAAGTTGGAACAGCAATAAGAGCTGTCGTCATCATCGCAGTAACATACTTATTTAACCTAGGCTTTCCTGTCATCTTACACTCCCCTATTCTGATAAAATAAAAAAAAGCGACTTCTCATATGAATCTATTAAAATCGATTTTAATCGTTCATATTCAAACCACTTTAAAAACGCACTCTACATTATCAAAATATAAAGAATATTCAATCATCGGTCAATTGGGTTATTCAAGCCCTGATTTATCAACTTTTTATTAAAACCGACAAATTTTTCAATTATTTTCGAATGATATTAACCCACCTTATTTCACAAAACAAATGGATAGTTGTTTTCTTTTCAAAATCCTTTCTAGTTAGATAAACCTATCAATAAATACTAGAAAAATAGAAAAAATAGAATAAAATACCTATAAGTGCTTTGCTTTCTAGCGAACTACTTTCTTTTATAGCCAAATCCTGTAGTTATTAAACAAGAAAGAAATGCAACGATAGAGACTATTAATCCTAGCATTAATCCCAAATCCCGCATAAACAAATCTTCACCTGGATAAGATGCTTCTAGAGTTAATCTCCAATATAGAAACAAAATTGATAAAAAAACATAAAAACTACTTCCTATGATACTCATTTTAATCCGGTTTACATTCGTACCTTGCCATGCTTTACTGACGATTATCCATAAAAAGAAACTTGCAAAGACAGCCAAAACCATTACCAGCAAATGGAGATATGGGATTTGTAGATCTGTTAATAGATAAAAATAAAGGACTAGACAAGTAGTAAAAAACAGCATTGCATTCATAATAAACAAGAAAATTCCTGACATCAAATGATTTTGAAACCAACTAGCACTTTGCAATTTAAAAACAAGTTTATTATGATCATCAAGCATGAATGATACTTTATCTCTTTTAAATAGAATGGTACAAACTACAATAAAAACGAGCAATAAAAATAAAGTCAATGGCATAATACCTCCACATTCTAAGTCTACTAATTATTATAAAAGAAATATCTTCCAGGAGAGTAACAAATTATGTAATTTATATGAAAAAAGCAATAGAGAAGCCTTGCTAATTAAAATAAAAAAGAATGAAAGATAAACTGATATTCCAGATTTTATCCTCATTCCTATAATTTCTGAATTTTATTCCCGCTTCAAACCAATCACTCAATATTACTGACCTCCAAAACAATTTCAATCTTCCGCTTTTTCTTCTCAATCATTCTAGCAATAAATTCACTAAAATCATCTTTTTGGCTTTTTTGATTTTTATTTGTATCACCGCTAATTGCAGCTATTCGATACAGGATCTTCAATTGTTCCATATGCTCATTTAGACTCATATTTGATAAGTCCTCATACTGTTCAATGAGTCTTTTTCTAAAAATTATTTCTAAGTCATCGTTTGTGGCTGTTTCGTTTGAAGTATTTTTTCGAATATAAATTTTATCTGTAAATAATTTATCGGAGCCTCTTTTAGCAATAAATGGGATATATCGATTTTGCTCGGGGATATAGATGATGAAGAAGGTTTTACCACTAAAATATCCATACATTTCATTCTCGTCGTAATCAATTTGTTGGAGATGATAAGTTAGAATAGAAGGTAAATAGCCATTTAATTTTCTTTGAAAATCGGTTGGATCCTTTAACTCTTCTTTCAGAATTCCGACTGGGTGATTATCATCATTTACGCCAAAAATAATTGACCCTCCACCAGAATTCGCCATTGCAATTATTAATTTTGCAATTTGGTCTTCTCTAACGAAAGTTTCTTTAAAATCCAATGCATTATTTTCGCCAAAAGATTGTTCAATCAGATTTTTAAGAGAAGCAATATCAAAATTCTTGTCTGCATAATTAAATGTATTTAGAAATTCCTGCTTATAAATCGGCCTTTTAACCATAATTCCACCTAGTTTCATATTTTTTATAATCTAAACTAGATCTTGTTATTACATATAATGTTAGGAAAAAAGAAATGGCACCTAAAAAATCGCAGAAATTTTTCTGGTAAAAAACTACAAATTTATCCTTTCTTAATTTGCAAAAAAAGCCAAAGCATAATGCCTTGGCCTCTTTTAACAATTATCTAAAAGTCGCTAGGAAATATTCTTCGTTTAAAGTGATATTCAACTGAGCGATTATTAAAAAGATTACTATAATTTACTTTAATCTTTTTAACTTCTAATTGCTTAATTTTCTCTTCTAACGACTTCTTATCCCCATCAGTTAATTTTCCATCCCCTGACAAACTAGAAATTTCATCTAATAATTCCTGAATCCTTTCATCACGAAATTCTTTTTCTTCGTTTTGTTGATAGATTGTCATCTTTGTATGAAGAATTGAATTGACCAATTCGTCAGCCCCACCAGAAAGCCTATTTAAGATTAAAAGCTGTTCATTTAAAATCTCATTATCTAAATCATAAGGATACCTTAGTTGATGATCAATTTCGCTCCAGCCTTCTTCAAATATTGTTCTCACTTGAATTTCAGCTAAATAATTTACTTTTGTCATTTGCGATTTAATGACATAATGCCATGATCGATATCCGGCATCATGAACTAAAAACTGAAACTTTTCCTCTTCAATATGCTGTTCGCTTGTCATATCACCGAGGCGATGATAAATAGTCGCTTTTTCATGTAGATTCCAATTTTGTCTAATTGTTTTGTCTATATCTGCAGCTTGGTATTTATACAAATGTAATGCTCTTATTCCAATTAGATCCGTGATTTCTGTTTTATAATTCGAAACATTTATTTCATATGATGAGTCTGATTTTTTACCTTTAATCGTCTTTCGAATAATCTTTTCTATTAAATGGTCAGGATATTTTATTCGCGATTTCACAGTATGAATTTCAGGATTTTTACGGAGTATTTCCGAAATAAAGGTAGCTACCGTTTCAAGATTCGGTATTTCTGAAATGTATTCATTATAAATTTCTATATATTTTGACCAGTCTAAACAGTACTTTTCAAAATCCTGTTCATCAATTTTATATTTTTCAAAGAAGTACTTCTGATTCTTTATAAGGCCCATGCGTTTTCTCCTTCTAACTTTTCCATAACCATATCCTACCATATTTTAGGAAGAAACATACTTTTTCAGCACTTTAATCTATTCAAAATATATATTTGTGAGGCACCCCTCAAAACACGAACAAACGACCTGATTATACGTTCGTAAAAAATCCATTTTTTTCAAAAAAACTACTTCCATAAGAACGGGTGTTCGTGTATAATAAAATCATTCAAACAGAACAGAACATACAATCTTAAAAAAAGAACAATTATCGCCTAAAAAAAGTTAAAAAATAGAACAAAGAGGAGATGTAAAAAATGGAAATTATTATTTTATGTAGCGTCTTATTATCATGGTGTATTTTAGAAGGTTTCAACAAATTTGTTGTAAATCGTTAATAACTTTAATGAAATTTTTTATTTTATGATACAAATGACAAACTTTTATAAATAAAAAAGTGCTCTTCTACTTTGAAAAAATAGTGAGCACTTTTTAGAGATTATTATTTAGCTATGTATTCTTGCAATTCCTTAATCAGTATTTCTGCTCCGCTTTTACTTACTACAATCTTTCCACTATCAAATGAGAAATTATTTTCATCAATAACTCCTGTTACCATACAAGCATTATTAGAAACATATTGTTTAAGGATAATCCTTTGTTCCTCAATAAATACTTCAAATGGTTCATATTTATTTAGATTTAACATTTTTCTTAATTCCTTTGGTAAAACAATTCTTCCTAAGTCATCTAGTTTTCTAACAATTCCACTTAGACCGGAATTTTCATCATATTTTGTAAGAATAATCATACCTTCTTCAAAATGAATTTCAAATGGAGCATTGTTCTCTAAATTCATTGTATTTCTTAGTTCTTTCGGTAGAACAATTCTTCCAAGATCGTCTAGTTTTCTAATAATTCCAGTTGATTTCATACTTGCAACTCCCCATGTATTTCAATATCTTTATATACTCAATATAATTCTCTCTATATCTACATTGAGTTTAATTTAATAATACCAAATTATTTTAATTTTCTCTCTACTTATATCGACTCATTTTTAAATATATTAATACAAATTATAAAAATTTTTTTCATACTTCTAAATTAACATTATATTTACTCAATTTGTTTTAGTAAATTATGGAAATAAATCAAAAAAGAGATGAGTTAATCAAATGGTAACGAATTACCTAGAAAAACTCATCTCTTAAAATTAATCTTTTATCTTGAATAACCACCGAGACTTTGTTCAGCCATTTGAACTAAACGTTTAGTAATCTCTCCACCTACTGAACCATTTGCACGAGACGTTGAATCTGGACCTAAGTGTACTCCAAATTCTGTTGCAATTTCATACTTCATCTGTTCGATTGCAGATTCAGCATTTGGTGAAACATATTGATTTGAAGATCTGTTTGCCATGATATGTAGCCCCTTTTAATAAAATTTTCTGATATGAACTATCAGATTGCTGTTAGTATTTCATATTGAATTTAAAATATTCATCATATAAATATTTCTATAACTTTTTTCATAATTCATCCGCAATTTTATAGCAAATAAAGTTTTTCTAGACAACGTTAAATTATACTGCAATAATTGTCATATTATTTCCCAAAAAATTAATTAATTGATAAATATGAATTAACCAATGCTATTCACACTTAAGGAGAACCTCCATATATTATATTGATATAATTCATTTTTTTGAAAGGTAGGTGTATCAAAATAAGAGTAGATGGTATCTTTGAAGGAGGAGGAGTTCGAGGAATCGGACATGTTGGAGCTATTTGTGCTTTAGAAGAAGAAGGTTATGAATGGGCACGTTTGGCAGGTACTTCTGCTGGAGCTATTGTTGCTACTCTTCTAGCATGTGGTTATACAGGTAAAGAATTAAAGGAAATTATGGATCGTCTAGATTATAAAAATTTTATTACAAAAACATGGTTGCACTATATTCCTTTAATCGGATTGGGATTAAATATCTTATTTAAAAATGGGTTATATAAAAATGACTTTGAAGAAGAATGGTTAGAGTCTTTATTATCAAAAAAAGGCATTCGCTATTTCGATGATTTAGAAGAAGGAAAATTGAAAATCATTATTTCTGATATTAGTAATGGAAAAATGGTCGTTTTACCTGATGATTTACCTGATTACGGCTTGTCAGCAAAAGATATAACCATTGCACAAGCAGTAAGAATGAGTGGTACAATACCCTTTTTCTTTCAACCAATTAAACTTAAAACTCCTAATTATAATTATCCAATATTAATTGTTGATGGTGGAATTTTAAGTAATTTTCCAATTTGGATTTTCGATGACCATAAAGAATGGCCGACTTTTGGTTTTCGCTTAATTGATGAAGAAATTAATGCAAAGCCGCTGGATGCTCATAACCCAATCTCATTTTACAAATCAATATTTATAACGATGAGACAAGCACACGACATTCGACATCTTACTACAGAAGTGAATGAACGAACAATAAAAATCCCAACTGGTGAAATATCAAGCACTGATTTCTATTTAACTAAAAAAGAAAAAGAAGCACTTTTCACAAATGGATACCAAGCCGCAAAAAAGTTTCTAGGAACTTGGGATTTTGAAAAGTATAAACATAACTATCCACCTGTACCGAACTGTCATAAAGTGCATAGTCTGTAGTAGCTAAAAAACGCAATCTTTTCTAGCTATTCATAGAAAAGATTGCGCTTTTTTGTTTTGTCTACTTCAGGTTCGTAAGGTTAATTCATTTAACCCTTATTTTAGCATCTCCTTGAATATAAGAAGGATAAAATGACAACTTAAGCTTTAATGGATTAACGTAATCTTTAGTAGAAATTGTTATTCCTACTATTTGCTTACCACCATCATGATATTCAGTTGATTCTGCACTAGTTTCAACTTCTTTGCCATTAGCATCAAAAATTGATTCAACTAATGAGTTAATGACAATTTATGCTCATGCATAATTGACAGAAATGCTTGCTCATCTCCTTTGATAGCCTTTTTCACTATACTATGATCCTGAATGTCAATCCCTCCATCTCGATGTTCTATATATTAGACTTCTGAGAGCCAAAAAAGTTTTAATAATTTCTAATTTTCCTCATAAAAAATCCCCTATTTAATAGACAGTACAGCACCCTTCATTTAACTGTCTACTTTATGGGGATTATTAAAACTTATTGGACATCCTCTATTAACTTTATTTTTTATTTATATCGTTTCTTGCCAATAGGATTTTATCAATTTTATCCTACTAGAATCTGAATAAACATAAACATTATGGCGAATTACTCTGGTTTTTCCAGTATATCTTACTTGCATAATATCTTTTGTATAAAGAATAGGTCTGGATTTTGAAAGAAATGATATAGGAGTAGCAGCAACACCTGCGAATCCTGCTGGAGCAAAATATACTCCTAGTGATATGGATGCGACTGAAGCAATTTGTATAGAAAAATCCACTCCTGATTGGTTTTGTATTTTTCCATAGGCAGTTCCAACATAACTATATTGTGTTCCACCTGTTTCAATAGCAACACTTCGACTAGATTTAGGAGATATTTCTTGTTCAATAGGTGTAATTTGAATGGTGTCACTTGTAGCAGTGGACTCTGCAAATGATGCACTTGCTGAGCTAAGTGTAATAGCAGTTGCTAAAGTTGAAATTAAAAGTTTTTTCATAAGTAACACTCCTTATCTTTTACGGCTTGTTTTTCTTGTTTTAGAAAAAAATTGTTAATTAAATTGCAACTATCCATCTCTTGACCATAAAGAAGATTAACAATCACTTGAATCCCCTTCTAAATTTTTTTGATTGATTCAAAAATAACTTTTTATCTACAAAAACTATCACCTCTTTACATCTATATTAATATCTTAATTATAGTAATCTGAAGAATGAATTCAGTGGAATTTTTGTGAATGTTTTAGTAAAACTTTACAAATTTTTACGTATAAAAGAACTTAGTTGTTTTCAAAAAATATTAGAAGAAGACTTGTTAATAGAATCATAGTTTGTTACTTTTTCATAATTCCATATAGCGTTAAATCCTAATGTCCAAAAAATGAAAAAAAGTTCACAATAAAGACAATGAATTTTAGTGTATCTAACTTTTTAAATGTTAAGATAGTTTCGTAAACGTTTACTAAAAAAGTTAAGAGATAGTTATAAAATTTTAATTTAAATTTAACTTCTACGTGAAATGGTGAGGGAGTGTCACCTATCCTATAAAATTTGACAAATATTTAAATAACTAGTGCTATTAATTTTAGTGTCGTAATAACAACCAATTTGAAACAGGAGGTATATTATGAAATTAGCAAGAAATATCTTAATTATATTTTCCTACATAATGTTTACGTTATTGATCATATTTGGACCCGAATTTCGTGAGTATAAATTGTATGTTTTTTTGTTACAGTTATTATTTTTTTGTACTGGTCCATTTTTATTAATATTTTTAGACTGGAAGAAAAAAAGAAATAAAAAAGGTTCAAAAATCTTTGATAATTCGGAGTGAAAATGGAATGGTTAACGATCATAAATCCATTTCATTCTTATAACCATTCATCGTGTGCTAAGATTTTTTAATTCATTTAAATAAAAAAACATAGGGAGATTTTAGACTTCCTATGTTTTCATTCATATTATTTATCTGTTTGTTTTTGTTTCTTTTTCAAATACTCCGCACGCAATTTTTCAAGTTGCTGCTTTTTATCAAATTTGGCAGGCGTCTGTTTTTCATGAAACTTTGCCACAGCTTGCTGACCTTTAGTATCCAGTTGATATTTTCCCACTTTGTTCACCTACTTTTCTTGTCTTAAAAAAGAACCTATTCAACAAATATAATATACCTTATTTACGAAAGTAAACCTTATAATCAAAAAAGACATGAGCATTAATACTCATGTCCCTTTTACATATCTATCTATTTCTATTTTTTCGATTACGTAAGAATGCCGGTATATATGAAGTTGAATCTTCCTTCTCATTGAAGCGGCCATATTCTTGTTGCTCATTGTAACGTCCGTAATCTTGTTGTTCTGTGAAACGATTATGCTCTTTTTGTTCTGTGAAACGATTATGATCTTGTCGTTCTTGGTAACGGTTATAATCCTGCTGTTCATTATATCGTCCATAATCATTTTGTTCATTGTATCGAGTGAAATCTTGTTGCTCATTATAGCGATTATGCTCTTTTTGTTCATTGTAACGGCCATAATTTGGCTGTTCCGTGTAACGACCGGTTTCTTGATGATCATTATAGCGAGCGTAGTCTTGCTGTTGGTCTACGCGATATCTCTGTTCTTGTTGGAAACGTTGCTCTCTATTATATAAGCTAGGTGCTTCTTCTATTGGTCTAGAAGGAGTTCTTACCATTTTCTCCTCTTTATCCGCAAAACCTGTAGCAATTACCGTTACAATAATTTCATCTTTTAAGTTTTCGTCGATTACTGAACCGAAAATCATATTTAATTCTTCATGCGATGCAGAAGCAACGATATCTGCAGCTTCTTGTACTTCAAACAGACTTAAGTTACGTCCGCCTGTAATATTCATAATGACACCATGCGCTCCATTAATAGAAGTTTCAAGTAACGGAGAATTTAATGCCTTCTGAGCAGCGATCGTAGCGCGGTCTTTACCTTTTGCAATACCGATTCCCATAAGGGCTGTCCCTTTATGAGACATGACTGTTTTAACATCAGCAAAGTCTAGATTGATTAATCCTGGAACTGCGATCAAGTCGGAAATCCCTTGAACCCCTTGTCGAAGTACATTATCCGCTTCACGGAACGCTTCAAGCATCGGTGTTTTTTTGTCAACTAGCTCTAATAAACGATCGTTTGGAATGATAATTAATGTGTCAACTGCTTCTCTAAGTTCCTTAATTCCACCTTCAGCATTTGTTGCACGCTTTTTCCCTTCAAATTTAAAGGGGCGAGTTACAACTCCAATCGTTAAAGCACCAAGCTTACGAGCAATTTTCGCAACTTCAGGTGCTGCCCCAGTTCCTGTTCCGCCGCCCATTCCAGCTGTAACGAATACCATGTCCGCTCCTTGTAGTACTTCCTCAATTTGCGATTTACTTTCTTCTACAGCTCTTTTTCCAATTTCAGGATTTGCACCTGCTCCTAAACCACGCGTCAACGTTGCACCAATTTGCATTGTTATTTCAGCTTTTGATTGTTTTAGCGCTTGCGCATCGGTATTAAAAGCAATGAATTCAACGCCCTCTACTCCATCTTCAATCATTCGATTAACGGCGTTATTTCCTCCACCACCAACTCCAATAACTTTTATTCTTGCAAACTGTTCTATATTTTCAAATTCAAACATGATTATTCCTCCTCGTCATACCGATTACATAATTTCACGTTTTTCAAAGAACCATTATTTTCATTCTAAGATTTATCTTTTTATGTACGTATTAGTAGATTAGAATTATCCAATTCACTTAAAGACATAGAATCGTCCTAATTCCCCTAACACTACTATACAAGAAAACTACTTATTATCTTTTTGATAATTTTCCCTTAATATACCTTTAACTAAAACATTTATTTTAACATCTTAATGTAATATCTCTATCAACTTCGTAACAAACGTTAGAAAAGTATGTACAAATATATAATTCTTTCCTTTTTGGTTGAATCCTTTAAGAATCTATATCGTTTCAAAGAAATCATTACCCAAAATACGATAAAATGTGATACCGTTCACAATTTTTCCACTATATTATCATCCCTACGTATTTTCTACTGGTAATATATTAATATATTAGGATTTTCTTAATAAATAAATTCTGAATTGGAGAGATCATGAAAATATTACTTAAAGGTTTAATTTTTAAAATTTGTTTCTTCATTAGCTTTTCTCTTTTCATCTTTTATTCGCAAAATTTATGTATTCATAATAAAGATACGTCCTTTAAAGTAATAAAAGATATGAAAAGAATTGAAAGTGATACTGATCTAAAAAACTCTACATTTTTCACTAATCAGTTAAAATATCAATCCAATGAAAAAGAAGAATTTGCCAAAGTAAGTATTTTCCTTTTTGGAAACTTTGATCGTCTTGAGGAATTAATGAAAGATTATTCCAATTTAGTCGTAATGGGTACTGTAAAATCCACCGAACCGTATATCATAATGAAAAATGGCGGAATTGAAAAACAATAATGATTTTGTTACAAATTATCAAAATGAAAAAAAAACGACAAACATAGTAGTTGTCGTTTCACGCGTTACTTTTTTTCAATTAATTCTGTTTTGTTATCTTCAATCCAATTTTGAATTCCATCATCTTCGTCCAACTCGATGATGACGTCTGTAACACCTTTTTCTTTCATGATTTTTTCTTCTAATCGGTCTTTTATGTCGTCAGCTTGAGCTACTGTTAAATTTGGATCTAGTTCAATTTCTAATTCAACATGTAAATCTTCACCCTCTTTGACAACTGTAAGAACTTGAATATCTTTGACATCTGGATCTTCCATTACGATTTCGCCGATCTTGTCTTCCATTTCTTCATCGGATTCACCAATTACACCTGCAGCATTATCAAGAAATACTTTTCCAACAACAAAAAACATCAAAATTCCAATGATGACAGAAGCAACACCTTCAGCTTGGTGAAAAGGTGTAAAGTAAGCAATGATTACAGCAATCATCGCTAATAATCCACCTAGAGTTGCTACTGTATCTTCTAAGAAAACTAATTTCGTAGCTGGTTTCGCTTTTCCTAAATTCGAAATTGCCTCGGTAACCACTCCGAAACCACTTGTAGCTATTCCTAATTCATGACTAATTTCTTTCATTGCTTTGAAAAGTACAAATGCTTCAAGGACTACCGAAGCACCTAAAATAGTAAGAGTAATAGTCAGTCCTGAAGATTGGGTTGGATGTGCAATATGATGGATTCCTTCTACAATCGTTTCATACGCCATAATTCCTACAATTAATACTGCTCCAAGTAAAACTAAATTTACAAGTCGACCAAATCCATTTGGAAAGCGATCTGTTGGGGCTTTTTTACTTAAAGCTGAACCGCTAAAAACAAAAAGTTGGTTTGCAGTATCGGCCGCACTATGCATCATTTCTGCAAAAAGTGCAACACTTCCTGTCATACCAAAACCTATTCCTTTTATGATTGCTATTACAGCGTTAACAATCGCTGCTAATAATGCAGATTTATTACCTTTTTTTAAAAGCAAAAAAAACTCTTTCATCCTATACTCCTCTTCACTAGTATTTTTATATTATGTATTTTTTTAATTATTATTAGCTGTTACTCATTTGGAAATATATGTAATTTAATTTTACCATAAGTTTTCTTGATTCTTTTGTCTGTTCAAAAAAATATTTTTGATCAGCAAAATATAAACTCTTCCTAAGTAAAAGAAGGTGCTTCTAAAGATGAAAAAACAAATAGAAATCTAAAAGATAAATCGTGATAATCAAGATGGTTATTCCCAATAAGAAGTAAAGTATCTTCTTTAATAGAAAAATTTTTTTATTGAAAATTGAAACCCATAAACAAAAGAATGATAATAATAAAATTGGTATCGTTAGTAACACAATCAACATCAACTTTCACATCCTTTAAATGATAGATGCAATTTTTTTTAACTTAAAAAAGCTATCTAAAAAAGACAGCTCTTACTAATTTATATTCGGTTGTTGAAATGGACTAGTTCTAATTTTATTTTTTTAAAACATATTTTACTTTTTTTGTTTATTCTGAGCTTTTCATTAATGATAAAAAAAGAGAAAAATCATCCTATCTAGAAGATTTTTCTCTTTCCTTATACTATTACTTTATCAATGCTTCATAAACAGCAGTTGCCACGGCTTTATATTGTCCAGTCGCAAAGTCATCTCCAATAAATTTGTTCGGATTAATTAGTGGATTAATGACAGGTGAATGTTTTTTATTGGTTAATAAGACAATCCCTAAATTATGATCTGGATCAATGATGGTTAGAGTGCCTACCCAACCAGTATGTCCAATCGCATTTGGACTTGCATATAATCCAAATGTAGACGACATACTTAAAGAGCCATTTCTTCTCCAGCCTAAGCCATATGTTGGGTTTAGATCGGAAGGTGCTGAAAACTGATCAATCGTTTTTTGATCAAATAGTTTTACTTTGCCATACCCACCGCCGTTTAACATTACTTGTAATAGAACCGCTAAATCGCTTGTCGTTGAAAAAAGGCCCGCATGGCCAGATACGCCACCCATCGAGTAATATGCCTTTTCATCGTGCACTTCTCCTTGAATTGTGTATGTACGGATATTCGGAAAGGATACCATACCGTCTCGGGAATTCCCCATTAACTCGGTTGCTGCGAAATCTTTTGGTTTGAATCCTTTTTGCAAAGGATTAAACATCGTATGTTTAAGACCTAATGGCTTATAAATTGTATTTTCTACATAGTCGTCTAACCGTTTTCCAGTTACTTTCTCGATAATAAAACCAAGGATCATATAGTCTACGTCACTATAAATGTTTTTTGTACCTGGTACGTATTCTAATGGTGTTTCAGCGATTTTCTCAAATGTTTCATTACGGTTTTGTGTATACAAGGAACCTGCTATTGTAGGATTGTGATATTGTGGATCTGCAGGAAAACCAGCAGTGTGGTGTAAAATATCAATTAAACGCAGGGTATCCTTCCCTTTAATCATATCAGTTGATTTATCTTTAAAATTTGGAAAGTATGATTGTACAGTGGAATTCAAGTCTATTTTCCCTATACTAACAAGATGTTGCAAAGCGAAGTTAACTGCATACATTTTAGTGTTTGATGCCAAATCAAACATTGTATTAGTCTTCATTTTCTGAGGATGTTTAAGTGCTGTCAGCCCATCGTATTTTTTTGAGTACCCATAAGCAGTGTTTTTTACAATTTTCCCATCTTTGATAATCATTAGAACTGCACCTGGAAAACCATTATTTACGTCTTGCTGGATTAATTCATCTACAGCTTTTAGTTTTTCAGATGAAAAGCCAACCTCTTCAGGATGTTTTACTTTACCTAAAAGAGGGTAGTTTTCACTATGTTTGTTTTGTTTCATTGTATTCACCTCAGATTGGAGTGAGGTTTTCTCCGATGTTGATTGTGCATAGCTGACTGAACCTGTTGTAGTAACTAAAGCAATTGATAAGGATGATGATACGATACTACGAATCATTCTAGTCAATTATGTTCGCCTCCCATTAAAATAAGCTATCCAAATAATCAATGAACTATTTGTAAAAAGTTTGATTCACTTGATTGAAAATTAATTTCAAAAACTACTTATTTTAAATTGAAATAATATTCCAACTATTATAAGTATAAAATTGTTTTGTACAGTTTGTAAAGATTGAAAATTCAATAAATTAATTGAAGTACCGAAAAAGTTAAACAATTTACTATTTAATTAAGTTAATAATCTCCTATTCAAAACCTTTCATTCTTCTTAGTAAATCATTAAAAGCATAAAAAAAGAAAGCCCTGTAGCTTTCTATTCAGATCTTATTTACCAAACAGGTCTAATTCTTGCAGTCGGTTTCTGTTCATCAGCTATTTCAACAACTTTTCTCAAATCTTCTTTAAGATTATCCATTCGTTTGGAACCAATTTTTTGAATGAAGCTTTTTTCTAGTTCAGCTACAATTTCCTCCTTCTCCTTTATAGCAAGCTGACCTCTTTCACTTATAACAATCGTTTTTCCACGCTTGTCGGTTGGATGAGAGTGTCGCTTTACGTAACCTCTTTCTTCAAGATAGTCAACCATTTTACTGACAGCTTGTTTAGTAATCCCTAATTTATCAGCTAATTCATTACCAGTTGCCCCATTTGGCAAAATACACTTAAACAAAAATCCATGAGTAGGTTTTAGATCATCAAATCCTCTTTCACTTAATTTTTGATGTAGTTCAGTTAACATTGTATTTAGGGCAATTGATAAAAGTGAAGTAAGATCAGTCTCTTGTTGTATTTTCAATATTTAACCTCCTTTTAAAGTCAATTAAGTTGACTATATATATTTTACATTGTACATTATGATATATGGTCAATCAAATTGACTAAATACCCATTGCTTAGATTCAATAATTCGATTTAAGGGGGATCGAAATGGTTAAACTCGTTAAGATTAGAGCAAGTGTATTTATTCCAATGCCTTGGACTGAACCTAGGTTAGATAATGAATCAGGAAATATCATTGAATTTGAAGGTGACTCACGTGAGTTTACACCTTTTGCCGTAAACACTATGCGCTCTAGAATTGAACAAGAAGTAATTGTGGATTTTTATAAAAAGAAAATTTTCACATATGCAAATACTGGTATCACAACAATGAGAGTTACAGCATCAAACGGTTCTATTTCTAAAGCAACTGGCAAAGCAAGTTCAGAGCAGATTTTATGTAAAAATATTAAATGGAGTAACGATGAAGTTAGTTTCCAAATGAGTGCAAGTGCTAGTAACCCTTTGAATGTAAATGCACCGACTGCAGACTTTCTTTTAAATGTACAAGCAAAAAGCGATGGTAGTCTTACAATTCAAGGAGAGCATGATGGATTTCCATGTTACGAGTTTTATAAACAAGTAGATTTTGGACCATTTGAGGATATTTACCTGCATGACTTTAGACGATCAGGTGATACGGCTGAAGCTCTCGGAGGAGAAATGGAGTATTCATTTACTAAAACTTATAAAAAAATGAAACAGTTGGAGGAAAAATAATGTCAACAGTACTATTTATAAAAGCGAATAACCGCCCAGCGGAACAATCAGTAAGTGTGAAACTATATGAAACGTTTTTAACAAGTTATAAAGCATCTCACCCACATGATCATGTAATCGAACTAGATTTATACGAAGAAAATTTACCTTATGTTGGCGTTGACATGATTAATGGTACTTTTAAGTCAAGTAAAGGGATGAAGTTAACTGAAGAAGAAGCAAAAGCTGTAGAAATTGCAGACAAATACTTAAATCAATTTCTTGAAGCTGATAAAGTAGTCTTTGCATTCCCATTATGGAACTTAACGGTACCCGCTGTACTTCACACATATATTGATTACTTAAATCGAGCAGGTAAAACATTTAAATACACACCTGAGGGACCAGTTGGATTAATTGGTGATAAAAAAATCGTCTTGTTAAACGCACGTGGTGGTGTCTATTCTGAAGGACCTGCTGCTAATGTAGAGATGGCTGTTAAATTTGTTTCAAGTATGATGCACTTCTTTGGTGCAAAAGATATTGAGACAGTTGTGATTGAAGGACATAACCAATTCCCAGAACAAGCAGAAGAAATCATTACAAAGGGTCTTGAAAAAGCTGATCAATTAGCCCTTTCATTTTAACTTACTAACTGCAATAGATTAAAAAACAAGTCCTAACGTTAATGATTAGGACTTGTTTTTTATCTCCTTTTCTATTAGACTAGCCACTATAGTTTTCCCATTCTCAGTTGATTTTGGGTTAGTTTGATGAGCAACAGTTTGTAGATAATGTTTCATTAGTTTGATAAAAAAAGAGTCCCTAGTAAATAATTTTATTAGGGACTCTTTTTATTAGACTTTTAAATTATGCCTCTACAACATCCGCTTGCTGATAAACTTCTTTTTCGAATTCTCCAGTTGCTTTACTTGTTAGGATACCTGATGTCATTGCTCCACTAACGTTTAGAGCTGTACGGCCCATGTCGATTAGAGGTTCAACTGAAATTAGTAATCCAACGATCGCGATTGGAAGATTCATAACTGAAAGGACGATAAGAGCTGCAAAAGTTGCTCCTCCACCGACACCAGCTACACCGAATGAACTGATTGCTACGATTAGAATTAGAGAGATAATAAATGATACACTTGTTGGATCTATACCAGCTGATGGAGCTACCATTACAGCTAACATTGCTGGGTAAATACCAGCACATCCATTTTGACCGATTGAAAGTCCAAACGAACCAGCGAAGTTTGCAATACCTTCTGAAACACCAAAATCTTTTGTTTGTGTTTTGATTGTCATTGGTAATGTTCCCGCACTTGTACGTGATGTAAATGCAAATGTTAAAGTTGGTAAGGCTTTTTTCACATAACTTACTGGGCTTAGTTTTGCAAATGATAATAATAATAAATGCACAATAAACATTAAGATTAAAGCCACATAGGATGCAATTACAAACTTACCTAATTTTACGATTGCATCATAATCACTTGTTGCTGCTACTTTTGTAATGATTGCTAAGATTCCATATGGTGTTAAACGAAGAATTAATGATACGACTCTCATCGTAATTGAATATAGTGTATCAATTATTTTAGCAAAAAACTCTGCAGTTTCAGGCTCTTTTCGTTTTACTCCTAAGTATGCAATTCCCACAATAGCTGCAAAAATAACAACTGCAATTGTTGAAGTTGCACGTGCACCAGTTAAATCTAAAAATGGATTACTTGGAAATAATTCAAGGATTTGTTTAGGGATTGTCAACGATTCTACAGTTGGCACTCGACCTTGTAATTCTGTAATTCTAGCAGTCTCTTGAGCACCTTCTGATAGTTTGATTCCATCAAGTCCAAATCCTAAAGCGGAACCAATTCCGATAGCTGCTGAAATAGCTGTTGTACCAAGAAGGATCCCAATAACAAGGACACTAATTTTACCGATATTCTTTGTTAATTTTAATTTTGTAAACGCACCGACAATTGAAACGAATACTAGTGGCATGACAATCATTTGTAATAGTTTTACATAACCACTACCAACAATGCTAAACCAGTCGATTGTTCCAACTGTAACATCATGTTCAGTTCCATAGATTAAATGAATAATATAACCAAAAATAAGACCTAAACCTAAACCTGCGAATACACGCTTTGAAAAAGATACATGCTTTTTTTGCAAAAGATACAATCCATACATAAGTACTAATAAGATCGCAACATTTACGCAGATAAGAAATGTATTCATTTTTCTCCCCCTTTTCTTTTAATAATTTAATTTACGAAAATATTAATACAAGTATTCCTATAAATCAAGTAGGAATTGTTTGTTTTTCGAAAAATTCCTACTTATTCCTCATTATGATGCAATCTATCTAGAAACCTATTACTACTTAATGAATAGCAATTCACCATATTGATCAAATGCATGCTTAAAATCAAAAGCAGTAGGAGTCGGTCCATTTTGAATATAATAGTCATATCTTTTAAAGGCCTCTTCCCACGAAACATCACTTTGTTTCTCGGTCCACCATATAACATATGAAAGATGCTTCTCCTTATAAGATTCCATCCATTTACCTCGATCTTTCAATGCTTGTTTATGGTGTCCGGAGTACGTAAAACGATATAGGGATTCTAAGTTCTTCCAAACGGTTAGTGTAAGTATAGGAGCGCCTTCCCCCTTATTAGCTTCTTTAGGGAGAGAAATTCCATCAGATGAAAACGCATCAATCATATGTCCTGATTTTATAGCCTGACGAAAGACATCATTTCCTACAGAAAAAAATTGACGAGAGGCAGAGTGGTCATATGGGTGTTTTAGCCTACCAACTGTATAAATTGCAACAAAAGCCATAAATAGTCCTCCGTAGACAGGTTTTATTAAATTTATATTCAAGTACGCTTTTATTTCATAACTAATTCTTTTTTTCAATATTTTTATATTTTGTAGATAATTGGGTTAAGTTGGACATTTTGTGGACGGTATAGAAATTAAATGTAGATAAAAAAAGAGACCTCCCTTTGTCAGTTATCCTGACTTACGGAATAGCCTCTTTTAAATTATGAAATAGAAATAGGTGGCAATGTCTTACCTGTTTCTAGCAAACTCTTTAAGTTACTTAATATCGCTGGCCAGCCATTGTTTAATCCTTCAAACGTATCATCACGATCCACAAAATCAGTCGTTTCAAGATTTTCATGTTTCAGCGTTAATCTAACAGTCGATTCTAATTCTTTTAACACAAATGTGACGATTGATGGTTCTTTACGATTCGTCGGATCATTTGTATGATTCCATGTAAACGAAAGTAAACGATATGGCTCACATTTTAAAATCGTTCCATAATCTGTCACTTCACCATTTCGTAAATAAGAAACCGTTGAGCCTACTTGCCAATCAGATTCAATGGCAGTACCGAAAAAGTATTTTTCAGTAAATTGAGTACTCGTTAATGCTTCCCATAGTTTTTCGGGTGTTGTTGCGATATATGTAACATAAACAAATTGTGGTTTATTCATTGTTGAAATCCTCCTCAAGTTTATTTAATTCACTTAATGCATCTAAACGATTATGTTCGTACTTGTTGATCCATCGCTTTGAAATTTCGCTAATCGGTACAGGATTAAGATAGTGAAGTTTATTTCGACCATGCCATTCTATGACAACTAGGTTTGCTTCTTCTAAAATCATTAGGTGTTTAGTTACTGCTTGTCTACTCATATCAAGATGTTGACATAATTCAGATAATGTTTGACCGTTATATACAAATAATTCATCAAGCAATTTTCTACGATTTGAATCGGCAAGTGCTTTAAAAACTTTATCGATTGCTTTCGCCTCCTCATTGCTTACATATTAAGCAACCAATTAGTTGCATGTCAAGTTAAATTATGCTCTATTTGAAGATAGGAAAAAAAAAAGAAATTGCCGAAACAATTTCTCTTTTTCATATGATTAACCCGCAAGATTATTTGAAGGTCTAGCCGTTTTTTCACGTTTTCCTGGTTTCACAAAGATCATAGCAACCATCCCTAACGTTACAGCAATTGATGCTGCAATAAACATTGCACTGTAACCGTGTTTTGCTACTAAGCTACCAGTTAAGGTTGGCGCAATGATTGTAGCTAGGTTTGCGATGAAATGTGTTACTCCCCCAAATGTTCCAGCTTTTTTAGGTTCCGTATCCAATACTACTGTCCAATAAATCGAGTTTGGTAAATAGTTAAATGCATTACCTATACACATTAAAATCAAGACTGCAGTTGCACTTTGAACGGTTGGAATTAGCATGAAACAAATTGCTGTAAAGAATAATGAAATGACTGTGAACCAAGATCTAGCAATACGTAAATTGCCTGTTTTTCTAAGAAGTGAATCTGATATTTTACCTCCTAGTAAACCAGTAAAAATAGCTCCAATCCATGGAATCATTCCAACAAATCCTAGTGATGCTAATGAAAATCCAAATTCATCTTGTAAATATTTTGGCGTCCAAGTAAGCAATAATATATTTACATATAAAAAGGCAAAATAACCAATTGCATTCATTACTAGAGTAGGATTTTTGAAAAAATAGTACCATGGTGTAGATTCTTGCTCACTTTTTCCGCTAATCGGATTATTTAATCGGATTAACTCAAGTTCTTGTTTTGTGACTTTTGGATTATCTTCTGGCAAGTTTGTAAATACTTTAGACCAAATAAATGCCCAAATTAAACCTACTACCCCTAGAATAATAAATGTTACTTTCCAACTTGCAACTGATAATAAAGCAACTACGATTGGTGCAGTGATCAATGCTCCTACTGGTGTACCTACTAAACCAAGCGCAACTGCAAACCCTCTTTCTTTTGGAGAAACCCAGTTAGCCATTGTTTTATTCATTGTTGAGAATGTAGGTCCTTCTGCAAGTCCAAATAATACGCGGAAAACTGCAAATCCAGCTAAAGCTGAGCCACCAAATAAGGTCGCACCTAAATTACCTGCAAATATAGTGCCTAATTCAAAAATTGACCAGGCAGTTGCGGCAAGTAACCACATAAATTTTGGACCTTTTTTGTCAGCGAAAGCCCCTCCAAATAATGCTCCAAATATATAGCCGTATCCAAAGTAACCTAAAATTTCACCCCAACTTACTGGACTTAATCCAAACTCTTTAATAATCTCTGCCTGTGCATATGCAATTGCACCTCGATCGATATAATTAACAATCGTGATGATGATGATCATAAAAATGATAAAGAATCGATAATTATTTTTCATTAAAGATTGTTCCTCCTATATAATTTTTATCAGAAGGGACCCCCATATATTTATCATTATCTGTTGCTAATTACACAATCTTTATACCCTTTTTCCAAACGGATTTCACATGGTTAACGCCAAATAAATATTGTAATTCTTGATAGTTTTTAACATTCCACAATACGATATCTGCTTGTTTTCCAACTTCAAGTGATCCAATTTGATCTTGGCGATTAATTGCACACGCAGCGTTGTATGTTGCTGCCGTTAAGCTTTCAGCTGGAGTAAGTCGCATTGATATACAAGCTAAATTCATTACAAGCGGCATCGACGTAGTCGGTGAAGAACCCGGATTACAGTCAGTTGAAATTGCCACAGCTACTCCTTCATCAATCATTTTTCTTCCTTTTGCAGCATCTTCACGTAAATAAAGTGCAGTTGCAGGTAGAAGACAAGCAATTGTTCCTGATTTTGCCATTGCAGAAATACCTTCATCAGAAGCTTTTAATAAATGCTCAGCTGAAATAGCACCAATTTTTGCTGCTAATTCCGCTCCACCATAAGGTTCAATTTCATCAGCATGAATTTTTGGGATTAAATCATATTTTTTACCTGCTTCTAAAATTCTCTCTGATTGTTCTGGTGTAAATACACCTTTTTCACAGAATACGTCATTAAATTCAGCTAATTTTTCTTCTGCGATAATTGGTAGCATGTCGTTAATTAAGTGATCAACAAATTCATCTTCTCGTCCTTTAAACTCTTTCGGCACTGCATGAGCACCCATAAAAGTAGGAACTAATTCAACTGCATGCATGTATTTTAATTTTTTCATAACTCTTAACTGCTTTAGCTCGGTTTCTAAATCCATACCATAACCGCTTTTACTTTCTACAGTCGTCACGCCATGTGCAATAAAAGAATCTAGACGTCGCATCGTTTGTGCCATCAATTCTTCTTCAGTTGCTTCACGAGTCATGCCGGCAGTCGCATGAATTCCGCCACCCGCATTCATAATATCCATATATGTTGCAACTTCAAGACGCATTTCAAATTCACGCTCACGGCTTCCACCATACACAACATGTGTATGTGGATCCACTAGACCAGGAGTAACAAGTTGATTTGATGCATCAACTACTTGTGCTTCATGAATTTTTTTTGCATAGCGATCTTGAATTTCTTTTGTTGTTCCAACAGCTTGGATCACTCCATCTTCAATCCATAAGCTACCGTCTTCAATTAAACCAAGCTCTGACATTGCTTCCTTTGAGCGAGGTCCTTTCACGTTTGAAGCAAGCGTTGCTAATTGAGCAGCATTTTTAATCCAAATTGGTTTAGTCATTACTTATCAGTCCCTTTATCAAGCATTGGAATATTTACTCCTCTTTCACGAGCAGTTTGTTTAGCTAGCTCATAACCTGCATCAGCGTGACGAACTACACCCATTCCAGGGTCTGTTGTTAATACGCGCTCAATACGTGCTTCTGCTTCTTTTGTACCATCTGCAACAATTACGACACCAGCGTGTAAAGAGTAACCCATTCCTACTCCACCACCGTGATGGACTGATACCCAAGTTGCTCCACCAACTGCGTTAATCATTGCATTTAAGATTGGCCAGTCTGCTACTGCATCTGATCCATCCATCATGCTTTCAGTTTCACGATTTGGAGATGCTACAGAACCTGAATCTAAGTGGTCTCTTCCAATTACGATTGGAGCTTTTAATTCACCACTTGCAACCATGTCATTTAAAATTTTACCGAAACGAGCGCGCTCGCCGTATCCTAACCAGCAAATACGAGAAGGTAGACCTTGGAATTCTACTTTTTCACCGGCCATACGAATCCAGTTACATAAATGCTCATTATCAGCAAATTCACGTAAAATAGCTTGGTCAGTTTTGTAAATATCCTCAGGATCACCTGATAATGCTACCCAACGGAAAGGTCCTTTCCCTTCACAGAATTGTGGGCGGATATATGCTGGAACGAATCCTGGGAAATCAAATGCATTCTCTACGCCTTCATCCTTCGCAACTTGACGAATGTTATTACCGTAATCAAATGTGACAGAACCTTTTTCCATCATTTCAAGCATTGCTTTAACATGAGTTGCCATTGAAGCTTTTGAACGAGCAACATAAAGTTCTGGGTTTGAAGCTCTTAATTCTGCAGCTTCTTCTAATGACATTCCAGATGGAGTATAACCGTTTAATGGATCGTGCGCAGATGTTTGGTCAGTTAATACTTCTGGAATAAAGTTTCTAGCAATCATTTCTGGTAAAATTTCAGATGCATTTCCGATTAGGCCGATTGATAATGCTTTACCTTCTTTTTTCGCTTCCTCAGCAAGACGAATTGCCTCATCTAAAGAATCTGTTTTTACATCCGTATATCTAGTTTCGATACGACGATCGATTCTAGTTTCATCTACATCGATCCCAATGCATACTCCACCATTCATTGTAACAGCTAGTGGTTGAGCTCCACCCATTCCACCAAGACCAGCTGTAACAGTAATTGTACCTTGAAGTGTGCCATTGAAATGTTGTTTTGCTAATTCAGCAAATGTTTCGTATGTTCCTTGAACAATACCTTGAGAACCAATATAGATCCAGCTACCAGCTGTCATTTGTCCGTACATCATTAAACCTTTTTTATCTAATTCGTGGAAAGTATCCCAATTAGCAAAAGCAGGTACTAGATTTGAGTTAGCAATTAAAACACGTGGTGCATCCGTATGAGATTTAAAAATCGCAACTGGTTTACCAGATTGAACTAATAATGTTTCATCATTTTCTAAATTCTTTAATGATTCAACAATCGCATCGAAGCACTCCCAGTTACGAGCTGCTTTACCAATTCCACCATATACAACAAGATCCTCTGGACGCTCTGCTACATCTGGATCTAAATTATTCATTAACATACGAAGAACTGCTTCTTGTTGCCAACCTTTTGTATTTAATTCCGTACCTCTATATCTAACTACTTTATCAACTGTAACCGTATTCATAATTTAATACCCCCTAGATTTGATGTTTTCAGTCTAACACGAATTTTTAGAAATTTTATTATAAAATGATGATTATTTTATAATACATTTCACTATACTTATCTTTTAATTATATTTTTATAATCTATCTCAAAATCTATTAATTAATTAGACTATTTTAAAAAATACGATGAAAATAATAGAGGTTTATCATCATTCACGTTGAAATCATATATTGATTAAATCGAAGGGTGGAATCATTATCAAATCAATCATTTCTCCAATTACAAACAAAGTTAACTACGTTTTTATTCACGTTAAGGAACTAAAAAAGTCAGTTGAATGGTATTGTAAACTCCTTGGCATTACAACCGATCTTAGTCAAATAGAATCCCCTGTATTTAATATCCCTGTAACAGGTACAACTGGATTAACTTTAGACGACCACACTTTTGATCCGGATTACAAATTTCAACCTTCAAAAAATGTGTTATTTAATTTCTACTCAGATGACATAGACCAAGCTTACCTATTTATGAAAGAAAATCATATTACGATCGTAAAAGAGATTGAACGCATTGGAGAATTTGCTTATTTTAACTTTGAGGATTTGGATGGAAATGTACTAATGATTTGTAATAGTAAATAAAAAAACAAAATTTAAGCCTGTATCATCGATTACCATTAATCTTAGATACAGGCCATTTTTAACTATTTTTATACAATTTACGAATCATTCTTATTTGACCACGATGATTGATTTCATCCTCAAACACATGAAACCATTTAAAGTAGTTTGTAGCTTTTGTATTTCCAAATTCAGTCTGCTCATGTAACCACTCATCTGAAAGTGTATTAAATTTTGTATATGTATCTTCTCGAATCGAATTTAAGAGATTAATATAATAGTTTGCATCATTACCTTTAATACGTTCCCTAGCTGCTTCATCTAAATCTAAACCTGGTAACCATTTCTTTTCTTCTTCTGAATTTAAATCTCGATTTTCAAATGTATTAAGTTGATACCAATACTCAACCCCTGCCATGTGAGTAAGTAGCATCCCAATCGAATTGCTTGCTTTAGAATGCAAATAATCTAGTTCCTCTACTGTAATATCTTTAATTGCTTCTAGAGTTGTATATCTTACATAATTCATCATTGAAATTAATGTATTAAAATCTCCTTTTACACCATCTTGTTCTCCGACTAAAAATAATTTATTCCATTCGTTCATAGTTGTAACTCCTTTTATTAACTCACAATCATTTTCACAGACAATATCTATTCTTTCTCCTAAATTATCGCAAGTATGAGTTTTAAATATTTTGGATCTTCCTCTTTAAAAATCTCCCCAGCCTTCAACAAATATGCTCTCAATAAATATTCCTTTGCTTTTTCTTCATCATGTGTTTCAAATAAAACCTGCCCCAATCTCAATAATATATATGGGTTGTTCAATCCCCCAGGACAATTAAATGCATCGTAAAAATAATTCTTTGCTTTAGAATAATCGTTTAAATAAAAATAAACGTCTCCGATTGATGTTAGAATCCAAGCACTAGCTTCCCACGTAAATTTAGGCTTAGGTATTAATTCTAAAGCCTCTTTATACTTTTTAATGGCGCCATCAAAATTTTGTGCTTCAAATAAAGCATTAGCTTCCTCAGAAAGTTCTACGATATGTTCATAAGTTACTTCTTTAAGTTCCATAAGCTCTCCTTTATTTTTGTATTATAGTTTGATGGTCGTTGATTACAGTTTTCCTAAAAGAAATACTATAACAATCTAGCGTTTTCCCCTTACTGCTTCTAATAAAAGACTTTCTAGTCCTACAAACCAGATCGATAAACTAAAGGTGTACATCCTTCTAGCATTTTGAACTTTGCATTAAAATATGATTGGTGAGAATAGCCACTTAATCTTGAAATCTCATCTAATGGCAGGTCCGTTTCATCTAATAATCGTTTAGCTTCTCTTATTCGTACTTCATGGAGAGTGGCTCTAAACGATTGATTTGATTCAGCTGCAAATCGACGACTTAGTGTACTTTTATTGATTCGAAGTGTATCCGCGCAATCTGTTAAACTCCATCCCGCATCCCAGTAATTCGATTCAATTAACTCCCTTGTTTTTTCGACTAGTGTACGGTGGCCTTCTTGTAAAGCATCATGCCCCTGTAATAATAGACTTGTTGTAAAATCTAACAATTCTTGAACAATTTGATAAATGATTGGGCCATGAACAATTTTTTGGAAAATATCATAATAAATTCCTTCCCATGATGCATTTTGGAGATTATTCGATTTCATATATCTTCTTATTTGTGCAAGTACGCTTGTTAATCTGATTCGAACAATTTCCGGATCTGGATAAGGCTGTTGAATTGTTAAAAATTCTCGTTCCATCCAATCTCGAATTGCTTTTGCGTCTCTTTTTTCTAACATTTCAATCCAATGACGTTGCTCTAATGGTGTAAGGAATGGGTCCTTTTCTTGAAAGGGCATCGGATCATTTTCCGCCAAAATAATATCATAACCTTCAAAGAAGATTCTTCGTGTTAGCTGAAGTGTTTGTTCGTATATATTTTTTAATGTTTCCTCCGGAGCACCAACTTTCATAACGATTGCGAGTGGCTCATCCATCATTTCCTTCCACCGAGTAAGAAATGCATTATATTCGTCCTGTAATAACACTTCTTCATCAGCTTCATGCACACTTAATATAAATCCTGATAATACGAATATACGATTTTTCCCCGTAAATGGATTTCGTTCCAATGCTTTATACACAAGTGGAAGTGTTCCTGAGTTTGGTGTCAAAAAAGCAACCATAGTAATTGGGCCATCGTACTTTCGATCATTCAGAAAAAGGTCCGGATAATCTATGTTAAATGAGTTAATTTCTTCGTTAATATTTCTAGTAAAGGATCTTTCTTTATTACGAATTTGATAACGTAATTGTTGTATATGCTTAATTAAATCAGTAGGCGAAAAAGGACGAAATAATACATCCTCTGCTCGATACTGTAATGCAAGATAGGCAGTTTGAAAGATTCGTTCAGATGAGATGCCTAACCAGCGAATAGAAAATTTTTGAATTAAATCCCCAAATCTTTCACTTTCATTTTTCCAATTGTCCATATCAAATATGACCAGTTCGGGCTGCTGTTTTTGAATAGCCTTTTCAAATTCTCCCATTGTTTTCCATGAAACAAGGGTAATACCAGTAAAGTGCGATTCCACGACCCATCGAATCCCTGAAGCCTCTAGCTCATCTTTTGCAACTAAATGAATTTCCATCGTGTTTTTCACCTTCACTTTTAGCTTTTTTCTAACATAATAGCAAATTTATTTTGTTTTTGCAGAACAAAAACTATTAAAAATTCAAAATTTTTTTAAATATATTCTAGGTAGTTTTTTTGAGTTTATAAAAAAATAGACTATACACATGGTAATAGTCTACAAGCATTAAACAAACTGATTTACGATTAGCTTCCATGTAAAACCAAAACATTCCCATACAACCAAAACCAATCTCAGAAACGAATGAACCATTTTGTCCAACTTTCCTTTTTTAATAACTCTCCTCCAAAACTCTCTTTTTCTATACTTATCATTAAATTTATTTTTGATTATTTGGTGTAACTGGAGGCATAATATGCACTTTTTTATTCGGATAAATTCTTGCAATTACAGTCGATTTGGATAATCTTTTAATATCTTTTCCCGGTAATTCCATAGACACTCCATTCAGTGCTGACTTATAAACATGCCTAATCATATATGGTACATGTTGGTCCTCCAGGAGAGTTTTTAATTCCTCTTGAAATTTCGCATGGCTTTCCTCTACTTGCTTAGTCGCTTCTTCTAAAGTAAGTTCTTTTCCAGCTGCCTCTGCTTCCTTAACAGCTACTACAGCAGGCTTTGTTTTGAACTCAATAATAATTGAAGTCATTGCATTCGTTGTAAAATCAATTGATGGATCCACATAAAAAGAAGGGTTCATTGTTTCCTCTGCCACCTTTGTCTCATCTTTATTTTTAGTCGTATTAATTGCATTCCCATTACATCCAGCCATGATAAAAAGCATGACAAGAAAGAAAATACTTCCTCTATAAAAATTCTTCATGTTTACTACATCCCCTTCAAATACTGAATAATAAAAAAAGACAATCTATCAGGATTCTATCCTTTAGAGTGCCCTTTCAAACATTACTTTGTGCAGCTAAACTAAACTTAGAAGAATTCAACATTTCTTTACATCCTATAATGATCGTTCAAAAATTCAATATGATAATTAATCGTCCTTAAATATTGTTTTGTTGTATCTTTTGAAAGACTTTTAATCCTCTTTAACATATGAACGCTTAATACTTTTTCATTGTTATATATTCTATATTTTTTTAAAGTTGATAGTCTATGATTATATTGACTCGCTTTTACTTCATTAAGATTTTTTACATTTATTAGATAATCTGTAAAGTTCATAATTGCCCCTCCTACTTATATAGAACAACGATTTTTCGTAAAAAGAACTAGTCCTATTTATTAAACCTACTAAAGGACTAGTTCTTTTTATCATTCTATTTAGCATGTCTATTAATTATACCTTTAAGGTTTTATTTGTTTGATCCAATAAATAAATTTCAGTTTTTTATATGGTTCCATCTATTTTTAGGACAAAACAAAAGACCTTTCCAAAATGGACAGGTCTTTTGTTAATACACTAATTTAATTCATTCATCGTCACAGAAAAGACATAACTCTGATACTTATCACAGCCTTCATAACTAAATCTTTTTCCGTCTTTTTTAAATGCTCTACCATCTTCCTTAAAACCTAAATCGTGTAAAACGTCTTTAATTGAACCATTTTCGTAATCCTTTCCGACCTCGAATTCGATACTCAAATTAATCATCCTTTTGTTAGTGTTATTATTATTTTGGTAATTTTAGGGTGTTTTTATACTGGGTTACGACTGTATACGGGAATATGAAGTAATAAGTGAAAAACGCTTCCAGAGACTATTAAGAACAGGAAAGTAGGATTATATTTTCTGCTTTTTTTGGATTTCTTATTTTATCTTCTAATTTAAATAAGAAATAATTATTCACAAATAATTATTTTCATACTTTTTCTCTCTTTATACATCGTTTTCTCGAGTTAATTTTAACCAAAAATATACATATTCTTAATAAAATTCGATTTTTTATTTACCAGTTTTTAACTTAAAATGATTCTTTTTAACTATTTTAAAGATTCTGAATTATTTTTACCTCGATATTTCCGCTTATTTTTACATCATAAAACGCAAGAATTGTCGATTTTTGTAGTTTGATAAACCAGTTTTTCAGGTGATACGATGAATTCCTCAATACCACATTGTTAACCAAGGGGAGGAATTTTTAATGAACAAAAAAGTTTTAGCGGTTGGATTATCTGTAGGATTGGCGGCAAGTAGTTTAGCAGTAACTAATACATATGCTGCACCAAAAAATGTAATGTCGAATTACAAGTACAACAAATCAGTGGGATCTCCTGAATTCATTTCTGGCCATCTGACAAAACCATCATCTAAAAATGCTGAAGATGTTGTAAAAGCTTATGTAAACTCTAATAAGGACAAGTTCAAACTTGGTTCGAAGTCTGCAAAAGATTCATTCATTGTTGAGTCTAGTAAAAAAGATATTTACGGTACTTCACTTCACTTGCAACAAGTTTATAACGGTGTTCCTGTATGGGGTTCAACTCAAACGGCAGTAGTTGGAGATAATGGAGAGCTAACTGTTTTCTCTGGTACTGTAATTCCAAACTTAGATACTAAAAAAGGGCTAAAATCGACTAAAAAAGTTAACGCTAATAAATCAATCAAAATCGCAGAAGCAGACCTAGGATATACTCCTGACTATGAAAAAGACCCAACAGCTCAACTAGTAGTTTATACAAATGGTGATGATGCAACGTATGCTTATCTAGTAAACTTAAACTTCCTTTCTCCAAAACCTGGAAACTATAATTATTTCATCGAAGCCTCAACTGGTAAAATTTTAAATAGCTATAATAGTATTGATTCAGCTGCTAGCAAACCTACTGTTACTGGGACAAACGTAACTGCAACAGGTAAAGGTGTACTTGGTGATACAAAAACCTTTAATATGACTCAATCTGGTTCAACATATTATTTACAAGACAATACTAGAGGAAATGGTATTTTCACATATAATGCAAGTAATCGTACAAGCCTACCAGGTACGCTTTTGTCAAGTGCTGACACACTTCTAAATAGTACAGCTGAAGCTGCAGCAGTTGATGCTCATTATTATGCTGGAAAAACATTTGACTATTATAAAACTGTGTTTGGACGCAATTCATATGATAATAAAGGTGCTGCTTTAAAATCAACTGTCCATTATAGCCGCAACTATAACAATGCATTCTGGAACGGTTCACAAATGGTTTATGGTGATGGTGATGGAACAACATTCACTTACTTATCGGGTGGACTTGACGTAGTAGCGCATGAGTTAACTCACGCTGTTACAGAAAGAAGTTCGAACTTAATCTATCAAAATGAGTCTGGTGCATTAAACGAAGCTATTTCGGATATTTTTGGAACTGTTATTGAGTTCTATACTAATAACAATCCAGATTACGAGATTGGTGAAGATATCTACACACCAAATGTTGCTGGTGACTCACTTCGTTCAATGAGTAATCCAGCTAAATATGGCGATCCAGATCACTACTCAAAACGTTACACTGGGACTAGTGATAATGGAGGCGTTCATACAAATAGCGGTATCATCAATAAAGCTGCTTACTTAATTGCTGTAGGTGGAACTCATTACGGTGTATCTGTTACAGGCATCGGTAATGATAAATTAGCGAAAATTTTCTATCGCGCAAATACTGTTTACTTAACTTCTTCAGCAACATTTAGTCAAGCTCGTGCAGCACTTGCACAATCTGCTGCTGACCTATACGGTGCAGGCTCTGCTGAAGTAACGACTGTTAATAAAGCATTTGATGCAGTTGGTGTATATTAATTTTATTTACAGTTTAAGTTAGATAAAAAGCCGATTTCCTTAATAGAAGGAAATCGGTTTTTATAATTTTCAAGACTAGTAGATTATAATCCTAACTCACTCTTTACAATCTCTAAAGTCTTCATTTTATATTTACTTTTTGGTTTTGGCGCATTTTCAACAGAAGGATTTTGCATTAAATAGTTCTTTTCTACGAATGCAAGGTCTTTTACATCAACGTTTCCATCTATATTAATATCTGCACTTCGTTTGTTTGTTCCCCAATATGTTTGAATAAATAATGCATCCAATACGTCAATTACATCGTCACCGTTTACATCTCCACCAAGTAGTAAAGGTAGATCGATTTTTTTAAATTGACCGATCAATTCACCTTTTTCATTTAGCATACCAATTTTGAAATTATAATGACTTCTAAAATGTCCTGGAAGTTTTATAGTCATTTGGAGTGGTTGATCAGTAAGTGCTAAATGTGAAGCTTCAATTTTTCCAAACTGATTAAAGATTTGATTATATCGATTTCCTTTGGCATCTTGTATTAATACATCTGCACCAACTTTACTGTAATCCCTTCTACTATCAAACGCCCCACCACTAGTTAATAAACCTTCAGCATATAAAAGAGATTTGATTTTCGAATAAGTAGGAACTAAATCAACATATGGTGAATTTGTAATCAGAGAATTCGTTTTACCTGATCTGTTAACATATGAACCAAATGTAAATATACCAGAACAATCTGGTCTTATTTCAAAATTATAATCTTTTACTTTAAAAGTAGCTTCCACTAAAGGAATATCCCCATTAAGAGTTTGCGTATTACTATCAGCAGTTTCTACAGTTACAATATTTGCTGAAGTGTTGGTAAATTTAATTTCTCCTAGTTTACTAGAATCTGGGTGTAATCCAACGTTTTCGATATTTAAGAAATCTGAAGATGCACCTATGTCTACAGTACCTTTTTTAAAATCGACAGCGTTCTTTAATACGACTTTCACATTTACTACATCACCCGGTTTTGCAGTCTCTTTATCCACAATTGCAGTCAAGTATGGTGTACCTTTTTTTACGATTTTAATTGTCTTAGGTGCAACACTACCATTTCCTGCAGGATCAACTACAACTAATTTAACAACCTTTACTCCACTTCCAATAGGTACGTCATATTTGAATGTGCCATTTTTATCAACAGGTATTTCTACTGGCTGTTCTCCTTTTGCTAAATCATAGACTTTGTTTGCAGACTGATCAATCTTCATACCTGCTGCTTTATGCCCTTCAATATCTTGATCAAATACTGAACCGGTAATGGTAACTGATTTTTGACCTTCCTCGTATTCAATGATATCTCCTACTGGTCCATCGATCGTATATTTAGGCTTTCTATTATCAATTACTAAATCACGATATGCTGTGAACTGTTTACCAGTATCAGTTGTCGCAAGGAGTTTGATCTTGTAAAAACCATCATCTGCCACAACACGGGATGTACTAATACCGTTAGGGGATGCGTTATCAAACGGGTAATACGTACCATTAAAGAGATTCAAATTAACTAAATCACCTTCATTTAAACTAAATCCATTCACTGCACCAAGATACCCTATTTCCTGACTCGTCTTTCCATCTTCCAATATGAAATCAATATTTCTAACATTTGATTTCATTTGAACTTGAGCAGTTATTGTCTTAATCGTGTTAGGACTTGTATATCCATCTCTATAGCGGTCTTCTGATAAGCCAAGTGATGATGTTTCAAAAACGCCTATTCCTTCTTCAACAACGTGTACACCAAAAGGAATTTTATATGTTTCTCTCGGATCATTTTGATTTGTGTAAACGATATACCCTTCATAATTACCTTTTTCAGCTGTTTTTGGTATAAAGATTGAAGCATTCATATTTTTTTGAGAATTAGCAGCTAGTTTAATAGTCGGTAAAATTGAAATTTTTACTCCGTTTTTATCAACATCTTTAGATCCACGTAAACCTGTTTGATATTTAACTGCTACATCAAATGTTTTTGTTTCATTTCCAGAATTTTTAAGAACAACTTTACGCTCTTCATTTACATCAGCACTTAGATCGACTGAACCAAAGCTTAATGCACCTGTTTCATCTTTTATTTTCTTTTCTTTCCCATTTTTTAAAATAGGTGTTTCATTTTGAACTTTCATTTCAATCGATGAATGCACTGCTTTATATATATCTACTCTACCTGCTCCTGATTCAAAAACACTATAATCCCTACTTAAAGGAGTAGCAGTATTCATTAGGATTGACTTGACATCACTCGGTTTTAAACTTGATTTTGCTTGGAGTAAAAGTGCAGCCATACCTGCAACATTTGGCGTTGCCATAGATGTACCCGAAAGTCGTTCATAAGCGTATTCATAATCGTTTGGCTTATTTTTATTAATCATATAAGCTGGCACAGTAGAGAAAACACCAACACCTGGAGCAGTAATTTCTGGCTTAATATCGTATGTCACACGAGCTGGTCCACGTGAACTAAAATCCGCTAACTCGTCTGCTTTTGTTTGAATTTCTCCAAGTTCATTAAAAGTAAACGTACTTGCTGTATTAACTTTTGATTTCAAAGCTAGGCCTTGCGCATTTGTTAACGTGAATGTAGGAATATATTCTAATCCTTCACCTAAATAAGACGGTATAAGACCTTCATCTGGATTATTATTGAAAAGTAGCGCTGCTTGTGCACCATTTAATTTTGCATATTTTACTTTATCTGCCAAAGTAATATTGTTCCCACGACTTATTAATACAACTTTCCCTTTTACATCTTTATTTTTATAGTCAGTTGATCCGCCATACCCAACATCAATTATTGAATAGGATTGGCCATTCAATTGCTCAACATGATCTGTGTAACCTTTCGCCATTTCTTGCAAGTCAGCAGAAGTTGTTTCTGTACCTGATTGAAGTACACTCTTATATGTATGTAAATTATTTGGTTCATTACTTGCTCCTACTGTCAAAGCCAGTGCTGCAGTACCTGGAGAACCTAATGTATACATATCATTTCCGCTGTTTCCAGCAGCAATTATTGCTGTAACTCCACTTAATACTGCTTGGTTAATCGCTATACTCGTAGAATATAGTGGATTATTAATCCCTGCACCTAATGAAAGATTAATGACGTCCATCCCATCGGCAACAGCTTGATCAATCCCTGCTATAACACTAGAATCTGTACCCGAACCGTAATGTCCCAATACACGATAAGCATGTAACTCGACATCTGGAGCAATTCCCTTCATTTTAATATCCCCGTCATTTTTTCCTTGTCCAGCAATGATTCCTGCGACGTGTGTACCATGTTCAGTATAGTATGGTGCGCCTGTTGCCCAGAAAAACTCAGCAAATCCAGACTTTTTCCAGTCTTCATATGTAGTTTCCATCGGATCATTGTCATTATCGATAAAATCGTATCCACCCTTATATACATCCTTTAAATCTGGATGATTATAGTCGATACCAGTATCAATAACTCCTACTTTAACCCCTTTTCCAGTAATACCTTCCTGATGGAGCTTGTCTACCCCTAAAAACGAAAGAGCTGATTGATTACTTGATCCCCCAGTTTGTATTTCTTCTTGATTGTTTTCGATTTCAGCATGAATTTCTTCATTACTCCAAACTGCTTTAACAGCATTTGATTTTAAAAGGTTTTTAATTTGATTTGCTGGTAGACTCATTGAAACACCATTAAAAGCATGCTTAAATGAACGGTTTACTTTATAGTTTACTTTCCTATTATTACCTTCTGATAATACTTGTCCTAAATCCTTTGAAAAAGTTGCATGGTCTTGATCAACAAGGTTTGATGCTTCTGTCTTTGTGAGCTGTTTACCATTTATTGCTGATTCTAGTTGCGCAACTTTTGCTGGTTTATTATTAAATTCAACAATAACGCTCGTTTGTGTTGTAGCATCTAAATCAATATCTCGATTAACTTGCAAACCAGTCTCATTACTCGTTGTAAACTGATGTAGTGCTGCCCTCTCGGCTGATGATAAATTTGCCAGCAACTTATCTACTTTAGAGTATGTTGCAGCTTTTGAAGAAATTGATACATAACTTAAAGATCCAAGAATAAAGCTAGATGACAATGCTAACACAGAAATCCTTTTGGCAAGCTTACTTCTAGAAATATGTTTTCCCATTTTCTACCTCCTAAAATTCAGAAACAAAAATCACTTTTATTATTTATTATTCTGAACATTCGGTCAATTGGGTTATTTATCCGCTATTAAATCAACTTCTAAGGGATTTTCGACGAAATACAACAAAAAAATTTAGGAAAGTTGTTTAATTATCCTTTTTTATTTACTTTGACCACGATAAAAAGAGAATTCAAAATTCGAATTCTCTTCACTTTAAGATGTAATTTATTTTTTTATTCAATCCACGATAAAAAATGAATATCGTCTATAAGATTGCTTTTTTATTGAGAAACTTTCGTACCATTTAAGAAATTGAGTAATTCATTAAATGTATTTTGTGCAGCCTTCGTGTTCATTTGGAACTGGTATTCGTGACCTAGTGTGCCATATGATTTACGATAAAAGACTTGTTTAACACCTGTTCTTTTTTCTAGTAAAGCTGCAAATTTTTTACCTTGTGATTCAAAGGACCCTGTATTACCGTCAGTTATAAATGTTGAAACAAATTTTTCTGGTACATTTCTTAAAAGGGATGTTTCTTTTGTCACCTTTTCATCTTCCCAATTGTATTTTCCAAAATAGGCCCAGCCCACTCGCTTAAATACAAATTTAGTCAATTTTGATGAAGCGTTTGCCTTAGCTTCTTTCATATCATAAGGGCCACAAAGAAGAATCGCACCACGAATTGTATTTGGATTAACGCTTTGAGCTATTTTAGCTGTATCTGAATAGTGTTTATTCATTTGAATGCTTACAAATTGTGCTGTAAGCTGAGCTCCCGCTGAATCGCCAGCTATATAAATATTGTTTAAATCCAGTCCATATTTACCAGCATTTTTTTTGACAAATTTGTAAGCTTGATCAATTTGTTGTAAAGGTATTGGATAAGCAACACTTGGAGCTAAAGGATAATTTATATTCACTACATTATACCCATGACTCGCTATATATGTTGCATATTTCCGAACATCCTCTTTATCTCCTGCTACAAATGCGCCACCATGAATCCAAAAGATCGTTGGAATGTATTTCAAGTCACCTTTATACTTAATCAAATCAAATGTACTGCTTCTATATTTTGATGAATACTCGATATTAGTTTCCATTGTTGTTTTTTGTTTTGCTATCCCATAATCAGCTGCCTCTACTTCCATCCCACCAGCAAATGACTTCTTCAAAAACCAAGTTACAGGTCTTGGGGATAGAAAGATCGATCCAACACCAACTATGATCAATAAAAGCAAACATATTCCAATTAGTTTAATTGTACGCTTCATTTTTGTCCTCCAGATAAAGAGTCAACTGAAGCTTATTATTCGATATTCCAAAAATTATCATACATTATGATATTTCAGTGTGTACACAAAGTACAAAAAACTCCGATCTCACAAAGGGAGCGCTTTTTTAGATTGATCTATTTCGTTTCCATCTTAAATTAATAACATTTTCTTAAGTGCATTGTAAATTCCATCTTCATTACAACTATCTGTGATTAAATTTGCTTTCTCTTTAACCACCGTTTCAGCATTTCCCATTGCAACACCGATTCCTGAAAGTTCCATTAGTTCTATGTCGTTCATTCCGTCACCGAAGAAGACGATATCTTCTTGCTTAAATCCATTTTCTTTAGCAATTTTCAAAATTGTCTTAGCTTTTGAACCTTCTTTAGGGATGACATCTGAGCCAAATTGATGCCAACTAACATATCGGAATTCGTTTATATCATATTTGTGGAGATCTTCTTTGTTGCAAAAAAGCATCGCCTGAATAATCGAATTTTCTTTCCAATACAATTCATCAAAGTCTGGGATCATCAATCCTAGACTTTCATAAGCTTTTGTTAATGACTCTCCAGGTTCCTCAAAATGTCTTTTTACCCCGTTCATAGTTTGAAACACAATCTGGTCATTGTTTTCCATCGCTATTTCAATTAGTTTCATAATTGATTCTTTAGAAAATAGTTCCTCATGAGCAATTTCATGACGGACAAATCCTACAGATCCATTGCATAAAACATAAGTATCAATTTCTAGTTCGTCGATGATGGATATTGCAGAAGTGTAGTCTCTTCCTGTCGCGATGACGATTTCATGTCCATTTTCTTTAAGAGAAACCAAAGCTTGTTTCGTACTGTCTAAAAATTTCATTTCAGTCGTTAGTAATGTTCCATCAATGTCAAAAACAATAAATTTTTTACTCATTTTCTTTCCCCACATTTTTCTCTATTTTTTATCTTTGTTTATTAAACGGAATCTCTTTCGACAATGCGATAAGGTATTTTTACTTTTTCTCTAGATTTCTTTATTACAAGACTACAAGCTTGTTCGCCGACTTTCGTTAATTGGTGATCTACTGTAGAAATTCCCATACCGACACCAATTGGTTGATTTTCTTGACCAATAATGGCTAAATCAGTCGGGATTTTCAATTGTTGCGATTTTGCGTATAAATAGATTCCACCAGCCACTTCATCTCCATTTGCATAGATAGCAGTTGGCTTTTTTTGTAAATGCAGGAATTTCTTTGCTGCTTCATATCCGTCTTCTAAACAATGACATTCTGAAAGATGATATTCAGGTTGAAGTCCACCAAATATTTCAATATAAGCATCAATTATTTGCTTTGTGCTATTGCTTTTGAGCCTAGCAGTTGTGAATGCGACCACATCATGCCCTTTGTTCTTTAATAACTGAAAGGCATCTACATAAGAAGAATAGCGGTCCATATAGGAACAACCGATTTCCTTGTGTTGCGTATATTCACAAGCTACGATTGGACCATATTCGCTAAACGGAATGATTGTTTCCCAATCGTTTGCTCGTGACGTGATAATGATGCCATCATACAACTTGCTTTTTAATTTTTGCAAATACTCTATTTCTTTTTCTTTATGATAATTTGAAGGAAGTACCGTTATTAAAAAATCCTTCTCTAAAGCCTTGTTCAGTATACCGTTTAATAGTTGATCAAATGCTGGATTGTTGTTATATGGGAGAATAACACCGATTGTCCTTGTTTCCCCTCGTATTAAATCAATTGCATTTTTATTTGGTGTATAATTCATTTCTTCAATAACTTTCAAAACTGCCTCTCGTTTATCACTAGCAACATACTTATAATTATTTAGAACTCTAGAAACAGTAGAGACAGATACACCTGCTAATCTTGCAATATCGTTAATATTTGCCATCACACACCTCCAACACATATGACTTATCAAGGAATTTTATGCATTAATAGTTTATTGCTTATACTATATAATCTTTTATTCATTAAAAACAAATCTTCAAAGGGTATATTTTGGGTTCTAGCACAGATTTCCAATCCCCCCGTAATGGTAGACAATAGATTGTTCATCTTTTTTCTCCCTCGTTATAAATCTGCTTACTTTCAATCTAATTTATGAAATGGATTTCAAGTCAAGCGAAAAAATCAAATTAAATTTCAGGAAACACCATCACTCGGTTTAATGATCTCATAAATTTATATATAGCAATTAACATGAAAAAAGTTGGAATCATCTGTATAGCTGATTCCAACTTTTTTATTTCTACTGACTACTCTTGACTACGTTGCTTTGCCTGTTTCTCCAAATACTTATACATCTTTTTCAAATTTTCTGGTGCGTCCAATGGATCTTTTACGATCATTTCAATCATACAGAGCCTTTTTGAACATTCGATTTCAGCTTGATTTATTGCTTGTTCAAGTTCTCCATGGGTACGAACAATAGCAGTAAATGCATTGCCTCCAAAGGCATCAGCAAGCTTTGTGTAAGACCACCTAGGGATTTTATTGTATGTTTGATTTTTGGTTTTTACATTTAAGTATTTTTCGATTGTATAACCGTCATTGTTTAAGACGAAAATGATCGGTTTACAGCCGTAATAAAGCATAGAACTGATTTCTTGTGCAGTTAGCTGTAGTGAGCCATCACCTGTAAATAACATCACCCGCCGTTTTGGGGCTGCGATACATGCACCGAACGTCGAAGGGGTGGCGTATCCGATGGAGCCCCAGCCTCCTTGTCCAATATAGGTAATATTGCTTTGCAGTCTAACCTCCGCCATGCCATTGTAGAATGTACCGATCTCAACGATCACAATGTCGTCTTTTTTCAGCATACGTTGAAAAAGTGGATAATAGCCGGCTGCCTTTAGTGCTTCATCACGACTCACATTGTATTGATCGTATGGAAATGACACTTTTTTAAGTAATCCTTGTCCTTTATAACCCACATTTTGTATTGCTTGAAGCATGTCTTTTGCAAAAATATTCGGATAAACTGCTTCAGCAATTTTAACATGATCCGATTGGATATTAATGGTCATCATTGAATTTAGTTTTGCAGTGAAATTCGCTGTATTGGTGTCTGCAAATACCAATCCAATCGTAATGATACAGTCTGCATTTTCTACCGTACTTTGAACTTCAGAACATCCAAACGAGCCTAAGTACATTCCGATATAATTAGGGTGGGTTTCATCGAATGCTCCTTTACCAAACATCAGCGACGCAACTGGTATATTCATATCGTCTGCCAGCTGCCAAACTGCTTCCTGAAGGCCAAAACGTATCGTCTTTACATCAACTAGGATTACTGGCCGCTTTGCACAATCTAACAGCTGACGTACATGATTTGTTGCAGCCTGAAGTGATTTTAAGTTTGATGTTTTTAGTTGTGGTATTGGCTCTAAGCGATCCAAAATCGGCTGATCCACTACATCATCCGCTACAACTAGGTAAACTGGCTGTTTCTTTTCTTTGGCAATGCGAATAGCGGCTGGAATTTCAATCATGGCATTTTCAGGTGTGAGGACTGCATGATAGACAGTAATATGTTTATACATATTTTTGAATACATTAAAATCCCCATCCATTAGAGTATGGTGCATCAGCTTGTGTTCTTTTTGATCTTTTTCTTTCGGGGAACCAACAATGTGAATGATCGGAACATGTTCACTAAATGCTCCAGCTATCGGATTGCATGCATTCAATTCCCCAACTCCAAACGTAGTAATAAGAGCTGCGATTCCATTGATTCTTGCGTAACCATCTGAAGCATAACCCGCGTTTAGTTCATTTCTTCCTTCTATAAACTGTATTCCTTTATATCGTTCCAACGTATCAAGTAGTGAAAAATTATAGTCCCCTGCGACGCCGAAAATTTCTGTAATGCCTTCTAGCTTCAAGCAATCAAACAAAAACTGCCCAACTGTTTTTTTGGTCATTCCAGCATGGGTGCCGGAACTGACTGTATTCTTCATTTTATCCATACACATTCACTCCTTTTCTAATATAAATAGCTTGTCGGAGTTTCTAGTACCCTTTTTATTCGTACCCTATGATAGAACAAGCTATACGGTTATTTAGAATAAGAAATAATGTAGGGCAAATCCAATGCAAAAAAGGACAAATTCGAATGAACGAATTTGCCCAAGTTTAGTCGACAAAGTTATTTAATATAGAAGATTACGATTTTATTCTAAATCTCTACTAATCGCTCTTCCTGCTTGTCTACCTGAAAATAAGCAACCACCTAAAAATGTTCCTTCCATTGCACGATAACCGTGTACACCGCCGCCTCCAAATCCAGCAACCTCACCTGCTGCATATAGTCCAGCAATTGCATTACCTGAAGAATTTAATACATTACCATCTAAATTTGTTTGAAGTCCCCCAAGTGTTTTACGACTTACAATATTTAAACGAACAGCAATTAACGGACCATTTTTTCGGTCTAAAATTTTATGAGGAGATGCAACACGAATTAATTTATCACCGATATAATTACGTGCTCCTCTTAAGGCAGTGATTTGTAAGTCTTTTGTAAATTTATTATCCATTTCACGATCACGTGCGATCAGTTGACGTTCGATTACATCATAGTTTAGTAAATTTTCCCCGGTTATCTTATTCATCCCTTCTACAAGCTCTTTTAACGAGTCTGCAACGATAAAGTCCTCTCCTTTTTCCATAAAAGCTTTTACAGGTGCCGGTATGCCTGATGTTGCCCTTTTCATCACTTGTTTTATGCTTTTTCCAGTTAAATCAGGATTTTGTTCCGAACCAGAAAGTGCAAACTCTTTTTGAATAATTTTTTTCGTTAATATAAACCAAGAGTAATCATATCCAGTTTGTTGAATGGCTTGTAATGTACCTAAAGTATCAAAACCAGGAAAATTTGGTGCACCAAAGCGTTGTCCACGTGCATCTAACCAAATTGATGATGGTCCAGGTAGAATACGGATTCCATGATTGCTCCATACCGGATTCCAATTTTTTATGCCTTCAGTATAATGCCACATTCGATCACGATTAACAATTCGACCACCAGCATTTTCAGTTATAGCAAGCATTCGACCATCAACATGTGCCGGAACTCCAGATATCATCCTTTTTGGAGGGGTACCTAGTCGACTTGGCCAATTTTGACGGATTAAATCAAAGTTCGCTCCAATACCGCCAGTTGATACTAAAACGGCCTTTGACCCATATTGAAAGTGACCAATCACTTCACGAGAGCTATCTTCTCCTCGTTCTGATTTACTTGGCTCTAATAATGATCCACTTACTCCTACTACAGCTCCATCTTTTGTTAGTAGTTGATCTACCCGATGACGGGACCTAAATTCTACTAAACCTTTTTTCATATGCTCGCGAACTCTTCGCTCGAAAGGAGCAACAATTCCTGGACCCGTACCCCATACTACGTGAAATCGAGGCACTGAATTCCCATGTCCTTCTGCAAGATAGCCACCACGTTCAGCCCAACCGACGATTGGAAAAAATCTCACTCCCATATCATAAAGCCATTGCCTCTTCTCACCAGATGCAAACTCAACATATGCCTCTGCCCATTTCTTTCCCCAATAATCCTCGTCATCTTCTCGATCAAACCCTGCTGTTCCAAGCCAATCCTGCCAAGCTAATTCCTTCGAATCCTTAATTCCTAATCTACGTTGCTCAGGAGTATCGACTAAAAATAACCCGCCAAATGACCACCAAGCTTGGCCACCTATTGATGCTTTCGGTTCCTGATCTAATAACAGTACACTTTTCCCAGCATCTGCCATCTCAGCAGTTGCTACTAAACCAGCTAATCCCGCTCCAACAACAATCACATCGAACTTTTCCATCTAGCTTCTCCCTCCTTTTTAGCCTTTTAATCTATCAAATAATGAGTTTATCTACAATTATATAGTTTTCTAAATTTTCAGTTATCAATTAAATAATACAGCAAATAGCAAAAGAATAAAAGGAAAGAAGGTCCAACGATGCTGAACCTTCTTCCCTATTTCAGTACTCTTGATGAGTATGATCCTAATGTACATTTTTCTTTTTAAATCTTCCGCCACGTACTTCTGCTATATCTGAAATTGCTAAAAAGGCAGTTGGATCAATGTCATCAACAATTGTTTTTAATTCAGCTTCTTCTAATCGAGTGATAACACAATAAATAACCTTTGTCGTTTCACCTGAGTATGCACCTTTTCCATTTATATATGTAACACCACGGCCCATTCTAAAAAGAATTGCTTCTCCAATATCATCACTTTTATCACTAATGATCCATGCTGATTTTGATTGTTCTAATCCTTCAACAACGATATCAATTGTTTTAAATGCGACTAAATACGCAATAATTGAGTACATTGCTCGATCCCAAGAAAAAATGAATCCAGCAGCTCCTAAAATAAATAAGTTGAAAACCATTATAATTTCACCAACGGAAAAAGGAATCTTACTATTAATAATAATCGCTAGAATCTCAATACCGTCTAGTGCTCCACCAAATCGTATGGCTAATCCTACTCCAACCCCTAAAACCATCCCTCCAAAGATCGTTGCAAGTAATATATCTTCTGTAAAAGCAGGGATATGATGAAACATACTTGTTAAATAGGAAAGTACAGTGATGCCAAGAATGGTGGAAATTGCAAATGTTTTCCCAATTTGCTTATAGCCTAAATAAAAAAAAGGTAGGTTTAGTACAAATAAAAATACCCCTAGAGGAAGTCCTGTAAGATGGGAAATCATAATCGAAATGCCTGTTATTCCACCATCAATAACATCATTTGGTACTAAGAAAATTTCAAGTCCAGTTGCTACAAGCAAAGCACCTACTAGCATAGCGATTGTTCTTTGTAGTATCTTCATTTTATGAGATTTTCCACTTGCTGAATGTATTGCTTCTGCCATCTCCAATACCGTCCTAACTGTTTGTAAAATTTTTCTATATTTAATATTTACTCTTATGCGCAATTTATACTAAATAAATTAATTTGCTGGACATTCACAATTTGTTTAAATATAATTAGCTAGACAACTATTTTATTTAGCTAGCTAACTAATTTTATCGAGGAGACTTTTTCATGCACAAAAAGCAGTCTTTCTTTTTTTTATTAAATCAAACGACACGTCAGTTTTCGAAATCATTTAATGAGCATCTCGTTCCTACTGGATTGTATTTGGCACAATGGTCCGTTATTCATTATATTTATTTACATGGACCTTGTACTCAACGTACAATCTGTTCGAATTTGAATATTGAGCCACCAACATTGACGCGAACGCTATGTAGAATGGAAACTTTAGACTTAATTGTTCGCAAAGAAGGTACGGACAAAAGAGAAAAAATGATTCATTTAACTGATAAAGCTCTAAATCAATTTGATCGTTGGAAAGAACAAATTATTTCATTTGAAAATGATGTTATTAAAGATATACCCGATGAAGAGCTTACTATTGCACTTCAAGTTTTTCAAAAAATGATGAACAATATGACATCGACAGAGGTTACTAAACAGGGGGAATAAGCTTGAAAAACGAGCGTTTATGGACAAAGGATTTTCTAAGTGTTAACTTAAGTGGATTTTTTGTGTTTTTAGTATTTTATACATTGATGGCAACATTGCCGATTTTTGTGATTGATAATTTAGGTCAAGAAGATAGTAAAGTTGGTCTAGTTGTAACATCGTTTCTGATCGCTTCAGTTGCCATTCGTCCTTTTGCTGGAATTTGGCTTGATACAATAGGTCGCAGAAAAATACTAATCATCTCATTAGTTTTCTTTACATTGACAACATTTTTATATCCTTTTATAAATAATTTTACATTATTACTGTTATTGCGTTTTGCACAAGGGATTGCTTTTGGTCTAGGCACAACAGCAACCGGTACGATTGTTGCTGAAATAGTTCCTGCAACACGTAGAGGAGAAGGTATGAGTTATTATAGTTCATCCATGATCCTTGCCATGGTTTTTGGTCCTTTTCTTGGTATCAATTTAATGAATCATTTCACCTTCCATATGTTGTTTTTTGTTTCTGGTTTCTTCGCAATTCTATCACTGATTTTCGGTCTATTCATTGCGATTCCAAAACAAACATTAAAAGCAAAAACTCGAATGGAACCATCACAATTAATTGAGCGTTCAGCATTACCAATCTCAATTACTGCAGCAATCATCTCTTTTGGTTACAGTGGTATCATTTCATTTATCACTTTATACGCAAAGAATTTAGGTTTTGTAGATGTTGCTAGTTTCTTTTTTATTGTTTATGCAGTTTTCATTTTAGGATCAAGACCTTTCACTGGTAAACTATTTGATCGTAAAGGAGCGAACATAATCGTTTACCCTGGGATCATTTTATTTTCAATTGGTCTAGTTGTCTTGAGCTTTTCAACGGTACCAACAATCTTTTTATTTTCCGCTGCATTAATCGGTCTAGGCTATGGCTCAATCGTACCTAGTTTTCAAACTTTAGCGATTAATACTGCTGCTCCTGCTAAAAAAGGAATGGCAACAGCGACATTTTTTATGTTTTTTGATATTGGTATGGGAATTGGCTCTTACGTCCTCGGAATCGTAACGGCCAAAACATCTTTCCATATTATGTACGTAATCACTGCAATTGTTGTATTATCAACGACTGTCATTTACTATTTATTGCATGATCGCAAACAAAGAAAAGAGATAGCGATTGAAAAAGCAGCCGCATAAACTAAAAAACCCACCAATTGGTGGGTTTTTTCTTGTTTACATCATTATCCCTTTATCTATAACGATAATTTTAACTTTTACTTTTATATTCGATTTTTGATATGTATCAAGCCAGTGTTTCTCATGTTTTTCCCAATCAGAGTATTGAAATGAATGAGCAAGTATGCCAAATCCAACTGGATCTACTTTATCTTTCTGAAAAGATTGGACTAAATCATTTAAATCTTTTTCTAATTTTTTTTGTACTGCATTTTTTAATGTTTTTTCAGATGAATTCGTCAATTTTATTGGGGATTCTGTAAACATTATCGGCAAAGTCAAGTTTACATTAAAACTATATCGTCCATTAGAATATTTTTTATCGATTTTCCGCTTTACATCTTTAATGTAAAAACTAGTTTCTACATTAGTAAAAATATCATCTTCATCTTTTTTAAATTTTTTAAGTTCCATCGCAATAACTAATTGCCCTGCTAAATGATCTTTTAAAATTTTTAACAGCTGTGTTTCATTCATTGATAAGGTACGATTATACAAATTATTGTTAGTTAATAAAGCTGTCCCATTTACTACTAAATGATCTCCTTGTACTGCCAGTTCAGGTGCAAAAGGTGTAATTCCCATTTCATAATACATTTGATGAAACATTCGTACAGATGTTCTAAAAGCAACATTTCGATAATCAGCGGTTTCTAATAATTGAGGAATATAGATTGGTAACTCTGGTTTATCCTTTGCTTTTAAATTAAAAACATCGGAAAGTGGACCGTCTACAAAAATAAGATCTGCATTTAATCGAAACTTTGGATCCCGAAAAAACATATCCATTATTGAAAACCAATTTTTATGTTCAAGTACTTTTGACCCAATTAAGATTGCTTGAATTTTACCTCCACCAGTTACTCCACTAGCACGTGTATCAAAATAATTTCTAGATTCTTTAAGTGATAAGGTTTGAACATTAAAATAATTCGTTTTCGCTTTTGTTTCTCCACTAAAAATCGGGCTTGCCATATAAATTTCTACTTTATTTTCATCGTTTACATCGATTCCTACAATCATCGCCAAAGTGACATCTTCTATGTTAACCTTCCCTTTGCAACCTGAAACACCGATTACTAAAAAAATACTAAGCAAACATACTTGAAAATATTTCAATTGATTTTCACCTTACTTAACCTATTTTTTATTAAACCACTGACCAATAACAGTATAGGGATACCGATCGTGATGGATAATCCAGAAATCATCACAATATGTAAATGATTAGCTGTATTTGTAAAGGTCGGAACTTGAATAAATGTAAGGATGGTAATGATGATAAAAAGAATAATAATGATAATAGGTGATAGTCTAAATTTAAATAACTCTGATAACCCATTCATACTAGCCCAAATATACGTAACCCATGTTTTTGAAATAATCATTAAAAATAATGAGAATAAAATGAAATCTAATCTCTCAACATATTGGAATTCTACTACACTTAAAATATCGATAACGGGCTCATATATTTTTTTGATTTCATAAGGACTATAAATAACAAAACAAATCATTGTGACAAAAACGTAGGTAAAAGTTGTTAAAGCATTTCCAATAATAACGCCTTTGATCGCCTTTTCCTTTGATTTTAAATATGGATAAAAAACTAGCGTTAATTCAATCCCTAGAAATGAGGTCGTCGTTAATGGAATTGTTTTAAAAATTGGCATCCAACCATTCTTTACAATTGGTAAAATAAAATTTAGATCAGCGTCTTTAAGTGTGAATAGCAGCATGAATAAGGTAAAAACAGCAATTGGAAAAATGGCCTCTATATATTTAGCTATTAAATGAACTCCCCCCCTGATCAGCTGGTAAGTTGGAAATAGAAATAACAATAATAAAATAGAACTTTTTGTTTCTTGAAGTACGTAGCCTTGAGTATATAAAATCGCTCGAACTAATACGAGATACCCTGCATATAGGAAATAAATTGCTTGTAACAAAACTACAATAGATCCAAAAATTTTTCCTAGATAAAACGTAAAAAAACCGATGTAGTTTAAATTGGGAGCCTTCTCTCTTAATTTAACAAATATAATGCTTATTACAGTAGAAATGATCCCCCCAAAAAGAATGGCAATCCAACTACTTGTCCCTCCTTTAAGAGCTAGTTCGCTAGGAAGTGACAACATTCCAATCCCTACTTGAATACCAAAAATCATTAAAACAAATTGAAATTGTGTAATTTTTGACTTCGTAATTATCATGAAAGAATCCCTTCTAACCTATTCATTCTTCATTTCGTTTATCTTGTTTTTTCCAAAGATATTTTAAAGGTATTCTTATAATTGTATCTTTAAATGCATCACGATTGAGGGGGGAAAACGGTAAAGTATATGGTTTGTTGTAACTAGATAAGCTCAATCCATGGATCATAAGAACCATTGTACTTACAACTAAACCGATTAATCCAAATAATGAAGCCATAATCATAAATGGAAATCGAATGACCCGTAAACTTGATGCCATTTCATAGTTTGGAATAATAAATGATGAAATAGCAGTTAAAGCTACGACGATTACCATAATATTACTAACAATTCCTGCTTGTACTGCTGCTTGGCCGATTACAATCCCGCCTACAATGCCAACTGTTGTACTAATAGGCGCAGGTAGCCTAATCGCTGCTTCTCTTAACATTTCTAAAGTAATCTCCATTACAATGGCTTCAAATAAAGGATCAAATGGAACCTTTGCCCTGGATTCCCCAATTGATAGTAGTAATTTTAAAGGGACAATCTCATAATTGAATGAAATAATGGCAATATAGATTCCTGGCAAAAAGATCGTTAAAAAAAATGCAACGACTCTAAGTATACGGTTAAATGAAGCCACCCACGCTCTTGCTGAATAATCATCAATCGTTTTAAAAAATATGGCAAAATTTATCGGTAAAATAATAACCTCAGAGGATCGGTCTAAAATTAAAACTACTTTTCCTTCCAGTAATGTCGTAGCTGCAACATCTGGTCTTTCCGTTGTAAAATATTGCGGAAAAGGCGAAAACGGGTTCCTTTCAATCAATTGTGCTAGATGGCTTGCACTTATAATCGAATCAAGTTTTATCTTTGAAATCGTTTCTTCTACACCAGCTAGTAAATCTTCATCCACTAACCCGTCGATATACGCCATTGATACTTTGCATTTATTCTCATTCCCAATTTCAACTTGCTTAATTTGAAAATCTCGACTTTTAATAAATCTTCGAAGCAAAGCGATATTAGCTTGTTCAGTCTCAACGAAGGATATCTTTGTACCTCTTAAAGAATTATCAATACTAGGAGGCGTATACGGTCTTTGTAGAACTTTTCCAGTCGAATAAACAAATCCTACTGGATCGCCTTCTACTAGTAAAATACTATTACCATTCAGTATTGCTGTTTCAATTTCCAAGATTTGATTAGAACGAACAGTATTATTCGTTATAAACAATTCTGTTTCATCTGTATATGAACTGATCGTATTAATAAATTGAGCTATTTTATCTTCATCGGCTACACTAGACAAATAGCAAAGTACAGCCTTCTGATTTTGTATTATCAAGTCTCTTTTTACTAAATCAGAGGTAGGAAAGATTCTCTGAATAATGTTAAAGTTTTCTATTAAATTTCCTTCAGTATGAAGAATGGAAGAACGTAAATTAAATTTTCTTAAACGCTTTTTTTGTTCATTTGTATAATGCACTTAATCTTCCAGTCCTTTCATACAATTTCAAGCTCGCTTTCAGCTATTCAGTTTTATCAAAAACACCTTATTTTATACTTGAAAGGCTAGCTCGAAGATCGTTGGATTTCTAAGTAGACTTTCGATACAATATACTATAATACGGTTGTGGCGGAGGGAAAGTATGGCAATCTTAGCTAACGCAAAATTTAACCAATATAAAAAGTTAATATCTTCTTTATCTCCTTCACTTGAAACTAGTACTTTAAAAAGTGAAAAATTTCTAGTAGATAAAGATGAAAAAAAAAATTTAGAAATTTATTATGCTCCTTTTGAGTACATTAATGAGCGAGCTAAAGTCATCATTGTAGGGATTACACCTGGTTTACATCAAATGAAACAATCTTATTCTACTGTAATCAGGCTCAAGGATCAGGAGATAGATGACGAAGAAATTTTACATGAGGTTAAAAAGAATTCTAGCTTTGAAGGACCGATGCGAAAGAATTTAATTGCTATGTTAGACGAATTAGAATTACATCAATATCTTGGATTAAATTCTACTAGCGAACTTTTTAGTACAGCAAGTCATTTAGTCCAAACGACATCCGTAATTAAATACCCTGTTTTTTATAAAGGAAAAAACTATAATGGTTCAACTCCAAATATTTTAAGAACTGATTTATTTAAAAAGTATATTGTTCATACCTTTGCGAAGGAAATCATAAGACTAGAAGATCCCCTCATTATCCCGTTAGGAGTTAATGTTTCAAAAGTGTTAACCTATCTAACAACAAATGATTATTTAAACTCGGACTCAATTTTATACGGATTTCCCCATACATCTGGCGGTAATGGACATCGACATAAACAATTTGCAGAAAATAAAGAAGACATGAAAAGAAAAATTAAATTATACTTTGAGTAATGATTAAAGGAGAAGCAAAATGATTTTACATATTATTGGGAACAAAGACTGGCAAAATGCAAAAAATTCTGGTGAATATTCACCAGATAGTTTAAACAAAGAAGGCTTTATCCATTGTTCAACCCTCAAACAAACTGTTGAAATTGCAAATTTATTCTTTAAAGGTGCAACTGATTTAAAATTATTATGCATCGATGAAGAGAAAACAAAATCTAAAATCGTCTATGAAGATACTGAAAACTTCGGGCAAGTATTCCCGCATATATATGGACCACTAAATTTAGATGCTGTTTTTAAAGTTGCTGATCTTCACGCTGATGAAAATGGACTATTTTTATTACCTAAAGAATTAAAAGAACAGGAATAACAAAAAACTCAGTTTCACATAGGTGAACTGAGTTTTTTAGTTTCACTCATCATCACGTAATAAATCACTTAAAAACTTTTCTCTGTTTTGTAAAAAGTATTTAGTAATTTGGTAGTGGTCCGTATTTTCGTAATCAACTCTAGTAATTTTCCCATGATCAAAGCTCAGAATATCTGCATTTGGATAACCAAGTAGGATGGGAGAATGTGTTGCAATAATAAACTGTGAATTTTCGTTTTCTACTAAATCATGTATTATTTTTAAAAATGATAATTGCCTAGCTGGAGACAACGCTGCCTCAGGCTCATCTAACAAATAGATTGCGGTTTCGTTAAATCGATTTAAAAACAGGGATAAAAATGATTCCCCATGTGATTGATTATGGAGAGACTGTCCGCCATATCTTTCATATTTTCTTGGGTCCTCTAATTCATCTAAATAAGTAGCAAAATGATAAAATGATTCCGCTCGTAAGAAAAATCCATTCGAAATTTTCGGCAACCAAGACAGTCTTATGTAATTTCCTAGCTGTGACTCTGATGCATAAACTTCATAATTATTATTACGTCCGCCACCTGCTGTATTAAAATCACATTTATCAGCAATTGCTTCCAATAATGTAGACTTTCCAGAACCATTTTCACCTACAAAGAAAGTTACATTTTTTCTTAGGTTTAATTCATCAAAGGATTTAATCGAAGGAATTGAAAACGGATAATGCCTAAAGGATTTTATATCATCGCGCAAAAGTGTAATTTTTTTTAAAAACATTTTCATCACCTATGAAAATTATACAGTAATTATGATCTTTATCTAGAAAGAAATACATAGATGAACTCCTAAATTGCGATTCTATTTGTCACACTTTTTTCATTAAAATAAAAAAATAGGGTTCTCCTAAGAATGTAATGTTAGGATACCCTCTTTTTTTAGTGGAGGTATTTAAAATACAGTACTAAGAACATCTCTATAAATCACGATCGCTCTGACGACATGAAATATTGCTACAATAATAATCGTTACTTCATAAGCAGATACATTAATTAAATCGAATTTTTTCCGGAGTACAAATCTCCGAAAAAGTGCTGGGAATCCTTCATTTAGTTTTAAACAAATAAGATAGAAAACTAGAATGACAAAGTATAAAAAGAATCCCATGTCAACATACTTCCAGTTAACTAATTCAGCAAATAAACTACATAACCAAATGATGAATCCATTAACAATACAAGCTAGAACCCAATTGGAGAAAGAGGATGTCGTATAGATCGTTTTCATCAAAATCACTTCTCCTTTAAATCTACTGTAGTCAATTTTTACGCGTTTAGTCGTTCTTTTATGCGTGTATTATAGACTTTAAATTTTGTTTTTTTATTAAGTTTTGATGAAGTTATTCCACATAAATGTGCTGACTTTTTATTCAATACTCATGTTAAAATGAATTTATACTTACTAGAAAAGGGATGAACTACTATTAATCTACAAGAAAAAGTAAAAAATCTGCCATTATCCCCTGGCGTTTATTTAATGAAGGATTCAAAAGGTCAAATCCTATATGTAGGAAAAGCAAAAAGCTTAAAAAAAAGAGTTCAATCTTATTTTCAAAATTCAAAAGGACATACACCAAAAGTAAAGAAACTGGTAACCCATTTAAAAGATTTTGACTATTTATTGACAGATACTGAATTCGATGCTTTTATGCTTGAGTGTCATTTAATTAAAGAGATTAAACCTATGTATAATCGTATGATGAAAAATCCGCAATCATTTATTTACTTAGTCATCAACTTAAATAAAAAAGTTCCTACATTTGAAATTAGCTATGACCCTATCGAAGGAGAAAATGTATTCATCTTTGGTCCTTTTACAAGTAGAAGTACTGTTGAAAGAGCAGTTAATGGCATTAAGGAATGCTTTAAAATTAATTGTGGCCATTCATCCATTAAAAATAGCGCTTGTTTAAATTATTCGTTAGGGACATGTAATGGAGTTTGTCTAGGTGGTTCTGCACTTAAAGAATACAATATGATCATTGATAAAGTTATTGGCTTTCTTAATCGTACTGATATGAGCCTGCTTGAAGAAATGGAAAAGCTTATGTTAAGTGCGTCTGAACAATTCGACTTTGAAGCTGCAGCAAAATACAGGGATTGGATTGAAATGGTAAAGTCATTAACTAATAAAGAAAAACTAATTGATTTTACTGAACAAAACCACAATATTATTACAGTTGAACAATTAGAAAAAAACAAATTTAAATACTTTCTGATCCATCGGACACAAATATTGCATTGTGAATTGATAGAAATTAAAGACGATTCATATGATCAATTAATTAAACAAATCTATTTAAATTCAATTGATTACTTCAAGAATATGCATGATCAATCCTCCAAAGATGTAAGCCGTGATGAAATCGATGAAGCTCAAATTATTTACAGCTATTTAAATAGTAAAAATTGCAAGCATTTAATTGTTCCGAAAAGATGGCTTCATCATACAAGTACTAAATTAACAAAAGAGCTTCAAAAATTAATGAATTTCTCGAAATAAAAATAGGCCCGAGGATATTTTCCTCGAGCTTATTTTTATCCTTTTACTTTTTCAAACTGATTCCAGTTAATCGATTTCTCTAATACAATTGAAAGAATTACACCCATAATTAGTCCATTTGTTAAAAATGGTTGAACAATCATTGGTAAATTTCCAAATGTTCCAGGAGTCATATTCATTAAGCTTACTCCAACTAAAACCGGGGCTGCTAGTCTAAAAATTGTATTTGATGTAAATACTTTCCCATTTGTACTACTAAATGCTGTTCCAAACAATTGAAGGTATGCAACAAATAACACTGCATTTCCAACTGTTACAGGCATCGTAGCTAAAAATGAAATGAAAGGTGGAAGAAAGCCAATTATAGCTAGTAGTGCTCCACCATATATAAATGGTTTTCTTTCATATATTTGTGTACTTTGCAAAAATCCAAGTGATGATGTAAATGGAGTGTATGGAACAATTCCAAATAATGCAGCAATAATTGTGAAGCTACCTGTGATCAATAGTGAAAAACGATATTGTTTTGTATTCGCTTCTTCTTTTAGTAAATCAGACGCAGCTTTAATTGATGCAAATGTATTACTTAAATTCATAATTCCAGCAAAAAATGAGATTGTGATTATACCTATTTCTAAATTTGGTGCTCCTAATGGGAATATAGAAAAATGCGCACTTTGTGCCCCTACTTCTTTTGCATCTGCTCCAAATAAAATTGAGTAGAATAACCACCCTACGATAATGCCAATTAAAATTGAAAAATTGCTGATCATACGAGAACCTTTTAATTTTAAAATACTAACAAATAATACGATGCATACAGAAAGTACACTGATTGAAATACTGATTTCACCTTTACTCGTAATTCCAAGCATTCCTTTAAAAAATACAAATATAAGCTGAAATGAAAGTAGAAACAAATAAACTGTCATTACCATTGGAGTAAAGATTTTTTGAAGAAATGAAATTAGATTGAATGCAGATAAAAGTAATGTAACAATACCTGCTGCAATAAATCCTGTTGCCATTCCTCCTCCAATCTCTGTATAACTTAACCCAAATGCAGAGGCTGATAATCCTAGATTCAGCATAACTCCCCATAATAAACCAGAATGCCCCTCCATGACCGGATATTTATGACCAATCCATCCTTGTAAAAGAGATGCAATACCAGTAAAGATTAGTGAACTTCTAATCGTACTTTCAATCACATCTGAGGGCAAATGAAATGCAGCACCTATTGATATAGGGACTACAATTGTATTTGCAAAAATAAAAAATAACCATTGAACTGATGAAAAAAGAGTAGTAGAAACTCTTACGTTTTTCATAGTTTCCTCCTCCTCTTGCTTAAAAATGCTTTGTGTCTTTTATATAGACTGGGTGTTTAATGGCCCTTTTCCATTTTAATGAAGTTGAAAGAAAAACACCAATAATAATGAGTGCTCCACCAAATAATTGTGATAAAGTAATATTATTTTTTAAAACAATCAATCCAACTAACATTGCAATAAAAGGTTCTAAGTTAAGAAACATAGCCGCTTTTGATGCTCCGACTATTTGAATTTGATGATTCCAAATTAAAGTACAAATCCCATGCATAACGATCGCTGTTACAATTAATAGGATCCAAGGCATCGCTTCCTTGCTCAATTCTCCAGTTGTTTTTGAAAAAAGTACAACCGGTAATAAGCCTCCAAAACCAATAAAATTCGAGTAAAGCGTGATTGTTGTGGATTCATATCTTACTGTAAGCTTTTTAATCATAATAATTGAGATTGAAAACGTGAGCATCGTTAAAAAAATCCAAATCAACCCAATTGTAATTTGAAGCTTTTGTCCATTTGTTATGACAAAAAAGACGCCTATAAACGCGATAATTGAACCTAATACAAAACCTTTTGTTAGTCTTTCTTTTAAAACGATTGAAGCTAAAAAAGATGTAGTAAGAGGAGCAAGTGCAAGTATTAATGCAGAAGTTGTAGGATGGGTTGTTTCTAAAGCGGCATAAAATGACCATTGATTAATACAAGTACCAATTAACCCTAGTAAAACAATCATAATCCAATCTTTCGTCTTAATTTTTTTCCATTTTTTCTTCATTAATGCATAAAAAGCCATAAATAGTAATATAAAGCACAATCTTAAAGCTGACAATAAAATTGGTGGAAATTCTTTTACTAGTATTGAACCAAAAATAAAATTACTTCCCCAACAGATTACACAAAAAAGTAATAATAGATAAGAACGAACCATATTACAGCCTGCTTTCTCGAATTTTTTAAAAGTAAACTCGGTCGACATAACAAATGCGTTGTTGCACTTATACGTAATTCCTAAAATTGACTACAACTTCTACCAATTAATCCCTTTCTAAATGTGAAAAAAATGAAAAAGGAAATCTAGAAAATTCTAGAGATCCTTTTTCTTCTAATTCTTAGGCTTTTTACAAAGCTTTGTTTACGGACAGGATAGATTTATGCGGATGTTTATTTTCCTTGGGGAGGCTTTTTCATCCTTTTTTTAACCTTAGTCCTATCCCAATCTTTCAATTTCTCTATTTATTTACGAATCAATCTTTCTTCACTTAAGGAACCACTAACGACTTTCCCATTATAAATTACTGCTTTACGATTGGCGCGTCTAGCTATAGCCTCGGCCGAACAGCTTGCATCTACCAATACTAGATTTGCAAAATCTCCTACTTTTGGCCACACTTGGTTCCCATTTGTATCTAATGGCGTTTTTCCACCTGTAATATATTTTAATGTTTGCGCTAATGATACTTCATCCATCCATCTAAAGCGTTCAGCTAGTCTTCCTGCTCTTTCAAGAATATCACCTGTACCAAGTGGAGACCAAACATCAAAGATATTATCATTACCGACTGCTACTTCGACTCCGCGTTCATTTAGTAAATCAACTGGAGGCATTTGTCTATTAATCGGAACACTTGTGACAATCGAAATTCCTGCGTCTCTAAAACTGTTCGCTAGATCAACTGCCTCTTCCCTAGGCACATCTCCGATCCCAAATGCATGACTGATTGCTACTCTTCCTTCCCATCCCGCTTGTTTCGTAAACTCTACTATACGCTTCATCGTAAAAGTGCCTAGATGACCTGGATCGTGTAAATGGATATCAATATCTGCATCAGCTTCAACTGCTAAATTATAAAGCTGATATAATGACTCTTCAATATTTTGATCTACAATAGCAGGATCAACTGAGCCAACAATTCCTGCTCCATTTCTTAGTGCTTCTCTGACATAATTATATGCATTTGACCTTAATAATCCATGTTGAGCAAATGCAACAACGTCAGAGCTAAGACGATTTGAATAATTTGTTAAGGCTTGTTCAACTTGCTCTAAATTTCTTATTCCAATCTCTGGGTAAATATCTACATGCGTTCTCACATGTGTAGAGCCTGAGGCTAAAAGGATTTCAAGCAAAGCTTCTGCTCGCTCCTTTGTACTAGAAGCAATTGTTGGTAAAACCATTTTTTCATTTTCAAATCGCTCAATCACACTAGAAGTTGGCGTACAAGCCCTCCATACATCTCCCATTAACGTTTTATCAAGATGTACATGTTTTTCAATAAAAGATGGTAGAAGTAGTAATCCTTCTGCATCTTGAACTGTAAACTCATTCGTAATATCCGTTTCTTCTTTCGTTATTCGAGTGATCTTTCCGTTTTCAATAAAAAGATGAAATAATTCAGTAGCAGTACCGATCACTTTTCCGTCTTCTTTTTCAAAGCCAATTTCTAATCGAGCATTTTTTAACCAATAGCTAGATTTCATGAATTTCGCCCCTTTTTGTAATCTATTGTTACTTTATTTCAAAGCTGATTCGTAATTCAGTCCACCATAAACAATCTTTCCATTAGCAATAACAGCAGCACGTTTTGCTCGTCTTGCAACAGCTTCTGCAGAACATGCTGCATCGACTAAAACCATACTTGCTTCATCTCCAACCTTTGGCCATAACAGATTACCCTTTTCATCAAGAGTCTTTATACCACCAGTTATAAATTGCAATGTTTGAGATAGCCCGTATTCATCTTTCCAATTGTATCTCTCAGCTAATCTTCCAGCTTTTTCTAACATATCCCCTGTTCCATGTGGAGACCAAGAATCATAGAAACCATCACATCCTAAAGCAACTTGTACACCTTTTGAATGTAGTAAATCAACAGGAGGCATTACCCTGTTAATCGGAACAGTCGACATAATTGATACGCCTAAGCTTGCTAGTTTGCTAGCCATTTCAACTGATTCATTTTTCGGTACGTCACCTAGCGCAAATGCATGGCTTACTGCTACGCGATTATACCAACCGGCTTGTTCAATAAACGAAACAAGTTTTTGGATTGTATAAAAACCAAGATGACCTGGGTCATGAATATGAATATCGATATCAGCATCAAACTGGACTGCTAAATCAACCATTTCAAATAAAGAAAGTTCAATATTTTGATCAATACCACCAGGATCTAATCCTCCGACAATCGTCGCTCCCTCTCTCATCGCTTTTTTCATCAATGATTTACTATTTGTACGAAGCAATCCATGCTGAGGAAAGGCAACGATTTCGTGAGTCATTTTATCTTTATACGTATAAAGTGCTTTTTGAATTTCTTCTAAATTTTTCAAGCCAATATACGGATCAATATTAACATGTGTTCGAACATGGGTTGCGCCACCTTTTAATAATAGATGAAGCATTTGCTGGGCACGATGTTGACCTGTTTCGGCTAGTTCTACAAGTTCGGCTGCTTCTAAATTTAATCTCTCTACTAAATTTGCAGCAGGAATACACGCCTTCCATGGAAGTCCAAGATAAGTCTTATCTAAATGATTATGCATTTCTTTAAAAGCAGGTAATGCTAGTAAATTTTTTGCATCCTCAACTGGTAAATCTGTTTGTAATGGAAAATTAGCTGATTGTAATTGTTCAATTTTCCCATCATTAATTAGTAAATTGTAAAGAGTAGTCTCAGTACGATCAATTTTTCCATCTTCAAATACAAATCCGCTATCAAGTTTTACATTTTTAAGCCAATATGATTGATTCATCTCATCACTCTCTTTTATAAAACTTAAACTGTTGTTGATTCAAGATTTGAAATTGAACCACTTACAACATTCCCTTTAAAAATAACAGCAGCTCGTTTTGCTCGTCTTGCAACTGCCTCAGCTGAGCAAGTAGCTTCAACAAGTACGATATTTGCTTCATCTCCAACATTTGGCCATGCTCTTTCTCCTTCTGTGTTTAAAGGAGTCACTCCACCTGTAATAAATCCAAGACTATTAGCAAGTGTTTTTTCTTCAATTAATCTAAATCTTTCAGCAAGTCGCCCAACTTTTTCAAGATTATCTCCAATCCCAAATGGCGTCCAATGATCCGTAATACTGTCATTGCCTAGTTCGACTTTTACACCTTTTTCACTTAGTAAAGGAATTGGGATTGTTCTAAAAATCGGAACCGTAGAAGTAATCGAAATTCCTAAATCTGCAAATCTCTCAGCAATCGCAGTAGCATCTGGAACTGATAAATCTGCTAAACCACTTGCATGACTTACTGTAACTCTTCCCTGCCAACCTGCTTTTTCAGTTAATGTTGCTAATCTTTGCATTGTAAATAATCCAAGATGATCTGGGTCATGTAAATGAACATCGATATCAGAATTAGATTCAACAGCTATTTCCATAATCGTCTCAAGGGAGCGTTCGATGTTTTCATCAATTGTAGCTGGGTCAACTCCACCTACTAGATTTGCTCCATATTTCATCGCTTCTCTTACTAGTTCGACAGAGTTACTTCTTAATAATCCGTGTTGCGGAAATGCAACAATTTCATGTGTTAATTTATCTTTATATCCTTCTAAAGCTTGCATAGTTGCTTCTAAGTTTTTTAATCCGATAACTGGATCAATATTACAATGTGTTCGAACGTGAGTTGTACCGTAACTTAATAAAAGATCTAGCATCTTTTCTGCTCTTTCTTTAGCAGTTGGTAACAATTTTGGTAATAAAATTTGTTCTTCTTCAATACGTGTTTTCACACCATTAGTTGCTGGCATACATGCTTTCCATGGTCCACCATAATAAGTTTTATCAATATGAATATGCATTTCTTTAAATGAAGGAACCATTAGAAGGCCTTGCACATCATATTGAGGCAATTGATCTGTAATTAAATCACTAACTATTTGAATAGAAGTAATTTTTCCATTTTCAATTTTAACATTGTACTTTCCAGTTGCAGTTCCGTTGATCACTTCATTGTCATTATAAGTAAAACCATTTTCCAGAGTTACATTTGTTAACCAATACGATTTTGACAATATACTCACCCTTCCATCCCACATTAAATTTTGATTCTATTCTAATTATAAGTCTGTTTGAAATATTTTGATTTTAGAATATTTACCTATTTTTAAGGTATTTTTACTTGTTGCAATTTCGTTTTTAGAGTTGATATTAAATAAGGGTTCGGTGGTTGTTTTGACTACATGATCTCGCTTTCGATGGGCTATTCTTCCTCATGAGTTATTTATGAGGAAGGATTTTTCTAATTTTTGCGGTTTTACTTCCTCATGAGTTATTTATGAGGAAGGATTTTTCTTCTTTTTGCGGTTTTACTTCCTCATGAGCCCTTTATGAGGAAGGATTTTTCTAATTTTTGCGGTTTTACTTCCTCATGAG
>NZ_NUGT01000091.1 GCF_002574545.1 Bacillus sp. AFS055030
ATGGGGAAGTATCTTTCTATCTTCCGCTGGTTTACTACCTCATGAACTCGTCATTCTATAAAAAAGACCTTTAAATAAGGACATCCATAATATAATCTTCAACATAATAAAAATCATCATTACTCATCAGTGCTCCCAAAATTAGATAGACTAAAAGAGATACTGGTAATAATCTGAATTCGATTTATATAACCTATTATTATTCATTTTTTCTTCCTCTCTTGTTTATTTGTCGATCATTTTAGTATTCCACTTATTTATACACTTCTTCACATTCTCTTTAAGCAAAATCACATTTACCTCTGTCATTATACATTTAAGTATTTTTTACAATATTTTACGGTTAATTTCTCCATAATTAACAGAAAATAGTAGTGCTTAGTAATTAATGAAAAAGGGAGATTTACCAATGAAGCTTTGGATAACGTCTATATTCTCTATTATAGTAGTTCTATTTACTTCTTGTTCTTCAGTATTTGCTGAACCTAATCATAGGCTTGCGATCGTGATTGATGATTTTGGTAATAACATGAAAGGAACGGACCAAATGCTTTCATTACCAATCCCATTAACAGTTGCGGTGATGCCTTTTTTACCTTCTACTAAAAAGGATGCAACTGTTGCTCACTCTAAAGGCTATGAAGTAATTGTTCACCTGCCAATGGAACCAAGGAACGGGAAGGCAAGTTGGTTAGGACCTAATGCAATTAAAACGAGCTTAAGTGATGAAGAAATACGAAGAAGGGTCCTAGCTGCTATAGATGATGTCCCATACGCTATAGGGATAAATAATCATATGGGATCAAAAGCAACTTCAGATGAGAGAGTAATGCGTATTGTTTTAACTGTTTGTAAAGAAAGAGGTCTATTTTTTTTCGATAGTAAGACGAATTACCGGAGCATAGTGACTAAAGTTGCAGATGAGATCGGCGTACCGGTCATCGAAAACAAGATGTTCTTCGATGATTTTTATACGTATAAACATATAGAAAAGCAAACACGATTACTTTTAGAAAAAGTAAAAGTTGAACCAACTATGATCGCAATCGGTCATGTTGGTGAACCAGGCGAAATTACTTCAAATGTAATAAAGGAATACATACCTAAAATAAAAGAAGAAGCTAAATTTGTATTTTTATCTGAATTAGTAGAAAATCTGCCAATTCCTTTACATTAAACTACCTGCTGTAAAAATATTAGGAACCGCTATTTTGCGATTCCTATATTTTTTGAAATGTGTTCGTTAAGGTACTCTTCAACCTCATGTATACTTTGAACGATCAATATTTTATCATTGTAATCTTTATACTGTTTAAAAAATGATGGTTTCCCCACTTCTTCAAAATACTTGTTCCATTTAAACATTTTGAAAAATATTTTAAGTGTTGGTTTATAATTTGACTTCTCTAATTTAAGTTTTTGTAAGAAATATCTTTTAGTAATTCGATACGTTCTAACAGAATAGTTAGTATCTAAAAAAATAATCAACTCTGCATTATGAAAACTATTTCTTACCCATTCCTCATTATGTACACCTTCAATAATCCATGTATCCAAACGAATAAGAGTATCTAAATAATATTTTCTTTCTTGTTCGGTGCGCCTGACATCTTTATATCCCTTTTGCCTTTTCCATACAAAATTGTCTAACTCAAAATACGGTATATTTAGCTTTGTAGACATTTGTCTAGCTAATGTCGTCTTACCACTTCCAACTGAACCAATGATTCGTATTTTCTTTGGTAGTTTATTCATCACTTAAATCACCACTTATCTTAAAACATTGATACTAATATCATTCGATTTGGTACTTAAAATGACCTTGTTTTATGAATAGAAAAAATAGGAGCTGATCTAGTCAGTTCCTACTAAGTCGCTATTTATAAAATTTAAAGGTTACCAACAAGTTTATAATAGGTAACATTATTTACGCCAAAAAGTGGTATATTCCGCTTTATCTTGAATATTAAACTCTATCATTTTTTCAAGCAATTCATAATTTACTGGAACTTTCCAAGGAATCCGAAATAAACCTTTAGTGGCACTATAGCCAGCCTTTTCAATTTCATCAGAAAAGTGCACAATACCTTTTTCTTCAGGTGATATACTCATATGTTGTTTAGCAGTCGAAATGCCGATGATGAAAGTACCATGATCTGAAAACATAGGTGTATTCCACTTAATTTGTGGCTCTAAACCAGGAAATTTGTTCGAAATCCAATCCAAAACTTCAGCAGTCCGTTCACGGTGGTCTAGGTGGTCAATTCCTGCTAAATAGTCTGCAAAAACTTCCATATAGTTCCCTCCTCAAGTAATTTTATGTAGTTTTACCGGTCTCTCAAAATGTTTGCTTTATGTATTTATCTTAAACTATATATTTTACAACTTAAATAGTCAAAATTGCTTTAAAAAGTCATATCATTACTCGTTGAAAAAAAAGTTATAATGCCTAAAACTAAAATGATAATTAGAAACACCTGGATACATATTCCAACAATACTGCAAACCCTTCCAGAAATTGCTAAACCTTTCCCTTTTTCATTCGAATGATTTATTTCAGCAATACTTTTTCTTGAAATAAATAAACCGACTATCCCCAGAATGAAACCAAGATATGGAATGATGATCGATAATACGCCTAATGTTAATGAAGAAATAGATTTACTATTAATTGTTCCCATTACAATTTCCCCCATGAGTTTAAAAATATAAATTGTAAAATAGATTACTACCATCCTATTATTTATAATCTTATTTTATATTACACTAACAACTCCTATTTGTAATTTGGGGTAATTTTAGCATTTCTTATAAAAATTAAGCACCATGAAATCATTCTTGTTTCCAAATTCTATCTTTTAATTATGCAAGTTCCAAAGGCAAATAAGCATATTCCCCGTCCCTAATAATTTCACACTTTTTAATGGAAATCGGATAGTTAAAAATCGGTCCATCTATCACGGTAGTATGGAACTCACCACTTTCTCCGCATGGATCAATGCCCCGATCTTCAAGCTCCTTCACATATTCATGAGTTAACGTTCGTCCTAAATCTTCTTCTCGCATTCCTAACGTTAAGTTGACCGTTACTACAATCGTTTGAAACCCACTATTTATAAACTGGTCGACAGCTTCACGGTGATTCATTCCCCATAATGGCATTCCAAGCTTTAATCCAACATTTTTTGTAACCTTGTCATGCCAACAATCTTGGACGGGCATATCGATGTCACCCGTTACTAATACATCTGCACCTTGATATTTTGCATTTTCTAATAGCTGGGAAAATACTTTTTCATATTCCTGCCAACTCGCCACCCCAGTATATACAGGTAACCCTATTGATTCAGCTTGAGCTTGAATTATTTCAGGGGGCATTCCATGGGACCTAGAGCGCTTTCCTTCTTCCTCTAGCATAACGATTAATCCAAGTGCTTCCCCTATTTTCATAGCTTTATATAAAGCTAGAACACTATCTTTTCCTCCACTAAAAGAAGCTATAAATCTACTTCCATTCGCATTATTTTTCCAGTTTACTGTTTCAACCATTCACAAGTTTCCCCTTTATGCTAATGACTTTTTGCTATCTATACGAACAAAATAAATATACTAAAACTTATCTAATGTTCTAGCAATACTACTTACATCCTCAATAGGAGGAAGTTCTCCATTCTCATCTTTAATGATCATATAAGAACCAGTATCATTTTTATGTCGAACAATTAACTCGATCCCTTCACCTTGATCATTAAGAATTTTTTGATAATAGTTAAAGATATCATGTTCAACTTCTTTTGCTTTTTCTTTTTTAAACGTTTCGTTTAAATCAATATAAAGTGTTAGCCATAACTTATTTTTTACATTTTCTATTCTATCTGTCAATTGTTCAATCTCTTTTAGTTGTTCATTACGAAAACCTATATTTAAATCTATTTTTTCAACATTGGTAGGAAATTCATTGGCATAGCCCCATTTTTCTATACCTTTCTTTCTCAAAACTTCTTCTTGATAAAAGTCAACAATTCGATGCGGTTGATTCCATGCATCAAATGTTATCCCATTTTTTGTAGTTAATGTGGCACCATAACCTACATGATTTCGATTGTAAAAACCTTTACTCTCAATAATCTTAATTCCGTATTTTTCTTCCATTTTTTCTTTAAGTATTTGTGCCGTTTTCATAATTTTTGCCTTGTCACCTTTAAATTCTTTTGGAATTAAAACAATCAAACACGCTACAATACCGATAATTACTCCAACTGTTAGTAGTAAGTATAAATTCTTAAATTTACTTCTCAATTACTCATCTCCTATTATCGATTTATTAATCTATTTTAATATTCGACAAAATATTTTAACCTCCCTTGTTCTTTTTTCAACCAATTGAGACAAAAATAAGAAGACCGACAATAGTCGATCTTTTCGTTGAAATGGCATGAATTAAAATAAAATTAAAAAAGCCTGATTATTTGTCCATCATTTCTTCAAATTATTTCTTTACATAATGAAGCATCGCAAGTTGACCTAATTTTTCTACTTTCGTTAAAGTGTATTTTTGAGTAATGTCATCTCCAGTGTAAAGAGAGATTCCTTTTCCTAAAACAATTGGAGCAATCGCTAGTTGAAATTCATCTATTAAATTTTCTTTAAAAAATTCTCGTGCTAGATTTCCCCCACCTATTAACCATATATCTTTACCAGTTTGACTTTTTAATTCTTGTATAAAAGTTTTAATATCTCGATTTATAAAAGTAGCATATTCATCTGATCCGGACAAAGATTTTGAAAACACATAGTTTTTATATGTACGATAAGGATACTCCATATCAAATCCGCGAACGACGTCATATGTCGTTTTTCCCATTACAACAGTGTCAATTCTTTCTAATAGTGTATGATAGCCAGAGTCTCCTTCTACTTCTGTAGTTTCTAGCCATTCTAGGCTACCATCATTGTTTGCTATATATCCATCAATAGAAGTACCAATATATAATATAATTTTACGTTGGTTTACCATAAAAAATCTCCTATCTTTATTTTTGAAGTTTTTTGTTCTTTACATATTCATTCATCTAATATAATTGAAAGTAACAATAATATGCTATTTGAAATAGGGGGAATCTAAATGCCTTTATCATCTATAAATCTATATGATTGGAAACCATTTTCAACATCACCGCCACCACCGTTTACTCCTGGTGTTCAAACAGTACTATATGAGCTTATATTAAAAACAGATTAAGAATCTGCGAAATATAAGCTGTTTCGTAGATTCGAAGGAGTAGACGATGAAATCTAAAATTCAATTCCTACTTTCAATGGTAATCTTTGGTACGATTGGCGTATTCATAAGATACATTGATTTAGCTTCGAGTGAAATAGCTTTATTGCGTGGTTTAATTGGTAGTTTATTTTTAATAACATACATGTTGATCGGTAAGAAGAAATTATCGTGGGCATCAGTCAAAAATAATGTTTATATTTTGTTACTTTCTAGCATTACATTGGGTGGAAATTGGATATTCCTTTTTCAAGCTTATAAATATACAACTGTCTCAAACGCAGCACTAAGTTATTATTTTGCACCAGTCTTTGTCCTGATCTTATCACCATTGGTTCTGAAAGAAAGATTATCAACTAAGAAGTTAATATGTATTCTAATAGCTATCATCGGGATGATATTAGTTGTTTCAAGTGGTGGATTAAGCACAACTAGATTAGAAGATTTTATTGGAATTGGTTATGGATTATTAGCTGCTGTGTTTTATGCATCTCTAATGTTACTTAATAAGTTTATTAAAAATATGGGTGGTTTAGAAATTACACTGATCCAGCTTGGAACAGCATCATTTCTTCTTATACCTTATGTATTCATTACAGAAGGTTTCGGGATATTGGAATTGTCAGTTTCTTCAATGCCATTACTATTCATCTTAGGAATGGTTCACACAGGCATTGGATTCTTGTTATTCTTTTCAAGTATGCAGAAATTAAGCGGACAAAGCATAGCAGCATTAAGTTATGTTGATCCAATCACCTCTTTATTCATTTCAACTGTTTTCTTACATGAGAAAATGACAATTGTTCAACTGATTGGTGGGGCCTTGCTATTAGGTTCCACATTTATCAGTGAGAATCATTCAATGAAATTGTCTAAACCATTTTTGAAAAAAACAGCTAAATAATGAAATAAACAGTGGGAAGATACGGTTTCCCACTGTTTTTCATTTAGATTATGAATTTCTATACTTTGCAAACATTATTTCATCATGGTATTTTTCTAGATCCGGTAATTTTAACTTTTCGGCAATCATCAGTTCTGCTTCCCTATCATATTCTACCCTTACAAATTGGATCGAATTAGTTGAATAAGATCCATCAAGAATCGCATATGATGCTGACGTCAAATCAAGGGAATTTCCAACACTTCCTACATTGCATAAAATTCCGTTTTTGAAAGTTTCCATAAAAGTAGTATGTATGTCCCCATAAAAGATAATATCAGGAGTCTTTTCATTCTCGTTTGAATTTGTAATTTCACTATTTTCAAACATACTTAACCGTTTTTCAATTGGATGAAAAGGTAAAATCCTCTCAAATTCACTTCTAGGTGAAGCGTGAAAGAACCTAATTAATTGTCCATTTAATTCTAGGTCAATATGAAAAGGTAATGAAGATAGAAATTGATAGTCCTTTTCAGTTAATCGGTCTCTAAACCATCGAATAAAATCATTTTCTGCAGGTGACTGAATAAATACATCCCAATTGCCACGAACTACTTTTTCGCAATTTTTTTGAACAAGTTCTATACACTCTGAGCCTTGAGGCCCTTTTCCAATTAGATCACCTAAGCAAAAAATCCTCTCAATTTGCCTAGCGCGAATGTCTTTTAAAACTGCCTCTAATGCAGTCTTATTTCCGTGGATATCTGAAATAATTGCTATTTTTGTCATGATGCTCCCTCCTGTTCTATCCTATTTACATTTTACATCAAAGACTCAATCAAATTATGCCTAATAAACTAGTAAACATTAATACTTGATAAAGTAATTATAAACCAATTCAATTTAAAAGTTTATTAATACTTCCTTATTATGTATAAAGGAAAAAGGAGCTATTTTGTAGCCCCTCGTTTATTCTTATTAAACTGTAGAGCTAATTAAAAAAACGGCTGTCCTTAATCATTTCAAATAGGTCAGCCATTTTTTGAATTTAAATACCTTTTACACTAATATTTGAGTCATTTTCTTTATTTTTTAATTCATGATAAAAATGTGCCTCACTTGCATTCATATACGGAAACAACCACAAAAACCCAATCCCAACCGTTAATATGCATAAAATAATCCAACCTATAAAAGAGATGTCTAAACAAAACAATTTCCACTTATATCCATCCATCATTCTCCTACTTTTCGTAATGGCATCATTAGGAGTCAGATGAGGTTCTTCAATAAATATGTATGGGGCCATTCTATATGAATATGATTTTATAATGCCAGGAACAATCAAAAGTAATGTCCAAAGCGTAGAATATAAATAAGTTAAGAAATTTAGTAAAAATGCATTTAAATATAAGTTCAAATTTCTAAAATAATAAAATATTGTTTGTAATGAATAAGGTTGCACATCTTCCTTTGTCGCAAAGGTATATAACCTTGTACTCCCAATTGTAATAATTGCCGTAATAAATAAACTATAAATAAGTGTTAGGTAATCATTCCAATCAATTACATAGGATATGTATTTCGTCAAATTATTTTCAATGGGATTCGGAAAGTATGTAGAAAGTCGATTTTCAACGAATGTAGTTAGCAGTAGTACGATGATCGTATATCCAACAAATTTTTTCCAATTCCCGCTCAAGGTATCTCTTGCTCTTGAGCGTAATTCTTCAAGGTACATGAAAGCACCTCCTTCCTAGTTATACATATAAAATTCAATATGATTCTACAAATCCCTTTTTTAAAACTATGTCAATATTTTTTTACTCTAGCAAGGTAACATTTTGTTCACATATGATATTAATTTTCTTTTATTTTCCTCCGATTTAATTATTGAGGGTCTTTACCATTCCTAAATTTAAGGAGGATAAAATAAAGTGGATAGGTTAAAAAAAGAAATAATCTTGGGGATACTAACATGAACGGATTTTCAGTAACATTAGATCCTATTGAATTTTCATTTGTATTTTTGATAGGAATAATAGCTTATTTTATAAAAATAAAATGGATTACTAAGACATTTACAAAGCAAAGATTTTATCATTTTACGATATGGTTTTTTTACTATTTATCTTTAGTAAAAGTTGTCTTCTTTCCAATTACGTATTTCTATAAAAAAAATCCTGAAATAACTAGTAAGCTATATTATCAACTTTCACCCTTTCAGACTATTCTTAAGTCGATTGAATATGATTTATGGATACAAGTAATTGGTAACATTCTATTGTTGCTTCCAATTCCAGTTCTCTATGTAGTACTAAAAAGAAAAATTCTTAGGTTTTATAAAATTTTTTCATTTGGTATTTTGTTGTCTCTATCAATTGAAATCATTCAGCTTTGTATCAATTATGTAACAGGATATCCTAATAAAGTGATGGATATCGATGATGTGATCTTAAACGTAAGTGGTATATTATTTGGTTGGATTATTTCGAGAGTTTTGTATTTAAAAGAAAATACCGCTGTTTAGAATGGTCTTCTCCCCCCTGCAGAGTTATTTAGGATCTTCTTATAAATTTTTAGGAAGTAAATTATATTTTTGTGCTTTGAAATACAGATCAATCATATATTTATTATTGTGTAAATTTCTTTTATTTTAACAATACGTTTATCAAACCAAGCAATTTATAACAGTGCGACTACAGAGATTCCTCTTAGTCGTTTTTTATTAACTCTAAGTAATCAATTACATCGATCCAGTGCTTTTTTTTGATTTATCGACTTTTCAAATTTTATCAATTGTACATACGACATCTTTTCAACAGACTTTCCTACATTGCAAGTCAGCACCTTATCATATTCTTTCCTATAAAAAATAAAATGCATTTTTTCTTAAAGTCAACATTAGAATGATTTTAACGATTAATAAGGGAGTGAGAAGATTTGGCTTACTGTACTAAATGTGGTAGTAACTTAGAACAAGGGGCAAAATTTTGTACAAATTGTGGAGAAAGATCTAGTAATCTAGAAGTGACTAATCAGGTCGATACTCGTTCGGAAAGTAGGCAGTTGCAAGAAAGGAATTATAAAAATAAATATAATAGAATAAAAGGAATAATGATTTCAATAGTAGTATTAATCATATTAACTGTAGCAATTTATTTTATTTATCCAAAATTAACAAATAATAATCAACACTCCCAACAAGTCCCGAACAAAGTGGCAACAAATGATAAAATACCAGAGAAAGTAAAAATATCTGATAATCATCCGACTAATTCTCAAACGATCCCTTCTTATATCAATCGATTAGAACAATTAAAAATTTACAATGGTAGTAGAAGTCTATCTGTTGGAAGTTGGGACATAACTCAAATAGATGGTGTAATCAATTTAACAGCTAATCATATTTCTCCAGAAAATCTTCAATTACTATTTAATTTATATGATAGTGGAGATATTTCTCCAATAAGGGATTGGGCTATTAAAGTAGCAAATATTGCAGATGAAGTAGCAATGGCTAATAATACATCCTGGCATATTTATGTAGGTAATGAATGTGTTGCACAGTATCCCCATACATTATCTAACGAAGATTTAATGTATTATTCAGGCTCTTGCGGTTTGTCAATTCCTGTATTAGAAGGAAGTTCAAAAAATGATTTAGCGATTGTGATCCACACAATGGTATATGGTGACGTGTCTACTACAACTACAGATGAGTTTATATTGCCAATGAGTAATATAAGAAAACTGACTCTGGGTGAGATAGAATATTTGAAGAAGGATGAGTTGCGTAGAGCTAGAAACGAAATCTATGCTCGTCATGGTTACATTTTTAAAACGAAAGATATGCGCAACTATTTTTTAACTAAATCATGGTATAGTCCAGATGTGACTTATGATGGTAAACTAAGTGAGATTGAAACTTATAATGTAAACTTAATCAAGGCCAGGGAGGAATCGATCCATTGAAGTTTGTAGTTCATAAAAAGAGCCTTATTTTCTTTACGATCTTTACACTCTGTTTTTTAAGTTTTTTATTTTATCCTAATGATCATTCTGATATTAAACCGATCAAAACATCACTCAGTCAGAAACCTAATATAGATAATGTAAAAGGAAAACCTAATAATGTCATTCAACCAAATGAAAAGAAGAATTCTCCAAAACAACTTGTAATTTGTATTGATCCAGGTCACCAAGAGAAAGCGAATACAGCGCTTGAACCATTGGGACCGGGCTCTAGTGTTATGAAGATAAAGGTAGCCGGTGGTACAACTGGAGTAGTAACAAAAAAGCCCGAGTATATTTTAAGTTTAGAGGCATCGCTTAAATTAGGTGAAATCCTAAAAAAAAGTGGTTACAAAGTAATTTTCACTCGTACAACAAACAATGTCAATTTAAGCAATAAAGAAAGAGCGGAAATAGCGAACAAAAACCATGCTGATTTATTTATAAGAATCCATGCTGACGGGTCAAATGATCAATCTACAAACGGATTTTCTGTATTAACCCCGTCTGTCGATAATCTATATATTCCTTCACTTTATAAGGATAGTTTACTAGCTTCACAAAATATTATTGAAGAAGTAAAAAACGAGCAATCTACAAATGTAAAAGGAATTTCTTATCGTGACGATCTCACAGGATTTAATTGGTCAAAGGTACCTGTTACGTTAATTGAGCTTGGGTTTATGACAAATCCCGAGGAAGATCGAAAACTATCAGATCAAAACTATTTAACAAATTTATTAATGAAGATTGCAGATGGGATCGATCGATATCGTTCCAATGTTATTGATGATAGCTCTACTATAAATATAAGTAAATAAGATAAGCCAATTAACCAGAACTTTCCTATTTTTATAACTAAACGTGTATGGATAGCATTATCTACCTTGCACGTTTTTTTAATGAAAATGATCGATTTTTATAAAGCTTAATTTCCTCTATAAAAAATCCTGAATGCTTGTCCATTTAGTTGCGTAAAAAGATCCCTTCTAAGTAAAAGAGTAACATCCACAAATTAAATGTGTTGTGTTTTCTCTTTCTACTTAAATGGGATCATACGATATTTTTTAAGTATTTATTCGATCCTTATTAATTAAAAATGATTTCCTAATAGTAAATGACTCACTCTTTCAATAGTATTAATAATCATAGATCGTAATAAAATCATTTCTGTTATTGCCATTACAATGTAAACTATCGAAATGATATATAAACTATCGAGTCCTTTAGTGTAAGTATGTTGAAACGAACTTATTACTAATGGTACAACACTAATACTCATAAATATCGATACTAAGACAAGGATTAAACAAAGTGTTATAGAGACATAGCTTAGAATAAATGCAAAGAATACTAAAGCTAAACTAACAGAATATAAAGTTCCATATCTTGCAATTACTTCTTTTAAATGCAGATTTGTTTTTTTACCTTTTAATAAAATGTAGGATGTTATGACAGTTATCAAATTAACAATTAAAATCATAACAGATGGACTAATAACCAAGGCACTAAAGCTTAATTGGCTACTGAAGTTAGTATAATCTCCTATAACACTTTCAGTTGATTTAATCCCAATTTTTAATACATTATAGAAAGTCGCTGGAATTAATAGCGAATATAAAATTAATATGATTATTCCTTTTAAAAAATATTTTTCAGTAACTTCTTGTGTAACACCATATGGGTTTTTAATAGCTAATTTAAAGAAACTCCAAAAGTCTAACATTGAAGATTTAAATTGATTAAGTTGCTCTGAATTAACATGATTCATAACTTGGCTATTTCCACCTTGTTCTGTTACTGTTTGTGTTAAAAGCCTGTTATGTACGATTGCAGAAGAATTTTGGTTTGATCGTTCACTCTTTTGTGTAACTACTTTTGAAACCGTTTCACCTAAGGAAATATCCTCTTTAATCTGATTATGATTTGTTGATATTACCTCTTCGTTTTTCATAGAAATTACTTTTGTTCCACAATTTCCACAAAAACGGTCACTTTCTACTATTGAATTGCCACATATTTTACAAAACATCAATCATCCTCCTAAACCTTTGACAAATTTAAGATACTTTTAATTTATATTTTGATAGTGTAGAAACATTCTGAAAATAATTAAAGAAATTACAAATAAACCGATAATAAAGACTCCTTTCAATGTTAATGCTGCCATCCATAGTATGTTATACTGTTTTGCAGAATCCATTTTAATAGGAGGTAGAATGATGGCTGTAAAAAAACTCGAACATGTCGGGATACAAGTAAGAGATTTAGATGCATCGATTGAATTTTATACTAGAGTTGTGGGATTAGTGTTTTTGGAAAAACAGGACCATATTGATCCAAAAATTAAATTAGCATTCTTAGGATTTGAAGATTCAAAAGAACCGATTATCGAATTAATTTCTGGTTATAATCCGGATTTACCAGCAGAGGGTAAAGTTCATCACCTTGCATTTGCAGTAGATAACATTGAAGCGGAGATCGCACGTGTTAAAGACCATCATGTAACATTTATAGACGAGTCCGTCACAACATTACCAAGTGGATCAAAATATATCTTCTTTTATGGACCAGACGGAGAATGGATTGAATTATTCCAGTCTTTATAATGCAAATTGGTTTTTAGGAGGGTGTCCTCTTTAACAATACCTTAGAGAATGGAAGTTTATGTAGACAACAAAAAAGTAACCCTTTGTACCAACAGGAACGAAGGGTTACTTTTTATTTCAATAAAACGATATTCTAATACTTATAATTAATACACATCACGTTGGTAACGACCTTGCTTTTGCATATCTTTTAGATACGCTTCAGCTGCATCGCGAGCCATTGAACCTTCTTTTTCAAGAATTGTAATAAGTGCTTCGTTTACGTCTTTGGCCATATATTCTTTATCTCCACAAACGTAGAAATAAGCTCCTTTTTCGATCCATTCATACAATTCTTTACCATGTTCAAGCATTTTATGTTGCACATAAACTTTTTGATCCGTATCACGTGAGAATGCAGTATCAATTCGAGTTAATACTCCATCTTCTTTGTATTTTTCTAACTCGCTTTTATATAGGAAATCAGACGCTTCATGCTGGTCTCCAAAAAATAGCCATGAACGGCCAGTAACTTTATTGACTGCACGTTCTTGGATAAACGAACGGAATGGTGCAATCCCCGTACCAGGTCCAACCATAATAATATCTTTGTCTTCTGACTCTGGTAAATAGAAATGTTTATTTGCTTGAACATAAACCGGAAGTGTATCTCCTTCTTTAATACGTTCTGAACATAAAACAGAACATACACCTTTACGTTCGCGTCCGTGTGCAGTGTATCGTACAGCACCGATTGTTAAATGAACTTCATCTGGATTTGCAGCAATACTACTTGCGATTGAATATAGACGTGGAGTCATTTTTCTTAATAATGAAACGATTTCTTGAGCAGAAGCACTCCATGGCCCAAAATCACGTAACATATCTAGTAAATCTCGTCCATAGCAATATTCCTTTAGTTTAGCTGCATTTTCAACCAACACAAGGTTTTTCAGCTCTTCATTTTCTGTGAAAACAGCTGCTTGTTGTAAGATTTTCTTCGTTAATAGTGTAATTTCAAAGTAAGATGTAAGCGCTTCTTTTAAAGATAATGTTTCACCCTGCTTACCAACAGTAACAATTGCTTCTTCATCCCATTTCATTTCATTTATAAGAGCAGCAACTAGCTCTGGATCATTTGAAGGGATTACGCCAAGTGCAGCACCTGGGACATAAGTAAGTCCTGAACCTTTTAATGATAATTCAATATGTCTTGTTTCCTTGTTTGAGCCTGTTCCATTTAAATTAATATTTTTAAGAACCTTCGCTTGAAACGGATTAGTTCTTGAAAATGGGATATTCTCATTTTTAGTCTCTTCAAAAGCTGATTTCATAATCCTTAACCTCCAACAAATGTGTATATAAATAAGATAACATAGAAGTGGCAAATAATGTATTAACATCTACGACTTTTTTACCTTTTTCGTGCTTTTCTTTATCATTTGTCCCAAAATCTTAAGGATTCTCTTCTTTTTCATAGCTTATACAGAAAATTTTTTGTTAATATACTGAAAACTGTAGAGGATAAATAAAATATTAGTAGTATCTAGTCTATAACCTTTTAAAAAGCAGTTACTAATCATTGGGAGGAAAAAACTCATGAAGAGTTTTACGAAGCAAGAAAATAGTTGGATTTTCTACGATTGGGCCAATTCAGCTTATTCTATCATTATTAGCACTGCCGTATTCCCTCTTTTTTATAAAGCTTCTGCTTCTAAAGCCGGAATAAGTGCTTCTGCTTCAACTGCATATTTAGGTTATACGATCGCAATATCTACATTTATTTTAGCTATGTTAGGTCCGATTCTTGGAACAATTGCTGATTATAAAGGATTTAAAAAGAAGCTCTTTTCTTTCTTTTTTACTCTCGGTGTTTCCTTTACTGCATTACTTACTATTATTCCGAATGATAACTGGCTTTTACTCTTAATCTGTTATACGATTACAGCTATTGGCTTTGCGGGCGCGAATGTATTTTATGACGCTTTTTTAGTAGATGTAACGTCAGAAGAACGTATGAATAAAGTATCCGCTCGAGGCTTTAGTTTCGGATATATAGGTAGTACGATCCCATTTATCATTAGTATTGCATTAATCGTATTAGCTCAAAAGGAATTACTTTCAATTTCAACAACTCTCGCAAGTAAAATTGCCTTTCTTATTACTGCAACCTGGTGGGGCATTTTTACGATTCCTTTAATGCGAAACGTTCGTCAAAATTACTTTATTGAACCTGAACAAAATCCTGTTTTAAATAGCTTTAAAAGGCTAGGAAAAACGTTTAAAAATATCCGACAATATCGTGCATTATTTACATTTTTACTTGCATATTTCTTTTATATCGATGGCGTTGGAACGATTATTACGATGTCAACGGCTTATGGAACCGACCTTGGAATCAGTTCAACAAATCTATTAATTATTTTATTTGTCACGCAGGTTGTTGCTTGCCCTTTTGCAATTATTTATGGAAAGCTTGCAGATCAGTTTTCAAGTAAAATTATGCTGTATGTTGGAATCATTATTTATATGATTGTTTGTATATATGCTTACTTTTTAAATTCCACTTTAGACTTTTGGATTTTGGCTATGCTCGTTGCCACATCCCAAGGTGGAATCCAAGCATTAAGTCGTTCGTATTACGCAAAACTCGTACCTAAAGAAAAATCAAACGAGTTTTTTGGCTTCTATAATATATTCGGTAAATTTGCATCGATCATGGGACCATTAATAGTCGGTTTGACAGCTCAAATTACAGGCCGTTCTAATATGGGGGTATTTAGTCTAATTATTTTATTTGTTATTGGTATTTTCTTTTTAACTCGTGTTTCCGAACCTAATAATAAAGAAGTAGCGAAAACGACAAATTACTAAAAAAAGAAAAGAGGCTGTCCCAAGATTATAACTTTAAGGGGCACCCTCTTTATTTTTTGATTCTTAATATTACACATTTGAGTAATATTAAGAATCACACTAACAATGACTTTTTTTTACATCAAGTTAAATCTATACAATAAGCATGTTTTTAAAATTTCTTTTTAAATAAAATTTCATATATACACTTTATGGTAACTTTTAAAAGCTCCATCTTCTCTTTTGAATCTATTATTTCAAATGGAACATAAACTTCATGTTTTTTCAGGACAAAATTTCTCATTTCTTTAATTTCAAAATTTAAAATTTCTTGTACCTCTTTTTGAATAGCCTTTCCTTTTGTAGATTCTGGATTACCTGGATCTACATGAAGAATTAAACAATGGTATTTTTTATCTCCATATAAAGTCGCAAATTTTTTAAACGCTCCACTAAAGGAAATAGGTTTATACCCTAACGATAGGCTCTTTGCAGCCATCGTACATTTCATAGGACCTAAACTGTTTATATATTTATGAAGTTCACCAAATACAATTAATTCATTCATCCTTATTTTTCTCCTTCTAAACTATTAATTTTGCAATTACTTTTTTTAAGTATAGGATTGAATAATATCCATCTCGCTCTTCAACAAATGGACTGTCATAGTTGAATATTCTACAAGTTTATAAACAAATTGCTCGTTAAATACAAAATACGGTGAAGTTACTGTACTCCCATTTTACTATATAGTGGAGAAACAGTTTCTTCCGTTTAGTAGTTTCGTATAAATGAGCTATCAGGTATAACGCCTAATCCTTTATTTCTTTCGTTGGATCATTTTATTGATAGTCAATTTCTTCAAATACTTTTAAATCTAAATTATACGAGTTAATGCTTGTTTTTGACTACTGAACTCCTACATTATGCTTTGATTATTCGATTCTAGATTCAGTACTGCATAATTCTTTTATGCAAATAAACTTGTCTGCCTTGTTTCTCTCAAATATTTTTTTATAAGATACAATTTTCCATATTCAACATAATTACAGGATAGTTTCTTAAGAAAGGAGGTACTTTCTTAGGAATATAGAATTAAAAAAATAGTTATTTTATGTTCAAGAAGAAGTAGGAGATGTATTTTTATGGGAAGAAAAATTGCGGTCATTACAGATGTTCATGGAAATAGTTCAGCATTACGTGCCGTTATTCATGATATTGAAAGTGAACTTGACGTTGAACATATTTATTGTTTAGGAGACATGGATTTAATTCACGCATAATTATTATATGCCAATAACTTGCCCAGCCTTCATTCATAATTTTCGTTTCAAGTTACCACCAAAAACAGACCATTACTCCTCATATCATGAAATTTTTAATAACTAAAAACTTCATATAAATACCTTAAAGAATGAATGTCTTCAAACACTTTAAAATTTACTCTCATCATTTTTTGGTCCTTTTCCCCTTGCTTTTCTCTACTTAAACAAAAAAGAAAAAACCCTCAACGCCAATAGCGTCAAGGGTTGATTTGATTAATATACTGACATGTATTGATCTCTTTCCCAAGGGTGAACTTGAGTACGGAAGATATCCCATTCGATTTCTTTTGCTTCTACAAAGTGTTCGAATAAGTGTGATCCTAGAGCATTAACGATTACTTCGTCTGTTTTTAATAGATCTAGTGCAGCTGCTAAAGTTGCTGGTAAATCGATGATTCCAACTTCTTCGCGCTCTTCTTTAGACATAACGTAGATGTTACGGTCTACTGGAGCTGGAGCTTCTAATTTGTTTTTGATTCCGTCTAAACCTGCTGCTAATAATACTGATAATGCTAAGTATGGGTTTGCAGCTGGGTCTACTGAACGTACTTCTACACGTGTGCTTAGGCCACGAGATGCAGGAATACGAATTAGTGGACTACGGTTTCTTGCTGACCATGCTACGTAACATGGAGCTTCATAGCCAGGTACTAAACGTTTGTATGAGTTTACAGTTGGGTTTGTAACAGCTGTAAAGTTTGGAGCATGTTTTAAGATCCCTGCGATGAAGTGACGTGCATTTTCACTTAAACCTAATTCACCAGTCTCATCGTAGAATGCGTTTTTACCATTTGTAAATAATGATAAGTTACAGTGCATACCTGAACCGTTTACACCAAATAATGGTTTTGGCATGAATGTAGCGTGTAAACCGTGTTTACGAGCGATTGTTTTTACAACTAATTTAAATGTTTGAATGTCATCACAAGCTTTGATTGCACCAGCATATTTGAAATCAATTTCATGTTGTCCTGGAGCTACTTCGTGGTGAGATGCTTCGATTTCAAAGCCCATTTCTTCAAGTTCAAGAACGATATCACGACGGCAGTTTTCACCTAAGTCAGTTGGTGCTAAGTCGAAGTAACCACCTTTATCGTTTAACTCAAGAGTTGGTTCACCTTTTTCATCTAATTTAAATAAGAAGAATTCTGGCTCAGGCCCTAAGTTGAAATCTGTGAAGCCTAAAGCTTCCATTTCTTTTAACATACGTTTTAAGTTATTACGAGGATCTCCTTCAAATGGAGTGCCATCTGCATTGTAAATATCACAGATTAAACGTGCTACTTTTCCTTTTTCAGCAGTCCATGGGAATACTACCCAAGTGTCTAAATCAGGGAATAAATACATATCTGATTCTTCGATACGAACGAATCCTTCGATTGAAGAACCGTCAAACATCATTTTATTGTCTAAAGCTTTTTCAAGCTGACTTACTGGAATTTCAACGTTTTTGATAACCCCTAGTAAATCCGTAAATTGTAGACGTATGTACTTTACGTTTTGTTCTTTTGAAATACGGAAAATATCTTCTTTTGTAAACTTAGCCATTATAAAAGTTCCCCTTTCGTATGCAACAAACAAAATTAGTCTAACACACTTTAAAATAGAAAAGTAGAGCTAAACTACTTCCACTTTTCTATTTTTTTATTTTAAGTTTAGTGATTAGCAGTTTAAATATGTTTCTTTTTCCCATTCTGATACACGTAATCGATAAGCATCCCATTCTTCTTTTTTGTTTTGAAGGAATGAATAAAATACGTGTTTTCCTAATACCTGTTGTAGGAATTCACTGTTTTCAAGTTCTGTCACGGCTTCAAGTAAGCTTCCAGGTAATGTTTCAATACCTTCTGCTTTTCTAGTTACGTCATCCATCAAATACAGGTTTTCACTACGTTCGACTGGAGGCGTTAATTTTCTTTCAATACCATCCAAGCCTGCAGATAATAAAACAGCTAAAGCTAAATAAGGATTTGCAGATGGGTCTGGATTTCGTACTTCGATTCTTGTACCTGCACCTCTTGCAGCCGGTATTCGGATTGTACAAGTACGATTACTTTGTGACCAAGCTACGTAAACTGGTGCTTCATAGCCTGGAACTAAACGCTTATATGAGTTAACTGTTGGATTTGTAACTGAAGCATTTGCACGGGCATGTGTTAAAACACCTGCAATAAATTGTCGTGCTGTTTCAGATAATCCAATTGAATCATGCTGATCATAAAAGGCATTACCATTATCATTTCCTAGACTCATATGACAATGCATCCCTGAGCCATTTTCTCCAAAAATTGGTTTTGGCATGAATGTAGCAACTAAACCATTTTTTTCAGCAATTGTTTTAACTGTATATTTAAATAGTTGAATATTATCAGCTGTTTGTAATCCTGGTGCGTATTTCCAATCAATCTCATGTTGACCGATTGCAACTTCGTGATGTAAAGCTTCAACTTCTAACCCTAAAGCTTGAAGTGCTTTCGTAATTTCACGTCGTATTGTAACTGTTTTATCTAGGGGGGCTACATCAAAATATCCACCATTGTCATTTGGAACTAATTGATTTCCCTCCTTATTAAATAGGAAGAATTCAGGTTCAGGTCCAACATTAAACGAAGTAAATCCCTTGTCAGTCGCTTTTTCAATTGCTCGTTTAAGCACATTTCTAGGATCACCTTCAAAAGGTGTGCCATTTGGATAATGAACATCACAAATGAAGAGTCCAACTTTTTCGATTGTGTCGACTTTCCAAGTATTCAAATCTGGGTAAAGCATCATATCACTTGCTTCAATTTTTGTGAATCCGTTAATACTAGAGCCATCAAACATAGTTTCATTATTAAGTATTTTTTCAATTTGTGTGATTGGTAGTTCTAAATGTTTGAATACCCCTTCTACATCTGTAAAAAATAACTGTACAAATTCAAGACTATGTTCTTCAACACTATTTAAAATCGTTTCCTTTTTCATTTATATTTCCCCCCATATAAATATAAAAGCTAGAATAATCCGGACTTAATCAATAACTTAATGAAAGAATCGAGACATATCTCCTTGTCGTAAAGAAGTTCTACCTAACTTACCATTTTGATATAACTCTTGACGAAGCATTTTTCGAAGCTGTTCATCTGATATTGATTTTTCAACAATGACTTGTTGAACGACTGTTTCTTTGGATTTTTCTGACGATTTTAAATTGAGTACTTCTTTAATTCCTGCTAAATTTAAGCCTTGTTCTATAAAAGTTTTTATCTCTAACAATCGATCGACATCATTGAAAGAAAATAATCTACGATTTCCTTCAGTACGAGCAGGACGAATTAAATCATGCTCTTCATAATATCGAATTTGTCTTGCAGATAATTCAGTTAACGAAATGACTATTCCGATTGGGAAAAGTGGCGTTGAGCGTCTTACTTGATCATTCATAGCAATGCTCCTTTCGTTCATCTATTTGTATTTTAATTCATGTTAGATAATCTGTCAATACGATGTTAGAAAATCTAACATGAAAATATTTGTTTTTTATACTATGCAACATTAGAAAAAATTCTACTATTTTATTAAAAAAAATAATCTCCATTAGTTTGGAGATTATAACGATTTGTATTCTCTTCAATTATGATTAAACACGTACTTGTTCTTCGGTCAAACTTCTTTATTAAGTTCTTCAGTACATCTTAAGTAATTAGCACATTTTTCTTTGAAACACTTCGTTACTGTCCCTGGTTTAAGTTGATCTTTAAATTTCTCATAGCAATAACATACTTCATCAATCTGTTTTGCTCCATTCTTACGACCAAAAACTATTGGTCCGATATCAGAAGGTTTTATATTTTCTATTCTGTTATCTTCTTTGAACTGATCTAAACAAGACTTACAAATACAAGATTTTCTTACCTCTTCTTTTGGTAATTGATCAAAGATTTCTCTTGGAAAATACTCATCATTACACCAACAAGTCTTTCCACTTGAGCACTTATTCCCATTACCACACATGGGACAGAGCTTAATTGCCATTAGATCCCACCTCAATCATGTGCTCTTTTATAGCCTACTAACTCTGCGGATCGTGCCGAACTAATTAATTTTTTAGCTTCACACTATAAAGACTTTTATGTAGTTTTTTAGCTTAATAGATTATAAATCTATAAAATAGGCTTCATCTACACTCTTTATCTCTTTGTTTTCCCATAACCATAGAACCCCTTGTGTAGATGATAACGCTAGCCATTCTTCCTCCATTTTTTGGATACGATTTCCCCTGTGCGTACCGGGTAATGATCAGTTTCTTCGATTATATTTATTAGCTAATAGAATTTGAATTAAAAATGATTTCACTCCATCTTCAGTAGAATTTTTAAGGATTCTCTAGTTCATATTACCACAAAATGCCAGTATGCTTAATTCAGCTAAAGTACTAATTCGTTTAATTAGAACATCTTTTTCATGATTAAAAGAAGGTGTGCTGAAAAAAGCCAATCCATACTGTAAAGGATTGGCCTATTTTATCTTATGTTATTCAAAGTTTTACCTATTGTTTCTTATATTAATAGAAAATTCTAGTTCACATAATCTAATAGTTCGAAACTATATAACTATTTCCTAGGGAAGAAGTGTAATCCAATCATTCTTCAACCGATTAAAATTTCCTCAATCATGCGAGGGACTTTTTCGTTGAATCAAATTAAGATTGCTCCCAACTTTTAAACGTTTCCTTATAATCGCTAGAAATAATTCCTTTTTCCGTAATAATAGCCGTTATTAATTCATTCGGTGTCACGTCAAACGCTGGGTTTAGTACATCGATGCCTTCCGGTGCAATTTGTACATTTCCGATATGTGTTACTTCAGTACGATCGCGTTGTTCGATGACAATTTCATTCCCTGATTCGATTGATAAGTCAATTGTTGATAAAGGTGCGGCTACATAAAATGGGATTTGGTAAAAGTTAGCTAAAATCGCTAATTGTAATGTACCAATTTTATTTGCAGTGTCTCCATTTGCGGTAATGCGATCTGCTCCAACAATAACGGCATCTACTTTTTTATTTTGTAATAAATAGCCGACCATATTATCAGTTAGTAATGTAACAGGGATACCACTTTGGTTCAATTCCCAAGATGTTAGTCTTGCTCCTTGAAATACTGGTCTTGTTTCTGTTGCATAAGCTGATATTTCCCAGCCTTTTTCTTTTGCTAAATGAAGTGGGGCTAAGGCTGTTCCGTATCGACTTGTTGCAATACTCCCTGCGTTGCAATGAGTTAATACTGCTGCCCCGTCATGTAGTAATGTTAAAGCATTTTCACCTATTCTCTTGCAAGTTGCCTCGTCTGCTATATGTAATTTAATCGCTTCTTCCATGATGATTAATTTAGCTTCGGCTACAGTCACTGCTTCTTTACTAGTTTTAATTAGTTTTTCAACAGCCCATGCTAAATTTACTGCCGTTGGTCTAGCACTAATTAATTCATCCGCTAATAATCGTGCTTGTTGATGAAATTCATCAATTTGTTCAGTTTCAAGTTCTCGAACACCTAAATAAAGTCCATATGCAGCTGCCAAACCAATCGCTGGTGCTCCTCTTACTTGTAATTTTACGATTGCTTCACGTACATCAATTAATGTCGTTGCATCAAAGTAGTGAATTTCAGTAGGTAATTTTGTTTGGTCTAAAATTTTTAAACTTTCACCGTTCCATTGTAATGATTCAGGTATTTGCTGTAATGTAGTCATCAATAATTACTCCAATCCGTTAAGTAAATTCCTAATATTCCTAATAGTAAATCTATTTTTTATGCAATGAACTCCGAATATTAAGACTTTTTTCTTTGCATAAATTTTTTGATGGTGTTCAAGGGAATCAAAGTCTTCAACATGAGCTAGACCGATGCTTCTTCGGATTAATTCACATCCAATAACCCCAATTGCATCTATCCAATATCCTTCCAGTTTTTCTTTAATTAGAGCTTTTTGGTTAAATGGTCTAACACTATGCTCTTCCCATAGTTGAGTAAATGTTTCATTAAACACTTTTTCGATGGTTAAAATATGATCGAAAATTTCGTCTTTTAATTCAGTACGGCTGAACAGTTGAAACAGTAAATTTGCTTGAATTTGCCCTAAATCAAATCCGATTGGTCCGACAAATGCAAATTCAGGGTCAATGACTTTTGTTTCTGTTGCAGATGCGAAAATGCTTCCCGTATGTAAATCACCATGTAATAACGCTTCTTTTTTCGATAAGAAATCTAATTTTAGTTTTGCCACCTCAAGTTGTAGATCTGCATCATTCCATAGCACTTGAATTTCGTCTGTTAATTCTTCTTCAAAACTATTTGTTTCACTATTAAAAAATGGATCTGTGAAAACAAGATTTTCTGTTATATCACATAATTCAGGATTATTAAAAAGATACTCTAACTCTTTTTTCTTAGCAGGTGAAGCTCCGAAATCTGAAGTGTAAAATAATGATTTTGCTAGAAATTCTCCGATATGTTCAGCTAAAAACGGATAGCTTTTCTTCTCAATAAGTCCTTTTCGTAAAATTTGCAAGTGTGAAAGATCTTCCATTACAGTTACAGCTTGCTCTTCATCATGCGCTAAAATTTTTGGTGCATGCAATGGGATTAACTCATTGTATATTTTTGTCGCATTACTTTCGATCGTAGCTCGCTTTAAAGTAAGTGGCCAGCTTTCACCGACAACTTTTGCATATGGTAGAGCCTGCTTTATAATTAACCCTTTCTCGCTTCCTAATGGTTTAACTCTAAACACTAAATTTAAATTTCCATCCCCGATTTCTATACTTTCACAACGTTCATTTTTAAAATAGCCAAGTTTTTGTAAATAAGTAATCGCAGTTTGTTCTGTTAAAGGTCTATATTCTTTTCGTTCAATAACAGTCACTAAATTCATCCCCTTTGAATTTTGCAAAATAAAAAGCCTCTTTTCCGAGACGAAAAGAGGCAATACTAATTGGCTTTCGTCTCTTATCTACCAGAAAATTTCTTTTCTGTTGGAATTAGCACCGTGCCTTACTGAGCATTTAAGCTCAAGGCGTAAATAATACGCCCCATTTCACAATGGTATTACGGTCGGTTGCTGGGCATCGTCGGGCCAAATCCCTCCGCCTACTCGAAATAAGAGTTCGCATATTTGATTTTATAATCGTATTTTAGTTTATACATTTTTAATTTGTCAATTACTTTTTTGAAACTTTTTGTAAATTTCTTCTTTTCTGTCTTCAAAAATAGGGATTGTACCTCGTATTTCGTCTACTTTTTTCGGATCAATTTCACCAAAAACAATTTCTTCATTCACGCTACCTTTGGAAATTACTTCACCCCAAGGGTCAATAATCATAGATCCTCCACCAAATGTGTTCGCTAAATCTTTCCCTACCCGATTACACGCAACAACATAACACTGATTTTCGATTGCTCTTGCTTTTAATAAAATTTCCCAATGATTCATTCTTTGAATTGGCCATTCGGCAACGAAAAATAAAACTTTTGCACCTTTTTGCGAATGAGCGCCAATCCATTCTGGAAAACGCAAATCATAGCAAACAAAACCTGCAGCCGTTAATCCATCGATTTCAAACAGACCATCTGTTTTTCCTGATTGAAGATAGTGATGCTCGTTCATTAACTGGAATAAATGAACTTTGTCATACGATTTTACAACCTCGCCAGTATTGTTAATCACAATTAACGTATTCGTAACACCATTTTCTCTAGCAATAGGGAACGAACCAGCAATCAATAGTACATTATTCGATTTTGCAATGGACTGAAGTTCAGAAATAATTGCTTCTTGTTCACCTGTGTGCAAGTCAATTTCTTTTAGACAATAGCCCGTTGTCCATAGCTCAGGTAATACGATTACACGAATATTTTCTTTCAGTGCCTCGTTTATTTGCGTTCTTATTTTCTCTAAATTAGCCTTTGATTCTCCTAAAATAACGTCACATTGAATACACGCAATTTTAATCACAATTTATTCACCCTATTCTAAATTTTATAGACATTTTTACATCGAGCATATATGATGGTGAAAGTTATTGCAACAGTCGTTCATGAAAATCATTCGATTAAGAAACGATTTATTAAATTAATTTTATTATATTTTTGGAGTGATACACTTGAATCATAGTAAACTATTAAACAATTTACCAAAACAATTTTTTGCATCACTAGTTCAAAAAGTGAATCAGTCAATCGGTAATGGTCATGATGTCATTAATCTTGGTCAAGGAAATCCAGATCAACCTACACCTGACCATATTATTAAAGCACTACAAAAATCTGTTGAAAACCCTTTAACTCATCGTTATTCTCCGTTTAGAGGATTGAGCTCTTTAAAAAAAGCTGTTGTCGAATTTTACAAACGAGAGTATGATGTTGATTTAGACCCAGAGGAAGAAGTAGCCATATTATTCGGTGGTAAAGCTGGATTAGTTGAGCTACCACTTTGTTTATGTGACCCAGGAGATACAATTTTAGTACCTGACCCAGGCTACCCAGACTATTTATCTGGTATATCCCTTTCCAAAACAGTACCATACATGCTCCCATTACTTGAGCAAAATCAATTTTTACCAGATTATCAATTAATTCCTCATGATGTTTTGGATGCTAGTAAAATATTATTTATCAATTATCCAAATAATCCAACAGGTGCTATAGCAACAGAAGAATTTTTTAAAGAAACAGTTGAGCTTGCAAAAAATAATAATATTACAGTTTGTCATGATTTTGCATATGGTGCATTTGGTTTTGACGGCAAAAAACCTTTAAGTTATCTTCAAACACCAGGAGCAAAGGAATGCGGGATTGAAATCTATACCCTTTCTAAAACTTATAATATGGCGGGTTGGAGAATCGGTTTTGCAGTTGGAAATAAAGAGGTCATTTCAGCAATTAATCTATTACAGGATCATCTTTATGTTAGCATCTTCCCTGCTGTTCAAGAAGCTGCAGTAGCCGCTCTAACTCAATCGCAAGATAGTGTAAAACAACTTTTAGCTCTTTATGAAGAGCGTAGAAATGTATTTATTAGTGGCTGCCATGAAATCGGCTGGGAAGTAACAGCACCAGCAGGTTCGTTTTTTGCCTGGTTAAGGATTCCATCAGGTTTTACATCACAGGAATTTGCTGATCTATTACTTGAAAAAGCACATATCGCAGTTGCTCCAGGAAATGGATTTGGAGAGTATGGTGAAGGTTATGTAAGAGTCGGTCTCCTTTCAGATACTGATCGATTGAAAGAAGCAGTTGCTAGATTAAAAGAGATTGAAATATTTTCTAAATTTAATGTTTGACAATTATGATTGTTCATGAAATAATGCGATTAGATTAAGTATTCAAAATTAAATATTAACTTTATTCAGAGTAGGTGGAGGGACCGAGCCCGATGAAACCCGGCAACCGGCTAGTTAACTAGTACGGTGCTAATTCTCGCAGCATTTGCTGGCAGATAAGGTGTAGGTAAACCTCTCCTTAGTGGAGAGGTTTTTTGTTTGATTAAAACTTTTTGGAGGTTTTGAAATGAGTGGAGTAATAGCAACTTACCAAGTTTATGATAAAAATCATCATTTGGAAAAAAAGGCAGAGGCAATTGCGTTAGGTTTAACGGTTGGTTCTTGGACGAATTTACCTCAAAATGATCAAATTCAATTACAAAAACATAAAGGCAAAGTACTTTCAGTTCGTGAATTAGATTGCGAAGAAAATATCGTTAACTTTTTAGGGTATAAACCGACAAAAGGAATGATTGAAATCTACTATCCTAGCTTAAATTTCACCTCTGATCTACCAGCTATTTTAACGACTGTTTTCGGTAAGCTATCCCTTGATGGAGAAGTCAAACTAATTGATTTAAATTTTACTGATGATATTCTATCTCTTTTTCCAGGTCCAAAATTTGGTATTAAAGGCATTCGAGAGAAATTGGACGTCTATGATCGACCTTTATTAATGAGCATTTTCAAATCAATTATCGGCAGAGATATTCAATACATTTCAGACGAATTAAAAAAGCAAGCTTTAGGTGGTGTTGATTTAATTAAAGATGACGAGATTCTTTTTGACACAAATACATCAATAACGGATCGTGTTACGTACGGTAAAAATATATTGAACCAAGTTTATGAGAAAACAGGACATAAAACATTATATGCCGTGAATTTAACTGGCCGTACATATGAACTAAAAGAAAAAGCATTACGTGCAGTTGAAGCTGGGGTCGATGTATTTTTATTAAATGTATTCTCGTATGGAATTGATGTACTGCAAGGTTTGGCAGAAGATCCATCAATTAATATTCCAATTATGGCTCATCCTGCAGTATCAGGTGCATATACAGCATCACCAATTTATGGAATCGACGCTGGATTATTACTAGGGAAACTTTTACGAATTGCTGGTGCAGATTTTAGTCTTTTCCCTTCTCCATATGGATCCGTTGCATTACAAAAAGAGACAGCTTTAAAAATTGCTGAAAATTTAACGATATCAAATGGATTAAAAGAAACTTTTCCAGTACCATCTGCTGGAATTCACCCAGGTCTTGTGCCTCAATTAATTCAAGATTTTGGAATTGAGCAAGTCATCAATGCTGGTGGCGGTGTTCATGGTCATCCGGACGGTCCAATTGGTGGAGGGAATGCATTTAGAGAAGCAATTTCAGCAACACTTTCTGGAGTTGAGCTAGAAGACTACGCACTTCCAAATACATCATTACAAAAAGCATTACAACTTTGGGGGTAAACAACAATGGCAATAAAGATTTTTTGTGATTTTGATGGAACAATTACTGAAGGGGACAATATCGTTAATTTAATTAAAGAATTTGCTCCTCCCTCTGTAAGTGAACAAATAAATGACGTATTAAATGGCAATCTATCGATTCGAGAAGGCGTAGAGAAAATGTTTGCTACAATTCCTTCATTGAAAAAACAAGAAATGACCGATTTTGTAATTGATCGAACTGTCATTCGAGATGGTTTTAGCGATTTTATTCAATTTGTAAGAGCTCAACAATATGAGTTAAAAGTTGTAAGTGGTGGACTAGACTTTTTCGTTCATCCAATATTAGCCGATTACCTTCCACTTTCGGATGTTTTATGTAATCGTACTGACTTTACAGGTCAAACGGTAAAAATTCATTGGGATCACTCTTGTGATGAAAACTGTACGAATGATTGTGGAATGTGTAAGCCATCTGTTAAAAGAAAGTTTAGTGAATCAAATGATTTTATCATCGTCATTGGTGATTCAATTACTGACTTACAAATTGCCAAGGAAGCCAATTTAATTTTTGCTCGAGATTTCTTAAAAGATAAATGCAAAGAATTATCTTTACCTTTTATTTCTTTTGAAAATTTCTATGATATTCGAGCTTCATTAGAAAAGGAGGTGCTAGTATGAAGAACTTTTTCAAACATTATGATGAAATCCGCGAGGTAAAAAAAGTACTTGCAAAACGAGATTGGTTTTTAGGAACTAGCGGAAACTTATCAATTAAAGTAAATGATGAACCTTTAAACTTTTTAGTTACAACTAGTAGTAAAGATAAAACGAAACATACTTATGACGATTTTTTACTCGTTAATGAATTTGACCAATCTGTTTGGGATGAATCAAAAAAACCATCAGCTGAAGCCATTTTACATCGTCTAATTTATCAACACACGAATGCAAATTGTGTTCTTCATGTACACACTTTAGCAAATAATTTTATAACAAAGGATTTTCCAGATCAGAATGAGTTATCTTTTTCTGGGATCGAAATCATTAAAGCATTAGGACTATGGGAAGAAGATGCAGAAATTACCATTCCAATTATAAAAAATCATGCTCATATCCCTACTCTTGCAAATGAATTTCTACCTCATATTAAAAATGATCATGGTGCTGTACTAATTCATAATCATGGTATAACAGTATGGGCCGAATCAGCATTTGAAGCTAAAAAACAGTTAGAAGCTTATGAGTTTCTATTTCAATACGCATTACAAAGTATACAAAAAAATTTATTTATAAAGAATTAATTTGGAGGAATGAAGAATGGCAACTATTTGGGTAGAAAAAAAAGATTATCATATTACAAGTAATGTTGAAGTAAAAGCATATTTAGAAGAACAAGGTGTAATTTACGAAAATTGGAATATTGAACAATTACATAGTTCGTTACAAGAAAAATTTATTTTATCAGATGAAGAAAAAGCAGCAATTCTTGAAACGTTTAAAGCTGAAATCGACAGTATTTCATCAAGACGTGGCTATTTAGCGAGCGATATTATTACTCTTTCAGAAGCAACGCCAAATCTTGATGAATTACTTAAAAACTTCAATCGTGAACATCATCATACAGATGACGAAGTACGCTTCATTGTAAGTGGTCACGGTACGTTTATTATCGAAGGAAATGAAGGCTTTTTCCATGTTAATTTGAATCCTGGAGATTTAATTTCAGTACCACCAAATGTACGCCACTACTTCACTTTAGCAGAGGATCGTAAAGTAGTAGCTGTTCGATTATTTGTTACGACTGAAGGTTGGGTACCGATTTACGAATAATTTGATAAAAAAAATTGACTCATATCCACTTTAGGATATGAGTCAATTAATTTTCTTCTTCATTAAAATGATCATCTCGATAATCGATATATAACGACCCATCGGTTTGTACTTCTACAAAAAACACTTCTGAAATTGATTTTATGCCTACCCTCTCAAGTTGAGCCATTAACCATTTTTTATCCAAGTTTAATTTTGATAATGCGTCTTCATTTACTTCTCCGTCTGATACGACAGCTGTAGAAGTTGGGAATAATAACGTTTTTTTCCATGTTTTATTTTTTTTCGTTTTAACATCTTTTGTTTTCATAATAGATAGACTGCCATCAGTTTCAAATATTGCGTACTCTACATCTTTCAACGAATAAATATTTTCATTACGAAGCATTCCTTGAAATTGCTCTGTATTTAATCTAGCTCTTTTTAATGCATTTTCCATTATTTTTCCTTGTCTAATTAAAATAATTGGTTCCCCAACAATCAACCGACGTACAGATTTTGATTTTAAACTTAAAAAACCCATGATGATTGTCAAAACTGACCAGCCAACTAATCCGATGATTCCATCCTCTATATCTAATGTTTTTGATGTTGAAATCGATGCGGCTATATTCCCGATTGTAATGGCTGTAATAAATGTAAAAACATCTAATTGACTAATCTCCTTCTTCCCCATAAATCTCGTTAAAATTAATAAAACAAAAAATGAGCATATGACTCTTAGTACTACTTCATTAAAGCTCATTTCGTTCATCCTTTCTCTTTCAAAAAACATTTCACCTATTTATTAATCAACTTAGCGTTTGAAAAATAGAACGAAACTATTCAAAATTAGATAAAACCTGACCGTTTACTTTCCTCATAAATTACCGATTATTGAAGAAAATATGACTAATCAATGATAATCGACTAATATCCTGGGGTGAGATCTTGAGTAAAAAACTTACACTAATCGGCTTAATATTAATGGTATTTACGACCGTTTATGGTTTTGGGAATATACCTACAGCTTTTTATTTAATGGGATATAGCGCAATCCCATGGTATTTACTCTCAGCTATTACTTTTTTTATACCTTTTGCCTTTATGATGGCTGAGTTCGGAGCTGCATATAAGCATTCAGAAGGTGGAATTTATACATGGATGGCAGATTCAGTTGGGCCAAGATTCGCATTTATCGGAACCTTTATGTGGTTCTCTTCCTATGTAATTTATATGGTCAGTGTCTCTTCAAAGGTTTGGATTCCCTTATCAACATTTATTTTCGGTAGTGACAAAACGCAAACCCTTTCATTATTCGGACTTTCTTCTACTCAATCAATTGGCTTATTAGCACTACTCTGGATGATAGTTGTAACTTACTTTGCTTCAAAAGGGATTGAAAGTATAAGTAAAGTAACAACGATCGGTGGGGTTACAGTTTTCTCATTAAATATATTATTGCTAATCACGAGTATCATTATTTTTCTATTCAATGGAGGAAAATTTGCTCAACCGATTAAAAGCTTTTCATCTGCATTTGCTCACTCCCCTAATCCAAATTATCTATCTACCCTAGCAATCTTATCATTCGTGGTTTTTTCAATCTTTGCATATGGCGGTTTAGAAGCAATTGGGGGGTTAGTTGATCAAACGGAAAACGCAGAACGCAATTTCCCAAAAGGGATTACAATATCAGCAGTTATTATCTCTGTAGGCTATTCATTAGGTATTTTTTTAGTAGGTATTTTTATTGACTGGTCAAATGATTTAAGTGCTAGTACAACGAATTTAGGGAACATAACATTTGTTTTAATGTACAATTTAGGATTAGAACTTGGAAAAGCACTTACTTTATCAACACATACTGCCGATCAAATTGGGATATGGTTTGCAAGAATTACTGGTTTATCAATGTTTCTTGCATATACCGGGGCATTTTTCACATTAATTTATTCACCAATAAAAACAATCATTAAAGGTACACCAAAATTCTTATGGCCAACAAAATTCACAGAAACAAATGAAAAAGATATGCCTGTTAATGCGATGTGGGTACAATTCGTAATTGTATCACTCATTATTGTCCTCACATCGTTTGGCGGTGAAGGAGCATCATCATTTTTTAATAAAATAACTTTAATGACGAATGTTTCCATGACATTACCTTATATATTTTTAGGAATCGCCTATCCAATGTTTAAAAGAAATGAGCAAATCGATAAACCATTTCAAATTTTAAAATCGTATCCATCAGCTTTATTCGTCAGCATTCTCATTATTTTAGTAGTTGGATTTGCAAACTTTTTTACAATCATCCAACCGGCAATGGTAGGTGATTACAACTCAACAATATGGATGATCGCAGGTCCAATATTCTTTTCAATATTAGCTTTACTAATTCTTAACCGGTCAAGAAAACATACCAAAAAAGAGAAGAAAATTGCTTAGAAAACTTCCCACTAATTGTTAATCACAATTTTCGAAAGTAAGTTGGACAGATAGCACATACTATAAATGGAGGTGATATTCATGGGTCACAATCAAAATCCACATGTAAAAAAGAAAAACAAAAATAAAGGGCAACCTATTCCAGCTGCGGTTAATTCAGAAGGCTATTTTGCGCCAAGTAAATCAAATACCGAAGCTCTTAATGAAGTTAAAAATTCATAAAGTAAACTTGTCGTTTTGTAACGAATGAAATTTTCTTCTATGTTATATAATTCTAAATGCGTAAAAAAATGACCGTCAATCTCTTGGCGGTCTATTTACTCATCGAATCTGCAGATCTTACTAAATCTCGTATAGTGTATTGTTTACCAGTTTCCTCTGAAAAAAGAATTGAAATCGAATGATAAAGCCCGTCCTTCTTCCAACGAATTGTTTTTGTATTATCATCATCAGCAACAATGAAAACTTTAGTTCCATCTTTCAATTTCGTTGTTTTTAATTGTTGTTGTTCATTTGGGAATAAAGGTTTTTTATTATGATAAGTGATGACAAATAGTATGACTTCTCTTTCTTCATTCGAGTATTTAAACAAAGTAGCATTTATCGCTCCATTTTCATTTTTTTGCACATCCATTGAGACATCCTTTGCGATAAACGGTATCTTTTTTGGGACAACTAGTTCTTCTTGTACATCTTTAGGTAATTGATTTACTACTTGTCTAATCGTTTTAGGATATTCTTTTTTTAATGATTCAACCGCTCCGTTACCATGAGAACAAGCAGTTAATACTAGAATTGTGAATAAAATTATAATTTTTTTCAATAACATGCCCCTTTTTCTAAAATAAAAACTGTCTGTATATACAAGACAGTCTTAAAACATATTTTTTTTAAGGTTCAACAATTACGATTTTTCCTTTTTGTACATATAGCATAATTTCTGTGTTATCTGTTTCATTTCGGTATGTATAGCATGTAAGATCATCAAACCCACCGTGAGAAACATCATGAACTGTATCAACTAATTTATATTTATTACCTCTAAATTCTATTTTTCTTTCAATGGATGGTTGCTCCGTTAAAATTTGTTCCTTTGATCGAAAATTCATCAAATCACTCCTTTGTTCAACATTAGTATAGCCATATTCTTAGTTTTCAATTTTATGTAGTCTACTTAAATTAGCTTTGCAGAAAACTCCTACCCTGATTAGAAAAGCTCATCATACTACCCGTTTATTTTCACTTGAATTCTTAATAGTTGCCATTTTCAGCATGATAAAAATTTAGTTTTCATAGTAATTATAAATAGAATTAAAACTTCATCTTACTAAAAATCTTAAAGGCTTTTATAAGGAGGTTAATTCATGCCAAGTTGGAAAAATAAATTTATCCCAATAAATCAATATACAAGGTCAGGTCAAAAATTAAATGGAGTTAAAAAAATTGTTATTCATTGGACGGCAAACCCTGGTGCTACTGCAAACGGACATTATCAATATTTTAGTGAAGTTTTGCCCAAACAAAATGCTGAGGCAATTAGTCAAGGGAGAAATCCATCTTATGCATCCGCACATATTTTTGTAGATCCAAAAGAGGCAATTTGTATCGTCCCTTTAAATGAAGTGACATTCCATGCAAATGAAAAATATACTTATGTGAATGGTGTACCCTTTCGAGGTGTTGAATCATTAAAACCAAATGCCAATTTATTATCAATTTCTGTTGAGATGTGTGTAGAAAAGAATAATCGTATTTCAAATACAACAATCAATCGAACAGTAATGGTTGTGAATGATTTATGTTCAATGTTTAATTTAACTCAAAAAGATATTGTACGTCATTTTGATGTGACTAGAAAACCATGTCCATATCCGTTTGTAAAGTATAGTGATATTTTTAAAAATTTCAAAACAAATGTAGGGCATTTATTGAATCACTCATTAAAATACCCTGGTCATGTTATGAAAATAGGAGATTCAAATATTTATGTCATTACCATTCAACAGCTTTTAGGCATAACCCCAGACGGTCATTTCGGTACCCAGACCGCAAATGCTGTAAAACTATTTCAACAACGGATCGGTTTAACACCAGACGGAATTGTTGGAGAAAAAACTTGGAGCATGTTAAATAAATGATCCAAGATGTTATCATAAATATTTATCGTACTTCGAGAGCAAATTTTAAAAATTGCACGAACAAAATCGATTGTTCTTTCATCATTATTTCCTCCGCTGAGAGTATTGCATAATCTAGCGCAAGTCCATCAATAAATGAAACAATCATTCTTCCTAAAATTTCACTATCATACTTCTTACTAAATTCTCTGTTTATCTGTCCTTCTTTTATAATATCAGAAAAGATTTTAACCCCTAAAAAATATCGTTCTTTCCCATACTCTTTTCTTCTTTTATCATTTCTACCCGTTATGAAAAACTCTAAATGAACTGGTGCCAAAGGATCCATTCGATCATTTGGCACTCTTTTTTCACCGAACATTCTTAATAAAAGTAATTCCCAATATGAATCAACATTTTGCTTCAATAATTCACTAGTTTCTTCAGACACTCTTAATAATGACTCAGATAATAGTGATTCAAACACTTCTTCTTTATTAGCAAAGTATTGATATAAGCCACCTCTACTTACATTTGCTGCGTCCATCACATGTTTCATCGTCGTTCTTTCATACCCATTTTCGATAAACACTTGTTTTGCTGCTTCTAAAATTTTAGTTCGACGTTGCTGTTGGTGCTCCTTGCTGACTTTCGGAGACATCTTTCTTCCCCCGCTCTACTCTATTTTTCGTTAAGAATCCTATTAGTGAAACAAATACTAATAGTGAACTAGTTAATATAAATGTTGGAATGACACCAAATACTGTCGATAGCCATCCCCCCAATAAAGGTCCGATAATTGTAGCTGTTGTCGTAACACTGCCTATAACGCCAAATACTCTGCCAGTTAACTCAACTGGGGTATCGACTTGAACGGAGGCCTGAAAGGGAACAAATACTATACCAGCTGCAAATCCTGCAAACAACCCTAATAATGGTGCCCAAACAATTGAAAAATTAAGATTAAAATGCGTGAATAAAGCCATCATACCAAAACCAAGTCCGATTCCACAAACCCCAATTAACATTAAATGATAAGCACGATAATTTGTCTTTTTCGCTAAAATTAAACTCGAAAGAAACATTCCAACACCAGATCCAGTTACTAAATAGCCAAATAAACCTGGTGACGCACCTTTAAGTTCCCTAATTAAAACGATAATTTGCGAATCTGATAACTGCAAGATTAAAAGACTAAAACCTAAAAATAACATACCGACTAAAATTTGAGTATTAGATTTAATAAATGTAACACCTTCCATAAATTCAGTTTTATAGGAAGATTTAGCTTTATCTTTCATTTTTTCCTCTTTAATTTGCTCTATTACTTTTGGAAGCATGAAAATTAAGATCGCAGAGAAAATAAATGATACTGAATTAATATAAAATACAGGCGTTGTACCAGCTGCCGAAACAAGGATCCCACTCAAAATCGGTCCGAAAATTTTTGTTGCCGAATCAATCATCGTTGTAATCGACATCGCGCTTTTGATTTCATCATTCGGAACTAGCTCTTTTAACATACCATTTTTCGCGGGATTAAAAACAGCAGAAAACAATCCAATTGTAAACAAACAAATATAGACCATCCATAAAGTATTTGCTAATGCAAGTAAAACAAATAAACCAGCACGAACAATATCCGATAAAACCATTAATTGCTTTCGACTAAAACGATCTGCTATCGTTCCCGCAACAGGTCCTAATAAAGCCATCGGTACTGCGAGACATAAAATAATAAATGAAACTTCCATTGGAGAAGCATTCCATTTTAATCCTACAAGCGTAATAATCGCAACAATACTTAACCAATCACCAATATTTGAAATCGCTTGAGCAAACATTAATGTTAAGAAACCTTTATTTCTCCTTAGACCCCTCATCCCACTTAGCTCCCTTTAAAAAACGACATTGATGTCGTTTTTATTTAATTATAACGACACTAGTGTCATTTTTCAATTGTTTTTTCTGAAAATTAGCTATATTCCTCGTTTAACTTTATTCAAAATTGGCATTAAAAGTATTAAAATTTTTTGATTGTATTACTTTGGATCAATTTTTTTCATTGAAATGGCAAGGGGATTGTATATTCTTTTACTGAGGTATCAACCTCATGAGGAACTATACAACCGTTTTGGGGGATTTTACTTCCCCATAACACCTTCATCAGGAACTATACAGTTGTTTTATTGCACTTTACTCCCATCTCTTATGCATAATCTCAACACAAAAACCCCACAAGGTCATTAATTTGCCTTGTGGAGTTATCATTGCATGTATTAATCCCCTACTGACTTATTCGGTGGTATGATTTTCCCTTTTCTAGAAGGATTAGAATGACGTTTGTCATCTACTGTATTTATTTCTTCAGGTAAACGGGTTGGCGCTATAGGGACATTTCTTACTTCATAATTGATTACATCGGAAGAATGAAGCGTGACAATCATACTTCCTCCATATTGTTTTGCTCGAATTAAAATTGGTTGATTATATTTATTTTGAAAACGGAAGTCAGGTCCGTACCAGCTAACAGTTGCATCACGTCCTGCTGGTACATATGGGACTCGTCTACTATGGGAATATCTTTCAATAATTTTTAGGCCTGCGCGATCGACTGCATTAAATAGAGTAGAGGACACTTGACATATTCCTCCTCCTACTCCTTCAGACAATTCTCCTCTGACAATGATTGGTGCTCGTTTATATCCCTTTGCTCCACTTCTCTCTCCTACTACTTTATTAAAAGAAAAAATTTCATTTGGGAAAACTACATAATTATCAATTGCTTTTGCTGCAAGTGAAATATTATGAACTCGACTTTTATTATTCGAATTAAAGTAGGTTACATATTGACCAATTTGTTGGATTCTAATATGAGCTAATAATTCACTATCAACTTTAGGATAAATATCCAACTCTGGCACTTCAATTTTAGATGGTCCTTTTCCATAAAAATATGTAGTAAATTTATCCGTAAACTCTTTTTTATATAGCCTGTATCCTACTTGGCCTGGTACAATCCTACCTTGTTCATTAATAGTAGCATTTATTGGATTACGGTAAATTTGTTGATCAAGCTTTTCAATAAATTGATTAAACTTTTTATCGTTTATCATCGGTGTCCCTGGAAGTGACATTGTAAAATCTTCGCGATTCACTACTGCAATTGGATGGCCATGTTGAATAACAGTTAAGCTGTTAGGAAGCTCAACTGATTGTGTCAGTAATAATAAACTAGCTAGTATTTTTTGTATCATAGTCGAATTTCACCCCAACATTAGTATGAACAAGATTCAATCCTTTCATGTTTTTTCTTTATCGTTCATTTACGTATATATCTTCCCACTACCTTTTTCCATAAAAATAGAGAAGCACATTAAGTCTTCTCGCGGATTTTTACATCTTATTGATTAATTCTGAAGTCATTTTTATTTCTATTATTTTTTGTTGTTTTAGTTCTATTTATTCTTGATTGATAGCTTTTTAGCATGTATTAACACTTCACTGAAGTATCAAAATAAAAAAAGAGTGGCTATTTAAGCAACTCGTAAATTTTATATTCAATTAAGATTTGAATTCGTTCATGATTGCATTTATTGTATTAAACGATGCTTCTTTTATCGGAGTAGTATTTTCTTTATTCTCATTAAATGTAATTAAGGCCTTCCAAAGAGCCCACCCTCTTGTTCTATTCCAAGTATTTTCATCAACGTTTAAAACGTTTTTAAAAACGTTTCTACTAATCGAATCAAAAAATGTCCATGCCATTGCTGCATCACATGATGGATCACCTACTCCAAGTATTCCAAAATCAATGACCGCACATAGCTTGCCATTTTTTACAAGTAAGTTCCCTGGGGCAATGTCACCATGTACCCATACTTGTTCTCCTTCCCATTTGGAACTTAAAGCTGTTTCCCATATTTCTGTTAGTAAATCTTTGTTAAAAATCTCTTTCGTTTGTTCTATTGAATTTCTAGTTTCTTTGTCGTATACAGCTAAGTTTCCACCTCTAAAAAAATTATGCTTTCCTGCAATCGGCCCATGTTTTGCATCAATTGACTGGAACTCTTTTAAAAATTGCCCTACATCTTTTGCAAATTGACTTAGGTCACTTATGTTTTCTTTGCTAGACGCCTCGCCTTCAATCCATTCGTTAATTGTCCATGGCCAAGGATAGTTTTTACTCGGACGTCCTTTTGCTAACGGTTTTGAAATTGGTAAACTTAGTTTGTTCGCTAAAAAGGGTAACCATTTATGTTCTTTTTCAACTTGAGGAACATAACATTCTGCACTAGGTAATCTAACGCTCATTTGATCACCTAAATGGAATGTTCTGTTATCATTGCCACTTACTTCAACAGGTTTTATTTCTAAGTGAGACCAAATTGGAAATTGTTCTTTAATTAATTGTTTCACTAATTCAACATTTATTTTATCCATTTAATCTCCCCCCTTTTTGCAATCAAACTATAAAATTATATGTATTTTACTTTATAGTTATTAATATGAATGTAACGCCGAACTGATCTGTAACTGTTCCGAATGCGGGACTAAATGGTACTGATTCTAACGGGGCAATGACATGTCCACCTTGTTGTAATGATTTAAAAATGCGCTTTGTTTTTTCCACACTATCGATTGAAAGGTTAATCGTGACTTCTACTTTTTTATTTTCAGAAATAGATGTATTTGCCTGAGAATCTTTATCTATCACTGGTTTTGATTGAATAGGGGCATCGAATAACATAAGCTCACTTTCACCGATTTTTAAAATTGCATTTGCAACACTATTTTTTAGTGCTTCTGGACAAGGTATTGGCATTTCACCGTATGTTTGTATAGTTAGAACCTCTGCTTCTAGTTCTTTTTCATAAAAATGAACTGCTTCCTTAGCATTCCCAGACATAACAATACATGGTGTTATTTTTAACGTCATATTGCCCTCTCCTTATCTATTTCTTTCTAGCATTTACAGCTTTTTCTAATCGTGACATGGCTTCTTCTAATGTTTTACGTGTACATGCGTAATTCAATCTCATAAAACCATCTCCATTTATTCCAAAACCACGACCTTCATTTAATCCTAATTTTGCATCATTAATTATAAATTCGTTTAATTGGTCACCTTTTAGACCTAAACCTCTAAAATCAAGCCATCCTAGGTATGTCGCTTCTGTAACTCTCATTTTTACTTCTGGAATATTTGTTTTTAAGTAATGATCTATAAACTCTGCATTTTCTTTTAAATAAATCAATAATTCATCAAGCCATTTTTCACCTTCGTTATATGCTGCTATAACTGCCTCAATGCCAAAAATATTTAAGTTTTCTAAACTTGAACGAGCAATTGCATGAGAAAACTCTGTAAATAAATCTTGATTTGGAATAACAGCAAATGACGAAAAAAAGCCTGCAATATTGAATGTTTTGCTTGGAGACATAAATGTAATACTCATATTTGCTGCATCTTCACTTAATGAATAAAAAGGTGTGTGACTACCTTTTTTGTAGACTAAATCTGCATGTATTTCATCTGCAATTACTACAATTTTATTCCTTTTGCATATTTCAAACAAACCTGATAACTCTTCTTTCGACCAGACTCTTCCAACTGGATTTGCAGGACTACAAAGAATCATCATTTTAGTTTTAGAAGTGATCTTATTTTCTAAATCTTCTAAATCCATATAGTAATAACCATCTTCTTCAATTAAAGCATTCTCAACGATGTTTCTTCCATTATTTCTAATTGTACTGAAAAATGGAAAATAAACTGGTGGCTGAATGATAATTTCATCACCTGGTTTTGTAAAAGCATCTATTGCTAAATTTAAAGCAGGAACGACACCTGGAACGTTTGTTAACCATTCTCTTTTAATTGATGTACGATAACGTTTACTTGCCCAATTTATTGCTGATTCAAAAAATTCTTCAGGTATATGTCCATAACCATAAATAGGATGTTGAGCGCGTTTCGTTATAGCCTCTACAATCCCCGGTGCACATGCAAAATCCATATCGGCAACCCATAAAGGTAGAACATCCGTACATCCAAATACTCGATCAATTGAGTCCCACTTTGTACTTTTAGTATTTTTTCTATTATGTTCTTCATTAAAGTTAAAGTTCATTATTAATCCCCCACCATTTTTCAATCATCAATAGTATTTTCGTATCGATAATTTATATCCAAATTATACTATTTAACTAGAAAATTCAAATCTTATTTTTTATTTTAAAAAGTATGAAACGCCTTGCCGAGAATCACACTTTCTTAAAAAGGTGGGGTATATAAAATTCTCTTCTCGGTTTTTAATCTTACATGTTTATTTCAAAATCGATTTATTTTTTTCATCAAGCTAGCAAATAATAATGCACATCTACATGTGAATGGAGGATCTGTAATGAAAAAAGAAGATGAATACACTGATGATATGAATCAAATTTTAGAAGTGATCAATGCAAAAGGTGATACTGGTGAATTACTTGAAATTGTAGACAAATATAAACAAGCTGAAAATCCAGAATGTAATCATGACCTTTTTTATCAAGAACTAAGAGTAATTGCTGAGGATAGTGTAAAAGAAGATTAACAGTGCGTTAAATAAGTAGTGGAATCATATTAGTTCCACTACTTACTTTTTACGATTATATAAAACAAAATGATTGGTCGATTCGTTATATGTATTTCCAATAAAATTATAAACTATATTCTTCAGTTGGAATTTTACCTTTTAAAATGTCATATTCAGCTTTCATTTCACCAAACTTTTGTGGATTCCCATGGTCTAATGCATAATCAGGGTGCCAAAGCTTCGTGTATTCCCTCATTTGTTTCTTCCAAATTTCTTCACTATCATTCGGGTTGAAATACTTAAAATTATGTTTTTTATTTTTCTTAATTGAAGTAGAGTAATTTCTTAAATAATCTTCCCAGACTCTAGCCCAATCAACTATTTTCTTTTTATATTCTTTTGCTTTCTCAGCATTTTTCCTTTTTTCTTCTTTCTTCCAATCTTCCATTCTTTGACTGAAATCTTTAATACCTTGTTTTGAATTTTGCCATCTAAGCTCTGCATCTCTTATTTCTTGATCTGTTATATCCTCAATAACATTTTCATCGTTTAGCATTTCATTAAGATTTACTTCATTTTCTTTTGAATTTATATGTAGGTCATACATTTCTTCAATCATTTGTTCGATTAATTCAGCACTAGTTTTCCCTGTAAGTTGGGATAGCTTTTCCAGTTTTTCAGTGGATTCTATTTTAACTTTATGTGTTAAGTAGATGTATTTCGTTTTGTTTCTCAAGCACCTCAACTCCTTAATTAAATGTTACTATACTCCGATATCTCTATATATTAAATAATGAAGTCAATCTTGTTACATTCTTAAGGCTCATCTATTAATTGAAATGGAACTGGTCTAAAAATAAGCTAATATAAAATATTAATAAGAAAGTAAAACTTATTGGTATTTATGTCTTCATAACTTTTTTTGAAAGCAACTTGATTTTCACAACAAACATAGATCTTTTTTTTATTATCAATTTATTTTATTCGATATTAATCTATTGCAACCTTTCTTAATTCAATAATTATTTTTTATCAAGCTTGATAATTTTTTCGAAATTCTCAACTAGTACAAATTATTTATATAATTTCATTAAATAAATGATTTATTAGGGAGTGATTTCTATTATTAATCAATTTAAAAATATACCAACAACTTGTATTTCAGATGTAATGGATGGACTAAATAATATGGATCCATCAATAAAACCTATAAAGGAAGAATTTAAATTTACTGGAAGAGCATTGACTGTTAAAATCCCTGTTGGTGATAACTTAGCTGTATTGAAGGCTATTCGCGAAGCAAATCAAGGAGACGTCATCGTGATCGATGCAAAGGGGGATCAATACCGCGCAATTGCAGGTGACTTTGTTGTGGGAATGGCACAAACAATGGGTGTTAGTGCCATAGTTGTTGATGGGGTAATCCGGGATGTATGCGGTATTAAAAAATTAAATTTCCCAGTATTTTGTAAAGGAACAACTGTAGCTGCGAGTGGAAAAATTGGAATAGGTGAAATTAATATACCAATATCATGTGGAGGTGTATCAGTTAACCCAGGTGATATTATAGTTGGTGATGCAGATGGAGTAGTTGTAATCCCTCAATCCAAAGCAAAAACGATTTTAGAAAAATCACTAGATAAAATAAAAAAAGATGAACAAAGAGAAGAACAAGTATCTGGTAATATTGAAGCTATAAAATCGTATATTGATCGTATGCTTTTAAAGTAAATCGTATTATACTAAAAAAAGTTCTAATCGTTTCTTAGAAGAAACGATTAGAACCTTTTGTACGGATTAATAGACTACCAAAATAACCTCCTATGAATTGATAAAATAGGATTTCTCATTCAACCTAGACCTTGAATTAATTTATTAGCTTCACCCATTATTCCATATATTAAGGTTTCTACCGATTCCTCTTTAGCTAATCTAGGACTTTGTCCCGACCAGAGTGACATAAACTCTTTATTATTTTGTACCGAGGATGCTTTTCTCATCGATTGGGTAATCGTATTTTGTACGGGAAACTGTGGTAAATCTGCTTCGTATTTTTTCATTTCGGTAATAAATTTATTTTCGATTCCTCTTGCCCATTTTCCTGAAAATGCACGGGTCAAAACTAATTTGTCTTCAGTAGAATTTAAAATAGCATTCTTATGTACTTCATGAGCCCCACTTTCAAAACAAGTTAGAAAAGCGGTACCCATTTGAACAGCTTGAGCCCCTAAACAAATAGACGCCATTAAACCTCTTCCGTCCATTATTCCTCCTGCTGCAATAACAGGAATAGTAACATGATCAACTACTTGTGGAATTAGCGACATTAATCCAATTAAACTTTCCTCATGATTGTTTAAGAAATGACCACGATGTCCACCTGCTTCACTACCTTGAACGACAATTAAATCCATTCCTGATTTCTCAATTTCAATTGCTTCATTTACAGTAGTGGCTGTTCCAATCAAAATAATATTATGAAGCTTTAACTCATTAATTATTTCCTTTGAAGGTATACCGAATGTAAATGAACAGATCGGAACAGCTTCTTCAATGATCACATTTATTTGTTCGTGAAATGTATCATTAAAACGATTAAAATTTTGAATTTGAATGCGATCATTTTGCTTTATCTTTAATTCTTCATTAAAAGGTTGTAATAAATCATTGGAATTTGAAATCTCATTTTCATTTACTATAAAATCATTTGGAACAAATAAATTAATTCCGAAGCTTTTATTCGTTAACGTTTTTATTTCTCTAATTTGTTCACGTATTTGTGATGGAGTCATATAGCCTGCTCCAATTGTACCTAAAGCTCCACAATTTGATACTTCAGCTACAAAATTTGAGGTTGTGATTCCACCAGCCATCGGAGATTGAATAATTGGATAGTTTATATTTAAAAGTTCAGTTAGTTGATTTTTAAACATGATTTCACCTCTATTAAATTTAACTTTTTCTACTCACCAAAAAAAGTCCCGAATAGTATAGCAACACTACACGGGACTTTACTTATTATTTTAGTACATTCGGTGATTTTGAGGGTACATTTACGCCTAGATTTAAAAGTCCATGTCCTTCCTCAAACCTACTGTATCCGATTGGTACTGTATGACTTATTAACAGTTCAAACAAATCTGGTTCAGTGATCTTCTCATTATTCTCAGACTCAAACTGCTGAATTAATAATGCAATTGCTCCTGATACATGTGGTGTTGCCATTGATGTACCAGAAAGAGAAGCATATTGATTTGTCGGATAAGTAGATAAAATCTTTTCTCCTGGTGCGACTAAATCAATTTCATCGTTTGTATTACTAAAGTTGGATAAACGTTTTTGAAGACTTACCGATCCAACTTCTATTACTTCATCATAAGCACCCGGATAGCTATATTCATTGGTTGAGCCATCCCCATCACCTTCGTTACCAGCTGCGCATACAACGGCTATATTTTGTTTTACCGCTCTTTGAATCACTTCATGTAACGAAGAATCATCCACTGGACCACCTAATGACATTGAAATAACTCGAACAGTTTCACCATTTGAGCCTCTCCAATTCGTCGCATAATCAATCGCTTGTACAATTGATTCAATACTTCCTTCCCCAGCACCAGTTAGCACTTTTAAAACGAGGAGTTTTGCTTTTGGGGCTACTCCTACAACACCTTCTCCATTTTCAGAAGCTGCAATCGTTCCACAGACATGTGTACCATGACCGTTATTATCTAAGAATACGTTAGGATCTCCACCGTAATCTTCGGTAAAATTATAACCACCAATAATTCGCTCTTGTAAATCAGGATGGTCCGTCTGACAGCCAGTATCAATAACTGCTACGACCACGTCTTCCCCTTGATACCCTTTGTCCCAAATGGATTTAGATTCAATTAAACGAACTCCAGGTGGTACTTCATTTATACTACCTTTAACTTCTTCCAGCTTGTAAGGTATTAATCTAAAATTAGACATGCATACCAACTCCTTTTTGGGATTTATTCATAAAGGATAAATCTTTGAGGTATAGTTTAATATTCTATATCCATCCATAATTTCCCTCTAAATAAATTTAATTTAATAAAAAATTAATTCTACTATGGTTCGAATTTAATAGACTCACCTAATTGAGCGATATCATAAATCTTCATTTAATACATAAAAACTTTATTAACTTTTACATCAGATCAATATTGGCTTAAAAAAATGGATATATAATCTAATCGTGTTAAGGCATTATTCAAAATAGGGGGAATAAAATGCTTACTAATTTATTAACTGAGATCAAATTTTGGTGGTTTGGAGAGTTACGAGAAGAAATAGAAGAAATAGAGCGAAATGAATCCAAGCATAATAGAGTTCGGTATGACTCTGATATTTATGAACTAATCCGTATCCAATAGAAGAAGATAAGGAACGATCTTTAGATTTACAATAGTTTTTAGTTTTATTCTACAATTCCAAAAGTGCTCTAAGGACCAAACATATAAGAGCACTTTTTTACTTTATCAATCTATTTTTTTATTAAATAATGTATGGGATCACATTATAAGAAATAATGTTTCGATCACGATACGTTTGAGTTATGACATCACTTTTTGTGCTTAATAGTCCATTTTGCAATAAGACTGGTTTAAATCCTCTTTCACTAGCTCCATTATACGTAAATAGAACACAATGTTCGGCCGCAAAACCAGCTATTATAACTAATTCAACATCATTTTCTTTCAAAATCTGCTCTAATTCAGTATTCCAAAATGCATTTGAATGTTCTTTTGAAACACAAATATCTTGTTCTTCAACTTTAATTTCTGGGATGAAAGAAATTAATTCAGAATTTATTTCATCTGCCCCTTCAATATCTTTAACATGTATGACTAAATGATTTTTTGATCGGATTAAATCAGCAACATAATTTATATATTCACAAGCACCTTCAACATTCAATGTCTCTTTTTTACCATCTAAAAAATTTTTTTGCATATCAATAATAAGAAAACCAATTTTCATTATTTATCCTCCATGACATTCTCTATTCCTTCTAAGTATTTATTCTATTTGTTTTATAATAGTCCTACCTAAAAAATAGGAAAACGATGAGTAATCTGTTTAATACCTGAAAAAAAACGATATTAATTGAAAAAATACAAAAATAGCATTGATCTTTTTATCAATGCTATTACTATTAAGTCTATTAATTAGCGTGTCAATTAAGTGATTGATTGTTTAATTTCTTTACTTCTATTTGACTGCCATTGATTGGTAATTTTTTTACACTATATTTTCTTAAATCCGTATTTGGCAAAGGTAGCTTCAATATATTAATAGTTTGATCGGCTGTTACTCCATTTTTGGTTTCAATCTGATTATGTTTCTTTAGTAATATATTAGACCTGTTTATTCCAATTGAATCAAAAGCTAAAAAACTAACATATAAACAAATAAGAAATATAGTAACAAGATATATTTTTTTCATAATGACCTCCTAACTTAATGCTTGTCCAAATTACAGTTAAGAGTATTTTATGAATTTTATTACGTTTTTAGAACTATAAAGGGGCCAATCCTTTCTAGAAGGTTTATCGATTTCCTTAATCTATATTAAGTTAATATTGTACTTTTCTACTAAATCTTTAAAAGCTGGCCGTTCATTTCCATCTCTTCCAATTATATGCGTTGCTGTTACCAATGAGTTTAAAACTGCTTCTTCTGTTGCTTCTCCTACAGCTCTGAATGCTAGATCAATATCTTCTTCATGTATAGTGGGAAGTGTAATGCAATGCGATGTTTTTTCATGAGGTATTTTTGTTGCAGTCGAAAAGCCAATGACGACTTCACCGCTTCCAGTTGTAATAATTGAGCCTGTTCTTGACAATCCCGTAACTGTTCTTTTAATGATTCGATTAAGTTGCCTTTCAGATACGGGAAGGTCCGTTGCAACAATCATGATGATTGAACCCTTATCTTGTTCTTCTCGTTCCTTTAAGATCAAATCTCTCAATTCTGCTCCAACTAGTTTTCCATTTACTTTTAAATCACTTAAAATCCCAAAGTTAGATAAGACTAAAACACCCATTGTGTATGTACCATGTTCCATCTTCATAACGCGCGAAGCTGTTCCAATCCCACCTTTTAATGAATAACAAAGCATACCCGTTCCTGCACCAACAGTTCCTTCTTTCACATCTGAAGAAGCGTTTCGTAATGCTTGGAAAACATGGTCTTTCGTAATAAATCTAGCACGTATATCATTTAAAAGCATATCATTACACTCACATATTACTGGGTTAACAGTTCCTGTCGTACGACCTATCTCTGGATTATGATCTAACATATATTCAATTAAAGCGTCTGCAGCAGTTCCAATACTTAGAGTGTTTGTTAAAATAATTGGTGTTTCGATCGTCCCCAACTCATTAATCTGAATCGTTCCCATCGACTTACCAAACCCATTAATTACATGAGAGGACGCGATTAACTTTTCCTTAAATAAATTTCCTTGATGAGGAAATATTGCTGTAACACCAGTTTGGATGTCTTGTTCACTAATCGTTACATGACCCACTGTAACTCCCTCAACATCCGTAATAGAATTAAGTCTTCCTGTTTCCAGGTACCCGATATTAACACCATAATCTCTGATTCTTTTTTGACTCATTAAAAATTCTCCTCCAACTTCGTATTATACAAGTGTCCTAGCATTTAATTAATTGATTTTAATTTCAGAAGTACAAAAAGCCCTTATTCAGAGCTTTTTAGTTAAAAGTAATCTTTTAAAATGTATCAGTGACTTTCTGTTAATTTCATTTTCTCTTTAAGCTATTAAAGGAATAAGTTAAAGAAAGTAATGCTCCAAATATTATTAGTAAAATCATCAATGAAGTGATTAATAGTATGATCCTTTTTGGAAAATACTTCCTACATAAATTGATTTCTCCTTTTATGATTAATCTTATGAATCATTTTAACAGATAACTTAGAAAATTTGATACTATCTCGATAAAAATAAAAAATTCAATTACTTTCCACGTCGCCCTCAATTTGAAATCCGTATATTATCAAAAATGGAAATTATTACCACATAGGGAAATAGAACTATTTTTATTTTCTAACATAATCTATATTAACCTTGTTTACTTGGTGGCATTGGCAAACAGATGCAAATCACTTTTATCTTCATGGTAAGAGTGATTTTTCTTTTAATTTTATTAATAACACAACGTAAAATTTTTCATCTGCTTCTGTGGATTCCATATTAAATTACCCTATTAAAATGCGCTAAAGAAGAGTTACTCCTGCAACTCTTTTTTAGCGCATTTATTTATTATAAAAATTACTGATTAAATTTATCTAACGTGTAATCATAATTAATTTCAATAAGTCCATCATTTAACGCAGTAAGAAATCTATTTACAGACTCAACTAATACCTCTGTATTAATATATTCTGTCGGTTCAAACAGTTGCCACACCGAATAAATCCCCCACTTGTCATCACCTTTATACAGGAAATTCATAAGATCTTCATTTCGATTAATTGATTCATAATTCATGTTATCTCTTGATCCATTTTCTACCTTTTGAACCCATTCACTTAATTGACTCGCAAACTCCGTAAGATTTAAATTAGGATCATGAAAAAATAACGTTTCATTTAAATAAATATTTAATGAGCCATCTATGTATTTACCAGTATTGGCAACATAAGCCGGTTCTGTAGGGATATAGTCATTTAATATAAACAAGAATTTTATATTCATAAAATTCTCCTTTCGTATGTAGTTCAATCTTAATTTGTGTATCTTCGTGCTTAGTTTGTATTGTTTCCTATTTTTGGTATTTCCCTCGATTTTATTTTACTTTTTCATCTTTTTATTTTTAGTTCGTAAAGGTATTTAATAAAACGAAAACTACTGTTTTACAATTGGGTCTTATCAAATTTTTACCAACTTATAGTTTATTAGTTAGAAATAAGAGGAAACCTTATATTAAAAAAGTTTCCTCTTATTTCCTTTATATTTTAATTAAAAATTAGAAAGGAACAATTTGAAATGCAAGAACAAATCGATGAATTAACTTTATTGTTATTATATTTAACAGCATTTGAAGAACACACTGTATCAGGTGTTTAATATAGCTAAAATTGTTTCTTCCTTAAATTTCACATTGGTGGATTCAAGTGACTCTCTAACGACTTTAAGATCCCGTTTATTCTGCGATTCGGTTGTTCCAGGTACAAGTCTAACGAAATTATTATTTTCACCACTTTTTGTCATTAAAATCCCAACAATATTCACTGAATCGTTAGCAATACCTTTTAATACACAATTTAAAGTTTCATCATTTACTATAAAAGTAAATTGGGTTCTATATTCAATATCAAACCTTATCTGATCAACTTTACGGCCATTAGAGCGATTCAAATTCTCCACATCCTAAATTTTTTTGTTTTTATTAAAGTATGTGAAAAAAATAAAAATGTTTTTGTTGAAGATTAAGCTTCCTCTTCACCCTTCGTTTCTTAAACACTACTAAAAAAACCCCTAATCATAAACAGCAGAACGTTTTAAACTGTCTATGATTAGGTGACAGAGAAATATTAATTTATTATTTTACTTCTAACTTAAGGTGTAAATGTGATTATATTCATATCTCTATTTATGGCCGATGCAGAAGTAACACTTACGCTTGTAGTAAATATTACTCTAAGACTATAAGTTGAAGTAGCATTTGCAGGTGCTATAGCAACTTGAGTACTTGCAAATTGAAACCTATGCGTTCCAGCTGTAGTTTGGTTTGTATTAAATACTCTAGTGTCTATTAATGTAGCATCTCTATATAGTCGTAGTTGAAAAGTAACTGTCCAGTTTGCAGTTACCACTAACTCAATCGCTGTTGCATAATCAATTTTAAGCTGCTGGTTTGCAAGCACAGCCTGAGTAATACTTACAATTGTTACTTCTGTATTAATTGGTGGGAATACAGCAATCGTTCCTGCGTTTTCTGCAAATGTTAAAGTCGGTCTTTGACCTGTTGGACCCGTTACTCCTGTTACTCCTGT
>NZ_NUGT01000036.1 GCF_002574545.1 Bacillus sp. AFS055030
GCCAGTGAAAATTTTCACTGAGCCATCATCCATTCGTACCGGTATTTGAACTGTTAAAAATCGTAATGGTTCTTTTAATAACTCATAAAGTTCTTTTGAATAACCAAGTTTATGAAGTGCTTCAGAGATTACTTCTTGAGTAGACTCAATTAATTCTCTGCCTTCTTCTTTGATTTTGTTTTGTACTTCATTTTGTGGGATTGTAGTTGTCATTTTTATCGCTCCATTTATACAGTTGCTTTATATTGGCTAAATACTTCGTTAATTTGTTGAATTGACCAGTCTAAATCTTCTTTTGAGATAATTAATGGTGGTGCAAAACGAATTACTGTATCATGTGTTTCTTTACATAATAAACCTTGTTTCTTTAATGCTTCACAATAAACACGTGCTGGTACATGAAGTTCAACACCAATAAATAATCCACGTCCTCTTACTTCTTTAATATGAGGATGATCGATTTCTTTTAATTTTTCCATAAAGTAATTTCCAAGCTCATTTGAACGTTCAGCTAATTTCTCTTCTTCAAGAACTTCTAAAGCAGCTACAGAAACTGCACAAGCTAATGGATTTCCACCAAATGTAGATCCGTGAGAACCTGGCTCAAATACGCCTAAGATTGAACGATTTGCAGCAACACATGAAATTGGGAATACTCCGCCACCAAGTGCTTTACCTAAAATGTACATGTCAGGAGTTACGCCATCCCAATCACATGCAAAAGTTTTACCAGTTCTACATAAACCTGTTTGAATTTCATCTGCAATAAATAATACGTTTTCTTTTTTACAAACTTCAGCTACTTCAGTTAAGAATCCTTCTTTTGGAATATTAATTCCAGCTTCACCTTGAATTGGTTCGATTAGGAATGCAGCAGTATTAGGTGTAATTGCAGCTTTTAATGCTTCAATATCGCCATATGGAATTAATTTAATTCCTGGTAAGAATGGTCCAAATCCACGTTGATAGTCTTTTTCTGATGATAAAGAAACTGCAGCCATCGTACGTCCGTGGAAGTTTCCAACACAAGCAATAATTTCTGCTTGGTTTTCTTCTACACCCTTCACATCATAAGCCCATCTTCTAGCAGCTTTAATCGCTGTCTCAACAGCTTCAGCCCCAGTGTTCATAGGTAAAATCATATCTTTATTCGTAACTTTTGCTACTTTTTCATACCATTCACCCATGTTTTCACTATAGAAAGCACGAGAAGTTAATGTAACTTTGTCAGCTTGATCTTTTAAAGCTTGGATAATTTTCGGATGACGATGCCCTTGGTTTACAGAAGAATATGCACTTAACATATCTAAATATCTGTTACCTTCTGGGTCTGTAACCCAAATCCCTTCAGCATGAGAAATTACTACTGGAAGTGGATGATAGTTATTTGCGCCATATTGATTTGTTTGGTCAATGATTTTTTGAGAATTAGTTGTCATTTGAGTTCCCCCAATTAATTGATAAGTTTTTAGTTTCTTACTAAATTAATAAGCAATTTCCGTGCCAAACATGATAAATAAATAAAAATTCACAAAATGTACTTATTCTCAGCGTTATTCATCCAAATACATGATACCGTTTTCAATTTACTGCAAATTTTTTTTGCATTCAGATGCAAAATTAATTAAAATATGCATAGAATATTTGCAGCAAAAAAATGATTAACAAAGAAAATTAGCACATTCAGAAAAAAAACTGCCTTTTTATCTTACCAAAAATAGTCAGAAGTGCAAATTTTTTCTTTTGTTAGAATGAAAAGAGAGAATTAGATGAAAAATGATAAGCAAAACTTTTTAGCTGTTGATGAATTATTACAATTAATATTAGAAGAAATTGATATCGGTATACATGTAGTTGATCAAGATGCAAATACAATGGTGTATAATCGCAAAATGATGGAAATCGAAAAGATGAATGAAGAGGATGTCTTACATAAAAATCTTTTAGATGTCTTCACCTTTCAAAAAAACCAATCGAGCACCTTACTTGAAGCCCTCCAAAAAGGGAAAGTACGAAAAAATATTAAGCAATCTTATTTTAATAACAAAGGGAAAGAAGTTACGACAATCAATGATACTTACCCAATAATGAAAGAAAATAAAATTATTGGAGCTATTGAAATGGTTCGTGACGTGACGGAATTAAAGCAATCGGTGCAGGAAGGTATTCTTCAAAATCGAAATACACGTTATACATTCGAACAATTAATCGGAACATCCGAATCATTTAAAAGCATAATTGAAGATGCAAAAAGATCTGCCAAAACTTCATCTTCCGTATTAATTGTAGGAGAAACTGGAACAGGTAAAGAACTATTCGCTCAAAGTATTCATAACGCTAGTAAAAGAGCAACAAAACCATTCATTTCTCAAAATTGCGCCGCACTTCCAGAATCTTTAATTGAAAGTATTCTCTTTGGGACAAAAAAAGGAGCATTTACTGGAGCCATTGATAAACCTGGATTATTTGAAGAGGCAAATGGTGGAACATTATTATTAGATGAAATCAATTCACTTAGTCCTAACTTACAGGCTAAACTTTTAAGGGTTATTCAAGAACGTAAAGTTAGAAGAATCGGTGATATTAACGAAAAAGAATTAGATGTCCGAATTATCGCTACAATCAACGAAGACCCTATAGAAGCAATTGCGAATAATCATTTGCGTAAAGACTTATATTACCGTCTAAGTGTCGTTTCATTGTTTCTACCGCCACTACGTGAACGCTTCGAAGATATATTGTTGTTAGCAAACTTCTTTATTCAAAAATATAATCGTCTTTTCGGCCATCAAGTAACTAACTTAGATGAAAATGTTACAAACTTCTTCCTGAATCATAACTGGCCAGGTAATATACGCGAACTTGAACATATGATTGAAGGTGCAATGAACTTAGTAGAAAATGAAACAACTATCACAACAACACACATACCTTCTAGGTTTTTTAATGAAAAAAGAAATACAAATGCTTCTCCAATCATTCAACAAAAAAAGGACGTTGTTACAATAGATCAGCCAGAATCAATAGATGACAAATCAAATTTAAAAAACACTTTATTAAACAAAGAAAAACAACATATTATAAATGTTCTAAATGAACATAACGGCAATATTACAAAGGCTGCAAAACAATTAGGCATCAGCCGACAAAACTTACAATATCGTATTCGTAAATTCAATTTACTCCAATGATTAAGTTCTATTTTATTTATTAACGATTTCTAATTTTCTTGAACAGGTTTAAACTGTACTATGCCCAAACCTTCCACTTTTGTCCTGCATAGTTTGAGTATGTAGAGTCATAAGTAAAGGAGGTTTTTTTATATGTCGAATGAACTTGAGTATCGCCCGCATGGATTTGGTGGTGGGGGTCACGGCGGATTCGGCCACGGCGGATTCGGAGGCTTTCATGGTGGATTTGGTAGACCGGGATTTGGGTTTGGTAGACCCGGATTTGGATTTGGACGCCCGTTTTTCCGTCCATTTTTCCCATTTTTCCTAGGCGCATCACTATTTAGCCCATACTACTATCCATATTATCCATATTGCCCGCCTGGATACTACTGTCCTCCCCCTTATTATTATTAATGTAAAAGATAAAACAGATAAAAGAGAAGGTTAAAAACCCTCTCTTTTTTATAATGAGATCGTTGAGTAGCTTCCTAAAATTTCTACACTAAAGCCTAAAGCTTCTAATTCTTGCTTCACTCCAGGGAGTAATACATCATCATATCCCATCTCTACATCAATAATGAAAAAGNNAATTTCCTAATCCAGTTTTTGTCGGGCGGGACTCAATTTTTGAAAGGTCAATTTGTCTCCATGCAAATGCAGAAAGTACTTGATGAAGCGCACCAGCACGATTCTCTGGCATGTTAATAACTAAAGTTGCCTTCGTATGTTTAGGTTGAAAATAATTCGTTTCCAGTTTTGAATCTTTTCTTTGTAAAACAATAAATCTCGTGTGATTATACGAATTGGAATGAATATCTGAAGCAACAATTTCTAACCCATATTTCTTTGCAGCAAATTCGTTAGCAATCGCAGCTATACATTCATTTGTATGCTCACTAACAATTTTAGCTGCGGCACTTGTAGAAGTGACCGGTTCTAGCTTTGTATATTTATATTGATTATGCAAAAATGTATGACATTGAGCTAACGCATGAGAATGGGAATAAATTACCCCAATATCCTTTACTCGATGTGCTTGTCCTTTTGCCATCAATAAATGCTGTCTTATCGGTATAATAATTTCGCCAACCATTTTTAATGGCTGTTCATGTACAAGATAATCTATCGTTGTAGTTACAGATCCTTCTACCGAATTCTCGATTGGAACAACAACTAAATCAACTTCACCTTCTGCTACATTATCCATACATACAGGAATACTAGAATATGCAATATGTTCATCATTCTTAAAAACAGACCGTACAGCAACATGTGTAAAAGTCGCCTCAGGACCTAAATACCCAACCTTCACGTTCCCACTCCTTTTAATTTTTAATTATACTAAAAAGAGTTAAGATTAAAAGTAAAATGTTTAATTTTTAGCAATTATCTTACAAATTTCGCTATGATCAACACTAAAGGCTGCTTTGACGAATCTTTAACGTCGTAGGAACGATCACCTTTTTAGCTACTTTCCTACCTAAAATCCTCTCCATTAATAAATCCACTGCAGATTCACCCATCAATTCAGTGTATACCTTCAAAGTACTTAAGCTAGGAAAAAGATATTTCGAAAACACAAAATCATTCATTCCGATTAAATTCACACGCTCTGGCACTGGTATTTTTGCCTCATGAAGTGCTCTTAAACATCCGACAGCCATCGTATCACAACCAATTAAAAATGCTGTAGGTAATTCCCCACCATGTTCTCGAATTGCTTTGTTCATTAAATTAAACCCTGCTTCTGCTGTGAAGTCACTTAAATACAAATTCTCTTTTTTAAAGAGTCCCTTTTCTTCTAAATATTTTTTGAATGTTTTCGCTCTAGAATTAACTTTTCGGCCTTGCTTCTTATCATACTCGCGTCCACCTATATAGCCGATTTTTTGATGTCCATGCGATATAAAGTGATCTAAAACTTTTATAATCGCATTCTCATAATCTGTAACGACAGAATCATACTTCTCTTCATCCGGTGAAAAATCAACAAAAACAATATTTTTTGATACTTTTTTCAATGAGCTAATTTGATGAATGTCAAATTTACCTAATGCGATCACACCATGAATTTGCTCATCTAACATCCACTTTTCATTTCCACGAAAAAAAGTGGAAATTTGCAAAGCATGTTGTTCACACTTAGTTTCAATTCCAAAACGAACTAGCATATAAAAAAGATCATTTAATTTTTCATTTCCGTTATCACCTTTAACAAGTGCGATTTTAGCGATATTCTTTTTTGCTTTTGTTTTTTTCCTATATGAAAGCTTTTCTGCTGTTTCAAAAATTCTTTGTTTTGTATCGTCAGTTACTGATAGTGCTGGGTCATAATTAAGCACTCTTGATACAGTAGCAATCGATACTCCTGCTTTTTCGGCAATTTCTTTAATAGTAGTCATTACAACTCTCCTCGTAACCTTCCAATCTAAATTATGATTGAAACTATTACTTTAATTTTAACAGTTGAAGGTTGTATGATTATTCATTAAATATGGAGAATTTTTTACATATTTTATTTTCTATAAATCAAGATCATTAAAATAAGTTTTATTTACGCAAATTTTAAATAGTATAATTTACAGGAGGAGAATTTAATTTATTGGGAGTAGTCTTAGATGTATTTTAAATGCTGATCAAAATGATGTGGTTTCTCATTTCTATTCATATAATGTTTTTAACATTGTATCTGTTAAAGCTTCAACTGATTTCGTTGATGATAGCCCTACTTCATTTGGAAGATTACTGTAAATCAATATGTCCATCCCCCTATTGATACGATACCCGGCTTGTTTTAAATAACTGATTACACTCTTTAAGTAGCTAGTCCAGTCATGCTTCAATTCGTCATCTAAATCATTTAAAGTAATTTCAATAATTCCTAACTCTTCAAAGTTTAAGGATACTAATTTAATTAATTGTGTATCTGTTCTAGATAAAATCACATAAATACCAAATGATTGTGATGGAAGGGGACTGTTTCCATTAAAATCCTTGATTTCTACGATTTCGTTAGAATGGCCTGATACAAAAAAAACGCGCAGTTTAGTATGATTGTAATACTGTTTGTAAACTGATATTAACTCTTTAATATTCATTTCCTAATCACTCCTATAACTAATTTCCCTAGAGGATCTCTACCTGCTATTTGGTCAGATAGAACTGTATTAACCTAACCATTTAATCATTTAACTCTATGTTTCCTCGCTAGCCTTCATTTCATTTTTTCAGTTAGTAAGTAAAACGATTACCTTGCCAAAGATGCATAAGAGAGAGAAAAAAGAGTTCTATTAAGAGTATCCTACTCTCATGGATATTATTGGTCAATAATTAACCCCATTAAAATTTACTAAAATCAGAGGATTTTTTACTTAGTTTTTTATTCTGTCACAATTAAGCTTTATATTTGTTAAACACTAATGATTACAGTTAGTATAAAGCGTTTTATCTAGTAGTTCTATTAGATTATTAATAGTAATTATTTTACATTTTTTACTAACTTTCTCACTTTCAGCATTATATTTAAATAACAAAAGAAGTAAAATTCACTAAAATTTTATACCGTTTAAACTACACCCTCCAATAATGTAAAAAGAAATAAGTTTAATAATTTCAGAAAATTTAATAAACTATATTAAGAGAGTCCAATTTGATTAACAAAAGATTAAGTAGTGGGAGCCTTACAATCTATTAAAAGGGGGTCTTAATAATGTCAGCGTTTGATGCAGGTTATGATATTTTTAAAATTATTGCTTTCATATTTCCAGTTGTTTTTGTCTTAGTTTTTGCTGGTATATTTTTTGCACTAATAAAAGGATTAAAGCAATGGAATTATAATAATAAACAACCCAAATTAATTGTCCCGGCAAAAATAGTGACTAAAAGAATAAATTACGTTCAGCGCGCAAACACAAACCAGTTCCCTCATTCAGCCACACATTATTATGTTACACTTGAGGTCGAATCTGGAGATCGAATTGAATTTCAAATTGATGGATTTATCTATGGCCAATTAGTAGAAAATGATATGGGAAAACTAACTTTCCAAGGAACAAGATTCATAAACTTTGAGCGACAATAATTTTTTTTCGGGGTGGAATAATGAATGTTTTCATAAGTGGTGCCACTGGTTTTTTAGGAAAACATACGACTAAAAAACTAAGTGAAATGGGCTATTCCGTTAAAGCCTTTGGACGAAATGAAGAAGCAGCTAAATTTTTCAACGAGATGGAAAATGTCACCTTTGTCAAAGGAGATTTGAATGATGCTGCTCTGTTAGAAGAAAATATAAAGAATGTAGACTATGTAATCCATTGTGCTGCACTTGCAGCACCTTTTGGACGTTTTTCTGATTTTGAGAAAACAAATGTTGAAGGGACAAGGAATATTGTTAAAGCTTCACTATCGACAGTTTTAAAAAAGTTTATAAATATTTCTACCCCGAGTGTGTACTTTACTAGTGAGAGTAGAAAAAATGTTAGAGAAAGTGATCCACTGCCATCAAAACACTCTAATTACTACGCTAAAACAAAGCATATGGCAGATTTGATGATTGAAGATGCAATTGAAAAAGGACTACCTGCCATCTCACTAAGACCTAGACAAATTTTTGGTCCTTTCGATCATACAATCTTCGGAAGATTTATTCAGATAAATGAAAATGGAGGTATTCCTTTAGTTCGTAAAGGACAAGTTCTGATGGATTTTACTTATATCGATAATGTTGTCGATACGATCATCGCTTGTATGAATGCAGATGATGCCTTTACTGGTGAATACTACAATATTACAAATGATCAACCTATTTATTTAATTGATGTGCTTAAAGAACTTTTCTTTGCTTTAAATAAAGAGTTGAATACAAAAAACATCTCACCAAAACTACTTTCATTTATCGCATTAAATTCAGAACTAATTGCGAGGATTACTAACAAACCACCAAAGGTTTCCAAGCATATTGCCAATTTCTTGACCTATGACTATACATTAAATATTGAAAAAATCAAAAATGATTTAAACTACGAACCTAAAGTATCAATTAGTGAAGGGATTAAGCGTTATGCTGACTGGTACTTAGCTACAAATAATCGAAAGTAAGAAAACGAAAAACAAGCTAAATCACCTAAATTAATTGTATTTAAGTGATTTTAGCTTGTTTTTCGTTAGCCTTATTTGAATCTAGTAAATTGATCGTAAATGGCAACCTCAAACTATATCATCTTTATCATTTACTAGTTTTTTGTATTTCCTTAATATTTAAAGACCATAATCCGCTATTTAGAATCGTATCTGCTTCGATTATATTTAAGCGTTCTTTGAATAATGGTCCATCAATTACAAATGTATGATATTCTCCGCTCTCGCCCATTAAACAAATTTCTTTGTTAATAAATAGTTCTTTTAAGTCTTTATTTAAACTCTTCCCTACAATCGTAGAATCAAAAATATTCTCTCTTGCCCTACAAATAATAGCATCGTATCCAGTCGCTAGCCATTGGTCTAGTAAATTAGCGGTTTCACTTTTCTTAATCCACACTGGGAAAATCGGTTCAAGTCCTACCTTTGTTGCAACTTGTTCATTCCATTGTCGATCTTCCTCGACATATAATGTCCCAAATGCGATCCCCGAAAGGTCAAATTGCTCTTTTATTTTTTTTAATCCATTTATCATTGATTCTTCGTATTTACCTGCTGAGTCAATCATGACAAGAGGAATTCCAATCGCATCTGCTTGCATTTGTAAGAAATTTAGCGGAGTCCCGTGCGCATGATTCCTTTCATCCTTTTTCGATACCATTGATACTAGACAAGCTACTTCATATTTATTCTTAATTAATAAATCTAATGCTAAACAACAATCCTTTCCACCACTCCAAGAAACTGCTACTTTACGATTTTCCATCGATCATTCTCCCTTACTATTAAAGCAATATAATTGATTATCCATCGTTCAATTTTTTAGTAAACTTTTAACATAAATCATACCTTTTATTGCATAATCAAACCACTGTTGTTCCCCGTATGGAATTTCAACCCATTCTCTCATTGGTTTCCCACCCATTGGGTCAAAGTTTTTTGATCCGCTTAATTTTAAAGCTGATGCAGCATCTTCGGGCTTTAGCTTTACAACAATATTTGGTTCATTATAGAAAACAAAAATTTTACCTTGTATTTTTAATCCTTTATGTCCAAAGATACTTCCTTTGGATGCTTCATAGTGATTAATTAGTTCAGTTCTTAGGCTTTCAAATCTTTCAATTGTACCTTGCATTTCCACCATTCCTTTTTATCTGACGCTTATCTTAATAAAAATATCTTATTAATGCCAATAACTTATTGGTATTATTCAGTGTACGATCAATGTCTATACTAATAATATAGCCATACTTTATCAAATTAGGGGAGGTAATCAAATGACCATCAACTTCCATGATGCACAAAATAATATGACATATACAACTAGAGAGGCTGATCAGTCTTGGATTCAGTTAATGAGGGATACGATTGATTTAGTTGGAAAAGATGTTGTTGATATAGGTTGTGGTGGAGGAATCTATTCGAAAGCTCTCACTAAGTTAAAAGTAAACCACGTCACAGCTGTAGATTTTTCAGAGGAAATGCTTAAAGGTGCAGCAAAAAATTGTAAAGACTACAGTACTATTTCTTTTCATAAAGGAGATGCATATCATACTAAACTACCATCTTCACGTTATGATGTAGTTTTAGAAAGAGCTTTAGTCCATCATTTAGATCATTTAAATGCCTGTTTCAATGAGGCAAATCGTATATTAAAAAAGAATGGTCGATTAATCATACAAGACCGGACGCCAGAAGATTGTTTACTTCCTGGTGATATTAACCATATACGAGGTTATTTTTTTGATCTTTACCCAAAATTAAAAACAAAAGAAATAGCTAGAAGATATACTACACAAGAAATGCGTTTAGCACTAGAGTCATTTGGATTTCATATTGAAAAAACCGTAAAACTTTGGGAAACTAGACGGATCTATACTGACTTAGAATCACTTCAGAGTGATTTATTACAAAGAACAGGCCGATCAATTCTTCATGAACTCACCGATGAAGAACTAGAACAATTAGTAGAATTCATCAGTAATAAGCTAAAGAATCATTTCCCTATTATTGAAAAAGACTGTTGGACCGTCTGGTTTGCTAGAAAGAAATGATCTAATAGAAACGCTTAGTCTAATTCTAAGCGTTTTCATTTTCAAATTTTGTTACGATCTATTATCCATTCACTTTATGATTATTAGGCTCAACTTTTGGCAGTTTAATTGTTACTTTTGTTCCTTCATCAACGTCACTTTCAAAAGTGATTGTTCCGTTCATCGCTTCAATGATTCGCACAGATACTGTTGTTCCTACACCTGTTCCCTTTTCTTTCGTTGAATAGAAAAGTGTACCAATACGAGAAAGCTGTTCTTTCGTCATTCCTTTTCCATTATCTCTAATCGTAATGACCGTTTTATCTTTTTCTTCGTGTAGCTTCGTATGTACAAATCCCCCTGAACTAGTTGCCTCAATTGCATTTTTAATTAAGTTTATTAGCGCTTGTTTAAATTGATTTTTATCTGTATTAATAAATGTTTCAACCTCTGTATCGCCTTTTAATTTAACATTTTGCTTTAATGCTAAAGGAACTAATAAAGTGACTACATCTGAAACGCATTGCTTTAAACTGAAAATCTCTACCTTTTCAAATTGCGGTTTGGCAAAATTTAAATAATCATTAATGATTCCTTCTGCTCTACCTAATTCGCTTAATACTAGTGGCAAAAATTCCATAGACTGTTTGTTGTCTTTACTTTCTTGCATTAATTGTAGGAAGCCTTTAACAACTGTAAGTGGATTCCTAACTTCGTGGGCAATAGAAGCTGCCATTTCACTTAACGTATTAAGTTTCTCAGCTCTTTGGATTTCCTTATGTAGTATTTTGTTTTCAATTAGCGATTCAATCAGTTTTGCGCCTAAGGTAATTGCGATTAACTCGATACTAATAAAAATTAAAACTAACCCAAATAGTCTATAATCACTTTTAAAACTAATCTTATTTACAATTAAAAAAGAAAATAAGATGCTTAATTGAACTAAAGCAGGCCATAAACTAATAAGAGCTGTTGCAAATATTCTCTGTTTAGGTTTAAATGTCCAAAACCATTTAAATAATATTAAAGATCCTAGTGAGGATAAAGTAATACTAATCATACCAAATATAATAGCGTCTCCACCTAAAATTATTCTACCTAATAAGATCGCTAAGAAAGTCACAATTCCCCATCGATAACCGCAATAAAGAAACGCAATCGTTAGCGGGATATATCTTAAATCCCAAAATAACCCGTATGCCGGATAAGGAAAAGCCATGCAAAAAAAGCCTGCTACAGCCTGAAACATGCCAAAAAGATAAATTTTATCTTTATAGCCATGTCTTTCATAAATAATACTGTATATTAATATTGGACTTAATATGATTAAAACATGTAGTAAAAGTTTTTCAATTAACACGTTTTTATCCTCACTAGATTCGAAATTTACGAAATTAACATTCTAATATTATACGACAAAACTTCCAAAAATCCTTTATTTTCTCCTATTCAAACACACTATTTTTCCTATTCTGTCGATTAATATTTTTATGCTATTTCTCAATTATTAATTTTGTCATAATATATGTATAAATAATTTTCTGAAAAGTGTAAAATATTATTGAAAGTTTCTTTTCAGAACGGAGATTGAAACATGAAAAATACAGAGTACTATAACAAAAGAAGCCGTCGAATTTATATATTTTTTATGGCTTTACTCACTTCCTTATTACTAGTAGGAATTATACTATCTCCTTTAACGTTTAAGGATCATCCAATTGAGCTAATTATTCAAGTTATCTTAATGTTCATTGTTATTTTTGCTTTATTCAATTTTGTGAAAAGAAATAGCACATTTTCCAAGGTTTTATTTACGACCATTGCTTCACTATATGTGTATATTAAATTTTGGACATACCCAGACACTGCAACAATGTATAGTTTTGTAGCAATCATCCCAATCTTTACGATCTTTTTATATAATCGCATAGCATTTTATATCGGTTGGGCATTAAATATACTTATTGGACCTACTTTTGTATTACTCATCTCATTTACCAATCTAAAAGAAAAATATTCTTATATAGCATTAGACCCTGTCGGCAATATAGTAGAATTCCTATCGATTCAATTAATTCTATTATTTGTATTCTTACAAACAGAAACAAAGGTCATCGCTTTGGAAGCCAATTACAAGGAAATACAACAAGCGAAACAATTAAACTCGATTGGACAACTAGCTGCAACAATCGCACATGAAATTCGCAATCCAATTACTGTCGTAAAAGGTTTTGCTCAACTTTTTCAAAAATCAAAAACAATGAACCGAGACGAAAAACATTATGTCGATACAATGATAAAAGAATTAGAATACGCTCAAATTATTATTAATGATTATTTATCACTAGCTAAACCTCAAACTGAAACATTACAAGTCGTTGAAGTTAATAAAGAAATAATGAATGTATCTGATTTGCTTGCATCCATGGCAAATAGCCAAAGCATTGGTTTCCAATTAAACTTAAATCAAATACTCTACACGAAAATAAATCCAATTGAATTTAAACAAGTTCTAGTTAACTTGATGAAAAATGCAATCGAATCAATGGATGATGCTGGCTTTATAACAATAAATCTCTTAAAAGAAAATGAATATGCACTTATTGAAATCATCGACACAGGCATTGGAATGTCCCAAGAAACAATTGAAAAGCTCGGCACTCCCTTCTACTCACTAAAAGAAAGAGGCACAGGGATTGGGCTAACCGTCTGCTTTAATATAATCGAAAAATTCAAAGGCAAAATTAAAGTAAGTAGCAAGGAAAACGAAGGAACAATATTTCGGATTTATTTACCGATTTGGCAATGTGAAAATGAATGATGAAAAACCACAAAAAAGAAAAAAACTCACAAAAAAGTGAGTTTTTTTGTTGTAATCATATTAAAAATCCTTTGCAGTTTCCTTAGCTTTTTGAATTGCTTGTTCTTTGATTCCTTGTGCTCGGTCTGGAAATTGATTTTGACCTTCTACAAAAATCCCATTAAAATCTTGAACACCTAAGAAACTCATGATCACTCCAATATAGCGATGTCCCATTTCAAGACCAGCAGCTGGACCTTCTGAATAAACTCCACCACGTGCCTGGATATGCAATGCTTTTTTACCACCTAATAATCCTTGAGGGCCATTAGAAGTATATTTGAACGTTTTACCAGCAACACAAATTGCATCAATATAGTTTTTCATAATTGGTGGGAATAAAAAGTTCCATAAAGGAGTTACAAAGACATATTTATCTGCTTCAGCAAATTGAGTTACTATTTCATTTAATCTTCCTACTTTTGATTGCTCTCCTGAAGAAAGTGTCTCAAATGATCCTCCAGATTGAAGTTTCCCCCAACCCGCAAACACTTCAGCATCAATATGAGGAATCGTTTCATTATAAAGGTCAATATGTACTACTTGATCATTAGGATGTGCAGCTTTATAACTCTCGATAAATGCATCCCCAACCGCCATACTATAAGAAGTTGACTTATCGTGAGGATGTGCTGTGATATACAATAGTGTCGTCAAACAAATTTCCACCTTTCATTTTAAATCAAACTGTCTTTTACCTTATTAAAAGCACGATATTATCATCTGTTATTTCGAACTAAACAATACAAATATTTATAAAAAAAACCTTTACTCCGATGGTAAAGGTTTTTATATATAGACAAAGTCCAAAAAAATTAGTTTAAGACTGAATTTTTATTTCGCTTTAAATATCCCAAAAGGTTTCCCTACAGGTAAGAACTCTCTTCCAAAGTGACTATTTAATACAGCTGCAGCCGATCCATAAAATGACATAATTGCTATACCTAATTCACTATATGCTGCAAAAGTATGTGTAGCCTCTTCCATAAAGCCTAATGTGCTTAATGATAATCCAATAAATAAACAATCGATTAATACAAAAATAATAAATAATACCTTATGAGTTTCCATTGCACCAATTGTCATAAAAATTGTAAAGATTAAATATCCTACAAAAGCAAATCCAAGTTGTTTAACATCAGCAGCTTTCATTAATGCTTCTCCAAAAGCACCTAATTGGATTAACCAAGTCGTACCGACAGCTAACCAAAAGAAAGCATATACTCCAAATGCAGTTGCTCCAAATACATTATTATGTTTAAAATCCTGGATACTCGCAAATAATTGTGCAATAGCACCTAAAAAAATCGCCCAAGGTAATACTAATGAAACACCATCAGTAATTCCTAACTTTTGTGTAGAGGCAACAAGTGTTACCATCGCTAAACCGAATAAACCAATTGCAGATGGATCTGCAGTAGTTATTTTAATTTGTTGTACGTCTTTCATTGATGTAAATCCTCCTAAAATTTTAAACAGACTAAACTATACTACTATAAAATTTTAGGGATTAATATAACTTTTTTTCATTTTTAAATAAGAAAGCACTTTCTTTAAAAAAGAAAGCGTTTTTTACCAAAAATTACTTTTTATGTCGTTTTGCATAACCACATCTTTTGCACAATTCTTCCACTGCACACCGTCTTGAAAAACCATCATAAATTGCTCTTGCACGCTCAGAATTTAAAATATCTTCTAGCGATGTCTCATAAATATTCCCTAATGGAATCTTACCTTCGCTATCTAAACAACATGGTACAACCGTTCCATCTACTAATACTCCGATTTGATCTCTTAAACCATAGCAGAATACATTTTCATCGATGATATCATTACCCATGTCTGGCCATTGGAACTTTTCTGCCATATTTAAATAAATTTTATCGCGCAGTTTAATATTATGTGTTACCTGAAGTCTTTCACTTAAAGAAAAGTCTAAGTTTAGTTTTTCCTCCAGTAAATTTAATATATCAATATTTAATGAATTACTTGCTCTTAACTCTTCACTATCCATATTCCAAAGCCTAATTGCACAGATCATATCGCTTTTTTCATTCGCTTCATTAATGAAATTAGTAATATTTTCAACGTAATCGTGCAAATCCTTCGTTAAATCATTCGCCTCAAAACTATGAAGTGAAAAATTGATTTGTCTTAAACCTTTCGATTCAATTAATAAATCCTTTACTTTGTTAATTAACGTACCGTTCGTCGTTATATTAACCTTCAAACCATTTTCGTGACTGATGTCCAAAAATCTACCAAGCTTTGTATTTAAAAACGGTTCCCCCATCAAATGAAAATAAATATGATCTGTATAAGGCTTAACTGATTTTATTACATGTGTAAATGCCTTCTCGTCCAAAAACTTTAACGGTCTCTCCAACGTAGGGCTTGGACAAAAATTACACTTCAAATTACATATATTTGTAATTTCTATATAAACTTTCTTAAATTTTCTCATTCTACTCTCCTACTTTAACATTATCTATTTCCATATTTTTCGCTCTAAAAAAACGATAACCTTATCATACAATAGTTTTTAAGATATTAATATTTCCACACTCTGTTCAATTTTTACCAACCAAACAGAATTGTAATCATTCTAAAACTTCATGAAATTGTTTAAATTTTTCAACTATAATTACAGTTTAAGTATAATTATTTTATTATAATAAAACTAGGCAATTGAATAGCATAGGGGAATTGGTTTTATCTTCTTTTCTACGGATTTTTGTAGAAAGGTGGTGATGCCAATGCAAACACTTGAAATACTTACACTAATCTTCATCGCAATGACTTTTGT
>NZ_NUGT01000037.1 GCF_002574545.1 Bacillus sp. AFS055030
TGTTTAAGTTGACATTTATATCCTGTTTCATTTTATGAATTATTTTAATTAGTTTATCAGCTGCCTTATTACCTTTTTTGTAATTACCATCCAAGGTTGCTTGCCCTTGGATAACTGCATTTTTAATAAACTCATCTATTAACATTGAATTGTCATTTTGCAATTCCACCCCTCCCTCAACTCAATATTACCAAAATAACAAATATATAGGTAAAGTCTTATTCCACTAAACTGCCATTTACTTGAATAAGCAAATCAACATTATTTTATAACAGAGCCTTTTTATTAAACAAAAATGAAATAAAAACGACTAAACCTTTTGCTTGCCTGTAAATTACAGTAAACAAAGTTTAGTCGTTTTTGTTTTCGATATGGTTTAAGTTTAGTCAACAGCCTTATTAGCTTGTTCAATATAATAATTCAATGTTTTTTCCAGTCCTTCATACAAAGTGTAGGCTGGTTGCCAATTTAATAATGAGTGTATTTTTTCATTTGTTAAATAGCTATCATGAATATCCCCACTGCGTTCATCTTCGTATCGGACTTCAATTTTTCGGTTTAGAATTTGTTCAGTAATATCTAATAATGTATTTAAAGATGTTTTTTTATTTGTACCAACATTACATACATCATTTGCTGGTTTTTCTCCAGCTAGGAAGTTTGCTGAAACAATATCTTCTACATAGATGTAATCTCTAGTTTGCTCGCCGTCTCCGAAAACTGTGAAAGTAGAATTTGATAGGATTTTGTCCATTAGAATACTAATCACTCCGCCTTCACCTTTTGGATCTTGGCCAATACCATATACATTGGCATATCTTAAAATCGTATAAGAGATGTCATATAGTTGATGGTATACATTTATGTAATATTCAGGTGTTAATTTTGAAATGCCATAATATGAAATAGGCTGTTTTTGATGGTTTTCATCCACTCCTAAATAGACTGGGTTACCGTAAACAGCTGCTGAAGAAGCATAGACTAGCGTTACTTCTTTTTGTTCTCTTAGTTTTTTCACAGCTTCTAATAAATTGATTGTACCTAAAATATTAATTTTTGCGTCTTCTAAAGGATTTTGGATTGAAAATTGAACATCGATTTGTGCTGCGTGATGATTGATGATATCTGGCTTTTCTTTTAGTACGATATCAATAAATTTAGAATGACCAATACTTTCTTCGTAAAAAGTAACATTTGGTGGAAGAGTAGCCATGTTTCCGCTTGAAAGATCATCTACAACTACAACTTGGTAACCTTTGTCTACATACATTTTTACAAGATTCGAACCAATAAAACCAGCACCGCCTGTAATCAAGATCTTTTTCATAAAACTTCTCCTTAAATAATGTACTAGCAATCATAGATTTCTTTATCTATTAACTAAAATTATGATATTTAATTTTACCATAGGAATACAAACTAGACCATGTAAAATAACTAGTCGGCAAGAGCCTCATTATTTAATTAAAGTTTGAATTAGTCTTTTAGCTGATTGGCCGTCTTGATATTTATTAAAACGATGATTAAACTCAGCTACTTTTTGAAGATTGTAGTTATCTTCTTTTATGATGTTAATGATTTCATCAGTTGTTCTGACAATTGGTCCTGGAACAAACTCTTCATAATCATAGAAAAAGCTTCTTTCATCTAAGTATTCTTCAAGGTCATATGCATAAAAGATCATTGGTCGTTCTAAAATTGCATACTCAAATACAAGTGATGAGTAATCACTGATTAGTATATCTGTCAGATAAAGTACTTCATTCATATCATGATTGCCTAAATCAATGACAAAATCTTTAGCCTCTTGTGGAATAACAATTCCTTTTTTAACGGCTGGATGTAGTTTAAGTACAAGGACATACTCATCTTGAAGTTGATTGGCCATTTGGATTAGGTTTAATTGTAATTTAAAATTCTTTCGCTCTTTCGGGCTACCTCTAAATGTTGGTGCATAAGTAATGATTTTTTTGCCTTTCAGCATTGGATACTTATTGAAATATTTTCGTTTTACAGACTCTAACATTTCTTCATTATAAAAAAAGTCCGTTCTTGGTAGACCTAATGCTAAAACTTTTGATTCAGGAACGTTAAATGCTTCTGCATAAAAAGGAATGATCTCATCGCAAGAAACAATCACATTCGAATAAGAGGTATGTGCTTTAATTTCAAAGTCCTCACTATTACTATCTTTATAACCTACTGCAGAAAGTCCAAATTTTTTAAAGGCTCCACATGCATGCCATACTTGAATGACTTTCGTATCTTTTCGTAAATTTACATTATAAAGAGGTCTATGGTAATCATTTAGTATGACATATTTTGCGCGTCCAAAATCATAATACATTTTACATAGCTCAGAGAAATTACGCTTTCGAATAAAATGGCCAATAATTTTGTATTCTGGTTTTGTTTTAATTAGTTCTTCGTATATAAAATAATAAGAGTCTTGAAGTCCAGTTGATTTATTTGATGCAAAAATAATCTCATTTTTCATTGGGAGCATTTTTGCAAAATTTAAGACAACCCGTCTAGCGAAGGCACTTTTTATGCGACTTGAGAATTTGTTTTTTCTTTTTTTGTTTGCTTTCTTTCTGACTAGACTATTAATAGGGGATATACTGTTTTTTCGAACGGCCGCTAAACAAGCATTAACTTCTAATTTGTGCTGTGAAGTTATTAATTGATGCGCCATTTCTGGATTTAATCGTTCTTCCCAAACTTTTAGAAGGTCTAAATGTATTCGTTTAGCTTCTGGGCTCATAAAATGATATCGATTAACGATTTCATACGATAGAATCCGAGGTATTGCTGGGATTTTGTTATAAAGATTCAGATCAATTTTATTAACAAATTCCAAAAATAGTTTTAAACTCTCAACTTGTGCCTCTGTCTCCATACTTCGAATAGCACTATTAACTGCTGGCCATATATCTGCCATGACGATTCTTTGGTAATAATGTGCTTTTAATTGATTACGTTCAAATTTGTTTTCAATGTATTGATCCCAAAGAGGATCGGAAATTGATAGACTCTTTAAAATATCGTTTAAGACTTTAACAGAATTAACTCTGACAATTTGAGATAAGGAAATATTATCTTCAGCTTCTCTAGAGCGATAGTAATAAATAACTTTATCAACGGTGAAAATTTTATTTGCTTTTAAGTATGCTTCTATGATAAAAGGGTGGTCCTCAGTTACTTTTATATTTTTAGGAAAATTGATATTTTTGACGTGGCTAGCTTTAAATAGTTTGTTACATGGTCCAAGTGAATAGAGTAGTCCTGGGGTTGAGAGTAATGATTTTTCTCCAGGTATATTTACTCCATTACTAACATGACTGCCAATAAACCATTTTTGCGTACTATTAAAGCTTAATGATTGCCCTGTAACAACCTCTGCATTCTCATCAATTGCTGCTTGGTACATTGCTTCGACTGCATCGTGAGGCAATAAATCATCAGAATCGACAAAGCCGATATACTCACCTCTAGCAATCTTTTTACCATTATTTCTAGCCGTACCAGGTCCGCTATTATCTTGAATACCTAATACAATATTTGGATAATCTTTTGCATATTGTTTAATTAATTCAACACTTTGATCACTTGAACCATCGTCTATAAATATAATTTCGATATTTTCAAGTGATTGATTAACTAAGGATGAACAGGTTACTTCAATATATTCCTCTACATTGTATACAGGGATGATTAAACTAACTTTAACGTCCATTAAATCAGGGTTGATTATTAACTCAAAACTCATCAATTTTTCCTCATTTCAAACGATTAAATAAAAGTTTATTTATTAGTTAAAAGTAATTTTGTCAAAACGATTGGAAATTATTCCTATGTAAAGGATTTATGAATCGGTTCAATCAAAGAAAAGGCAAGTAAACAGATAAATCCACAGATTTAAATGATTACTTGCCTTTTACACATTATTTAATTAATGTTTCTACGAATCTTTCTGAAGCTCGTCCATCAGCTATTTCATTGAAACGTTGGTTGAATTCTTTCACTTTGTTTAAATCAAACTGATCTTCTTCGATTAAATCGATAATTTCTTTTGTAGTTGAAGTAATTGGACCTGGTACAAATTCGTGGTAATCATAGAAGAAACTTCTTTCTTTCATATAGTTCTCATAATCATATGCAAAGAAAATAACAGGTCTTTCAAGTAATGCATACTCAAATAATAATGAAGAATAATCACTTATTAAAATGTCTGTCATTAATAATACTTCATTAATATTCTCATTACCTAAATTCAATACAAAATCACGAGCAGATTCAGGGATTTTTACATTATTCGTAACTGCAGGATGCAATTTTAGAACAAGTACATAATCTTCCCCTAATTTTTCTTGCATTGAAGCTAAATCAAGTTCCAAATGAAACGTTTTTCGATCTCTTGGGTTTCCTCGGAATGTTGGAGCATAGGTAATAATTTTTTTATCTCTTAATTTTGGAAATCTATTTAAGAATTTTCTACGAACATAATCCTTTGTCACATCGTCAAAGAAAAGGTCAGTTCTAGGTAGTCCTAAAGGTAATACATTTTTTGGATCTATATTAAATGCCTCAGCGTAATGAGGTACAACTTCCTTCGTTGAAACAACAACTTTTGTATATGGTTTGTGAGCATTTGTTTCAAATTGTTTTGGATTACTATCGGCAAAGCCTACTGCACTATGTCCAAACTTTTTGAATGCACCACAAGCATGCCACATTTGGATTACTTCTGTTTCTTTTCTAAAATTCATTTTATAAATTTGGCGGTGATAGTCATTTAGAATAATATATTTAGCACGGCCAAATTGGTAGTATGTTTTACATAAATCAGAGAACTCACGTTTTTTTAAGAAGTCATCCACTACTTTATATTGTGGGCGTTTGTTTCTAATTTCTTCGTAAATAAAAGGATATGAATCATCAAGACCTTTTGATTTATTTGATGCAAAAACAATTGTATTTTCTACAGGTAGTAAACTAGCAAACTTAAAAACTACTCGACGTGCAAATGCGCTCTTAAAACGACTCTTCATTTTATTGATGCGTTTTCGGCGATCACGTTTGCTAATATGACGCTGAATTGGTTTGATTGAATTTTTTTGTAATGCTTTTAAACACAAGTGTGTATCAAATTTTCGACTAGAGTTTTTCAATGTATGCATTGTACCTGGGTTACTAAGTTTTGCCCATTCTTTTAACCAGTTTAAATGCAATTGTTTTGCCTTTTGTGATAATAGACCATAATGAGGTACTAACTCGTATGATGTAATTCTAGTTAAGGCAGGTACTTTATTATATAACTTATAGTCAAGTGTCTTAAGCCAATCATAAATTAATTGAAAAGCTTCTTCTTGAATTGAAGCATCTTTTGAACGAACGGCGCTCATAATAGCAGGCCATAGATCAGCTGTCACGATACGATGGTAATAAACACCCATCACATCTAAACGCTCTAGTTCGTTTTGAATTAAACGATTCCATAATTGATTAGAATAACTTAAACTTTTTAAGATATCACGTAAAACTTTAACAGAATCAACGCGTACTACTTGTGAAAGAGAAAGATTTGATGCTTCTTCACGATTACGGTAATGATAGATTACTTTATCAACTGTAAAAATTTTATTTGCTTTTAAATAAGCTTCAATAATAAATGGGTGGTCTTCCGTTACTCTAATATCAGTTGGGAATGACATATCTTTAATTAAAGTCGATTTAAACATTTTATTACAAGGGCCTAAAGAATATAATAGTCCTTTATTTGCAATAAGTGATTTAGTACCAGGAGTATATACACCATTATTAACATGGCTTGCGATATACCAAGAACGAGTACTATTAAAGCTTAAAGAAGCGCCCGTAACGACTTCAGCATCTTCAGTTATTGCTGCTAGATACATAGTTTCAAGTGCATCTTCAGGTAATAAATCATCAGAATCTACAAAGCTAATGTATTCACCTTTAGCTAAAGTTAATCCATTATTTCTTGCTACACCTGGACCAGCGTTTTTCTGAATCGCATATAGTATATTTGGATACAAGCTTAAAAGGTCATTGATAATGTTTGGCGTATTATCAGTTGAACCGTCATCAACTAATATAATTTCAATTGGACTTAATGTTTGTTTGGTAAGTGATTCAATTGTTTCTTTAATATAATTTTCTACATTATATACAGGAATAATGATACTAACCTTAGGTTGATCAATATTAGATGGTCTTACTACTTCAAAATTCATTTTAAGTATTTTCTCCTCATTATTAAAATAGTTTATGAGTTATATGATTAACATAAAAAAGAGGAGAGCAGTATCCCCTCAAATTTATATTATATTTTCCATTCCATAACTGATTTTCCCCAATTAGTTGTTAAATCACGTTCGAATGCATTATGAATATCATCGATACTACGAATTTCATTTACATCCCCAATTAGAGTCTCTAAATATTCGACTACTTCAGGGTTCTCATGAAGGAAGTTAACAGTTTCCACGAAGTCAGAGCGTCCACTTCGACTGCTACCTATTAACGTAATTCCTCTTTCAAGGATCATTCGCGTATTGATTTCAACAGGATATTCAGATACGCCAAGTAATGGAATCGAGCCTTCAGGTTGAATGTGATTAATAATTTGCTCAACAGCGTATTGACTACCAATACCACCTACACATTCAAAAGCATGGTCGACTGTTACATCTTCAGGAACTTCATCAATTTGATACGTTTCATCTGCAAATGAGAAGTAGCTTAATTTTGAATGGTTTTTACCAAATACATATACTTTACTTTCTGGATAGCGCTTTTTCAGGATTAGAGCTGTAATAAATCCTAAGTTTCCATCACCCCAAACGCCTAACACATCACGACGTTTGTGCGCTCGTTCTTCGAATCGGACAATTGCATGCATGCTTACACTGATTAATTCAGAGAATGCTGCAACTTGCAAGTTTATGTCTTCTGATAATCCTACGACACGGTCTCTTTCAAGAAATACATAATCTTGCATGAAACCATCATAGCCACTTGAGCGAAATTTACTCGTTTTTAAATAATTTTCAGCAATGACATCATCAACTTGAGTAGGTGTATTTGGAATCATCACGACATGTGTGCCAGTTTTGAATTCGCCTTTTGGATCATAGACAACTTTACCAACACCTTCATGGATTAATGCCATTGGTAATTTTTTGGCCATCGCTTCTTTTCCACGAGTACCAGTATAGTATCGTTGGTCAGCTGCACAGATTGACAAATGTGTTGGACGGACAACGATATAATCACCTTCTAAAGATTGTTCTTTATAAGTGATTTCAATTTGTTTTGTTGAAACTAAACGATAGATTTGATTAATCATTTTGTTGTCACCTGATCCTTTAAAAGTGCATTTGCTACTTTTAAGTCATACGGAGTTGTAATTTTCATATTAAAAACTTCACCTTTAACTAGCTTTACGTCTACACCTTTTAGAAGACAAATTTTACAAGCATCAGTTAAAATTGCTTTTTGTTCTGAATCTAATTCAGAATAGTGTTTTGTCAGTAGATTAATATTAAAACTCTGAGGAGTTTGTCCTTGATACATTGTATTTCTTACTGGAATATCTGTAATTGTATCGTGATTAGTAGATTGAATGATTGTATCAACAGCCTCAATAACCGTATCAACAGCTCCATATTTAAGAGCAGCATCAATATTTTCTTCGATAATTCGATGAGTTAAGAATGGTCGAACAGCATCATGTGTTACGATAATATCTTCATCAGTAATTTCAAAGTTTTGTTGTAAATAGCGAATACCACTCATAATTGATTCATTACGGTCGCTACCACCCTCAACAACAGCGATACGGTCATTCGTACCAATATACTTTTTGATAATATCTTTTGTATGTTGAATCCATTCTTTTGGCGTTACAACTAAAATCTTTCTAAAGTCGTCATTTAAGATGAATTTTTCTATTGTATGGATAATAATTGGTCGGTTATTCAGTGCTAGAAATTGCTTTGGCATACTAACATTTCCCATGCGAGTACCTTTTCCACCCGCTAATATTTCTGCATAAATCATTCATTTCACCTGCTTTTTAATTTTGGAATTAATCTGTCAAGTAAGGATATTTTAATAAAATACCCAAAGTATACAAAAAAATTACATTTCGTCAATTGTTGATTTTACATAAGTTTAATAATATCAAATAAAAAATAATTAGTCGACATTATACTATATTATTCGATGGTATAGTACAAGTAGCTTCAAATTAAATGATTGATTATTAGAAAAATGGTAAAAAAGAATGGTTTATGGTAAAATATCGTATATTTTGTCTAGTTAGAGTTGATGATTATTTTATTCAGGAGGTAAGACATTCTTGGGCTTACATAAAAAGAAGATTTTACTTATTTCGCAACACTTTTATCCAGAAATAGGTAGTGCAGCAAACCGTATGAAAAATATTTATATAGAGTTAAAGGAAAAGGGTTTCGATGTAAAAGTACTAACATTAGAACCTAGATATCCTAGTCGTGAATTATATGAAGATAAACAATTTTGGAATGAACCATTAGTTGACGAAAAGGATGTCATTCGAATTGATCCTTCAATCAAAAAACACTCTGGAAGTATTTTAAAGAGATTATATTTATATTTGGAAGTTATGGTACGATTTATTGGTACTATTTTTAAACAAAAGGCTGAATTTGATTATATTTTTGTTACATCTCCGCCGATATTTGTAGGTGTGGCAGGTTTAATTGCTAAATGGAAGTTAAAAGCTCCACTAATATTAGACATAAGAGACTTATGGCCAGAGTCATTAACTGGCGTACAAGTTTTCTCTAATCCTTTCATTTTAAAAACGGCATATAAAGTAGAAGAAATATTATATAAAAAAGCAACAAAAATAATTGTTAATAGCCGAAGTTTTATCGACTATATGACAAATAAAAATGTTAGCAAGGATAAAATTACATTTTTACCTAATTCATTAACTGAAAGTGAATTGGCATATAATGAAGAGCAGCTAGAAGATGAACCGATCACCGTTATTTATACTGGGAATTTAGGCTTAGCACAGGACTTGCATAAGTTTATGAAAACTGCTGCAATCTTAAAGGACAATAAATCAATTAATTTTTCGATTATTGGCTATGGGAAAAATACAGGTGAAGTGAAGAATTATATTGAATCGAATGGATTATCAAATGTAACACTTCATACTGCGAAATCCCGAAACGAAACATTAAAACTTGTCGCAAGTGCTGATATTGCTTATGTAAGTTTAGTAAACCAAGAAGTGTTTAAAACGGTTTTACCAGGGAAAATAATTGATTATATGTGTGTGAAGAAACCAATCATTGGAGATGTAGCAGGGTATGCAAGTGATATTATTCATGAAGCAAACTGTGGAATGATCTTAAAAGAAGATTCGCCTGAAGAATTGGTTGAAAATATTTATAAACTTGCAAATGATCCATCTCTCCGAAAAAAATATGGAGAAAATGGTTATCAATATGCATACAAAAATCTACGTTGGAAAACGAATATTAATGTGTTATTAAAAGTGATGGAGGATATCCATGAATAAAAAGGTTTGTGCGTTTGTATTTAATCATTTTACGAATGATGCACGTGTACTGCGTGAATGTTCTGCACTAGCAGAAGTCGGATATGATGTTGATTTAATTGCTTTACATGATGATTCAAAAGAATTGCCAAAAAGAGAACGTATGGAAGAAGGATTTAATGTTATACGTGTAAATAATCGCCTTCCATTTGGAATCTATCATCTTGTATATTATTGTGCAAAGATCTTTAACTTAGTAAAAAGTAGTTTATTAATGAAACTAGTTGCTATTTTACTTGTCTTACTTGGTTTATTTTTAAATGCAGTTGCAACGATTATCATTGCTGCTGTAATCGTTCTTTTTGGTAATCGTTATATGAAAGTGCTATTAACTAGAGGCTATAATATTTTACAAATGATTTATCATGGGCTTAAAAGGGATTATGATATTTATCATGCGAATGATTTAAATACCTTACCTCAAGGAATTATTTGCGCAAAAGTTTTCAAAAAAAGTAAATTAATTTATGATTCACATGAAGTTCAATCTAGTCGATCTGGTTATGAGAATCCGATTTTTGGTAAAATTGAGAAGTTCTTAATTAAATATATTGATGTGATGATTCACGAAAATAATACTAGAGCAAAATATACTCAAGATTTATATCATATTGACTATCCTGAGGTCATTCACAATTATCCATTTGTATCAAAGCCGGAAGAAAGTCATGCGATTAATCTTCATGAAAAACTAGGAATTAGTGAAGACGAGCCGATTCTTCTTTATCAAGGTGGTATACAAAAGGGACGTGGGTTAGAATTAATTGTAAAAGCTACTCCTTTATTTAAAAGAGGAATCGTTGTTTTTATTGGTGATGGAAAAATAAAGCCTACTCTTTTAAACTTAGTAGAAGAGTTACAATTACAAGATAAAGTGAAATTTATTGATAAAGTACCAGTTGATGAATTGCTGAATTATACAAGAAATGCTTATCTAGGGTTTCAAGTATTAAATAATATTAATTTTAATCACTATTCAGCGTCTTCGAATAAGTTATTTGAATACATGATGAGCGGTGTACCAGTTGTTGCTTGTAGCTTTCCAGAAATTCAAAAGGTAGTTGAAGGTGAACATACTGGTGTATGTGTAGACTCCCACGATGTTGATTCAATTGCTGAAGGTGTGAACTATTTATTAGACAATCCTAAAGTTCGAGACGAAATGAGCAAAAATTGTCTACAAGCAAGACATAAATATAATTGGAATAATGAGAAGAAAATTTTCATCGGAATTTACGAAAAAGTTTTATATGGTGAAAAGGCAATGGTAAGCTAAAAATTTTTCGATTATGTGAATATTTTAGTAGGGAAGGTAAAAAGAACTAGGGATGATGCCATATTTCTTTTTACCTTTCTATGCATAGAGAGGTATGCGAGATGACCATTTATAAGTTAAGTGTTGTAGTTATTAACTATAACAAGGAGAAATTTATTGAGGAAAGTTTACAATCTGTCATAGATCAGTCTTTAAAAGAGATAGAACTGATTGTTGTTGATGACGGTTCAACTGATAAAAGTAGCGTTTTAGCTGAGGAATTCACAAAAAAGTATCAAAATGCAAAATTTATTAAGCAGGAAAATAAAGGACCAAGTGCTGCAAGAAATACAGGCTTATCTCATGCAAGTGGGGAATATATTGCGTTTTTAGATGGAGATGACATTGCTTACCATGATGCATATGCCAAATTATATTCTTTAGCAAAAAAATATAATGCAGATACGGCAGTCGGTAATATTTTATGCTTTAACGGCGAAAAAACTTGGCGTTTAAATTATATGGAAGACATTTTCAAAGAAGATTTACCAGAAATTAGACAGATTCTTGACTATCCAGAGCTGCATCTTACACCATCTGCTAGTAATAAATTATTTAAAAAAGAACTACTTGAGCGCGAGGGGATTCTATTTCACGAAGAACTTCGTGTCGGTGAAGATTTATTTTTTACGGAGAAAGCTTTACTACAATCAAACTGTACAGTTGTATGTGATGTAGATGTCATTGGCTATCGAGTTGAAGATCCAGAAAATAGTTTAATTAAATCTGGGTCCATTCAATTTTTTAAACAATTAGTCGTACTTCAAAAAGAGCTACGTACTTATTATGAAGCAAATGGTTTTACAAATGATTTAATCCATATAGAAAGAAGACAACTTAAATTCTTTATTAACTCTATTAATATAAAAGCAAATAAACTAACAGCTGACGAGAAGCTAAATCTTGCGTCTGTTGGTAATGAATTTATGAAAACAATCCGAAATGAATCGATCAAAGATGAGCTTAGTGTTGTCCCAAAGTTCATTGCAGAGACATTACGATTAAAAGATAAACGAGCATTAAAAATGTATTTATCCTTAAAATCCAACCCTAAAATGACAAAAAATAAGTTAAGAAAAGTAGTTTATCTTCTTTCACTATTCTCTTTACGATACAAGTTTGTTAAATCTTAGTTAATTTAATGTAAAATAGAGTCGAATCGTGAAAATTAATTGTAAGATTAATAAGATAAATAGATATTTATTGAAATATAATTTCTACTAATTTAAAATGATGATTGGTGCTTTTTCATTGTTTCCTAAAATGAAAAAGTAAGTTATGAAGACATAAGTTTTATCCAACTATCCAAAAAGTTACTAATTATGACGTTTACTATAATCTAATTATCAGTAAACTATTAGTGAAGCGAAAGAGTAGAAATTAGTAAAATTTCTGAAAGAGGTTATAGTAAAATGAAAATTTGCACAATTGGACTAGGGTATATAGGATTACCAACTTCTGCAATGTTTGCGAAGTATGGCGCAAGTGTTGTAGGTGTAGACGTACAAAAAAGTGTTGTTGATAAATTAAATTCTGGAGAAATTCATATAGAAGAGCCTGGATTAGGCGAAATGGTTAAAGAAGTAGTAGAAAAAGGATTTTTCAGAGCGTCTTTAACACCTGAAGAGGCGGATGCATTTATTGTTGCAGTACCAACACCTAATAATGATGATGAGAATAAATCTTGTGATTTATCATATGTACTAGACGCGGTTCAAAAAGTCATTCCTTTCTTAAAAAAGGGGAATGTATTAATCGTTGAGTCAACAATCGCACCTAGAAGTATGGACGACTTTGTCAAACCATTAGTAGAACAAGCTGGATTTACTGTCGGTGAAGATATTTATCTTGTTCACTGTCCAGAACGTGTATTACCAGGCCAAATTTTACATGAATTAATTCATAATAATCGTATCGTAGGCGGAATTACAGCTGCATGTAGTGAAGCAGGGGCAAAAGTGTATCGTACATTTGTAGAAGGCGAAATCATTCAAACAGATGCAAAAACTGCTGAAATGTCTAAACTAATGGAAAATACATTCCGTGATGTAAATATTGCTTTGGCAAATGAACTAACAAAAATTTGTAACTCATTAGAAATTAATGTATTAGATGTTATTCAAATGGCAAACAAACATCCACGTGTAAACATTCATTCACCAGGACCAGGTGTTGGGGGTCACTGTCTTGCTGTTGACCCATACTTTATTGTAGCTAAAACGCCTGAATTAGCTGGTATGATTAAATTATCTCGTGATACAAACGTATCGATGCCTAAATATGTTGTTGATTCAGTAAAAGGACTAGTTTCAGGTATAGATAATCCTAAGATTGCAGCATTTGGTGTGACATACAAAGGTAATGTAGACGATATGCGTGAAAGTCCTGCAATGGAAATTATTGAGTTATTGAACGAAGAAGGACTAAATGTCACAATTCATGATCCACATGTAACTTCTGATAAAATTAGTGTTTTATCTGCTGAAGAAGCTGTGGAAGATGCAAGCTTAATTCTTGTATTAACAGATCATAATGAATTTAAAACGATGGACTACAATAAACTTGCTAAACAAATGAAGCAAGCTGTACTATTTGATACACGTAATTGTGTACCAACTTCAAGTGATTCTCATATGAAATTTGTTAATTACGGTAATTTATATAAAGAAATAAAGAAGAATGTGGTTGATTTATGAGTAGTATAAAAACAGTTTTACAAGAACATGCTAAAAACTTATCTTTAATTTTTCGTCTTTCATCATATGAAACACGTAAAGAATACGCAGATAGCCAACTAGGTGTAATTTGGGTATTTTTAAACCCACTATTTCAAATAGCTGTTTACTGGATAACGTTCGGATCGGGAATTAGGGGTGGAGCTCCAGTTAATGGAATACCGTTTCTTCTTTGGATGCTTTGTGGATTAATTCCGTGGTTCTTTATTAGTGCAGGAATCATGCAAGGGTCAAGTTCTATTTTTAATCGAATCGGAACAGTTTCAAAGATGAATTTTCCGTTAAGTATTATTCCGTCATATGTCGTTTTATCTAGGTTCAATACACATTTATTCATGATGGCCGTATTATTAATTGGTGTGATTATTAACCAAGGTATCGATCAGATGAATATTTTTGCTTTGATCTATTTTATGATTACGGGCTTGATTTTTAATATTGCCCTTGCATTACTGACATCTACTTTATCTACAATGGTTAGAGATGTTCATTTATTAATTCAATCTTTTACTAGAATGCTTTTATATTTAACACCTATTCTGTGGGAACCAAAAGGATCAAATCTATTAACTCAATTGATGAAACTTAATCCGTTTTACTATATTGTAGAGGGATATCGAGGCGCATTGTTATATGGCCATTCCGATATTATTTTCTCTGGTTATACTTTTTACTTTTGGGGTGTATTGTTAGTCTTTTTCGTTATCGGCTCAATTTTTCATGTTAAATTCAGGAAGCAGTTTGTTGATTTCCTATAGAAGGTGAAATGTATGACAAAAAAAGTTGTTTTTAAAAATGTAACAAAAAAATTTAAAATTTATAATAAACCGACTGACAAGCTGAAGGATTTATTCTTTGGTGGTAAAGGCGGAGAGTATTTTCATGCCTTAAAAAACATTTCCTTTGAAATTGAACAAGGTGAAATTGTAGGAATCATTGGTTTAAATGGTTCAGGGAAGAGTACAATGTCTAATTTAATCGCTGGTGTAACAATGCCAAATGAAGGTGAAGTTGAAGTAAATGGAGTTGCTTCACTTATTGCCATCCAAGCTGGATTAGATAACCGATTAACTGGTTTAGAAAATATTCGACTTAAAGGATTGATGATGGGTCTTACGATAAAGCAAATTGAAAAAATCACGCCTGAAATTATTGAATTTGCCGAAATTGGAAAATTTATTAATCAACCAGTTAAATCCTATTCAAGTGGTATGAGATCAAGACTTGGATTTGCGATCTCTGTCAATATCGACCCAGACATTATGGTAATCGATGAAGCATTATCTGTTGGTGACCCTACCTTTACAAAACGTTGTTTAGATAAAATGAATGATTTTAAAGAACAAGGTAAAACAATCTTCTTTATTAGTCACTCATTAGGTCAAGTTCGAAACTTCTGCACGAAGGGTTTATGGATTCATTATGGAAAATTAGTTGAGTATGGTGAAATAAATAAAGTATGCGATAACTATCAAAAATTCTTAACTGAATATAATAAATTAACACCTGCAGAACGTGCAAAAGACCGTGAACAAAATATGCATGTAAGCCAATAAAGGAAATAGACACTTTATGAAAAAGATTTTCTTCATAATAGTGTCTATTTTAATAGACTTTTATAGATACAAAAATGTATTGGAAAGGAATATGATGGAATCCAAAAGTAAAACTAGAATGTTTATTGGTTATTGGATACCTGTGATCCTTATAGCTAGTATTATCTTTTATTCATCGGCAACACCATATGAAAAACAAGATATAAGACCAGAACTAAGCCATTTAACATTTTTATATGATGTAATGAAGCACTTTACCTTTGTCCATTTTAACTATGCTGGACATGAAGTCAGTATAAAAGAGCTTGGAGTAGCAGGATTCACAGAATTCCTTATTCGTAAACTATCCCATTTCTCAATCTATCTTTTACTTGCCTTTTTTGCGACAAGATTAGCAAAGCTTTATGTGAAGAAAGCATTTTTATTAGGCGTAATTTTTTCAATCCTTTATGCAGCTTCAGATGAATTTCACCAATCCTTTACTGCAAATCGAACGCCGTTAGTACATGACGTAGTAATTGATTCAATCGGGGCAATAGTCGGGGCTTGTTTATTTTTAATCATAAATAAAAAACTTAAGGCGAAAGTTCAAAAATCCATTCGAGTATGATCGAATGGATTTTTTTGTTATTTGTTATTCACAGCTTCATAAAAGTAGGTTCTGTACCTGCCTTTTCTACATATCCGATTTTAATTGGGTTCATTTGAATGAGTACATAGTTTGGATCATCTGGACCTTCAATCCATCTAGACAATTCTTCAGTCCATACTTTCTCTTCTGGCGCTGCGTTTTCAATTACCTCAGCTCTTGCAAACATCTCTACAAAGTTATCATCTAATCGGTCACCATCGTGTCCAAGTAATATATGTACATTTGGATTATTTTTTATATCGTCTACTTTTTGTGAATTCTTATTTGTAGCGATATAAGGTGTTAAGCCTTTAAAGAAAAATATCATGTAACAACTATGCGGAAAGTCCTCGCGAATGGTTGTAAATAGACCTAATTGTTTCGCTTTGAGTACTTTCATAATATTTTGTTGAATCATTTTTTAATAACTCCCTCCTAGTTCAGAAGAAGGAAGGTAGAAAACTATTCTACCAACCGGATCTCCAACTTATGTAATTCTAGTTCTCGAGGTCATAATCCTTTGAGCAATATAGATTAAAATGAAACTTTTATTTAAGTAATTGATGGTTTTAGCTACCAACACTTTAAGTGTTTGTTAATTGTTTTACATTTAAACCTATTTTTTTAAGCCTTTTGCATATGATATTTATAAGGAAATTTATTTAGGGGGTAATTATGACTCAGCGTTTATTTTTTATCATTACGTTAATAGGCGTACCATTATCGGTAATTGGAAGCTTAATGCACTGGAGTGAAATTCTTTTATTTATCATCTTCTGTGTAACGATTATTGCTTTGGCAGGAATTATGGGAAGAGCTACAGAGAGTTTAGCGATTGCGGCAGGTCCACGAATCGGGGGACTATTAAATGCAACATTCGGTAATGCCGTAGAGTTAATTATTGCGATTTTTGCATTACAAAACGGATTATCAGAAGTTGTTTTAGCGTCATTAACGGGTTCTGTAATCGGTAACTTACTTCTTGTAGGTGGACTTTCCTTTTTTGTCGGAGGGCTAAAGTTTAAGCGTCAAAGCTTTAATGTTTACGATGCAAGACATAATTCTGGCTTGCTGATCTTTGCAGTTGTACTAGCCTTTGTTATTCCTGAAATATTTTCAGTTAACATGTCTCCTGATAAAGAGATGACACTTAGTGTAGGCGTTTCGATTGTTTTAATGATTTTATATTTAGCTGCTTTATTCTTCAAATTAGTAACACATCGTGGGGTATACGTTGCTAAAAATCAAGAAGTTGAAGAAGAACATGAAGAAGCTGAATGGGGAACAATGAAAGCCATGATTATTTTAGCATTAGCTACGGTAGCGGTTGGATATGTTTCGGAAAAGCTAGTTCACACGTTTACGACAGTGGGAGATAAATTCGGATGGACTGAGTTATTTATCGGGATTATCGTTGTTGCAATCGTCGGTAATGCTGCAGAACATGCATCAGCAATTGTAATGGCCTATAAAAATAAAGTAGGAGTTTCAGTAGAAATCGCTGTTGGTTCATCTCTACAAATCGCTATGTTCGTAGCGCCAGTATTAGTAATCTGTTCTTTATTTATAGGGGAAAGAATGCCATTGATTTTTTCTATGCCTGAATTAGTTTCGATGGTTACTTCTGTATTTTTAACAATTGCTATTATGAATGATGGGGATACAAACTGGTTTGAAGGGTTAACCTTATTAGCTGCTTATTTCATTATGGGGATTGGTTTCTATTTATTATAAAAAACTAAAATTGAAGGTGGTAATTAATTGAAAATAATCATACGTGTTATTTTTTATCTAATTGGATTACTATTTTTAACTTTAGGAATTAGTCTAGCCATTAAAGCTGAGCTAGGAGCTAGTGCATGGGATGCATTAGCAGTTGGGGAGTCGAAAACCTTTGGCTTATCTGTTGGAAATTGGATTATCATTAACTCATCAGTACTATTGTTTGTAAATGCTTTTTTGCAAAAGAAAAGACCTGATTGGCTTGCTGCGATTACGTTTATTTTAATTGGACGATTTCTTGATTTTTGGCTAACTGTAGAGTCAGAGTATTTATTTGATTCAAATATTGTCACTAGGTATATCCAATTAGTACTAGCTATCTTGAGTATGACGATTGGTATTGCGATTTATTTACAAGCAAAGTTTCCGTTAAGTCCAATTGATGATTTAATGATCTCGCTAAATAAACGGTTCGGAGTAAGTTTAGGGGTGGCTAAAACGATTGGTGAGGTGTTTGCTTTAGTTTTAGCTTTTTTACTTCAAGGTCCAATAGGCATCGGTACTGTCTTAATTACATTCAGTATTGGTCCTATTTTGCAGAGGTTAAGAGGACCAGTAGAGAAACTATATATTAGGCTAAGTTCATAGCAAAATTTTCACTTTAAGGAATACATATATTTGCATAAACTGTTCATGCTAAGAGTAATAATTTCCTTATTTGTGAAAGGGGCATGAATATGTCTAAATGGTTAAAGCCATTCGTTCTTTTGAATATAGCTATTTTAATTATTTCTTTAAATAATGGACAAACAACTTTTGCAGCAGCAGCTAAATCAGAAATCAAAGTCCCACGTTCGGCTGCCAATGTGACAAAAGAGAATACTTACCCTAATCCAACTCAAGACCTTCCAGAACTTCAACCAGGGGGATTAGCAAAGCAATTATTAAATTCATCAAATGTAAAAATAGAGAATCCAAATCTAATTCGTATGTTTAATGAATCCTCTGTCAGCAAAGCGCCATTTGCAGTAGGCTATAATGCAAAGATTTACTTAGGAGTTTGGCCGTTAAATTACGAATCAAATGAGACAACAATTAATTGGCAATATAAAAAAATAAATACGAACTTTCTAGATAATCGAGGAGAAAAAACGTATAAACGAATTAAATACTACCAAAATTCGCAACAAATTATTAAAGGTGGCTTAACTGCTAAAGTAAGAAACGCAGATGAGGTCATTAATTTAATGATGCATGATGCATCAGAAAAAACAACTCTTCCACTAGCATTCCAAACAGTAGTTGGAGCTGGAACTAAAAATGAAAGAGTATATAATGTACCGCCAAAGCAACTCGGCTATTTATATGCATATGCTCCTGCAGTTAATGAAAAAGGAAAAGTTACTTTTGGAGAAGTTTATTTGATTTTAAAAGGTAATAAAAGATCGCTACAAGTTAAAAATGTCGTTTCACAAGGTGTAGGTGCATGGATTCCTGTTCAAGATTATGTATCCTTTGGTTATTTTACTTCGGCACACCCTAGGTAATAGAGAAATCCACAAGGTAGATTAGTTTCCTTGTGGGTTTTTGTGCTTTAAGTAAAAAAGAACTTGCCATAAAGACATGTTCTTTCAGAGTATTGAAAAATGATCTTGTTTTTCCTTCCACATGAGGAAGTATCTTTCAAA
>NZ_NUGT01000038.1 GCF_002574545.1 Bacillus sp. AFS055030
CAACCTTTCGTTCCAATCAATTTCTTTATAGATAATAATAATCTTAAAACATTAGAATACTCAATTGAACGAATGAATTACACTTATTTTTCAACACCAAATTGAAACTAGTGGTGACGACTTATACAACTTTACAAATACAGATTCTAAAAGAAAAGATATTTTTAATTTTTGGCAGTTAGTTAAAAAATTCCAACCAATACCATTGTTTTATTATTAAGATGACAAAAAATAATAAATATACTATTTTTACATGAAATTCAATTAATGTTCGTATTGACTACAATATATTTCAACACTCTGACCAAAAAAGCCCTTTATCGGGCTTTTTTGGTTTTGCTTGCTTCCATTGACTTCATTTCATCTTCTTGAAAGAAATCAAATATTTTCTACAAATCAATCCTTCTACATTTACATAGAATGATCGTATTTTTTCTAAGCTAGTCTTTTTTCCATTTCTTCATATTGTTCTTCTATTTTTCGATTGTTATTTGTAGTCATCAAACTAACTACGATAACAGCTACTAAGCTAAAGAAGAAGCCTGGTACCATTTCGTATAAATTAATCGTTTGTTTAATAACATCTACACTAATCCAAATAATAACCGTTAATGCTCCTACAACCATACCTGCAAGTGCTCCCCAACGAGTCATTCGTTTCCAGAATAAACTTAGTAATATTGCTGGTCCAAATGCAGCCCCAAAGCCTGCCCAAGCATTACCTACAAGGTTTAGAATCGTATCATTTGGTTGTAATGACAATAGAAGTGATACAATTGCAACGATTAAAACAGATAAACGTCCAACACGTACAAGCTCTTTTTCCGTAATGTCTTTTTTACCAAAAATTCGATATAAATCTTCCGTTAATGCACTTGATGTTACTAAAAGCTGTGAAGAAATCGTACTCATAATTGCTGCCAAAATAGCAGATAACAAGAAACCTGTAATTAAAGGATGAAATAAAGTATTCGCGAAAAAGATAAAGATTGTTTCCGGATCTTTTAACGTTAAATTGTTAACAGATATATAAGCGATTCCTACAAGTCCTGTAAGTGCCGCACCTACGATTGTAAAAAGCATCCAACTCATACCAATTCGTCGAGCTGGTTTTAATTCTTTTACAGTTGAAATTGCCATAAAACGTACAATAATATGTGGTTGTCCAAAATATCCTAAACCCCAAGCAAGTAATGAAACAATTCCAACAACTGAAGTTCCAGTGAAGATATTTAATAATTTCGGATCAATATGTTGTATCTCATCAAACACTGGCTTTACACCACCAATATTTGTAAATGCCACCAAAGGAACCATTATAAGCGCGATAAACATAATTAAGCCTTGTACAAAATCTGTTAAACTAACAGCCAAGAATCCACCGAATAATGTATAAGCTATTACAACACCTGCTGTAACAAATAGCCCAATTTTATAATCGATGCCGAAAGCGGATTCAAATAATGTACCTCCAGATACAAGTCCAGCTGAGCAATACAATGTGAAGAAAATAATAATAACAATTGCTGATGCGATTCTCAATATTCTACTTGTATCTTGGAACCTTTTTTCAAAGTAATTTGGGATTGTAATTGAATTGTCTGCAACCTCTGTAAAAACTCTTAATCTAGGAGCTAAAAGTAAATAGTTTAAATATGCCCCAACCGTAAGACCAATAGCAATCCATACAGAAGAAATCCCAGTCGCATACATTGCTCCAGGTAATCCCATCAACATCCACCCACTCATATCAGCTGCCCCAGCTGAAAGTGCAGTAACTGCTGGTCCAAGTCCACGGTCACCTAGCATATACTCGGAAAGACTATTAGTTGATTTTTTATAAGCGTATACCCCAATAGCTAACATAAAAATAAAGTAAATAGAAATCGATATAAGTACTTGCGTATCCATGACATTCCTCCGTTTTACAATGATGTAGAAAAACTATTAATGGATAACATTCCCATTAAGAGAATAAACCCAAAATTACGTAGACACGATTTCTCACTTCTACATAAAGTTATTTTATTATAATAACCTGAAAATTACAATTTTTCCACAAAAGTAATACTATTAAAAAAATTCAAACTATTATAATGCGATTTAAAAGCACCAGTCTACATTAGCATTCTAGTTGAAATAATATATCTAATTCAAAAAAAATTGAAATCAGTATAAAAAAGACAAACTAATAAAAGTTTGCCTTTTTAACTAAAACAGTTATAAAAATTCATAGAGTTATATTAGAAATTTAACATATAAATAGAGGTTAGATAAGAGAAGTGAGAATAATGTAATCGGAAGTCCAATCTTCAAGAAATCCCAATATCCAAACTTATGCCCTTCTCTTGATGCTATTCCCGCTGCTACAACATTCGCAGAAGCTCCGATCAATGTTCCATTTCCGCCAAGACAGGCACCTAATGCAAGAGACCACCATAACACTTCAACTTGTGGAGCATCCGGTGAAAGCCCCATTCCTACAGTTAAATCTTGAATCAAAGGTATCATAGTTGCAACAAAAGGTATATTATCGATTACAGCTGAAGCAATTCCTGAAACCCATAATATTAAAGGTGCCGCTATCTGAATATTACCGTCTGTTAATTCTAATACTTTTTTAGCTAATGTACCGATTAAACCAATATCTCCTAGCCCACCTACAAGTACAAATAAACCTGCAAAGAAAAAAATAGTGACCCATTCTATATTCGCAAATATCTCCTCTAGATCACGTTCTTTCACACCAATAATCATTAATATTGTTGCGCCTAACATAGCGACAAGAGCTGCATCCAAATGTAAAATTGAGTGAAGAATGAATCCTAATAAAGTAATTCCTAGAACAACGAGTGATTTTATTAATAGAGTCTTATCTTTTATATAGTCTTTTTCATTGATTGACATCAATTTTTTAATTTGCTCTGATGTTGTTACTAGCCTTTTTCGATAAATAAAATAAATAATGATTGTTGTAGCTATAACAATTATTGCAATAATAGGTGCTAAATTCATTAAAAAAGAATTAAACGTTAAATGTTTATTAGCTGAGCCGATCATAATATTAGGTGGATCACCGATCAATGTCGCTGTCCCTCCAATATTGGAATAAATCACTTCAAGAATTAAAAATGGTCTTGGATCAACTTTTAAAATCTTTGTTATCGATAATGTAATTGGAACAATTAACAAGATCGTTGTTACATTATCAAGAAACGCTGAACAAATTGCTGTTAATAATGATAATGAAATTAGTATTTGTATTGGTTTACCTTTTGAGAATTTAGCAGTCTTTATAGCTATATATTCAAATAATCCAGACTTACTTGTTATATAAACTATGATCATCATGCCAATTAAAAGCATAATCGTTTCCCATTCAATATGAGTCGTTAATGCCGAATGCATATCAACAGCGCCAATACCAACTATGATCCCTGCCCCTAATAATGCAATTAACGCTCTATTCATTTTTTCAGTAATAATAAAAGCATATGCAAGTAAAAAGACTACAATGGTTGCATAATATCTCCAATTATATCCATGTTCTAAAAATTCCATATCTTTCTCCCCCAAAACTTAATAATCTTTTGGCAACTCCAAATCAAAACAAAAAAGCCTGTCCCCAAGGCATAGTAATCCCTTAGTGACAGACTCCTCCATAAAAAACATTAATATATCGTCTATTATATCATCTAATATTATAAATAACTTTTCCATTTTTTGCAAAAATATTGAATTTCGTTTGACACAAAATTGTCATAAATTTTTGAACAATTTTTGAATAAGATCGTTTTCAGATATTTCTTTTCGGGAAATTATTTATAATGTTGTTAATAATGATTGGAGGTTAGCAATTCATGAATATTACAACTATAATTGAGTTAGAAAACCATGAAGTTGAAGATCTTGCTAATGCCAAGATGGTTTTTTCACAAGAACATCTTCATAATAATATTATCGAAACCTGTGTGGAATGTTTTAAGAAAGAAGGCTCAAACAAAATCCTAAAAATAGAAGATACTATGCAAAAAGTATTTGAAAACATAAAGCAAAAAGGAATCATCCCTAAACAAGTAGTAGATTTTTCTTTTATAATGCCTTCCTGTGAACGAGTAATACATAAAAATGATAATAAAAATGATGTACCTCAAAAAGTGATAATTTCATTTATGTCCTAAAGAAGCTCTCTGAGCTTCTTTTTTTTTCATAAAAAAAGGAAGCAATATAATTGCCTCTTATCTAAAGTAAGTCATTTTATTGGTTTGATCAGTGGAATAGGTGGCATCCTTATAGGAATAACTAATTTTAACACTTTAATAGTTCATTCATCTGGAGTCCTTCCAAAACAATTGTTTATTCATTGCCATGATTATTTCTTCTTTCCGCAGCCATCGCATCTGCCTTTGTAATATGAACAGTTCCAAAAGGATGGTTAGGAGGTGCATATATTGAGTACAATTTTAGTGGAATATTACTTGTATTCATTACATTATGCCATGTCCCTGCGGGTACCATTATTGCAGTATCTTCATTGATATTTCTTATAAAATTTAAATTATCTTTACTCTTACCCATTTGGACAATACCTTGACCTTGTTCAACGCGCAAGAATTGATCTACATTTGGGTGCATTTCTAAACCAATATCTTCTCCAACTTTGAGACTCATTAATGTTACCTGCAAATGAGTTCCAGTCCATAAAGCAGTTCGGTACGTACTGTTTTGTTTAGTAGCCCCATTTATATTAACTACAAACGGTTCTGCTCCATAATCTTTTAACAAAACTCTGACATCATTATTAGAAGCGTGAAAAGAACCAAATCTATTTGCATATTCTACTTCAACAGGGTAAGTCCAGTAATAAGACTGTCTGCCATAGTTATTCATTGGTACATTATGATAATAAGGATAATGATATTGATATGGGTACAAATTTGGAACATAATACATTTTTCTCAATCCCTTCCCAGCATATAAAATTATCCTATGTGCAATGTTAAGTAAATGTACTTAAATTAAAGTTTAAAGAATTTAAGTATATTTATTTAATAAATTTCATTTCAATGTTACAAATTATCCCTATATAGAAAAATACAATTAAATTAATTGATCTAAAGGGGCTAACTGCTTATGCCGCAACATTACGAGATTATTATGAGGACAATGCTAGCATTTTTGATTTTGTTCATTGGTGCCAAACTTTTAGGAAAACAAATTATTGCTGAAATGAATACCTTTGATTTTATAGGTGCTATTTCTATTGGAGGTATTATTGCCAACTTAGCATTTAATTTAAATATAAAAATTCATCATTCTATCTATCATTATAATTGTTAGCTATATTTCCATGAAAAGTCGAATTGGAAGAAATTTATTTGCTGGAAATCCAACAGTAATTGTTGAAAATGGAAAGATTTTGGAAGCCAACATGAGAAAAATGCGTTATTCTCTAGACTATTTAAATCAACAATTAAGAGAAAAAAATATTTTTAACATAGAAGAAGTTCTTTATGTTGTAGTTGAAACAAACGGTAAGGTATCTGTTTTGCAAAAACCTCAATATCGCAGTGTAACAAAACAAGATTTAAATATACCAACAACACCAGAAAGTAAACTCCCTATTGAGCTGATTATGGATGGGGAAATTATGACAGAAAATCTAAGACAAAACAATCAGTCGGAGTTATGGTTACAACGTGAACTTAAAAAGCGCAAACTAAAAATCAAGGATGTAGTGTATGCTGTGCTTGCCGCAAATGGGAATATTTACATTGATACTTATAAAGATAATATTACTTCTCCAATGGACCAAGAATAAGCTATATTTAATTAATTATTAATATAAAAAACTATAACAAAAATAAGAAACGTCCATAAGCTCATTTATCTTAACTATTCTCATCTACATATTGAAACATGGTAATGATTGTTGGAACTTAAATTATAAAAAAAGAAAAGTAGCGCATTTCAATAGTGAATTGTACTACTTTGTTTGCTATAAATTTTTATTCTTAATTTCTACGCTTTTGTATTATGCGAATGTAGCGTGAAGCATAAATAAGATAAGAAAACAGATAGCCATTTTCAAATGCCATTTATTATCTTTCTTTTTATATCGTTTTAATCCCATAAACATTAAAATGAACAAAATGATAATAGAAATTAAACCAGAAAAGTAAGTGAAATTTAGTTCAAATCCTTTTAATATTGCTAAATAGCCATGTAATAAAACAATACCAGTCGAAATTAATGCGATTGGTACGTGCCATTGTCTTAGAATTTTTCCAATAAATTGCAAAATAGTTTTTAATTTAATTTGTCCAAATGCAATGTCCTTAGTATATTTTAGTTTAATTAAATAAAACACAGGAAAAATAGATAATACAATAAAGAACCCAATTCTTGCAATTGATCCAATTTCCTTAAATAAATCCTTATAGGTATGCATATTTGTAGTTTGCCAATGTTGATAATGCATTGAAATATATAGAATACCTAATAAAAATAGAACTCCACCAATAAAAAGTGTTAACACGATTCTTTTTCTTTCGATTGGATTTGATATATAGGATTTTAAAAAAGTTTGATTTTTGATCATTTCAAAATTATTTTTTTCCAATCTAAAATCTCCTTTAAAAGTATTACTTCCATATTATTTTAAAATTTTTAGTGAAGCTGATGTGAATTTTAGTATTAATCCTCCTCCATCCAAAAACATCTATCTAAAATATAAATCAGTTTTATGAAAATACCATGAAAATTTCATTAAAAATAATAGGTCTAATAAGTTTTCCCGAATATATTTAAATAAATTACTACTTGATACTCTCTATTGTAAATTTTAATAAACTTACCAATTTCAAGAATCATATTTTACTTAATAATTTATTTGTTTAGGCTATTAAAATCTAATTATATTTAGAATTCCTTCTTCATCTATACCGCCATTATGTTGAATTAGACTACTTTCTAGCTAATGATTATTTCTAACCATTTACAACAAAAAACCAGAAAAACCCTCTTCCGGGCTTTTCTGGTTTCACTTACTATTCAACTCACACTTCATTAAAGCCAATTATCAAGCGATTATTTCGCTGCTTTCTCATGCTCCTGTTTAAAGAAGCTCTTCATTGAATGGAATACATCTGATTTTTGTTTAAGGATATAATAGCGGAATTTTTCATCATTAATATTTTTATATGCGGACATTAGAGTAGAGTGACGGTTGTATTGGTTCACTTCTCCATATCCGAACATATTGCTCACTTTCATTAATTCTTGAACTAATTTTACGCAGCGAGCATTATCAGATGTTAAATTATCCCCATCAGAGAAGTGGAATGGATAGATATTATATCTTTCAGGAGAATATTTGAATTCAATTACTTCTAAAGCTTTGCGATATGCTGATGAACAGATCGTTCCTCCGCTTTCTCCTTTTGTGAAGAATTCTTCTTCTGTAACTACTTTTGCTTCCGTATGATGTGCAATAAATTCGATATCAACTGATTCATATTTAGTTCTTAAAAATCTAGTCATCCAAAAGAAGAAGCTTCTTGCCATATACTTTTCCCATAAGCCCATACTTCCGCTTGTATCCATCATTGCAAGTACGACGGCTTTTGACTCCGGTTTTCTTATTTCATTCCATGTACGGAATTTTAAGTCTTCTGGAGATATTGGATAAAATGATGGCGTACCACTCATAGCGTTGCGTTTAAACGCTGACATCATCGTACGTTTTTTATCAATGTTACCCATTAACCCAGTTTTTCTAATGTCATTAAATTCGATGTTTTCTACAGTATTTAAATCTTGTTCTTTTCGTTTTAAATCAGGTAATTCTAACTGACTAAAAAGAGCTTCCTCTAATTCCATTAGTGAAACCTCTGCCTCATAATAATCTTCACCTGATTCTTTACCTGCTCCTTGCCCTTTACCAGCACCTTTTTGCGGCTGGCCACCTTGTGAACCATCTCTTGCCACTACATCGCCAACTTTACTGTCTCCAGTACCCTGACCAACGTGTTTATTTTTATCGTAGTTGTATCTAATCTTATACTCATCTAGTGACCGAATTGGGATTTTTACTACATCGCGCCCGTTTGACATGATGATGCTTTCTTCTGTGATCAAATCTGCTAAATTCTTTTTAATCGCCTCTTGTACCTTCTCTTGGTGGCGCTGTTGGTCGTCGTGTCCTTTACGATGGAGGGTCCAGTCTTCCTGTGAAATGGTAAAATTATGCTTTTGTTCGATATTTTCATTACTCATTTTCTTTCCCTCCCTTACCTATTATGATTTATTGTAAAAATTAAAAAAATCGTCACACAGTAATACCAGTTTGCATAAACTAATTCGGTAGGTGATTTTCTACCCTTTTTTATGGATTACTCTATCATATGCAGAAGGACACAATAATTGACAATGTTTCTTCTAAATTTTACACCCATTTTTTCAGAAAATTGGACGAGTCCTTAAAAATAAATATATTTATATAAAAATTCAAATAAACTTTTGCCTTTAACTATATGTAAAAATACTAAAAAAAGAACGAAAAATAAGTGGAAACTAGTAAATAGTCTCCACTTATTTTTAATTATGGTAAATTATGACCCATTCCAGCTACGTAAATTCGTAGCCATTGTTCCGCTGACATTCTTAACTTGGTAGACTCAACTGCTGTTTTAACGCGCTCAATTTTACCAGACCCTACGATTGGCATCATTTTAGCAGGATGAGCTAATAACCATGCGTACATTACTTCGTCGATTGAATTTGCACCAATTTCACTAGAAATCTCCTCTAGCATTGCTCGAACTCGTACCGCTGTTTCAGACTGACTAGTAAAAATTTGTCCGCCTGCTAATGGGGACCAGATCATTGGAGCAATATCTTTTTCTAGTAATAAATCAATTGTTCCTTTTTCAAAATGTTCTAATTGCATTGGTGAAACTTCAATTTGATTTGTTACTAAAGGCATATTTAGATAAGCTTGTAATGCATTAAATTGAGACGGTAAAAAGTTTGATACTCCAAAGTGGCGTACTTTCCCTTCCGAATGAAGTTGATTAAACGCCTCTGCGATTTCCTTTGGATTCATAAAAGGATTTGGTCTATGTATTAAAAGTAAATCGATATAATCTGTTTGTAGATTTTCCAAAGAACTATTAACACTCATTAGAATATGCTCTTTACTAGTATCATAATGATTCATTTTAAGTTCAGGAAACTTTGATGATTTTAACTTTATTCCACATTTTGTAACGATTTGGATTTTTTCACGAAGCTCTGGTTTTAACGCTAAAGCTCTTCCAAAAATTTCTTCACAAGTATAACCACCGTAAATATCGGCATGATCAAATGTTGTAATGCCTAAATCAATACATTCTTCTATAAAATTGACTAATTGTTCTGTTGTCATTTTCCATTCGGCTAAACGCCATAATCCGTGGATTATTTGTGAAAAATCAAGGTTTTCAGCAATTTGAATTCTTTTCATCTACACGACCTCGCCCTTCTTTTTAATCATTATCATCATTATAGGATAAACATTATTAATTGCAAAAGAAAACGGCTATCTAATCGATAGCCGCTTAAACAATTTATCGGTTAAGTAAAGAGCCTACGTAGCGTAATAATTCATTTGCTGATGTTGAGTTATAACCATATTCATCAACTAATCTGCTGACCACGTCATTGATTTTCTTTAGTTGACGCTCGTCAGGAGTTTTTGTGGACGTCGTAATCTTCACAACATCCTTCAAATCCGAAAAAAGTTTCTTTTGGATAGCTTCTTTTAATCTTTCATGTGAATTGTAATCAAAACGTTTGCCTTTTCTTGCATATGCAGAGATTCTAATTAATATCTCTTCACGGAAAGCTTTCTTCGCATTCTCAGAAATACCAATTTGTTCTTCTATCGAACGCATCAATTTCTCATCTGGATTCATCTCTTCACCTGTTAAAGGATCGCGAAGCTTATTCTTATTGCAATATGCTTCTACATTATCAAGATAATTATCCATCAGTGTTTTTGCAGACTCTTCATATGAATAAACAAAAGCTTTTTGTACTTCTTGTTTTGCAATATCATCGTATTCTTTTCTAGCGATCGAGATAAAATTCATATAACGCTCACGATCTTCATTAGAAATAGATGGATGTTGATCTAAACCATCTTTTAATGAGCGTAATACATCCAAAGCATTAATTGAAGGAATTTCTTTTCGAATAATTGTAGATGAAATACGGTTAATGACATAACGTGGATCGATACCATGCATACCTTCATCTAAATATTCTTTTTTCAGCTCCTCTAAATCAACAGTGTTATAGCCTTCTACCATTTCACCGTCATATAGACGCATCTTCTTAACTAAATCAATATCACCTCGTTTTGGTTCTTTTAAACGAGTAAGAATTGTAAACATAGCTGCAACACGTAAAGTATGTGGAGCAATATGAACATTTGAAACATCACTCTCGGAGATCATTTTTTGATAGATTCTCTCTTCTTCACTAACTCTTAAGTTATATGGAATTGGCATTACGATAATCCGAGAATGAAGTGCTTCATTCTTCTTATTATTAATAAAGGATCTGTATTCTGTTTCATTCGTATGAGCAATGATTAATTCATCCGCTGAAATCAATGCAAAACGCCCTGCCTTAAAGTTACCTTCCTGTGTCAGGGATAATAAGTGCCATAAAAACTTTTCATCACATTTTAACATCTCTTGGAATTCCATCATTCCGCGATTTGCTTTATTCAACTCTCCATCAAACCGGTAGGCACGTGGGTCTGATTCTGATCCAAATTGAGCAATTGTTGAAAAATCAATACTTCCTGTTAAATCAGCAATATCTTGAGATTTTGGATCAGACGGGCTAAAAGTACCAATACCAACTCGACGATCCTCTGATAAAAATATTCTTTCTACTATAACATCTTCTATTCTTCCGCCAAACTCTTGTTCAAGTCTCATTAAATTTAAAGGTGAAAGATTTCCTTCAATTCGAACTCCATATTCTTTGAAAAAATCATCTCTTAAATGGTTAGGAATTAAATGCAATGGATCTTCATGCATTGGGCATCCTTTAATAGCATAAATTGCACCTTGATCAGTTCTTGAATAATTTTCTAAGCCTCTCTTTAACATTGTTACTAAAGTAGATTTACCACCACTTACAGGACCCATTAACAATAAAATACGTTTTTTTACATCTAATCTCTTGGCAGCAGGATGGAAATATTCTTCCACGAGTCTCTCTAATGCTTCTTCTAATCCATATAGGTTGTTATTAAAGAAACTGTAGGTTCTTTTGCCATTCACTTCTTCAATACCTGCGTCTTTAATCATATTATAAATCCTAGAATGTGCAGTTTGTGCAACCCATGGCTCCTCTTTTAACATTTCAAGATACTCAGCAAAAGTGCCTTCCCATTTCAATCTTTGTTCCATGTCCCGATGCTGCTCAAGTTTCTTTAAAATATCCATGGACAAGTACCTCCTTCTTCTCATCTGTAAGAGAGATTATTAAAGGATATGCAAGGATGTCCGTACTCATGCTATATCTTTGAGTAGGAAAATATATTTTATCGAAATCCGATTCTCATAATTTTACTTTCATATTTCTATGATTTTTTTGTATAATAAGGTTTAGGGTGTTGGGAATTTTTCAATTGGGAGGATACATACTGATGAGACTAGCATTAATTTTATTAGTAACAGCATCATTCTTAGCAGCAATTTTCACAGGCGGCTATAATGACAAACCTGGACTGAAAAACAGATAATATTACGCAAAAGATGCTTCTAGTCACGGATTCTTTGAGACCGTTTTAATGGAAGCATCTTTTTATTTGTGATATTTGATAAACTCTTAGATTAAACAAAAAAATCACCATTTCTGGTGACTCAGTGTGTAGACAAAGTACTAAAAAGTTGAAATTCAGACTGATTGCAAGCGTTTGTCTTTCGAGGCGCGAAGCCTGGTGAGGAGCGGAGTTACCCTAAACGGTAATGAGCACCGCAGACAGGCGAAGCAACGAAGAAAGCGAGCGTTTGTCAACAGTCTGAATCACCATTTCTGGTGATTTATTTAGAATAATCCTTTACTTTTAATAACTCACGGAAATCTTGCTGACGTAAAGCTTCGTAAATTAAAATTGCAGCTGTATTTGATAAATTTAGAGACCTAATATGATCTGTCATTGGTATACGTAAACAAGTTTCCATGTTTTTGGCTATTAACTCTTTCGGAAGTCCTGTTGTTTCTCTACCAAATACAAAGAAAATCTCTTCATCTAAATTTGAATAGTCAAAGTTTGAATATGTTTTTTCTCCAAATTTAGTAATAAAATAAAATTTCCCGTCCTTATACTTATCAAATAAATCGTCCAAAGAATCATGATAATGTATGTCTACATGCTCCCAATAATCAAGACCAGCTCTTTTTAACATTTTATCATCAGTTGAAAAACCTAACGGACGGATTAAATGCAAACTTGTATCTGTTCCTGCACAAGTACGTGCAATATTTCCTGTATTTGCTGGAATTTGTGGTTGATATAATACAACGTGTATTCCCATCTTTTTCACCTCTATATTGTTTCAATGCTTTATATTATACCAAATTCGTCATTCGTAAGGTATTATTCCATTTGAGGGTTAGAAAAGCCATCAACGAAGTGAAAAAACTTATACTTAATGTTCTCCGTAAAAGCAGAAGAATCATAATATGACCAATATCTTTTACGGCTATTTACAGTATGTGCATTCACTAACGGTTCACCATTTTCATCCTTAGCAACAACGATCGTACAATGATTCCATACTCCATCACCTTCGAAATCATATAAAATAATATCCCCCAATGATAGATCTTTTGGAGAAGGCACCTCTTGTGCTATAATTCCAGTTTTAGACGTAGGTAAAAATCTTCTTAATGCGTGAGCAACTCTCCAACTATAACTACTATTAGAATGATTTTTATACCACCACCCTGTCCCGGGTTTTGGCATTCCAACCATTCGAACGCCTCCAGCCCTCAAACATTGAGATATAAAATTTGTACAATCATTTGCATACAATGGATATTCTTTATTATGACCATCCCACCAGGTTTCAGCATATTTAACAGCATTAAATCGGTTATATCTGTTATTTCGTTCTAATAATTCACTTTCATCTAAATCGTCTTCTTCAAGTTCAAAATTCTCAACTTGATTATCAATTGGGAATGCAATGTCATATAAGATTTCATCTTTTTTAATCGCGATCTGTCTCTCATGTTGATCCTCTTCAAAATATAAATCTTTTTGCTTTAAAAAATATCGCGTATGGAATGTATAATTTATATACGTTACATCTTTATCAGTCCAAATATTGTTTACATCAAGATTACCATATACTTTTACTAATGAAATATTACGCTTATTATATAATTCAACTTTCCGCTTGATTGCCTGGTATTCTATTTCTTGAATAGGATGACTTCGATGTCCTTCACCAAAATAAAGTTGTAATCGTTCTTTTAAATAACACTCTAAAAGTTCACGATTAAACAAGATAATCCCCCTTTTCAACATATATTCTTATTCTATACGATGTTGAAAAATAAGAGATTATACCACTCATTATCGATTACTTTGACAGAACAGCATTAATTTCATTTAATACAATCTCGTCTTGCTCTTTTTGTAAACAACTTTCAATAAATAGAGTACTGTTCTTTCCTTCAATCTCAAAAATAGCCCAAATTGCTGTACCTCGTATTACCGGTCTAGCATCTTTTTTCGCTAATTCCTTTAAATCATCTAATGCCGATTCATCTTTAAAATGTGCTAAAGCAATAATGGCATTTCGTTGAATTGGGTTCTTTCCTCTCCATGACCCAGACATTTTGCCAAACTGATTTTTAAACTCTCTGTTACTTACTTTTAAAACAGAACGTAATAAAGGTTTTACTGTTTCCGGATCAGCTTCCATCTCAGTATGATGAGTAAAATTAATTCCTTTATTTTTAGGACAAATTGTCTGACATGTATCGCATCCATATATGCGATTTCCCAGCTCTTTTCGAAACTCAACAGGTATCATTTCTTTTGATTGGGTTAAAAAAGCAATACAATTTTTAGCATTTAATTGACCTGGAGAAACAATCGCACTTGTCGGACAAACATCAAGGCATTTTGTACATTCTCCACACTGCTCTTCAATAGGTGAATCAGGTTCAAAAGGTAGTGAGGTAATCATTTCGCCTAAATATACATAAGAACCGAATTCTGGCGTAATAATTGAACAATTTTTAGCACTCCATCCGATCCCCGCTCTTTCAGCCACTGCTCGATCTACTAGCTCACCAGTATCGACCATCGATTGAACCTTTGCATTCGGATAATGTAATAAAATAAAAGACTCAAGCTGAAGTAATTTCTTTTTTACAACTACATGATAATCTTCCCCCCATGAGGCCCTACAAAAGATTCCCCTTGTAGATCCCTTTTTACTTTTAGGAGGATTTTTTAATTTAGATGGATAAGCTAGAGCAATTGCAATAATTGAATTTGCTTCAGTCATTATTTTTTTCGCATCTACTCTTCGTTCAATATCCTTTGTCTCAAAACCCGATTGATAATTTAATTCTTGCTGCTTATATAATCGATTTTTTAATGTTAAAAAGGGATCAACAGTCGTAAATCCAATCTTATCTATTCCAATTTCTTTACTATATAAAATTAATTCTTTTTGAAATTCTTTCATATTCACAAGAATCACCTAACTGCCTGTTAATTATATTTCCTATTCTAGTCAGAAAATTATTTCATTATCTAATTATGACACAAAAGCCTGTAATAATAGACTTTTTAATATAAAAAAACGCAATGTATCGTTCTCAAATGAATCAATACACTGCGTTGTTATCAAGTTATAAGTGCTAAACTACTAATACAAATGAAATAAGTATTTAGTAGGTTTTAATGAACTTGTAATTAAATTTATCATAAATATGTCACATATTCAAGAATAAAATCATATTTTGTCGAAAATGTTATCATAATTTAAGAAAAAATCGAGAATTGAAATTGTTAAAAGCCATATAAAATAACAGATGAAGAGTATAAGTAGCTAACAGCAGAGGCTATTGAAAGATTTGTAGAAATTTGAATAAAGGTATAATGAATTTTCTCATAGAATTCTTCTTTATAGGATAAATTTAGGAGGAGAGTAATTATGACAAATCCTTTGGTAAAAGAAGAAAAGAATCCTTTAGTCGAAAGTTTTGAGGGTGTCTGTAGTTTGATTGAAGAAACAAACGACAGAATTGATCTTACACAAGATACACTTAAAGAACTTGATCGATACAATAATGAGAAATTAAAAGATGCAAAACAATTTACGATTAAAGTAGCTGCTGCAAGCCTATTAATAGCAACAACTGGTCTTGTAGTTACTTTAGCAAATAAAAGAAATCCAAAACAATTTGATTGGCTTAAGCAAAAACGTAAGTATGTAAAAATGTAATGTTAGGATTGCTAATATCCACATAAAGAAGGCAGCGACTATATAGATGTTCGCTGCCTTTCTTTATGTGGATGTTAATAGCTCTATATGACAATTATTTAATGCTGATGAAGAATCAATTAAAGTTCCAAGAATAATGCAGTAAAATCTGTGTTTTAGGATAAAAGAAAAAGACAGCCATTAAGCTATCTCTGATTTTTTAAATAAGCCATATAATCATCCACTTTTTCTGCATTTCCATTTCCAGCTTTTGCGCTATTGAAAACAACAATTCTTCCTTGGGTATGATTAATCTTGTTGTCTAAATCGTGCATTATTCGATGAGTATACAACAAAGCTTTCATGTCTTTTTGATCAATTGCCAATTTCATTAACTTGTTAGCTAAATCTAAATCATCGTGCAAATCGCTATTTTCATCTACATTGCTAAGTATTTTTTCAAAATATGTGAGAATAGATTCCAATTCAGATTTTTTATCTTCCCAAGCTGGAGAGTTTGGATTTTTGAATTGTTGATAATTTAACCAACCAGTTAAATTATTTAATATATCGTGTGTTCTTGCAATATCTGCTCCTTCCTTTGAAGCTGGAGGAATCTTTTCTTTGTCATATTTTATATTTGCAACATGATATTCATTTTTAAAAACAATAATTTTAACTATTTTCCAAGATAAAAATGAAACAGCAATCAAACCTACAAACAACAAACCAATTTTCAAATATTTATTTATTGCAACTCACTCCTTTTGTCTACATACTCATAATAATTTTAACATTAATATTGTAAAGAGTTGGTTTGAAAATTCAAAAAAATTCCTTGTAGAACGATTTACTATCTACTGGTAAATTCCTTTGCGTACTAGTAAATCATCGCAACGCATGACTTCTTTTACTAGCTAGCAATCTCGTGTTAATGCACGTTGTTTACAATCCGCTTTCTTGCATAGGATCAATATAAAATGTTTAATATCAATTTCTGTCATTGTCACTAAAGGTTTCTTATCAGCTGACAACATTATTTGGAGATATTTTGCCATGTGCAAGAAAAACAAAAAAAGCTTTGCACAATTAGTGCAAAGCTTTTTTTGTTAGCATTTATATAGCGGTGACAGGACTTGAACCTGCACATCCGTGAAGATACCTGATTTTGAGTCAGGCGTGTCTGCCATTCCACCACACCGCCAAAGTTATACAATAATTATAATATATGAAAGACAAATTGTCCAATCAAATCTGAAATTAAAAACCTCTTACAAAGTAAGAGGTTTTTTTGATGCCGAGGGCCGGACTCGAACCGGCACGGTTGTCACCAACCGCAGGATTTTAAGTCCTGTGTGTCTGCCAATTCCACCACCCCGGC
>NZ_NUGT01000039.1 GCF_002574545.1 Bacillus sp. AFS055030
ATATTACATTTATTAATTTTATTTCACTAATTACAATTATATCTTAATAAAAAAACTTATTCTATGAAATTTCTCACCATTATTTACAATTATTGTATTTAGACATGGCCTTTAAAATTGATTTATTTTTTCTTAAAGATAAAATATTAATAAAAAAGAACTACCTATTTTAGTAGCTCTTCCAACATATTTTTTCTCGATAATTACAATTTATAAGTTTATTTTTACTTCTATTTTATCATTTGCTAATTTATAATCAGATATTGAAATATTAGATATTTCTTTTTTATTATCCAAAAGTGTTGCATAGTCTCTAATAATCATCCGTTCAATTGATACTCTATATTTTGATAACTCATCTGGTAAATCGTTATATTTATAGTAGTTCCAGTTTGGAATAGAAGTGTACTTTTGATTAAGTCTTTTAATTAAGTCTTTAGCCTCCCCTACATATAATAACTTTGCATTTGTGTCTATAAGAGTATAAATTAAATTTTTCGTTCTAATTTCAAATTCTAAGTTTTCTTTATACTGCCAATCTTGTTTATATATCCTTGATTTCTCATCTTTGTTTAAAGCATCATCTAATTTTGATAGTGATGGTGACTGTACTAAATACTTAAAAAGAGAAGGGAAAGTTGGTTTCTGAGTGTAATGTACGGTAAAAATAAAAGTATTTTCATTTTTATTAAATTCAATATCAAGAAATTCCCAAAATGGAATCTCAGTTTCTATATTAATTTCTTTCCCTTCTTTCTTATCCTTCCCTCAATACCTTTTACGAAAGTCATAATATAAATATCTTTCAGTTTATATACCAAGTCTTCGTCAAAAGAAAGAAAATATAAGGGATTTTTCAGATGAACAAAAGGAACTAATGGAACTCCGAAAAAGAAACAAGCAACTAGAAATGGGCAATGATATTTTAAGCAGCGCTGAAAATAGGACGAAAGTAAATGTGATTAAGAATAACCTGCACAAATACTCGATATCAGCAATGTGTAAAGTCCTCCAACTACCAAGAAGCACCTATTATTATGAGGCAAAAGAACGCCAAGCTGAAGATGAAATTACGTCTCATATCATTAAGATTTTTTATGACAGTCGTCAAAACTACGGGACTCGTAAGATTAAGAAAATGTTAAACAAGCTTGGGAAGTTTGTTTCTAGACGTCGCATTGGGCGAATTATGAAATAACAGGGTCTAGTTTCTACTTACACAATAGCTTATTCACAATCAATGTTTAACTTATAAACTTTCAAAAATGGCGAATAATTAATTCAGATTGGAATTCTTCTATCTTACCTAATTTGTGGTATGGTTCACCGTGGTTATTTAAGAGGCAAAAACAGCATTGGTAAACAGTACTTTCCGATGCCGTTTTATGGTTTAACCGTCATTAATTTTATTAGAATGTTTCCACACTCAATATGCCTTGAAAGGTCAGGATACAAATGCTAATTTAAA
>NZ_NUGT01000040.1 GCF_002574545.1 Bacillus sp. AFS055030
CTATTTAACACTAAATTTTATATAATAATATCAGACGTTAAGATTTTATAGAAATATTTATCTCTTATTTAATTGCAGTTTTAAACGTCAAAAATTTAAGGAAAATCTTATCGGGGAGCGTGATAAAATTTGCAAAAGCATAGACGTAGAAACACACCAGCATTCACTGTTTTAGCCTACTTTACATTAGTTGCTGGAGTTTTTTTATTTTGTATCGGACTCTACAATGCAGATATGGAATTAAACGAAAAAGGTTATTATATTGCAGTTATGCTGTTAGTTGCAGTAGGGTCAATTTTAACCCAAAAGGTTGTGCGTGATAATGCTGAAGATGATGATATTATCGCTGATCAAGAAGTTCAATTAAAGATGAAGTTGGATAGTTCAACAAAAAAAGAAACAAATAATCTATAATAACAAAAAGAGGATCACAAAAAGTACTTTGACTTTTTTGTGACCCTCTTTTTTATGATCGTAAAGTTTTTATTCCCATACTCGTTTTAATTTAAAGAATTCTTGAATATAGCCATATAGTGAAACTGGTGACATAATCATTTGATAGCATAAAAGGAAGAATAGAAATCCTATACGATTATTTCTTATTCTTAAATTTAAATTACGGAAAACATAGTTTTTCTGGTAAAAATAAAGGATTGAATAACTAAAAAATGTTAATGGTAGAACTAATAAAGTCATCGGACCAACAATAAGGTTGATTCCAAAAAAGGCCAAAATTAATCCAGGAATCCAACATACTGTGTAAATAAAATCTAAGTAAACCATCATGAGATTAATACCAGTTAAATACTTTGTATAAACTTGTGGTTGTTGCCACGGTTTTATTTCAATTAGTCCTTCAACCATACCTCTTGCCCATCTTGATCTTTGTTTAGCAAAATGTCCGAATGTTGTAGGTGCATCTGTAAATGCAACTGCTAATGGTTCAAAGTATACCTTCCATTGCTTCTGTAGAAGTCTCCATGTTAAAACAATATCTTCTCCAATTGCATCTGGCCAACCTTTAACTTCCTTTACACAATCGGTTTTATATAAACTAAAAGCACCTTGTGCAACAAGTGTTCCTTGATATAATCCTTGAAGTCTTTTTATTGAAGCAATACCTAAGAAGTAGTCCCACTCTTGAATCTTAGTCCAAAAAGTTTCACGACTATTACGAACTAACATTGAACCAGCAACAGCACTAACATCAGAAGGACTACTTTTTATTCTTGAAACTAAGTATCTTATTGCAGAAGGATGAATTAGTGTATCTGCATCTAGTGTAATGACATATGGTGTTTCTACATACTCTAAGCCCAAATTAAGCGCATGAAACTTACCTGGTTTTGGTTGATGTAATAAAGTAATATTTGACTTAAATTCTTTTTTCGCCCTCATTACTTCTCGATCAGTAGCATCAGTTGAATTGTTATTTATTACGATAACCTTTATTTCTCCAGTATAGTCTTGATTTGAAATATATTTTAACGTATTAAAAATAGCACCTTCTTCATTATAAGCAGCAACTAACACCGTCACCGGATCATTTGGAAACTCATTTTTAAAATTCGGTTGTTTATCGAGTAGTAAACTTATTACCAAAAAAGTGCTCATATAACCTGGTATATAGGCAATACCACCTATTATTATGATCGCTACTGGCATCGTAACAACATCAGATAAATCCTTTACCCAAGGAATTGACAAATAGATAGAAAAAAGTAACCAAGAAAATGATACAAAATGGCTAAACCAAAATTTCTTATTTACTGTTAAATAATATCGGTTTCTTTTTTTGTGTATAGGAGACAAGTTGGGTTGCAATAGCCTTCCCCCTTATATATGAATTTATATCGACAGCTCATTATATCACTATAATTTATGATAATATGCAAGTAACTTTTGGTAAAAATAGTTTTAAAGCAAAAAAAGAACCATTGCGGTTCTTTTTTTGCCTTTTCATTATTTACAGACCATTTATTTCAAAAGCAACTCGCACACCTGACTCAATTGCACCTTGTATCCATCCAGGTAAAGTTGAAGTATGAGCGCCTGCAAAATGTACTTTACCCTCGGGTGTACTTATAGCTTTGCCAAAATCTGATAATTGTTCTGGTTTAAACATAGTAAAGGCACCATTTGCGAAAGGATAATTTGACCAACTATGCGTAATCCCACCCATAAACTCTTCATAAACTTCAAATCCATACACTTTGGCTAGATTATTTAAAGCCATTCTAATCCGGTCGTCCTCTGACTTACTATTCCAGATAAAAGCATCATCTCCCCAAGTATAGCTGGCAAGCAAAATCCCAGTACCATCCCCACCAATATCGTGACTTGGAAAATATGAAAATCTAATTGGTAAATCAGTTATCAGCTTACCACCTTTTGTACCTCGTTTCTCCCAAAACTTTGATCTAAATTGTAGACCGATTTTCATTGAATCTACATAATGCAATTCGCTAATTGCTCTCAATTTTTTATATGAAAACGAATTTACAGGAATAATATCAATGAAATTTAATAATGAAAAGGGTAATGTAATAATTGCTAAATCTCCAGAGACCTCATAGTTTTTTTGATCAAGAGTATTTTTAGACTGAATCGTTACTTTTGAATCATTTTGAATTATTTTTGTTACACGTTGATGATAAAATATATTATCTTTTAATAAACCGATAAAAGAATTTGGTAACTTTTCATTGCCACCTGTTATTTCGAAAAATTTTAGACCTTCCGTTAAAAGAACCATTACCTCTCTTAGAACCGCCGGAAATGATAGTTCTGGAAACCCCTCGACGCCTATCAGTACTTTTATCATTTCAATAGCTTCACCAGACAAAGAAACTCCCACTGGATTATATCGTAAGAAAGCATCAATTGAGTACTTATCATATTTTCCAATTACAATGTCCCAGTTTTTTTCAGGATCCTGTTTAATAAATTCAATTACTGGTTGGATAGCTAATTTTAATAACTCTTCCGCTGTTTTTCCTTTTTCAAAATCATTCACAGGGAAACCTAATATATCTGGATTCTTATCAACACTTTTTTGGTCAGTATGAATATTATTTACAAAAATTAAATCTTCTGGTGTTGAGTTAATGAATAAATTTATTGGTAAATGAAACTTTTTTATATATTCCAAAGTAAGTAAGTGTGTTGAAGGTATTCTCATTGCTCCAAGCTCTACATATTGATTATTGACAAATGGAGGAAATCTTTTAGTATATATGCGTCCTCCAACCCGATCGTTTGCTTCTAAAATTGTTACTCGATGTCCAGCATCTTTTAATAAAGATCCAGAAACTAAACCAGCCATTCCTGCTCCTGCTATTATAATATCCTTAGGAGCTCCTGTTTTAGGTAAACCATTTCGAATTATTGATATCATTTGATCCATCGTTAATAATGTTATTGATATCAACCCCTTATCAATACTATATCTATTCAAATTTATTCAATAAATAATCATAGTAGAATAGATCATTCCGATTGTAGTTTTTAGTAAATTTTTGCATTTCGTTTATAAAATAAAAAAGAACTGAAATTATCAGTTCTAGATCTAGCCAAAATTATTTTTTAAAAGATAAGCCCTTCTCTTCCAATGCATTTCTAATTGTCATCAACGCTTTAGGTCCCATCCCATGTAATTTTAATACTTGGACTTCACTTAATTGTGTGAATTGCTCCAAATGTAAGTAACCTGCCGAAGTTAAAGCTCTAATCGCTGGTTTGGCTAATCCTTTTGGTAGTGAACTTTCACTCAAATAAAATTCCCTCCTATTTAAAATTTTTTATCAAGCCAATCGAATAGATCGGTTTTCATACGATTTGTGATTGTATGATTTACATCCTTATATTTTAGAAAATCTATTTTAGCATTGTAATTTGTTGTTAAAAAATCAAGTTGCCCATCAATTGGAATAACAAGATCCGATTCACCATGTAAGAATAAAATAGGTTTTTTTGTTGTACTACCTATAAATTTAGGGTCATATTTTAAAAACATTTCAAATTCTTTTTTCTTTTAATGGTGCTCTTCTATCCTTTTTACGAAAATCCTTCTCAGAATAAATATAAGAACTTGATCCATTAATATTAATTAATCCGGCATAACTAGTATTTGAAAAAAACATTCCACTTGCAATAAAACCGCCCATTGAACTACCGAGCAGAATTGACTTTTCCTTTTGTAAATTTAGTTGTTGGATTATGTCATCTTCTTCATCAATTGTTTCAAATATCGTCTTCCAAAAATATCTTTGTAAAATTTTTTGATCAAAATGGTTAGTTAGAGCTTGTCTAGAATCATGGTATTTAATTTCGGGAATAACAACTTTGAATCCTAATTTAGATAGTTCTTTACCGAGTTGTTTTTGTGATTCAATCGTTGAACCCCAACCATGAAACATTATGATTGTTTCATTTCTACTAACTAAATCTGGGGTTATTTCATAATAATTAATCATTTTTCCCACCTAAATTTCTTTTATTTTCTTAGTAAGATTAAATCATTCTAATAATAACAAATTATTTGAATTTTGAATTGCTATATGAATGAAAATGCTATAAAATACTCTTGCTTATAACAATGATAAGATCTTTATAATAATTTTTTGCCTATGTACTTCACGCGGAAAAAATCGAGGATGTGTATGATCAATGGTTCATCATTTAAACTTAATTATTACTCACTATGGTTATTTAGGCATCATTTTAGCATTAACAGGAGGTATTATTGGTTTACCATTACCTGATGAAATACTTTTAACATATATCGGTTATAATGTATTTGCAGATAGATTATCCTATTTACCTTCATTAGCTTGTGCGATTATTGGAATCATTTTGGGAATTTCTTTAAGCTATTTACTTGGATACAAATTTGGGTTACCTTTACTAAATAAATATGGACCAAAAGTTTATATTACTGAGAAAAAAATTGAAATGACAAAAAGTTTATTTTCTAAATTTGGGCCATTTATTCTTATAATCGGATTTTTTATTCCTGGAGTTAGGCATTTAACGGCTTATTTTGCTGCCATTAATAAATATTCTTTTAAAAAATTTGCGTTATTTGGGTTTATTGGAGCGATCCTTTGGGGATTCACTTTTATCACATTAGGAAAAATTTTAGGTGAAAAATGGGATAAAGTGGCATCTTTATTTGCAAAGTATAGTTTAGTCATATTTCCGACTGCCTTATTGATTGCGATTGTATTCTTTTTGCTATTTAGAAAACGTTTAACTACAAATTAGAATTGGGAGAGTTAGGGACTTCTTAACTAAGTGATTCATTTATTGATTTCGTGTGATAGGTTGTTTCCACTACTTACCGGTAAATTGCACAGCATCATAAATAAAAAAAACGAGACACAACTGTCTCGTTTTTTTAACTTAATTATTTTGCAACTTCTTCTACAATTGCAATGACCATTTCAGCAGTTTTTACTAACTCTTTAATTGGCATTCTTTCATTTGTTGTGTGGATTTCTTCATAACCGATTGCTAAGTTTACAATTGGGAAACCGTGACCTGCGAATACGTTCGCATCAGATCCTCCACCACTTTGTTTTAATGCAGGAGTACGTCCAATTTTTTCTGCTGCACGTTTTGCAACTTCAACAACGTGATCTCCTTCTCCAAATTTAAATCCTGGGTACATAATTTGAACTTCTACTTCAGCACGTCCACCCATTTCAGTAGCTGCTTCTTCAAAAGCAGCTTTCATTTTAGCTACTTGAGCTTCCATTTTTTCACCAATTAATGAGCGAGCTTCAGCTAAAATATTCACTTGATCGCATACGATATTTGTTGCACTTCCACCTTCGAAACGTCCGATATTTGCAGTCGTTTCTTCGTCAATTCGACCAAGTGGCATTCTTGCAATTGCTTTAGAAGCAATTGTAATCGCTGAAACGCCTTTTTCAGGTGCAACACCAGCATGTGCTGTTTTACCATAAATAGTTGCAATTACTTTAGCTTGAGTTGGAGCTGCTACGATAATGTTACCTACTTCTTCATCACTATCTAATGCATATCCAAATTTAGTAGTGATTAATTTTGGATCCATTGCTTTTGCGCCATGTAATCCAGATTCTTCACCAACCGAAATAATAAATTGGATTTCACCATGCTCAATATTTTGTTCTTTAATGATTTTTACTGCTTCTAAAAATGCTGCGATACCCGCTTTATCATCTGCACCTAGAATTGTAGTTCCATCAGTAACGATGTATCCATCTTTGATTGATGGCTTGATTCCTTTACCTGGAGTTACTGTATCCATATGACAAGAGAAGAAAATACCGTCTACGCCTTCTTTAGTAGCAGGCATTGTAGCAACAATATTTCCAGCACCGTGACCTGTAACACCCATCGTGTCGTCTTCAAAAACATTCATTCCAAGCGCTTCTAATTTTTTCTTTAAAACCTTTGCAATTTCAGCTTCAAACTTAGTTTCAGAGTCTACTTGTACTAATTCTAAAAATTCTTCAACAATACGTTGTTCATTAATCATTTGTGTCATGCCTCCAAATTGTATATGTAAAAAAACGTCTACAAAGGTATATTACCATGTTTTTTTGCTGGGCGCTTTTCATTTTTGTTTTTTAATACTTCTAATGATTGAATTAGCTTTTTTCTAGTCATCCTTGGATCAATTACATCGTCGACTAAACCGTATTTTGCAGCAACGTAAGGATTAGAAAATTTCTCTTTATATTGATCCATCCATTCTGATCTTAACTCATCTGGTCGATTACTTTGAGAGATTTCTTTTCCGTATAATATATTTACAGCACCTGCAGCACCCATTACAGCGATTTCAGCGTTTGGCCATGCAAACACTAAATCTGCACCAATCGATTTACTATTTAATGCAACATATGCTCCACCAAATGCTTTTCTCGTAATGACTGTAACTTTTGGAACCGTTGCCTCAGAGTACGCATATAAAAGCTTAGCACCATGTCTTATTATACCTCCATGCTCCTGTTTTACACCAGGGAAAAACCCTGTCACATCAACAAAAGTGATGATTGGTATATTAAAACTATCACAAAAACGAATAAATCTAGCACCTTTATCGGCTGAATGTAAATCTAATCCTCCAGCCATAAATTTAGGTTGATTACAAACGAGTCCTATTACTTCACCATTTAATCTAGCAAACCCTACAACTAAATTTTTAGCAAAATCTTTTTGAACCTCAAAAAAGGAATCATCATCTACAATCATTTCGATTATTTTTTTAACATCATAAGGTCGACTACTTTCATCTGGAATAAGTTCCATTAATTCATCTATATCTTTTTCAGTTTTCATTTTAGTAGGAGCTTTTTCTTCCCAATGTGCCGGTAAATACTCCATTAAATTTCTTACGACCTTAAGAGCCTCTTCTTCCGACTCAGCTTGAAAATGAGCATTTCCACTTATCTCATTATGGACTTTAGCTCCACCTAAATCCTCTGCAGAGATTTTTTCACCTGTAACACTTTCGATTACCTTAGGTCCAGTAATAAACATTTGGCTAGTTCCATTAACCATGATCACGAAATCAGTAATTGCCGGTGAATAAACAGCACCACCTGCACATGGCCCCATAATCACTGAAATTTGTGGTACGACCCCAGAATAAATTGTATTCCGATAAAAAACATGTCCATAACCGTCTAGAGAAAGAACACCTTCTTGGATTCTCGCACCGCCTGAGTCATTTAATCCAATAATCGGAGCTTTGCACTGTACTGCCATGTCCATTAATTGACTTATTTTTTTCGCATGCATTTCACCTAATGCACCACCGAACACAGTGAAATCTTGTGAAAAGACAAAGACAGTTCGATCGTTAATTTTTCCGTACCCCGTCACAACTCCATCGCAAGCACCATTTTGTTCATCCATTCCAAAATCTGAACATCGATGCTGGACAAAACTAAATAACTCAACAAAACTCCCTTCATCTAATAGCATGTCTATTCTTTCTCGTGCAGTAAACTTTCCACGTTCATGTTGTTTCTCAATCCGTTCAAAGCCACCACCTTGCTCTATTTCAGATTTCTTTTCATATAGTTTATAAAGATCATCATACTTGCTCAATTAAACTCCCCCCTTTTTTGAACAATTTCGATTAATACTCCGAATTGTTTAGGGTGTATAAAAGCAACTTTTGAACCATCACTCCCATTACGAGGTGAATGATGGATTAAATTAAATTGGCGTTTTTTTAATTCTAAAAGTGATTTTTCGATGTCATCTACTTGGAAAGCAATATGGTGCAATCCTTCTCCCTTTTTTTCAATAAATTTATGAACAGGATTCGTTGATGTAAGGGGTTGGATTAATTCAATATTAATTTTATTCGTTTTAAAAAGCGCAACTTCCACTCCTTGGTCATCTACTATTTCTCGGTATGAGTATGATAAACCTAAATCACTCTCATACTTTTTAATACTATCGTTTAAGTTTTTTACACAGATTGCCATATGATCTATATTTGTGAACATTTTTTGCCCTCTCCTTCAAATCAATGCTTTTTTTAGAAACATTTTATGTACTGTAATCAGTTCTACAGTACATAAGCTATTACTTAAACAATATTCAAGAAAGTGGACAAACATGATTAAAACCGTTCCTTTATATAACCGTATTACATGAGATGGAACTAAAAATGAAAACGTAATTTCGGAACTAGATTGATGTAAGCTAAGCACCAGAATTCCAAGCAATAAAAAAAGTTCGAAGGCATTCTCCTCACTTTTCTCTTTTAATTAAAACAATATGACTAATTAATAATGGAGTTGTAAATTAAACTCGTTAAAAAGACATAATTTATTAAATTTAATTTAAAAAAGGTGCAATTAATGCAGTTTTTTGTAGTTTGTAAACCTACTAAATTACATGATAATATTAGCTCGTTATCACTATTTGTTAACTGGGGAGGAATTTAAGTGAACAAAAAAGTTTTAGCAGTTGGGTTATCTTTAGGACTAGCAACAAATAGTTTTTCTTTCACAAATACATATGCTGCACCAAAAAATGTGTTATCTAGCTACAAGTATAATGAATCTGTTGGATCACCTGAGTTTGTTTCAGGACAGCTGACAAAGTCATCAACAAAAAGTCCTAAAGACATTGTATTTGGTTATGTAAATGCTAACAAAGATAAATTCAAACTCGGTATGAAATCCTCAGAAGAATCATTCATCATTAAGTCTAGCAATAAAGATATGTTAGGTACCGCTCTTCGACTACAACAAGTATATAATGGTGTACCAGTTTGGGGCTCTACTCAAACGGCATTAGTTGGAGATGATGGTGTTCTAACAGTTTTCTCTGGTACAGTAGCTCCTAATCTAGATACAAAAAAAGGCCTTAAAGTCGAAAAGAAAGTAAATGCCAACAAATCAATTAAAATTGCAGAAGCTGACCTTGGCTTTACTCCTACCTATGAAAAAGATCCTACATCTGAACTAGTCGTTTACACAAATGGTGATGAAGCTACTTATGCTTACCTTGTAAACTTAAACTTCCTTTCTCCAAAACCTGGAAACTTTAATTATTTCATTGATGCATCAACTGGAAAAATATTAAATAGCTATAATAATTTAGATGAAGCACATAGTAGCGCTCCTGGAAAACCGGGCGGTACAGGAAGTACTACAAATACAACTGGAACTGGAGTTGGCGTACTTGGTGATTCAAAAACACTAAATATGACCGTATCGGGTTCAACTTATTATTTACAAGATAATACTAGAGCCCCAGGTGGTATTTTCACTTATGATGCAGCAAACCGACAACGTCTTGCTGGTACACTTTGGACAAGTCCTGATAACCTTTTAAATAGCACATATGATGCGGCTGCAGTTGATGCACATTATTTTACTGGATTAACATTTGATTATTATAAAAATGTTTTTAATCGTAATTCCTATGATAATAAAGGCGGTGCACTAAAATCGAGTGTCCATTATAGTCGTAAATACAACAATGCGTTTTGGAATGGTTCACAAATGGTTTATGGCGATGGTGATGGTACAACGTTTATTCCTTTATCAGGTGGGATTGACGTAGTAGCACATGAGTTAACCCACGCAGTTACAGAAACTAGCTCAAATTTAATTTATCAAAATGAATCTGGTGCACTAAACGAAGCAATTTCTGATATTTTTGGTACTATAATAGAGTTCTATAATAATAAAAACCCAGATTACCTGATTGGTGAAGATATTTATACACCAAAAATAGCAGGTGATGCACTACGTTCGATGAGTGATCCAACTAAATTTGGAGATCCAGATAACTATAATAATCGTTACACTGGAACTGCTGACAATGGAGGAGTTCATACAAATAGCGGTATTATTAATAAAGCTGCTTACTTAATTGCTCAAGGTGGAACTGCTTATGGCGTGACTGTTACGGGAATTGGAAATACTAAGCTAGCTCAAATTTTCTATCGTGCAAATACAACATACTTAACAGCTTCCTCTACGTTCAGTCAAGCTCGTGCGGCATGTTTAAAAGCAGCCTCTGACCTTTTCGGTACTAGCTCTTCTGAAGTAACTACAGTAAGTAAAGCTTTTGATGCAGTTGGAGTTAAGTAAAATTTTAATGATATAGTGAGGAAAAAAAGGATGTTTCGTAAGCTAAAAATGCTTATGAGACCCTTTTTTTATTTGAAGTATAGACTTATAAATTGGTTAGGATCTGATGAATCTCGTTTAATCTAATTGATTTCAAGAGGAAGTAAAATGCAAAAAATCGCTCTTTTAGTTCCTCTTAAGGCTGTCATGAGGAAGTATAATCCAAAAAAACACTCGTATAGTTCCTCTTGAGGCTGTTATGAGGAACTAAAATACGAAAAAAAGCTCTTTTAGTTCCTCTTGAGGCTGTCATGAGGAACTATAATCCAAAAAAACACTCGTATAGTTCCTCTTGAGGCTGTTATGAGGAAGAATAATCCAAAAAAACACTCGTATAG
>NZ_NUGT01000041.1 GCF_002574545.1 Bacillus sp. AFS055030
TTTTCAAAGTTCACTTCATCACTTTAGAAGCGACTTTAATATAATAACATTTTGCCGAACGTTTTGTCAACAAGTTATTTTATATTTTTTGTTGTCCGAACTTACTTCGTCGTGACAACATATACAAATATACCACCTTCACCAATTGATTACAAGCATTTTTTAAAAAAGTTTACAAAATTAATTACGAAAACTTCAAACAAATTAATTAGTTAATTGTACAACTAGGTATGAGTACAAGCACAAACTATCCCTCTTCCATAGATTAGTACAAGAAAGGGAGGAATTGTTATGCAATGTAGTGAAGCCCATCAATTATGTAATAATTATAGAGGGCAGGTTGTACGCATTTTCGATAAAGATGGAAATGAGCATGTCGGTCGTATTACTAAAGTAACTGATGACCGAGTTTTTATTGAACCTGTCAATCAATACCGCCAAAGCTCTAATTCGTCAAATAGATCATCTAATCGTAATAGAAGTAATATGAACAGAAACCAATCTAATAGAAATTTCTCAGAAAGAAACTTTTCAAACAGAAGTTCCCAAAATGGAAATCGTTTTGATAATATGTTTGGTAATCGAGTTGAAGATCGATTCGATAGAAGATTCGACAGAAGATTTGATAGAAGAAACGAAAGAGATTTCGATAGAGATGGATTTGGATGCGGATTCTTCGGTTGCGGATTAGGCATTTCAATTGCACTTGGTTTTGTTGCTGGAGTAGCATTAGCTGCATTATTCTTTTTTTAATAGCTCAATGATAACTTATATTCAATTACTGTGGGTATGTCTCTTTAGTCAAAAGCTGACTATTGAGATACCCTTTTTTCATTACATGTACTCATATAAGCCATTTCTTTATGATTCTAGTTCCTAAAACAAAATAAGTTTCTAATCTAAAACAAATAATAAATGCATTAAAACGATAAATAGGTGGTATTTATGAAAAGTATGATAAAAATCATTATAATTTTATCCCTACTTTGCATGTGTACATATACTTTTACAATTGCGAAATCGTATTTATACATAAATAAAGTGAAGATAAATAAGTATTTTCCAATTTACCCTCATGGTGACCAGTAATTTATAGAAACGTATTAACTGAATTATACTTTAGGTTAGCTACATGTATAAAACCGATACATTAGAATTAATCCATTCCCGATAAGTGGGAGTTTTGTATATCAAACAAAAAAAGATAAGCTATATGCCTATCTTTTTCTACATAAAAATACTCTATATCCTAACACATCTTTATAACGAACTAGTATTTCTTGAAATCTATGAAGTAATTCAATTCCTTCAGGTGGTAATTTTTGAAATGGTAGTGAATCAGTTGTGTTTGTAATTGTATTCATTATTGTATTTCCTTTAAGGATTTTATAATCTCTAAATCCACCTTTGATTAACACTTGTTCCCATTCTCTAACCGTCTTTACTTTTGAAATACCATAAACATCCTTTATTTCATTTTCTTCTTTTAGTGTTAATTGTCTCTCTGAAGTCATTTCTATAGCAAGAAAATATCCACCTTTTTTTAACACTCTTACATATTCTGGTATTGATTTATCTGCGTTTGTGAAACTTGTTACTGATTCTGAAATAATTATATCAAATGTATCATCCTTAAATGGAAGGTTTTCTGCACTTGCTTGATGCAGTGTAACTGGAATTTTCTTTTTGTTAAATCGTTTTCTTGCATTAGCAAGCATCCGACTGTTTAGATCGATTGTAGTAATTGAGCAATTGTAACTTTCATATATATAGCTAGCCGTTTTACCTGACCCACATCCAACTTCTAACACTTGGCTATCTGATGTTAGTGGAAGAAATCTTAATGTTTTTTTTGTTAAATCAAACCCACCAGGATGTGCATCTTCTATATTTAATGTAGCAATTAAATCTATATAAGAAAATTTTCTCATATTAAGACCCCAATCATGTAGTTTGGTATAGTCTATTCACTTAAGCTTAAATTTGTTTTGTATTCTTGAAAACAATGATTTTTTCTAAAACAAAAAAAACATCAGCTTTTGGGCTGATGTTTTTTTGTTTTATACAAATTACAATAATTTGGCGATTAAAAACCCCATAGCCAAATTAACACTCCCCTTTATTTCTCATTCCTTTTTGAATCTTTCGGAGTGCCTTTTTCGAACCTCGTTCAATATCGTGCTGCAATTTTCGTGTCGCATAATCAACAAATATCGTTTCTAAGTCATATCCTTCTGGATAAAGTTCAGTAGCTTTTCCTTCTAATGATATTCGCTTTTCATTCACTTCCAGAAAATCACCATTGTAAAAAACGATGAGATTGTAAAAATTATCGATTTCTTTATAAACAATGCCATAGTTATCGAAGTCTAATAATTTTACTCGATCACCTTTTTGATAGCTAACCTTTTCCACAGCTTTCAATTTGACAATCTTTGGTTTCCTTATTGTATTTTCATTTACTCTTTCTAACTGATATTCTTTATTTTCCATATATTCTTTCGCTCTTTGAAGTACATTTTCGCGGATATTCATTTTCTTAGATATCCATAGAGCATTACTTTCTCCTGATTTCCCGATTATTAACTTATACATTGGTTCTAGTGTTTCACTATTAAATCGCATTGCTGCATTCATAAAGTCACTATGCATTTCTGAAAAACGTTTAATTTCACCATAATGAGTAGTAGCAACTGTAATGCAACCCATTTGGTAAAATTCCTCCAATATAGAAATTGCTAGTGCTGATCCTTCGTTCGGTTCCGTACCACTTCCTATTTCATCAAATAGTAATAGTGTATTATTATTAGAAACACGCATAATATCGGAAAGGTTTTTCATATGTGATGAAAATGTACTTAGTGCATTCTCTATACTTTGATTATCACCAATATCAACAAAAATCTTTTCAAATACTGCTATTTCAGTCTCCATGTCTCCAATAATATGGAAACCTGACATTGTTGCTAATGTTAGTAAACCAATTGTTTTCAAAACGACTGTCTTTCCACCCGCATTAGGACCTGTAATGATTAAACTACGATAACTTTCTCCTATCTCAAAATTAAGTGGAACTACATTTCCTGTTAATAATGGATGTTTGCAATTAACTAACTTTATATATCCAAAGTCATTTAATTTTGGCTCAACTCCACCAATATGTTTGCTAAATTTAGCTTTAGCAAACACCATATCATATTGGCTAATTAACTCCATATTTATATTTATTTCATAAATATTTTCTAAAATCATTCCAGAAAGGGTAGCTAATATCTGATATTCCTCTATTGCCTCCTCAGCCTTTAGGCTTGCTAACTCACTATTTAATTTTGTTACTGTATTCGGTTCAATAAAGACTGTTGACCCTTTAGCTGAAACTTCAATAATCGACCCAGGAACTTGCTTCTTAAATGAAGCTTTAATCGGTATCGTATATCGGTCATCCTTCTTACTTATAAAAAAGTCTTGGATATACATTTTATTTGCACTACTATTTAGAAATTTATTTAAACGATCTTTAATTTTTCCCTCAACTGATTCAATATTATTTCGTATTCGTTTAAGTTCTTTACTGGCTGCAGAGTCAACACTATTTCCTTTAATTGAAAAGTTAATCTCATCTTCAATACTTATAAATTCACTCATTGATTTTGCGTAAGAAGCAAGAATTGGGGCAAAGAATATGTTCTCTAGCATAAACTTTTTAATTCTTCTACATCCTCTTAAAAAGTCCGAAATACTGATTAAGTCACTCGGATCTAATATCATGCCCTTTTCAAGATTTGTAATGATAATTTCAATGTTTGATACACCTAAAAATGGAATATGTCCTACTGCATCTAAGATTGCCCGAGCTTCCGTTGTCTCATTTAATCTGTTTTTAACTACTTTTATATTTGTACTAGGCTCTAATTGGTCGATCAATTTTTTACCTAATCCACTTACACAATATGATTTCACAATTTCCTTTAACTCTTTATATTGTAATTTTTCAAATGTTATATTATTCAATTTTAATTCTCCTCTTTTAATATGATTTTATTGATCATAAATGGAGATACCTACCCATTAGATTCCAATGAGTTGATTAATACAAACAAAGAACATGTTTACCTGAAAAAATAAAAAAAGCTGCGGAGATACCGCAGCTTTAATCACATTACAAGGCAATCATAACTGAAATATAGTTAAATAAGCTATTACAAAATAGCCCTACTAATTTCATTATACGCATTATAAAGTATTGTAGGTATCTTCATAGGTTTGAAATAAATACATGACAAAATTAAGGGTGCGAATTTTACAAATTCCCCTTTTTTCATCCTATTTATTTCATTTGTTTTTTTCCTATTTAGAACCTACTGCACTCACAAAATGCACCTCATTTATTTTTATGTTCATTGAAATCTAACTTATTGAAATCATCATACTATGTGTAAATTGAAAAGTAAAGATGATCTACATTATTTACTATATGTGATTAGTAAATATCTTCTACAACTTTTTCCTATACTGGTATGTACTCTACTTGAAGTTTAGCTAGTTACCTTCCAAATTCACAAAGAATGCAAACAATAAATGTAATAAATAAGCTAAATTATGCTATCTGATTTGAAAATTCAACATAAGTATTCGTGTTGTTTATTTTTTGAAGGGAGCTATCCCCTTATGAAATGGTTAGAATTTATGATTAAAGCATTTATGAATGAGCCATTATGGTTCTAAATACTAATCTCTACTACTTTTTTGCTTCAATAATTTTAAGAAGTTCCATTTTTTCAAACCATCTTTTTTACAAAGTTGCTCTAAATTATCGGCGGCTATCTTATTTTGTGCTTACGGTATTAAAATCAGGAGAAATTTTAAAAGAACGCTCATATTATTTGGGTGTTCACTAATATGTGTTTACTTATCGATCACATCAATATTTTAATGTTCATAATCACATATTTTTAAATTAGTTTAATAATGGAGAATGTGTTTTAACAAAGTATATTTTGTGATCTCATCTCATTTATCGGGAATTTTGCTGTTTTTATTCTAAAAAAGACTAAAGAGAAGCCTCTTTTTTCAGTTTGAAAAATCAACATTTTTATTTAATAGACCCTTAAGTTAAGGATGAAGTGTTGTCGTATTGACTGAGGTTCAAAAGAAATAGTAGGTTGATAAAAGCATTATTCTTTTTATATTTTTAATATTTATCATTACAGCTACAAACGTCCCTAAAATTCAGAATTTAAATGAATCAACTTTAGTAGGGACATACCAAAGCAAAAAACTTCCATTTGCAACAATCGTATTTGATTAAGAGGTCATCATTCATTTTATTATTATAATCGTACTAAAAGCAGATAAAGGTCTTATTCAAGGAAAACAGATACGATGTATGTAATTAACAGTTCTAAATTTCATAACTTGAAATTTATTTATGATAAAAAAGAAAGAACTTTTAAAATTAAAATTGATAATAAAACCTATATTTTTAAACAATCTGATACAACCCCTACGATTATTAATAATTCTGAATGAAAAGATTTAGGTTCTCAAGTACTTGGTAACCAATTTTTGTACAAAGAACGTAAAAGGACTATCAATAGTTGACAGTCCTTTAGGAGTGTTAAATTTTATCAAATATTGATCCAAATAAAAAAAGCACCAACTGATTAGCTGATACTTTGGTAAACCAGGCGATGTTCTACTCTCACAGGGGGA
>NZ_NUGT01000042.1 GCF_002574545.1 Bacillus sp. AFS055030
AGTTTTCAAAGATCATCTTGTTTTTTAACAACTTATTCAGTTTATCACTTTCGACAATTTCTGTCAACAGTTGTTTTTTTCTTTTTTTGTTATCGCCATCAGCGACGTATATAAATATAACATCCCCACGATAATTGGTCAACAGTTTTTAGAAACTTTTTTTATATTTTTTATACGATATAAATTCCGATTACACTTAACGCTACAATACCTGGTACACCTAATACACTTAAGAATGTGCAAGTAACAGCATTAATCGGAATATGAAAATTATTAGAAGCTAAAGCATAGTTTAATATAAACACGATCATGACACATACTATACCTCTTAGTACATACCTACTAATTAGTTTTAAAGCTTTAACTGGCAGACCTACTAATAATAGAAATAAAATTACAAATAATACAACCGAAATCATAATAATACTATTCACAAAAAAAACTCCCCTCATATAACTTGTACACCTTGTACTAAGATTGTATGAGAAAAGGAACTATTCAATGACAAAAAACATTAATAAAAAAGAGTCTATTGCCTAAGCAATAAACCCTTTTACTTATTTCATTTTTGTTATTAAAACGTTTCTAGCCTTTGCTTCTTTTAATAAGAAGAAGTATTTAGCCTGGTAAAGTTTAATATGGATTAGTAGATCATCTGGTGGATCCACACTTCTTTCCATTAACTCTACCTGACTTAAGTAAATATCTTTGTAGTCATGTAGTCTATCAACTAACTTTTCATCAAATTCTTTACGAATCTTACCTTTTTTTCGAAAAAAACCCATGGTCTCTCTCCATTAATCAGTTTCTAAAGTTCTCTTCTACCTTCCAGAGCTTTTGAAAGTGTAACTTCATCTGCATATTCTAAGTCTCCGCCTACTGGTAGACCATGTGCGATTCGAGTAATTTTAATACCCGTCGATTTTAATAGCCTAGAAATATACATAGCAGTTGCTTCGCCCTCTATATTCGGATTGGTTGCTAAAATTATTTCTTGAACTACATCATCTTTTAGTCTGCTCAATAATTCCATAATTTTAATATCTTCCGGTCCAACACCCTCCATTGGTGAAATCGCACCATGAAGTACGTGATATAACCCTTGATACTCTCTCATTTTTTCCATAGCAATAACATCTTTTGTATCTTGAACTACACATATTGTAGATCGGTCTCGATGTTGATCACTACAAATATAACAAGGGTCTTGGTCAGTTATATGGCCACATTCTGAACAGTAAAGTAGTTTTCTTTTCGCATCTATCATTGACTTTGCGAAATCTAACACGTCGTCTTGCTTCATATCTAACATAAAAAATGCCAGTCGAACGGCCGTTTTGGGACCAATCCCTGGCAATTTCATAAAACTGTCTATTAATTTTGAAATCGGTTCAGGGTAATGCATTTGTCTTAACCTCTAAAACAATCCTGGAATATTCATCCCTTTAGTGAATTGCCCCATTGTTTTAGCAGTTGCCTCTTCAATTTGTTTAATCGCATCATTTGTTGCAGTTAAAACTAAATCTTGTAGCATTTCGATATCTTCTGGATCTACAACTTCTTCTTTAATAGTAACGTCTACAATTTGTTTTAATCCATTAGCTGTTACAGTTACCATTCCTCCGCCAGCTGTACCAACAAACGTACGCTCATTTAATTCATTTTGAGCTTGCTCCATTTGCTTTTGCATTTTTTGCATTTGTTTCATCATATTATTCATATTGCCCATTCCGCCACGCATCATTTTCATTTCCTCCAATATAGTTATTCTTTGATAATGACTAAATCTTCACCAACAAGATTAATTGCTTCTTGTACGATTGGTGAAACTTCTGTTGAAGTCTCTTTTGGTTTTGATGTATTTAAAAATGAATCCCTAGTCGATCTCCAATCTTCTTCGGGAATTGCTAACATACTCATTTCTGTACCTAATAAATTAGATAATGTTTGATTAATCGTTGTTAAGTGCTCTTGTTCCCCATTATTATTAATTAAATCACAAATAGTCTCTGATTTAAAAGCAACAATACATTGTTCAGAAGAAGCAGCCACAACTTCACCATACGATACTAAAGTCGCAGTTGAAACTTTATTTTGTTGCCTCAATTGATCTTGAAGTGATGACCAAACTGCTAAAACCTTGTTTTTTTCTGGTTTAGAGGCAGCTCTTAATACACCTTGTATCATACTATTTGGTATTTTTGAACGAGATGCACTTGATTTCGGTTTTGAATTAGTAGAGGAATCATTCGTTCTACTAACCGTAACACCATTTTCTTTTAAAAACTTTACCTCTTTTTCAAGAGCGTTAATTTTATTAATTAACGGTGTTAGCTCGTCTTGCTTTTTGCCAATATGACTCACAGAAGCTTTTTGACAAAGTTGTACTATTGCCACCTCAAGTAAGACTCTCGGATGATTAGTCCATTTCATTTCTTGCTGACTTTTATTTAAAGAAGCAATAATCTGATATACTAACTCATCGTTGTATGCATCACAAAGCTCATTAAATCGCTCACTAACTGTTGCTCTCTCAAGTAATTCAATTGTACTTGGTGAATGCTTATATAATAGAATATCTCGATAATAAACTGTTAAATCCTCTATAAACCGAACTGGATCTTTACCTTGGTTTAATAATTCTTCAATATTAGTCAAACAAACCGATACATTACCATCTATTATTGCTGAAACAACTGATATTAAACGTTCTTGAGCCACTGTACCTGTTACCGCTAACACATCATCTAATGAAATGGATTCGTCGCTATATGAGATAGCTTGATCCAGAATGCTTAGTGCATCCCTCATTCCACCTTCAGCTGCACGAGCTAACATCATCAAAGCTTCTGGTTCAATTGTTGTTTGCTGATGATTCAGTACAACTGTCAATCGATCCGAAATCGTTTGAGCACTTATCTTATGAAAATCGAAACGTTGACATCTTGATAGAATCGTCAATGGTATTTTATGTGGTTCAGTAGTAGCTAATATAAAGATAACGTGACTTGGAGGCTCCTCTAATGTTTTTAATAATGCATTAAAAGCCCCAATTGATAACATATGGACCTCATCTATTATGTACACTTTAAATTTGCCTACAGAAGGAGCGTATTTAACTTTTTCTCGAATATCACGTATCTCATCTACACCATTGTTTGATGCAGCATCAATCTCAATTACATCCGAAATAGACCCATCAGTAATTCCTTTACAAATGGCACACTCATTACAAGGTTCATTCGTAGGTGCTTTTTCACAGTTTAAAGCTTTTGCGAAGATTTTTGCTGTACTTGTTTTACCTGTACCACGTGGACCTGTAAACAAATATGCATGTGATACTTTTTGCTGAAGAAGGGAGTTTTGTAACGTTCGTATAATGTGATCTTGACCTACGACATCTTTAAATTGCTGCGGTCTCCACAAACGATATAGTGCTTGATAAGTCAATTGATTTCCTCCTTCTTACAAAGTCATCATTATTATACCCTATGTAATGATTTCATGGAAAATATTTTAAAGAAAAAACATAACCACCCGTG
>NZ_NUGT01000043.1 GCF_002574545.1 Bacillus sp. AFS055030
TTGTGGAAACGAAAACCCTAGGCTAGGCCTAGGGTTCCAAAAAGCTTACAGCGTGGTATTAAAAAAATTCCCCCGAGGTGCTAAACTATTTTTGGTTCGCCAACCAAAATAGCAGCATACGGAGGAATTTTCATGTCAAAAGACAGTAATAGTTTAGCACATACAACATGGAATTGTAAGTACCATATCGTATTCGCCCTTAAATATAGAAGGCAAGTTATTTACGGGAAAATAAAGTAAGATATAGGAGAAATACTTCGAACTTTATGTGAAAGAAAAGGTGTTGAGATTATTGAAGCTACAGCGTGTAAGGATCATATCCATATGTTAGTTAGCATCCCACCAAAGATAAGTGTGTCAGCATTTGTAGGATATTTCAAGGGTAAGAAGTAGTTTAATGATTTTGATCGTCACGCGAATTTGAAGTATCGATACGGAAATCGGAAATTTTGGTGCACGGGATATTATGTAGATACAGTTGGAAGAAACAAGAAGGTGATAGAAGAATATATACGAAATCAAATACAAGATGATATAGTGGCAGAACAGTTAAGTATGATGGAATACATAGATCCATTTACTGGTGAAGAGATACAGAAAAAGAAAAGAAAGTAGCAGAAGGCCTTTGAGGTCTGGCCAGTAAAAGTAGTACATTAGGCGAACCGTTCAGTAGCCCTTTAGGGTTTGGTCAGTAACAAAGGCTTTTAGCCGCAGAGCAAACCACCCGTTATCACGGGTGGTTATGTTTTT
>NZ_NUGT01000044.1 GCF_002574545.1 Bacillus sp. AFS055030
TACAATGGGGAACAGAAGAACAAAAGAAAAAGTATCTAGTTCCTCAAGCACAAGGGAAGAAAATTGGTGCATTTGGATTAACTGAACCTAATGCAGGATCTGATGTAGTGGCGATGGCAACAACTGCTGTAAAAGATGGAGATAGCTATATTTTAAATGGATCAAAAACATGGATTTCTTTATGTGATGTAGCTGACCACTTCTTAATTTTTGCGAAGACAAATCATGATCTAAAACATCATGGTATATCCTGCTTTATTGTAGAACGCTCATTTGAAGGCGTTTCCACAAAGGCGATTAAAGGAAAAATGGGAATTCGAGCAGGGAATACTGGTGAAGTATTTTTAGATGATGTAAGAGTCCCAGCTGAAAACTTACTAGGTTTCGAAGGTGAAGGATTTAAAATAGCAATGTCTGCGCTTGATAACGGACGATTTACAGTTGCGGCTGGTGCTTGTGGATTAATCCAAGCATCACTTGAAGCAAGCGTAAAATATTGTCATGAACGAAAAACATTTGGTAAAGAAAT
>NZ_NUGT01000005.1 GCF_002574545.1 Bacillus sp. AFS055030
TATGAGGAAGTTTATCTCCACTTCTGGCCTTTTTACTTCCTCATGAACCTTCTATGAGGAAGTAAATCTCCAATTCTAGCCTTTTTACTTCCTCATGGCCACTTTATGAGGAAGTTTATCTCCGCTTCTGACCTTTTTACTTCCTCATGAACCTTCTATGAGGAAGTAGATCTCCAATTTTGGCCCATTATCTTCCTCATTACCGTGCATTTTTAACTAAATGAACCCCTCCAATCCACCAATCGATCCCAATTAAATTCATACGATTTGCTTTCCCTTTTAGTACGTCTAATCCCCATTTTGTTAATTCAAGTTTTGCTCTTTGGTTATATTGTTGGTAGCTTGGTAATTTACTGTCGCTACTTATTAAAGGGTTATCACCTTTCATTAATTCATTTAAAATTGCTGCGAAATATAAATCGCTTATTCCATCATTTGTTCTTTGTCTTACAATTTTATTAAATAGTTCTGCAAAAGTGATAATACCTTCATTAATCATTGATAATGCTAAAAATTCTACTTCATTTAATCCATTCTGTTGAGAAGGGAAATATGTCATATGGCTTAATAAAGATTGTTTTAAAAACGGAAGTACATGACATTTTTGAATAAATTCATTGAGCTCATCTAGATTATTTGAACAATAGGCTTTCCACCCTGCACATGCTTCTTCTATTTGTTCGTTTGTAATTTCCTGTTTAGTTGGCAGTAATTCAATTAATTGTTCAGATGATAATTGACCTAATCCGTGAAATGGTTCAATTCCTTCATATTCATATATACTAACCATCGAGATTTTTTGAAATCCAAGTGCTGATAATTCTGATAATAAGTAGAGTATCGTCACCTGATCATATCGATCATGTTCGAACCATAGAACAACTTCCTCAGAACGGGATAGTTCATTTAATAATTGATATTGGCTTTTGCAGTTTTCAATAAAAAAACTCGATGGAATTTGTAGTTTTTGTTCAAAAAATTCTGCTCTTCTTTTATATGTTTCTTCTAAAGTCCAATCTTGGCTATGTGGCCCAAAATCATACATTTCTCTCCATACGATGATATTATCATTTAAAGACTTTATTTTTTCTCCAACCACATCACCATTTACAATATGATTCATCATTTCATCTACTTTCTCCATTGGGTTAACTAAAAAGAAAATACATTACGCCATAATTGATGTAATGTATGATAACAAGATTATATAATTAACTTCTTAATTCTTCCTACAGATCGCAGATTCCTCTTAAATAATAAAAAACCACCTATTATTAATAGGTGGCGAGACATTCCCTTATTTTATGAGATAGGTTCTTTTTTCTTTCAAAAAAATCCTAAGACCAATCGTCTTTATTTAATCTCTCTTTTTTGTTTTTTTCTACTAGAGGACATCTCCACACCAGTTTCAGATGTTGTAGTCCCTTGACCTTGTACATTCGGTGATCCTAAGCCAATTCTAGATGGATCTTTTTTAGTTTTTCCCATATTAAACACCTCCATCTTTACTTTTTCTAAACTTAAACTTCTTTATTCAAAGAATATTTTTCCTGTAAATTGCAAATCTTATATTTCTGAGGAGGTGTTTTTTATGGCTAGAATCGGAGTAGAACAATCTTTAACAAATGTCCAAGAAGCATTACGTTCAGCGGGACACGATGTTGTTGAATTAAAACAAGAATCAGATGCAAATGGTTGCGATTGCTGCGTAGTAACAGGACTTGATTCAAACGTAATGGGAATGCAAGATACTGCTACAAAAGGATCAGTAATTGAGGCAGGCGGCTTAACAGCTGAGCAGGTTTGTCAACAAGTTGAAAGTAGATTACAATAACAAATTACAAAAACATGTATTAAACATTCTAAAGAAAACTCGCCGATTGGCGAACTTTATGTGGAGACAGGGACAAAAGCTTCACTTTTATGCAACTACGACTAGTCCCTTCATCGCTAGAAAATTTATCCTTTCTAATGTGCAAAAAAGGGTATGCAAATTTTAATGAAATTTGCTTACCCTTTTTTCAAATTATAAATTTAATCCACCGTATAACAAAGCTCCCATAACAATAAAAGCAGGATGTAGCTTTACTTTCTCCATTAATATGTAACTGATTACTCCTAAAAATAAAAACTGTCCAATCCCAATTTGAAAATATGAATCTTGAAATGAGTTATAAGCCATAACGCCAAGTAAAACTGCAATTGTTGGCTTTACGTATAGAGTCATTCGTTTAACTTGAATCGAATGACGATATTTATACAATATTCCCATTAAAGTCAGCATGAGAATTAGTGAGGGTGCAATTGTAGCGAATACAGCCAAAAATGAACCTAGTATACCACCTTCATGAAATCCAATATACCCTGCCATTTTTGTAGCAATTGGTCCAGGTAAAGAGTTCCCCATCGCAAGAGCCTCGTTAAATTCTTGATTCGTAAGCCAACCCCTTGTGATGACTTCTTTTTGAATAAGAGGAATAGTTGCAGGGCCTCCTCCATACCCTAAAATATTAGCAACAAAAAACGCCCAGAAAATGTTCAAATATATCATTATGCAGACAGTCCTTTTGATTTTTTACCTTCTACTGATTTGGTTGGCTTAATGACCGCAAATAATAATAGCCCTCCAATAATAATTCCTGGATGTATATGAAAATATTGCATTAAAACGATCCCTGCTAAAATATGTCCGATTGTAAATGGCCATTTCAGTCCCTTAACGGAAGCTTCTACAAATTGCCAAGTTAGTACACCAAGCATGACTCCAACTACTGGAACAATTGCTTTAGTCATTCCTTGCACCCATTTTAGATCTTTAAATGTCACTAGTGTAGTCAATAAAATAACCATTAAAATAATCGTTGGTATGGTTGTTGCAACTATTGCATTGATCATCCCCATTTTACCGCCTACTTTGAATCCAATGTATCCTGCCATTTTAGTATTAATCGGTCCTGGTAGTGTATTTCCAATAGCGAGCACGTCTCCGAATTCTTCATCATTCATCCATTTAAAGCGTTCAACCACTTCTTTATGTACTAAAGGAATGGTTGATGGTCCACCTCCGTATCCGAGCATGCTGCTCCTAAAAAAGGCGATAAAGATGTTTAATTGTTTCATAAAATCCATCCCTTTAGTTTATCTTTCTTTTAGTTTGCAATAAGACAAGAGCACTTCACGCAATTTCCGCATGGTTTTTTCTTGACTGGATTAGGACTTACCATATTCATTAATAACGAGGTCTCCTCATTACAAAGCGTGCATGTCTCATTAGTCAGAGCTTTTTGTATTTGAGTCATATCTACTAACTTTAAGGCTTCTTTCATATGTTTGTCGCATACTAACAACATATCATTCACTCCCGCTCTTAAAATTGGATTTTATGGTGTAGATGTCACTTTCTTTTTTGGATGATCTAATTTTCGTTTTTTCACTTCATCTGTTACTTCTTCGTTCCATGAAATCGTTACATCTTCGTCAGTGATGAAAGCTTGGCAACCTAATCGGAATCCTTTGCTTAACCATTCTTCACCAAGTTTTCGACGCTCCTGTACTTTTATATGATCAACAGTACCCTTTTCAATTTTACAAACGCATGATCCACAAACGCCTCCACCACATCGATTTGGCAGTTCTCCATCAAATCGAAGAGACATACGTAAAATATTGGAGTTTTCCGGTACTTCTAATACTTTTCCACTAGTAGCAAAATTCAGTTTCGGCATAAATTAAATCCTCCTCTTTACCTCTTTGGTATACAATATACCATATTTATAATTTTCTGACAATATATAAATTACATAAATTAAGCTATTTTTCTTAATTTATATTACTCTATTTGTTTTTATATACCGGTCTGATATAATATTTTGTATACCAAAGAGAACTAAATATTCAAAAAACGAGGTGATGAAATGCTTACTATTGGAATAATCGGATATGGAGCGATTGGAAAAGACATCGTCAAATATATCAACGAGGGCAAGGCTGGCGATGTATCATTAAAGGCCGTTCTCGTACGGAGAAAGGATCAATACGAAACACATATTAGCGATTTAATTTACGACAACGAAGAGGCTTTTTTCGGATTAGGATTGGATATCATAATTGAGGCTGCAGGACATGATGCTGTGTACAAGTATGGTAAGAGGACACTATCTTCTAGTAGTGATTTAATCATCTCTTCTGTAGGTGCACTAGCAGATGATACATTATTAGTAGAACTTGAAAATGCTGCAAAGCTTACTAACAGCAAGATCATCATCCCTTCTGCTGCGATTGCAGGATTAGATCGTGTAGCTGCTTCAATGCTACAAGAGGTTGATGAAGTAAAACTTGTAACGAGAAAACCACCGAGTGCATGGCGAGGAACGATAGCAGAGGAAAAGGTAGATTTAGACACTGTTAAAGAGCCAATTTGCATTTATAATGGTGTTGCTAGAGAATCTTCTATGCTTTTTCCAGAAAGTACAAATGTTTCAGCAACTTTGAGCCTTGCCGGAATCGGATTTGATAAAACAAAAGTTCAAGTTTATGTAGATCCAAACATAGCCAGAAATTCACATCAAATTTTCGTTAAGGGATTTTTTGGTGAAATGGAAGTAAAGGTGCAAAATATTCCTTCTTCTACTAATCCAAAGACTGGGTATATTGTAGCAATGAGTATTTGTAATACATTAAAAAATAAAACGTCAGCTATCGTTATTGGTGTCTAATATTTTCACTTTTACTATTTTTAAATACGAAGCTAAAATAAAAAGACCCTTATTTTTTAGACATCAAAATTGTCTAATGAATAGGGGCTTTTATTATTTTAGAAAAAACATCAACTATTTTATGTCGTTTTTTCTTTTCTTTTTTCTATGTAGTTCATGTAAGCACGTCTAGAATTTTCGATATGAATTTTCGTTAAATACTCCGACATTTCTATTTCTTTATTTCGTACCGCTTTCATGATTTCAATATGTTCTCTCAATGATTCCTTACGTCTTCCAGGCGTTTCGTACCCCATATTAGCAGACATATGAATATAATCTGTTAATCCGGATAAAATTTCAAATAGCTTCGGACTTCTCGCTGCCTTATATAAAAGAAGATTCATTTCGATATGTTCATTCTCAAAGGTTTCGTCTGAGTGTTCTTCAATATAAAGAAGCTCCTCAATTTTCTGATCAAACTCTTTTTGTATTTCATCCGTCATTTTTTTAGCAGCCAATTTTGCTGCTAATACTTCTAGTGAAGATAAAATCGTAAACACTTCCATAATGTCTTCATCAGAAATATTCGAAACGATAACACCTTTACGAGGGACCGTTTTTACAAACCCTTGTGATTCTAAGCGGAATAAAGCCTCTCTAATAGGTGTACGACTAATATTTAGCTTAACAGCAAGCTCCCGTTCAATTAAGCGATCACCTGGCTTATAATGCCCCTCTAAAATCAATTCTTTTAAATATCTATACGCATGTTCCCGGATTGAAAGAAAATTAGTTTCCATCTCCATTCCATTCACCTGCCTCCCATTTCTTGCCTATTTTAAAATAGTTTATCATCATTTCGTTAAAAGTAAATCGATATTTCTATTATAGTAACTATTAAATGAGTAATCGAGTACATAGTTGAAAATATAGCACAATCGTCCTCACACATGAACCTCTAATTTGTAGTTCTTTTATCTCTTAAATCCTATATTTCGATAAGTAGATTTTATTATATTTAACCACTTTTCATACATACAAATACAAACTTTACTCCTGTTTATTTTCGATAAAAATGTTTGTACACCAAAAAAGGCGATGTAGGAACAACACCTAACCGCCTCCTAAGTATTATTTTTTAATGTCTGCAGCAGTAACGACTTCATAACCGTCATTTGAAAGGAGCTCTTGCAAAGCTTGCAGGGCAGCAGTACCTACTGCTGTATCCTGAGCACCATTTCCACCACTGATCCCTACGCCCCCAATGACTTCACCATTTACTACAATTGGAAAACCGCCGACAAAGATGGCAAATTTTCCATTTAACATATGTTGGATTCCAAATGCTTCATTTCCAGGTAGGGCTGGCCCGTTTGGTTCTGTATTGAATAAATGAGTCGAGCGTTTATGCCCCGCTGCTGTATATGCTTTAGCAATAGCAATTTCAGGACCCGTTATACGAGCACCATTCATACGTTCAAGTGCAATAACATATCCTCCGTCATCTACAATTGCAATCGTCTCTGGAACGTTGATTTCCTCAGATTTTTTCTTAGCAGCTTCAATCATTACTTTTGCTTCATCTAGTTCTAATTTTAATACTTTTTTCATTTAAAAATCCTCCTTTAGTAACCGATATAGACTGTTTTTATTTGGGTAAAAAATTCAAGTCCAACTCTACCTGACTCACGGAATGTAGAAGTACTAGAGCGTTTTACTCCACCAAATGGTGCATTCATCAAATTACCTGTTGTTGTACGATTTACTTTAACTGTCCCTGCTTGAACATCTTTTGTAAATTGATGAGCGAGTTTCAAATTATTCGTAACAATCGATGCTGATAATCCATATTCAACATCGTTAGCAATTAATAATGCTTCTTCATAGCTTTCTACTTCAATTACAGCAACTACAGGGCCAAAAATCTCTTCTTTTGCAATCCTCATTTCAGGATTTACATTCGTAAAGATAGCCGGTTCAATATAGTAGCCGTTTTTGTATTTTCCAAACGTAAGTTGTTGGCCACCATATTCAAGAGTAGCCCCTTCTTCTTTCCCAATACCTATATACTTCAGCACATTTTTTAACTGTTTTTCATTTGCTAATGGGCCAATAATGACACCTTCGTCAAAACCGTCGCCAATTTTTAAAGTACTTGTTTTTTCTACTAATTTTTGAACAAATTGTTCCTTTACTTCCTTCATAACAATTACACGACTAGTGCCTGTACATGCTTGACCAGTAAGGTGAAATCCTCCATTCACTGTTAGGTTAACTGCCAAATCAACATCTGCGTCATCCATTACAATTAAAGGATTTTTTCCACCAAGTTCCATTTGTGTTCTTGTAGTAAAGGATGTATTTTGATGAATATGTTCCCCAGCACTAGTAGACCCAGTGAAAGTAACTCCTCGTATAGCAGGATGTTTTACTAAAATATCCCCGATATCGGATGAACTTCCTGTTACAAAATTGATGACTCCTTTTGGTATACCGGCTTCATGTAGTGCCTCAACTAGTCTAAATGCAATTAAAGGTGTATCAGATGAAGGCTTGAAAACTACTGTATTTCCAGTAATTAGTGCTGGAGCAATCTTTCTAGATGGTATGGATAATGGGAAATTCCATGGTGTAATGACTGAAATAACACCAAGAGGCTCCCTTTCTGATGTAACTCTCATATTTGGATCATCATTTGGGAACGTTTCCCCTGTAAAGCTTTGTCCTTCAATTGCATAATAACGAAGTGTTTCAGCTGAGCGAAGCACCTCCTGTTTGGCTGCAGTAATTACTTTTCCTTCCTCTCTTGTTAATTCCTCTGCTAGTTGTTCTACTCTCTGTTCAAGTATTGCTGCTGCCTTATTTAAAATTGCAGCACGTTTAGAAGGTGGCGTTTGTGCCCAGGCAGGAAAAGCCTTTTGAGCTGCATCTATTGCTTGTATCACGTCTTGTTCTGTCGACGCTTGAAATGTGCCGACAATATCTTCCTTATTAGAAGGGTTAACGCTTTGGAACGTTTTATTGTTTTCAGACTCGACCCAATTACCAGATATGTAATTTTTATAAGTTTCTAGTTTAGTAGTTAGCAAATTTATCATCCTTTCTGAACAAGATGGCAGTTCCCTATACGGAAACTGCCATTTTATTTTCTATTATGCTTGTACTAGAGCACCTAAATCCTTTTCAAGATATTCTCTCCATAAGCCATCCATGTACATGCGACGCATTTTTGCACCAGTACGAACTACTTCTAAGCAACGTTGTTGTAGCTCAGGAGTATCAGCATGATCAAGTACAATTTTGTATCCACGCTCTCCGTGAATTTCATCTGATACGATGTGTAAGTCGAAGAATTCGATCTCCTCATCTGTAAAGTTGTACTTCTCACGTAATGCTGGAGTTTGCTTACGATAAATGTCTGGAACTTGAGATTCAAGTCCAACAACTAACGCTGCAGTTGCTACTACGAAGTTTTCACGTGCTGCTACCGAATAACACCAGCTTTGTAAACCTAATGTTGTAGGAGCCATGTTGTTTGGATCTAACACGCGCTCACGAGTTGTTCCACAAGCTTCAGCAAATCGGATTAATAAGTCAGTATGGCGGTCGCCAGCGATTTCTTCTTCGTACATATTTTGTAATGTGAAATCTTTTGCATCTTCATATTTTGGTAAGTTTGGAGTGTTATGGTAGATATAAGCTAAGTAATCTGCAAACGGCCCAACATAATGGTAATGATTTTCAGCCCAGCGAGCGAAGTGACTACGCTCTAATTTTCCTTCAGCCCATGCTACAGTAAAAGGTGCCTTTTGGCTGTGGTTCCCTTTAATCGCTTCTTCTAATTCCTTACGAAACTCATCTTTAGATAATAATCTAGTCATCCAAACTCCTCCTCCAATATGTTTATGTAATTTAATAGATTAGTTAAACAATTCAAGTATACCAAATCACTTAAAACACTTATAAAAAACTACTAAAAGTATGTATTTATTTGTATTTTGTATTTGGTATACCAACTAACCTTATATTAACCCATTGTTTTTTATTTGTAAATACATTTTTATTTAATTTTCTAATTTTTCTAAATTTTAAAGAAGTGCTCTACCATATAATGAGCGCGACAATGGTAGAGACTATTAATCCTGTAGCAACAGGAAGTAAATTTTTCCTCGCTAACTCTAAAACATTCACACCACAAAAACTAGCAACCGCTACCAATGATGACCACGCAATTAACGTTCCACCACCTGTCCACACAGATCCCATTTGACCGATAGCTCCTAGCGTTCCAGGCTCCATTCCAACTCCAGGTGCCAATGCTCCTGATAAAGCTCCTACTAGTGGCAATCCAGAAAAACCTGATCCTTCTAAACCAGTAATAGCTCCGGTAATTAATAGACCAAATGCCGTTAAAACCGAATTATGAGGAATGATCGATTGACCAGCCTGAACTAAATCAACTAAGAACGCTGGCTTTGCTACATTTTCTCCTAAGGAGAAAATAGTACCGCTAAAATCCGAACTACCTAAAAAGAAAAATGCTGCAATTGGAATAACTGGTCCCATTGCACGAAATGCAAATACGAATCCTTCTGTAATATGCTCACTAATTTTATCAAGAGCTTGTAAACGACGGAACGCTACGCATGTTACTACTAACAACATAGTTGCAACACCACCGATAAATGCTGCACCGTCTCCTCCTTCAAAACCACTCATTTTTCCATTTCCGAATTTCGTTGAAAACATAAATATGATAACTGCTAGTAGTGACACTGGGACTAATACAGCAAAAATTTTACCCCATTTTTCACGCTCTCTATGATCCACAGTAGCTTCTGTTGCAGCAGCTATTTCATTTGCAGAAGAGTTTTTGTTTACAAGTGACTCTAAATGTTGCAATGAAGCATCACTTTCTGATTTACCGATCGATTTGCGTTCAGTAAAATACGTAATCGCGATTGCAACTCCCCCTGTAATTAAAGAGAGAATCATTACCTTACCTGACACAGCTGATGTTTGAATACCTGCTGATTTTGCAGTAAGCATTGGAGCAATTTGCATAATATAGTCTGAAGATAATGCCATACCTTGTCCTGCAATCGAAACAACCATGGCACAAGCAATCGGCGACAAGCCAGCACGAATAGCCGCAGGTACTAATAATGTACAGATAAGCGGAACAGCAGGCGTAGGCCAGAAGAATAAAGAAATGACATATGTGACCACTAATAAAACAGCAAAAGCAATATGTCCGTTTTTCATCACCTTTTGCATAGGAGCAATCATTCTTTCATCTGCACCAGTATCTTTTAAAGAATGTAATAAAGCCACCATAAAAGTGATGATTAAAAAGATAGTAAATAACTCTTTTGCTGCTACAAGGTTTGCGTTGAACAACGCTTGAAATCCACCAACAACTGATCCCTTATAAGCAACAGCTACAAGAAAGGTTCCAATGATAGTAGGCAATACAACCCCTTTTCGAAACAGCATAGTCACAATAACAACAAGTGTCATGATACCATAAAGCCAGTGAGCAACAGTTAAATCCATAAACTCCACCCTCTCATTTATAGGTACTTACAACTTACATTCTTCTTCTAGATGTAATAGCTTTTGGAGTTCATTTGAAAGGTTTTCGAGTGCTTCACCTACAATCTTTTCCCCTATTTCGTAACTTGCTTGCGTTGCATCTCCAATGCAACCATTAGTCGTCATCTCTTCGTATCGATAAAACCCTTGAATAGCTTTACCAGGTCGTAACTGCTTCCATTTGCCTTCATTTTGGATACTACCTTTTGTAATTTTATTTGGTCTAATTAAGTGAGGAGCCAAGTAAAGTGCTTCTGACACTTCTCGTTCACAGCTGTGACCGAACAATGGCGAGTGAATAAATTCTGAGATTGATAGTTTAGCAGATGCAGTCGTTTTAGCATAATAGATTTCAGAACCTAGCTCTTCTGACAACATGGTGCAAGCAACATTTAAAGTTGACTGATTGCCACCGTGAGAGTTTAAGAATAAAAATTTTTGAATACCATGTTGTTTAAGAGATACGATCATATCTTTTAAAATTGCTATAAGAGTAGTCGGTTGCAATGAAATTGTTCCTGGGAAGTTTAAATGATGATGCGAGACTCCCATATTAACAGTAGGCGTTACAATTACATGAGGATACATTTTTTCAGCTAATTTCTCAGCCATTTTTTCGGCTAGTACAGCATCACAGCTTTCAACCATGTGAGGCCCATGCTGTTCGTGTGCACCAATTGGAATGATTGCTAGTTTTACAGTATGTAGTGCATCCTGTACTTCTTCCCAAGTCATCTCAGTTAACAAATATGATTTCATACTTTCACCCCCTTTCATAGTTGAATCCGCTTACAAAAACTTCTACTCTCGTTCTATGATCCAACAGTTAAATTAAAGAGGTATTTTGTATACCTAGAAAGTGCAAAAAAATTATTGTGCATTGACTGGTTTTGCAACTTTCGGTTTTGTGGCATTTATATTTTCTTGTGAAATGACAATATCATCTTTGATCGTTAGCTGACAGCATAATCGAATGCCTTCTTCAACCTTTTCACCTAGCATTTTCTGCTCTTTCCAGTTTGGCGGATCAAGCTTTTCTGCTCCTTCTAGCACTCTACATGCACATTTTGTACATTTTCCCATCCCACACCCGTATTTCAGTTTTGGAAATTGACGGATGCCTGCCAACACGACTAAATTTGCGTCATCACGCACTTCTTGCTCAATAATCTCTCCTTCTACATGCAAGCGTACTTTTGGCATATATATCCCTCCAATGTAATTTTCTCAAAATTTGAAAAATTTAATCTGATTATAATTCGAATTTTTTAGAATGTAAATACTATAATTTATTTGGAAATTTTTAACACAGACTGTTTTGTCTTTAAAAATAACTTTTGATTAAAAATTCAGAAAATTATTGATTAATATTTTTATCTGTATTACACTATGAATAGAAATTTGGTATACAAAATACCTTATGCTCAATACTACATAATTAAATGAGGAGTGTGCAAAGATGGGTAAGTATATTGTTTTAACGAATAAAGACACGTTTCAAACGATTGTGGATAACGAAGGATTAAAGGCACTCGAAACATACCACTTTTACTTTTTCAACGAACTAAAAGCTAAATATACAATTGCTGAAGTGTTAGATGACAATATTAAAATTAAACTTTACGAAAAGTATGAAGGAAAAGAATACGTGAATGAAATTCGCGTAAAGTTCTTTGAGACATTTGAAACGATCGAAGCAGCACATGAAGAATTATACGAAATAGTAAAAGCTCAAGGAAACAGTGAAGACTCTCAACATTCCAAATTAGTGAAGTCAGACATTCTAACAGTATAGATTACATAGAAATAGCACTGATCCAGTGCTATTTCTTAATTTTATAAATAAAAAAAGACAACAATTAGCATGTTGTCTTTTTGATCCCTCTAAATAAGCCACTCTAAACCAAACAAGTAAAACATGACAATAAGTAGATAACTAATTGTATATGGAATATTCCAATTCGATACTTTAAATGAGTTCTCTTTAACGATGCTCGACATTAATCCAATCGTCGCATTGTATGGACCTACTAAAAACGCAGAAATGGCTCCGGCAAGTAATGACACGGTTAAAATATACGGTGAAATACCTAAGCTTTGTGGATCAAGCGCTTCAGCCATTAACGTTAAGGTTACAGCAGGATGTAGCCCTGTGAACGCAAATGCTAACGGAATTAACGGTAATAGAATTAAAAATACCTCTGGTCCTACACTATCTTTAAAATGAGTGACTGCAATATTTACTGTTTCATTAATATTCGTATCTTTTACAACAGAAATAAAAAAACCAGCTGACAAAAAGATAAAAAATTGGTCTTTCATTTTAAAAGAATAGGTATGAAAATAGTCCTTAAAACTATGTAAAAATGCAATATGTTGCTTAATCAGTAGCGACCAACCAAGCGCAAACGGAATGACTAGAATTGATACGATAATAACAAAAGAATAGGAAAAAAGATGTTCTGCAAATGAAATGATAAGATTGAATAGAATAATAGCTATGATAATATGAAAAACTTTTCCCTGTGTAACCACACCTTCTAGTGAAGCAGCAGTTTCATCTGTTACTAAATCATTTCTATGCCCTTTCGTAACATTTTTCCGTGAATTCCTTGATGCCAATACCCAATCTAACACAATCCCTAAAATACTTAATGGTAATACGTATGGTAAAATAGATGCCCACTTTACCCCAGTTACCCCAATTACAATACCTACGATTGGTGTGATGGGTGCCCATAGTAGAGGCATCGCAAATCCATGGGTAATGGCTCGACTCATAAAACGATCTTCTTTTTTTATAGAAAAAAGACTTAAAGATGGTTGAATAGAATAATATGTCATTGGTAGAGTTGCCAAATTCATAAACATACTCAAAAAGTATGAAATTCCTGATGTCATTATGTACAATTGACCAGATGTTTTTACTTTTTTCTGTATAATCGCTTGAATGCCCTTTGCATAACCACCTAGTTTAACCGGAAAACCTAATATTGGAATTACTGCAAACAAAGTAAGCAAATCAAGCATTGGACCGAATGAAAGGATATATTCTTTTATACTTGCATTGCTTCTCCAAAGAAGAGTGCATCCAATAAGTAAAAAAATACTTCCTATTGTTCTAACTAGCGATTTAACAGTAAACATCGTATAAAGAACAATAAAGGCACATAAAGAAGAAATAATAAATTGTAAATCCCATTGAAACAAAGAGGAACATAAATAGAAAAAAATTACGATTCCAAACACATACTTCAACAACTGTATCACCATCCTCCCTTTAACCTTGGTATACCAAATGATATTTTTTAGTGTGATTTATAAGGAATTATACCATAAATACCTGATTTTGGTATACAATTTTATCTTTATCCATCCCAGCCTGAAAAGATAAGTTAAAGTTAAAGAAAAATACATGTTGAGCTTAGTCTTTGGATTTTAACTTTATAAAATAAAAGAATTGTATTAAAAAGTTAAAGATATTATATTCAATTTCCAATGTATTTAACCAAGGTCAAAGAGTGCACAATAAAAAATCCTTACCGAATTCGCTAAGGTTTTAAATTTGCCTTATATAGATCCTCGCTTGAATTAATTTACACTAAAAAAGCGATTATCGATGTATCAATCCCCTAATTAATGTAAATGATAAAATTAAGGGAGGTGTCTTATAATGGCAAAAGATGTTCTTTGCGAAGTTGATAACTGTAAATATTGGGCTTCTGGAAACAAATGTAGTGCAGATTCCATTTATGTTGTGAGCCATAAAGGGAAACAAGCTAGAAATAATGCTGAAACAGATTGTAAAACATTTGAAGCTGGAATGTAATTGCTAAAAGGGTAACCTATTTCGATGGTTGCCCTTTCTTATTTATAGTATTGATAATAACTATCATTTTCATTCAAATATATTCCAATTATTTTATTTTTTTACATTTTCTATTTTAGTTCTTTTAATCTAATCACTCCATTTCAAAATAATAATCTCTTTCAACTTTACACACTTTTAATGCGAATGATTCATACCAGTCTTTTTTCCCACGCTCTTGAGCAACTTTGTGCGCTGCATTCTCTTTCCATGCCTTTATAGCATCCAATGACTCCCAATATGAAACCGTTATCCCCATCCCATCATCACGAGCGCTTTCAACCCCTAGAAACCCTTGTTGACTCGTTGCTAATTCAACCATTTTTTCAGACATCTTACTATACCCATTATCTCCATCAGTTCTTTTAGAACAAAAAATTACCGCATAATATGGAGGTTTTGGCATCTTGGCAAATGAACTCATTATGATCCCTCCTTCTTCTATAAATCATATTTGATTAAGGAGTTAAATAACATAGACAAATTCAAAAAAATGCAAAAAAAAAGCGATACCAAATGTACCGCTTACAAATTCACTCAAAAAAATATGGATTTCCGCTTATGTTATTTCTCATTTCATCTGTTACTTCATAATCCTCTTGTTGGTAATTTTGATCTAATGCTTCTTCATTCATTCCACTGCCATCAAAATGTGCTGGTTTATTTTCCATACAAATCACCTTCTAATTAAGATTAGTTTTATACCGCAAAACTACATTATTAGAATGTCCAATTCTTAAAAAATAAATAATAAAAAACAATCCTATAAAACCCTAAGTTAAATAATGTGCTGAAATTTTATAAGGGTAAAATGGTTATTTATGTTAATATTAAAAAATTTTCTTTGTTGGTGATGACCACCGTTTACCATTCGTAACCATTGCCAAATCAGACAATGATTTTGATAATGTGTCCAATCTTGAACGGAATGGAGTATTTCGCATCAATATCGGAATAAGCAAAGAGACATACAACAAACTCAACATTTATCAATTGGAAGGGGATATTGATTATTCATTATTAAATGTGTTTCTCCCACACCCTCATTATGCAAAGCAACACTTTATCTGCATCCTTAATCCTAAGGGCAAAAATTTAGAAAAAGTGAAACAACTCATTGAAGAGGCACACTCGATTGCTGAAGGTCGTCTTCAACAAAAGAAGGGATAGAATGCCACGTCTTTATTCAACAAAGATTGTTATTAAAAATGCTTGGAGCGTAATAAACTCCAAGCATTTTTTATTTTATATTAACTTACGCTCATTCACCTTGTTTGTCAGAGCAAAAGAATAAATAGCAGAAAGTAATGCAAAAATAACAATAATACCTCCTACTAATGCGTTCATTGTTACTGCATACTGAGTAATTAGGATTCCACCTAAACTTGAACCTAAAGCAATCCCCGAATGAGAAAATGAGTTATTTAACCCAACTTGAATATCAGCAGAATCTTTTGCCACTCTCGCTAAACTATCTTGAATCGCTGGACTAATTGACCAAGACACAGTTCCCCAAATAATAACGATCATAAATAAACTTATAATTGAACTAGGTGCGAATGTTAAAGTTAAAATAGAAATAGCTAATAACCCTAAATTAAACACCAATGTCTTACTTCCACCAAATTTATCAGTAGACCACCCACCTAACCATCCACCTAAAATTCCTGCCATACCAAATACTAGTAAAACAATACTAATCATGTTAGTAGACAATCCCATCGTTTTCATTAAGTATGGTGTAAAGTAAGTATAAATTGTAAAATGCCCTGTTAATTGTAAAAAAGAAATTAGTTGAATCGATAAAATACGTTTATTTTTAAGTGTTGCTATTTGCTTAATCAATGGAATTGTAGGCTGTCCTTTAACTTTCGGTAAGAATTTATAAATCCCTAACATAGCCAATAAACTTAATAAACCGACTAAGACAAAGGTCATTCTCCAACCAAAGTTTTCTCCAATCACCGTACCTAATGGAACACCAAATACTAGAGATGAACTGATCCCCATAAAAATAACTCCAATTGCTCGGCCTCTAACTTCAGGAGAAACGATGTTTGCTGCAGTCGTTATTGAAACGACAATTACAACTGAACAACTTGCTGCAAGTATAATACGAGCGATTAATAATACAGTGAAATTCGGACTAATGATGGAAAGAATATTTCCAACGAAAAATACTGTTAATGCGATTAATAGTAATTTTTTTCGTTCTATTTTTGAAGTGAGTGCTATAAAAATAGGAGCCCCAAATGCAAATACGACTGAAAAAATTGAAACTAGTTGACCAACCGCACCAACTGAAACATGTAAATCCCCTGCAATCATTGACAGTAAACCTGTAATAATAAACTCAACGGTTCCTGCGACAAATGTTGCAATTGCTAAAATATATATCCCTTTATGCATTGCTTAACTCCTCAAGTATGATCCTATTCATTCATAATAATTTTTTGCCACATTAGTTTATTATATAGGTATAATTAAAAATGTCTATGCAAAAAAAACGAACCTATATTAGATTCGCCCCGAATTTACTCTTTACTACTGTCTATAGTTGATTTAACTAGTTTTATACTTTGCTCTTCTTTATTTTCAACCAAATGTTGTAAGATGGATAATTTATTTGTCCAAAATTGCTCGTAATATGATAACCATTGTTTAATCTCTAAAAATGCATCTGGTTGTAGTTTGTATCTTCTTTCTCTGCCAACTTTTCTTCCACTAATCAATTCAGCTTCTGAAAGGATATGAAGATGTTTTGCAATTGCTGTTCGACTCATCGGGAAATTACTTGATATCTCTGAAATCGGTAATTCATTATTAGCTAATAATTTAAGTACTTCTCTTCTAGTAGGATCGGCTATCGCTTGAAATACGTCATATTTTTGTGCAGAATTAGACACTAGTTTTCAACAACCTTTTTAAGCTTCTGAACAATGCCAGCCCAACCACCATTCATATTGTCGCGGACAATACCACTTTTTTGGTTTGGTTTTGGTAGAATTTCATCTGCTGTTTTCCATCCACTATGGATTAGTGTGAATTCAGTTTGATCTCCTAGCTCTTTTAAATTAAACGATACTACCCAACCATCAACATCCCAAGTAAACGATACTCGATTTGGTTCATCTATTTCTAAAACTTTACAAGGTGATGGACCGAATGGACCTTGCAAATGAAACTCGTGACCTACGACTGGTTTAAAGTCATTTGGCATGAACCATGCAGATATACCTTCCGATGTTGAGACGAACTCCCAGACTTTTTGAATAGGTGCATTATAGATAAGGGTTTGCTTAATATCTTCAACTTGATTTTGTACGCCCATTTTGACCCTTCTTTCCAATCAATATAAAACCTTTTGGTTACATTTAAAATTATATACAACCATTTGGTTTTATGTCAATCTATTATTACGAACTTATTTTTTTCCTTAAGTTGTTAAATTATGATTAAAAGTCAGGCGTAATGTCATTGTGATCTTACCATTGTGATAAATTCAGCACGCTCAGTACAAAATTCATTTTCCACTTTAAATCCAAAATTTTCATAAAGCCGAATCGCTCTTTTATTAAACTTAGCAACTGTTAATCTAAATGTGAAAAGATTGGTCATCCCTTGAATTTCTCCAAGAATAAATTTAAAAAATTTACTCCCAAATCCTTTTCCCGTTAAATCAGGTCTAACTCCTAATCCGATATCAACCATCCTTTTTTCATAAACACCAAACTCGTTCCCTTTTTGTACTTGTGCCGACTGCCCGATACAAAAAAAGCCAATCAAGTTCTCTTCTTGGTTGATTACTGCAAAATACTGATTATTCAACAATTCAGCTAATCCTTCTCGACTTAATTCATTATTATAAAAATCGTAAGGTGGATCATAACTCCAATTAAGAATATCAGTAGCGAAAGACTGTGTCATATGACTAATGTATAATTTCATGATTTCTCCTCATTTTCTACTTTGTTAACACTGCAAAATTTGTTAACACTGCAAAAATAAAAGCATTACTCATTTAAAATAGAGTAATGCTAGGTTTTACTTTATGTCTATCAAATCTTAACAAACTAATCGATCAAATTAAATTTTCGAAACTACCTTGTTTCTAACAAAGAAGAATACACCGATATTAATTAATAAATTTCCTAAAAATGCTGCTAATAATAACTGAATACCTGAAATCACACTTGCGTTATCACTAGCATTAAGGATCCACCAAATACTCGCAATGCCTAGGATGAATAGGTTAATATTAAATGCAATCGACATTGTAGCTAATACATTCTGTGTTTTATTTTGCATTTTAACTTCTACCCAAACAGATAAAATCAAGGATACGAAAATAATACTAAGGAATTCAATAAGCTGTAGATTCATTCTTATTCCTCCTAAATTTTATTTGGCAATCAACTTACTATTAGGGTATTCTTTTCATTCGTTATATAAGAATAATTCGTTATAACTGAAGAAATCCCTTCCAAAAAATAGCATTATTATTGCAAAAAATATCTTGTATAGATAACTTTTGGTTTAAAAATCCAAGGTATATTAAAGAAAGCAACCCATTCAAGGATTGCTTTCTTATTTTTCATATTGAGTCCAACTAGATCCATGAATCTTATTTGAAACATAAATTATTTTTTTCTTAACTCTTTGTTCTTCAGGGTCTTTTAAAAGTAATGGTTGGTAATTATTTCGGTAAGATACTGAAGAAACTGAAAATGGAACAACTTTTATTTCTTTTTGATTTGTGAGTATCCCATTATTTAGATGAAAGGTTTGTTGGAAAACAAATGTATCTTTGTCTTTAGGGTTTTTATTTCCGCCGAACATAAAATTCCCTAAACTATATACTATAAATTTTCCTTTATACTCTTCGATTCCTTGAACAACATGTGGATGATGGCCAAGTATTAAATCAGCTCCATGGTCGATTGCATAATGGGCCAAATTCTTTTGAGTACTATTTGGTACATAGTCTCGCTCGATTCCCCAATGGAAATGGATTAGAATGATTTTTACACCATTTTTTCTTAAATTTTGTATATCATTATTAATTTTAATCCTTAAGTCAGGTGAATCATTCCAACCTTCATATCCTAGTGCAGCAACTTTAACCCCTTTAATCGTCGTTACATATTGATCGTTATAGCCAAAATAACCTATTTTTTCTTTTTTTAAATTGTTAATTGTATCTTCAAAACCTTTTTGCAAATAATCATGGCTATGGTTATTGGCTAAATTGACTGCTTCAATCCCACTTAACGTTAATATTTTGGCATAAGAAGGATCACCTTTAAAACGGAATGTTTTAGTTGCCTTAATTTTTGAATTCGTTAACGTCGTTTCTAAATTAACAGTTGATAAATCATCTTGTTTAAAGATATTATTTAGCCCTTTTGTAAAATAAGCTAATCCATTTTTATTTGCTTCTGCTGGAAAAGAATTAACATATTGAAAATCTTCATCAAATCCAAGTGTAAAGTCACCAGCTGCACTAATTTTAATAGACGTTTCTATATTTTTTGGTATTGTAGTATTGTTATTTTCTGGCTTTTGAACTGGTGGCTTTGTAGCTGGCTTATTAATCGATTTTGGTTTTTCCACTACTTTATTTTTAGTTTCGTTTTTTACTAAATTGCTTTCTTCATAAACTTTCTTATAAATAAAATAACTAAATCCTGATAAACAACCAAATAGAAACAATGTCATAATCCATATAACTATTTTTTTACTTTTTCTTTTTTCAGTACTTTTATCCTTCCGACTCCTCATATGTTTTTATTTCTCCTTTTTATCTCTATACTGGAAATATATTTTCGTATCCTTTCTTAAAGTGAAAAAAGAGAAAGTGAGCATTTCTCTCACTTTCCTATAGAAGAAACTATTTCGTTTCTTAATTTTTCAACGTTAATACATAAGACACAAATTCATTTAGACGCTCTTTTAATATCACTTTAGAAACCAATAGTTTTTTACCAGATGGACTCCAAGTAATTGGTCCAGCAAGCTCGTCTAAATCAGTCGATAATTGTGTTATCTTTCTAGATTTGACATCGCTTACGAATAATCCTCTTTCTCCCTTATCTTCCGAAATTACGGAAAAAGCTAATGTTTTGGAGTTTGGCGACCAACCTGCACCGAAAATTTGAGTTCCAGTAGCTAAAGATACTGTTTTTCTTCCATTTTCATCGGTAATAAACAACTCTCTTTTAGTTGGTGCAATTTTTCTAACAATAGCGAATTGCTTTTGATCAGGAGACGGAATAACCCATTCAACTTTATGCTCGTTGTATTTTTTTCTAATTAAATTAACTTTATCAGAGTTAGCATCAATCTTTCTTACTTGTCCATTAATATCAGCTGAAAACATTTGCTGAAATATTGTTGAATAAATGATTGTTTCATTATTGATCCATCGTCCCTCTGTCGCAAATGCAAAAATGGTATCCGGCTCTGACACTTTAACCTTACCGGTTCCTTCAGAATTTATAATATAGCCAGTACCAGAAGTTCCATCCTCTGTTATCTTATAAAAAATATGCTTTTTATCAGGTGAAATAACGGCTCCTACTTGGTCATGTTCCTCACTTGCTAATACTTTCGATTTGTTCGTGCTTAGATCATATGAAAATAAATTAATGGGATAAGTATACTCACCATTATCTGTCATAACTGATTTTGGTAATTTCGTATTTTTTTGTTCAGTTAAAATCGTATGATCATCCAACCAATCCGTCCCACGAATCCCTTCATAACGATCTATTTTCTCAAGGGCTAACTCGTTTGTTACAACCTCTTCATTTCCTGTTAATACGGTAATTTTTTTATGTTTTTTTTCAATCACTATATCTTCATTTTGATTTTGACATCCAGTTATTAGTAGAAATGTACTAACTAGAAAAAATACTTTCATCAAACACTTGTTAAACATCGCATCACTCTCCTATTTTCGATTTTATGATACGTTTAAGTTGTTTCAATTTTTACCTTTTCATGTTTCCAATTTGTAAACTTTTACTTAACTAACGGAAATGTAATGATAAAATTGGATCCACTACCTTCTGTTGATTCAACACGAATCGTACCATTTTGCTTTTCAATTAAATCTTTTGTTAAAGCAAGCCCTAAACCAGATCCCCCAGATTGACGCGAACGGTCCTTATTTACGGTAAAAAATGGTTCAAATATTTTTTCCACTAATTCCGAGGAAATACCAATCCCTGTATCAGATATATTAATAACTAAGCGATCATTTTCAACCCTATTTGAAACGTTTATCTCACCATTCGTTTTATTATATTTAATCGCATTATCTAATAAATTCATAATGATTAATGTAAAGCTTTCTTTATCAATAAGAATGGTTGCATGTTCAAAATTTGTGCGGATTGATAAGCCAAACTTAGTCATTTTCCCTTTCATTCTTAAACAGATGTCTTCTAAAAGGGAAAATACATCGACTTTTTCTTTTATAATTTCAAAGTCATATTTCTCAAGTTCTGCTAATTTTAATATTTTTTCAACCATATCATAAAGTCGAAGTGATTCTTTTCCTATATTACTAATTGCTTCTTCTAATAATTTTGGATCATCCGAATACATGTCTAATAAATCGATATAAGCCCTTATTACAGTCAGTGGGGTTTTAAACTCATGAGTAATTGATCCAATAAATTGCTTTTGTTGTTTTTCTAAAACTTTAAGCTTTTCAACAGCTAATTGGAGATTTTCTTTTTCTTGTTGAATGCCTTTTATATTATGTTGAATTTCATTACTCATGTAAAAGATCGCTTGGCTTAAATAACCAAGCTCATCTTTTCGACTTAAAGTAGGCCGGTCAGGATAGTTTCCTAATTTAATTTCCTCCGTTACTTTCCTAAGTTTTAAAATACTCATAACAAGAGTATTAAAAAAGAAATATCCAATAATAAAACTAAGAATTGTCGTTATTAAACCAATTTTTGTAAACAGTTTAATGGTACTATCATAAAACTCCTGATTATTAATTAATGAATAATCGAACTGAACAACTCCTATTTGCTTATTAGCATTATAAATAGGTGCAAAATAAGATAATGTTTCGCCACTCTCCTGATATGCAATTTTACCTTTTAGCGCATAACTTAACGTATCTCCTACATCTCTTGTAGATTGTAAAGGAAGAGAGTCACCTGCAACTTTTCCATCCATATTAAAAATTGTGACATGAAGACTACTAATAATCCCAATCTGTCTAGCGATTTCCCGACCATATCGTTTAAAAAAATCTTGAGGATTCTCCGATGTTTGACTTAAATAAACTTGCTTCACATATACATTTGCTAATTTACTTTGCCTAGCAAGAGTTTCTTCAGTTTGTTTTTGCTGGTTTTGTTTGATCCCTTGTAAAACTAATATACTTAATACAATGACAGTTCCAATTAATAGCATAGCTAAAAACAAGCTCGACTTAACTTTTATACTTAATTTCATTTAGTTTCACTAGATATCTTATATCCGACTCCAAAAACAGTGTGAATTAAATGTTGATAAGAATTACCAAGCTTCTTACGTAAACGTTGGATATGAATATCGACAGTTCTCGTTCCACCGATATACTCCATTCCCCACACTAAATCTAATAATTCATCTCTACTAAAAATTCGATCAATATTAGAAATTAATAAAACAAGAAGGTCGAATTCTTTTGGGGTTAATTCTAAATTGGTTCCATCAACTATCACTTTTCTTTGAGCAGGAATTACTTGTAGCTTATTAATTGAAATGCTCTTTTTTTCATCAAGTGAAGATTGTTTTTTTAATCTTCGGAGTAAAGATCTAGTTCTAGCAAGTAATTCCCTAATATCAAACGGTTTTGTTATATAATCATCAGCTCCAAACTCTAATCCTAAAACTCGATCAATAATATCATCTTTAGCTGTAAGTAAAATAATGCCAAGTCCTTCTTTATTTCCTATTTGTTTACATAAGTCTAAACCATTCATTACAGGCATCATAATATCCGATATTAAAATATCCGGTTTAAAAGCTGGAATCTTATCCAATGCTTCTTTTCCGTTAAATGCATATTCTACGATAAATCCTTCTCTACGAAATGCGTAAGTTAATGGATCTACAATACTTTTTTCATCATCTACAATTAATACTTTCGCTTGCAATTACCTCACCTAAATTCATAATTTATGTTTTTATCTTTATTCCTTATATTTTATTTTTTGATTATTAATAATTTCCTTAGAAAAAATTATAGATGGCTCAGTATGGAATTACTAAACGTTTTTCATATAAATGCAAAAAATTTACAACTTGGAAACATCTTGTTCTTTTTTAATCTATGTTCTGATCATTAATAGTTTGGACAATATTCTAGTGCTTTATCTGAAATCATACATTTAGTAATGAATATAAATGGGAGGGATTCCATGGAAAATTACCATATTCGAAATATGCAAGATAAATGTAAAAAATATAAACTATGCCATGTAGTGTTTCAAACTTCTGAAAGAGCATTATTAGAAGGGGTATTATTAGATAACAATTTGAGTAGCGCGGACTTACTCGTCCCACAAGACCTCGCCGCACCTGAATCACGATATTTTGAAGTAAGACAAAGCAGTGGTGAAACTTTTAGCCCTAGATACCGAGTATATAAAAAAGTCACTGTACCACTTTCTTCAGTTGAAGCAATATACTTGTATCCGTATTACTACCCAAGTTTTCCATATATTTATCATAGAAACTATCATCCTCAATAGTAAAAAAAAGCATCTAAAAAATTAGATGCTTTTTCATTTTAAATTTTGAAGTTTTATTTCGCTACAAATACAAATACCGATAAAGGTTTGATTACAATAGAAGTGATAGACTCTTCTAGCATTTTTACTTCTGATCGGATTAGTTCATTTAATTTACTTGGTAAATTTTCAATATTATTTAGTTCGATATCTATATCTTCTAAAGTCTTTTTAACTTCCCAGCTACCATCTTGTAAATTTGGGGAGTTTATCGTTGTTTCATTCATTATGTTCCATCCTGAATCTTCACAAATATTTTTAATATCATTTGGAGTAAATAGGGTGCGAATGTTTGATTCACTATTCTGTTTTAATGACTCATACTGAGCCTGAATTAAAATAGATAATAAATGTGGATATTGTTCAATTGAACTAATTCTAGTATCCCATTCAGCAAAGCATAATTTTTTACCCCACTTTTTAATCTTTTTTAAGACAGCAATCAATTCTTCTTTTGATTTTAAGTACCAGGAACAGTGGGACATAACAATATAATCAAACTCATGTTCACGAAAATCAACAGTTGACGATAATATGTCAATTTCAAACTCCATTTTTAATTGATTACCTAAATTCGATTGTAATAAGAAGTCTGCTGAATCCCCTAATGAAATAGGACTTCCGTATGTTCTTGGGCCAATATCAATACCATGAACAAGTCCATTTTCCCCGACACTATAAGCTAAAACGGCAGTCGTATCTCCTTGACCACAACCTATTTCTAATACTTTACTTCCCATTTCTATATTCCAAAACTCAACTAATTTAAAACGATGTTCTGTTTGAATTCTTTGTAGATCAGACATCCCCTTACCTGATGCCATACAATCAATTACTGATTCAACTGCGTTTTTTATCATTGAATTCCTCCTTAAAAATAAAAATATATATGAAACTATTTTTCTATTACGTTCAAATTGATTATTAATCTACCTTAAAGTTTACCTCTCCTACACCTAAGTCCATATTTATTGTTAATTTAACATCAGCGTTCTCATATGCTTCATTAACATAAACACCATTACCTTTCGAAATAAAATCAGCAATATTTGCCTTGCCAATTCCCTTGCTTAAATTAATCTTTACACCTACATCAGAAGGTAACACGATGGTCGTTTTCCCAAGGCCAGTTTCAATATTTGCATCGAAGCTTTTATTCCATTGTCCACCTAAATTAACATTTAGTTCTCCGACTCCAGCCTCGATTTCTAATTTATTTAAATCCAGTCCACGTAAATCAAGATTTGTTTTTGATGCGCCTGTATTCACATTTAAATCAACCGGAAGTTTATTTGAAAGCTTCAAATTCCATTCATTCTTATATTTGCCAATATTCACTTTTGGAAAATGCTTTTTAGATTGGTCAATTCTTACTTCTCCCGTGGAATCTTTAAGTTTATATGATACATCTGGATTTAAATATATATTGTTATATTCAATCGTACCGTCTACCCAATTTTTTGTACCTTTTGAAACATTCATTACTCCGGCACCTAAATCTAAATTTACATCCAATTTTTTAGCTTGATCTTTATGAATAGTAACAGTTTCTTCTTTTACCTTTTCATTGTTAAAAATTGAACAACTAGCAAAAACGAATACTGATGTAATTATTAATAAAGCAGCAATAAATATTTTTTTCATTTTTTAACCTCCAATTGAAAACTTCTACTAATCTCATTTTATGGAAATTAAAAAATCTAGATAACATCCTGCAGTATCAATCTGTCTACGACCAAAGTATGAAAGTAATAAAAGAAGGAGATATCCTATTATTATATTTTCTGGCAGCATTCTCCTTTAATTGTTATAAAAAAGATTAATAATACACCTTCAAATTTAAATCAATCAATTACATACGTTTTCTTGAATGCGAATACAGTATAACGAAGGAATTGTAAAGGAGGAGAATAAATGACAAGTTCTCCACTAACAACTGAACAAATGATTTTAATTATTCAAAACGGACTTAGAAAAACTGAATTCCCCAAAAAAGTAGTGATTGTTGGTGCTGGAATGGCCGGTTTGACAGCAGCTTCATTGTTAAAGGATGCAGGACACCATGTCACCATTATAGAGGCAAATGATCGAATTGGAGGTCGCGCTTATACTTTGCGTGCCCCGTTTAGTGATGGACTATATTTAAATGCTGGTCCATTACGAATCCCAAATATCCATCATTTAACATTAGGATATATTCGAAAATTCAACTTGCCAGTAAATGAATTTATTAATGAAACGCCAAACGATCTCATTTATGTAAATGGAATAAAAACGAATCAAGCTAACTATAAAAAAAATCCCGATCTATTAAACTTTCCAGTAGCAGCAAACGAAAAAGGAAAAACATCAGATGTATTATTGGATCAAGCATTGCAGCCATTTATCAACTTTATTAATCAAAATCCAATAACGAATTGGGAAATCGTCGAAAAAGGGTATGGTAATATTTCATTTGGTTCCTTTTTAAATTCATACTTTTCAGTAGGTGCAGTTGATATGATTGGTGTACTACTAGATTTTGAAGCATTTATGGGAATGTCCTTTTTAGAAGTATTGAGGGAACAAGTCGCTTTTAAATCCGCAACGAAATTTTATGAAATAACAGGAGGAATGGACTTATTACCAAAAGCGTTTCTTCCTCAATTAAAAGATACTATTCGATTAAATCAAAAACTGACGAAAATTATTCAAAATGGTAATTCCATAACAATCCAAACAACTGACAAAAATACCTCAAGCCAGTACAGTATGAACGCTGATTTTGCCATCATAGCTATACCATTTTCACTCTTAAGATTTGTGGAGATTAAACCATTCCATTCGATTTCTTATTACAAACGAAAAGCAATTCGCGAAATAAACTACATGTCTGCAACAAAAATAGGAATCGAGTTTAAAAGTAGATTTTGGGAGAAATATGGTCAATTCGGTGGTATGTCAACAACCGATTTGCCTACCAGACTTTCACTCTATCCTAGTACAGGGTTTGGTAACACTGGTAGTGCAGTAGTGAATGCAAGCTATACATGGTCTGATGAGGCGCTAACATTGAGTGCTTTAACTGAAGAAGAACGCATTCAGTATGCTTTACGGGACTTGGCTAAGATTTGGGGTAAACAAGTTTATTCTGAATATGTAGCTGGAACCTCCTTTAGCTGGAGTCAAAATCCATTTTCAATTGGTGCCTTTACATTTTTTGAACCGGGACAAGAGGAAGAACTGAATTCTTATATAAGCAGTCCTGAGGGAAGATTACACTTTGCAGGGGAGCACACTTCTCGTTCTCACGCATGGATACAAGGTGCAATTGAATCAGGGATACAGGCTGCTAATGAAATTAATAGCTTATACTAAACTACAAAAAGTAAGAAAGACCGGGTAATTACTTCCCGGTCTATTTTAATCTAAAAAATAACATCTTTTTATTTTAAATCTTCAAGCCATTCATGATTAGGATGATGGATCAAGATCGCTTCACGTAACCATGTTTTCTGTGAGGAATCTAAATAATCCTTCACGTTTTTAAAATCCTGATGATCCTTTTCTCTCGTATTACGAACCTTATATAAAAGCACTATTTCTGGATTCAAGTAAGGAATCCCTTCATTTGAAACACTATAAAGTGAGTCAAGCTTACATGTAATCGATTTATCTCTTCTAAACTTCCATTCATTTAACTCGATTTCATTTAATAAAACTTCTAATTCATCTTTTGTCTTATCATTTTCGCCATGTATTTCGTGAATAGGTAGTTCTAAATATTCATTTTCCCAAGTTGATAATTTGCCTCTAAAGACTTTATTAAACGTCCAGTTATGTAAATACTCTTTAAGACATAGCTGATCATTTCGTGCAATGACGATTTCAAGATCATGATGATTTCTTGTCTTTTTTTCTAAGAAAAGGTCAATCGCCCATCCTCCAGCTATATACCAGCCTTTATTAAAATCCTGCATTAATTTATTTATTTTAAAGCATTGTTCAAAAGACATTGCCTTCCTACCTCCTAATTAAAAAAGTACCACACAAAATGTATGATACTTATTAATGGATATATTTAGTTTCGAATAAATAATAATTTTTCTACTTTAGGATGAATCGGCTCATCTCCCAAAGAACGAGTTGATCGATCATATGGTTGAAACCCTTCATCTGTAGACTCATTTTGATTAATATCATCTGAGTTCGTCTGCGTTCCTGGGTTATCTGAAACAATTGAAGTCTCATAACCATCGGAAACTAAATTAGGACCATAATTAATAGATAGAACAGTGAACAAACAAAATATTGTTATAATGTTGGATAGTCTTTTCATCATGTTATTTCCTGCTTTCGATAATTTTTAATAGAGTGCTATTGTATTCTTTATATAACATGTTTTGTTTTTCTAATGATTCGTGTTTTTCGTAGTAATTTGTAACAACATCATAGTATTTGATTAATTTTTCATAATCATTGGTTTGAACCCATAATGGTAAGCCAACTTCACGTAAATATTTAACTAAATTTGCTTCGTCTTTTTTCGCTTCTAGTAATAAAACTTTCATTCGAATATAAGATGCACTATTTTTATCCTTTATTTTAGAGAGATTCTTACATAACAGCTTAGTAGCCGTCTCGTTATCGTTCATGATCATCATATTATTCGCTATATTTGAAATGACTAAAAAATAATCTTCAGTCCCCTCCTGTATATTCGTTAAATATTCTTGATAATACTTTATTGCTTTTTTATGTTGATTAGAATGATAGTATAAATAGCCTAAATTATGTAAAGCACTCATATGTATTGTTTTATCACTTAATATGGCTGAAGAATCTAATATTTCTATTAGAAATTGCTCGGCTCGATCTAAGAATTTGCTCTTTATTAATTGAAGTGCAAGCAACATTTTTGCATCTAGAATCCGTTTAATATTATTATTTTGTAGAAAAATAGGTATCGCCTTATTACAAAAATACATAGATAAGGAAGTCTGATTTATAAAGCTATATACTAAAGCTCTATAGAAGCAATATTCCTGGAAATCGATTTCAAGGTTTGGCGTAATTTCTTGTACTTCATCCATTACTAGAAGAGAGTCATTATATCTTTTTTCTTTTATGTAATATATTGATAGTGTAAACAAATATTTAATCGTTTCATATTGGGAAAATTTCTTCCTTTTTATCTCAAGTTGTTTCCATTTTTTCTTTGCCATTTTAAGATCTTCTATAAATATATAATATCTCCAAATTGTAATACAAAAATCATTTGATATATTCGTATAATTTATACTTTCCTCTTGATTAATTAATTCTTCATACAGCATTTTACTAGAATCATAGTCAGCTCGTTCGATTGAATTCCATAATCGTTTAAGTTGACCATTCACTTTTTCTATACTGTCATTTTCATCTATTTCAACTCGCATCTTTTTTAAAAGTAATTCAATCGTTTCTATACCAGCCTCTTTTGTACCATTTTCAATTTTACTTAAATGCGAAACAGAGCAAATTCCTTCACTTAATTTCTCCTGGGTCCATCCTAATTTTTTTCGATGATGAAAGATCATCATGCCATAATTCATAATAAAATCTCCTGTTCTGCTTTATTTAAAATAGAAATTTATATGATTAGAAACTTTTAATTTCCTATATTAATATTTTTATTTTTCTCTTAACAATTAAATTTTATTAAATTTTCCGACAGATTAATATAC
>NZ_NUGT01000045.1 GCF_002574545.1 Bacillus sp. AFS055030
TTGACCCAGATACTCCGGTTGCTCCGGTTACTCCTGTTACTCCGGTTGACCCTGTTGCCCCAGTCTCACCTGTTACTCCTGTTGACCCTGTTGCCCCAGTCTCACCTGTTACTCCAGTTGACCCTGTTGCTCCCGTTGACCCTGTTGCTCCTGTTGCTCCGGTTGACCCTGTTACTCCTGTTGACCCTGTTGCTCCTATTGCTCCTGTTGACCCTGTTGCCCCTGTTACTCCTGTTGTTCCTGTTGTTCCTGTTACTCCGGATGCCCCTGTTACCCCAGTCTCACCTGTTACTCCAGTTGTTCCTGTTACTCCCGTTACTCCGGTTACTCCTGTTGCTCCAGTTGAGCCTGTTACTCCGGTTACTCCTGTTGTTCCTGTTGGGCCGGTTGACCCTGTTACTCCGGTTACTCCGGTNNCCTGTTGTTCCTGTTGTTCCCGTTGTTCCTGTTGTTCCTGTTGTTCCTGTTACTCCGGATGACCCTGTTGCTCCAGTTGAGCCTGTTACTCCGGTTACTCCCGTTACTCCCGTTACTCCGGTTACTCCTGTTGTTCCTGTTTCCCCGGTTGCTCCGGTTACTCCCGTTGTTCCTGTTGCTCCTGCTACTCCTGTTGCTCCTGCTACTCCTGTTGCTCCTGTTATTCCGGTTACTCCAGTTGAGCCAGTTGAGCCAATCATCCCAGTTATTCCTGTCGCTCCGGTTATTCCCGTTATCCCAATACCAGTTACTCCAGTTGCCCCGGTTGCTCCGGTTGCTCCAGTCACCCCTTGAGGACCAGTTTTACCTTTTTTACCTCTAGGTCCCCTACAACACTTATCACAACAGTAACATTCCTTCGAATCTTTACATATACAGTCTTTACACTTACATTTCTTACAGTCTTTACAACCGCAGTCCTTACACTTATGTTTCTTACAGCTTTTACAATCGCAGTCTTTACACTTATGTTTCTTACAGCTTTTACAATCGCAGTCTTTACACTTACATTTACAATCTTTGCAATTACAAGATTTTCTATTTTCTTTGTTGTCTTTACCCAAATTATCACCTTTTCTAACTAAAGAACCAATTTGGAAATAAATTCTTGTCCATTTTTCATACCAATATAATCTTATGTACCAACATTAAATATTGATTATGTTAGAAGTCCATGTAAAATTTGGTAATTTTTTACATAGTCAAATAGATAAAAATATTTGACTTATACTTTTATACTCAATAAAAAAAAGAGGATATTTATTATCCTCCTAAAATTATAGTTGTGCTCTAACGATGTAACGTGAATACGTTATAAGCAAACCATCTTTCTGGGCATTTCGCTCAAATATACGAATTGCTTCTGATAAATGCTCTTCAAATACTTCCATTAATATGGATTGTTTTTGGCCAAGCATCTTAGTTTTATTACATCAAGTTTGTTCGGTACTTAGGAAATACTAAAAAATCCTTAGTTTTACTAAGGATTAAAAATAATTTTAATTATGATAAACGCACGCTTGATTTAGAATATACAAGTTCATAGTATTCAGACATTTCTTGTTCTGTTACATTGTATCTTCTTTGAATTTCATTGTGTTCTTCCAATAAGTTTTTTGACCATTCCATTGATTGTCTATCTGTTATTCTACCACTCTTTAATAACATTTTATTTTTTGCAATTTCTGACCTGAATTTAAGTTCGAAATCTGCAATTTCTATGATTTCTTCAGGAGAATGTTTTTCTTCGTTATTGCTAGAATTGCCATTCATTATAAGTATAATACCAATTACTACTATTAAAATTACAATAAACCATACCACAATATCACCACCTTTCATTTTCATAATATCATGTATAAATAACTAATAGTTAAACATTTCCAAAATTTAGTCCTAAATGTCTATTCCTGAAAATGATGAGAGAGTGTCGTTGAAAAAACTATTCATTCAATATGTCTTTTTCCTATTTTTTTTCTGATTATTTTCGAAAATAGCATCATTTCCACTTTAAAAAAGGTATTTCATATAAATTTTCTTCATAGTCAACGCGTTTAAAATTTACTTCTTTTCATACTTCATTTTCTTTTTTATTTATCTGAATTCAATTAATGGAGAAAAACGATCATAAAATATATAAAGGAACTTCAACTAATTTGAAGTTCCTTTTTTCATATTATTAAACTGGTAGAACATTTTTTCTGCTTTCTAAAACCTTATTCATTTTCTATTTTCACCATTAATTTCCCGTCTTTATAAATCGTTAAGTAAACAGTGTCACCGACTTTTAGGGCAGAGTTGGAATTTTTATCTATTATTTCTTTTTCGGTAAATCCGTATTTCTCAGAATCATCACATACAATTTGATACTGATTTTTATTATCTGTTTTTGCAAGTTCGATCACTTCACAAACACTAGTTTTTAAATTTGAATCTACATTCATTAATTCTTCTTTATTAACCAGCGTAATGGTACTTTTGGATTTAGGAATTTTGATTATAATTGGATGTGCTTTAGCATGATTAAAATTAATAATAGCAATAGATATGATGATACCGAGGGTTAAAACAAAGGTACCTATTATTATTCCTGCTGTCTTCAATTTTTCAATTTTATCTTTATCCAAATTAAAGTACACCTCATCTTTTTAGTATCTATATTCCCTAAAACAAAATGAAATCCTTCTTTTAAGTTTCATACAAAAAAGGCCTTTTACATCTTTAATGTAAAAAGCCTTTAACTCTTTTTAAATATAGCGTCCAATTACTCATATCACTTTGATAGCTTGCTAGATTTCCTCCAAATTAAAGAAAACAATAGAAGTAAGATTCCTACTGAACATCCAATCATTTGATCTAACAAAAATTCACCTGTACGAATAATGTGTATGATAAAAGTCCCACCAAAAATAATGATGATTAGTAATGATAGTTGGAGCATATACTGATTAATTTTCATCTTTTCACCTCACTTCTTTAAATATACCATTTTTTTACAAGTTTATTAATCTAACTATACAAATCAAATGGACTATAAAACACCGTTACAATTGTAATGTTTTTTAATAATTTTTATCATATTTGAAAAATTTGACACATGGACAACCTCTATCATCATAGGATTAATTGATTAAGATTTTGAAAAAATGATCTGGGAGGGAAGGTATTGATTAGAAAACTGCTTACTGTTTTAATTTTAACCTGTTTTATGTTTGTTGGTTTTGGTATTAAACCTAGCCAGGCAGCTACATCTCAATTTATTATTATTAACAAAGCAACAAATCAACTAGCTTATTATGAAAATGGGAAACTCTACAAAGTTTTTAAAGTAGCAACAGGTAGAAGTCCATCTCTGACGCCAGAAGGTAAGTTTAAAATTGTAAATAAAATAGTAAATAGACCTTACTATAAAGGTAACATTCGTGGCGGGGACCCTAGAAATCCGCTAGGAAACCGTTGGCTTGGATTAAATGCTCGTGGTACATGGGGAACTACATATGCTATCCACGGAAACAATAATCCGAGCTCGATTGGAAAATACGTAAGTAGTGGTTGTGTTAGAATGTATGATAATGAAGTAGAATGGCTTTTTGCTAGAGTAAAATTGAGCACACCTGTTGTCATCACAACTTCAAGTAAATCATTTGACTCAATCGCAAAGGCTAATGGGTATAAGATAACAAGTAGTAGTGGTGACTCTAATGCAGTTATCCCAAGTGGAACGATCTTAAAAAAGGGCAGTCGTGGTACTACAGTTAAAAAGCTTCAACAAAAGCTAACATCACTCGGCTATAGTACAAAGGGTGTCGACGGGATCTTTGGGAACAATACTGAACAAGCCGTGCGCAAATTCCAAAAAGCTAAGCATTTACAAGTTGACGGAATTGTAGGACCTGCAACGATTAAAGCACTTGGCGGTTTATAAATTCGAATTTTAATAGAGGATATTCCTCTATTTTTTTTTGTTTATTGTAATTATTTTACTCTAATAACTTAAACACATAATTTGGCTTTATTTATATTTAACTAATTAAAAAGCCTATTAACTCCAATAAATTTCGACTTCAACTTTGATCACTAGATTATTCTAAATTATTCATAATCAAATTCATTAGAAAGTTGTTGAGGTTAAACAATTCCAAAATTTAAAATTTCTTCATTGCCTTTATTCTCACTATGTAAAAACTTTTTAATCGTTATTCGAATGTAGATACCCGTTTCCATATAAAAAGACTACCTAAGCAGCCTTTTGTTGTAGTCATACACTTTTTTCATCTTCAAATTCAAGCTTAAAATAATTAACAACACGGCTATAAAATGGGTATATGATCCCAATAACGAAAAGAATCCAACCAATATTTGTGAGATATCTTGGACCAGCAAAATTAGAAAAGTAAGTTAATGTTACAATTAATAATCCAAACAAAATATACAAAGTAGGTATTAATTGTTTCATTATGATCTCCTTTTACATTTTTATTTTTTATAGCTTTTTTGAACTCTCTTTTCCTAAAAGGATAATAGAGTATTTATCTAGATTAGTATAATGAATAGTTTATTCAAATAAATACTATTCACTTGTCAAAATTAATTTTCTTGTTTCGATATCATATATTTTGTAACTAATTTCAAAATTATGATCTTTAGTCACTGTCACTTTACAATAATATGGAATTGATTTCCCATAAACAGCCAGTTTAGGAATGTCCTTGAAAGTAAATATTTCATCTTGGTCTATTAAATCAAAATTTGCTTCGGAAATACGGCCTGAAGAATCAATTTCTATCACACATCTTCCACTGACAACATCATATTGTTTAAACACAACAGATTTAAGACTTGGAAGTGTAATCGCTAAAATTAGGGCACCAAGTAATAAAAACCCAAGACCTTTTCCAATTTTTACTAATGTATATTCTCGATCAATAAATATTGGAATAAATATAAAAACTGCTCCTATTATTAAAAAGACACCAATTATGAGCATGGAATAATATGTAAACATTTTTTCACTTCCTAAAACTACAATCTACCAATAATTTTGTGAGTACTTCTTCAAATACTCTTACTTATATAAAATTTAAAATCAGCTATTTAATTAAAGTCATTCGATACAGTATATTTATTTCCGAATTTCAGTATCTTGTAATTTTAAACAACTTCTTTTTCATCTAGATCATTGCGGTGATATAGTTAATCTTTAAAAATGATTCTCCATCTAATCAAGAATAGTCTATAATCGAAATTTTATTATCTAGAAATATTTCTAAAAAAGACATTACAATCCATTAACACCTCACATGTTTACGCTTAAATCCTAATAGACCTTTATCTAAATCTTTTTGAATTTTTTCAGAGCAAAGTAAAATAGTACTTTTTTTCTTGTCCTTTTTGATTTCGACTGGTCCAATTCCTTTTGCAGTTTCAACTGCTTTTTCATGTTGAGGTAAATATGAAATGGCTACTGTATAAATAAAATTATTCATAGCAGATTTTGTTCTTTCAGGGGATTCATGGATGGTATCTTTTACTTGATCAAGCATAGTTGAAATCTTGTTCGAGTCAAAATCAATATCCGAGCGATTCCCTAATAGCCAACAGTAACAGCTCCAACCAGCTGACATTTTAAGTTCGTCTCCGCTTTTAATCCATTTATCGGCTACCTCTTGTGCAATATTTGCTTCGGCTAAAGTAACTGCAACTACATAGTCAGAAAGCATATAGAAATAAGCTCCATCAATCCATCTCTCAAAATCTTCTTCAGTCATTTTCAAAGGCTCTGCAATAATTCCCGCAAAATACATGGCATCGTAATTACCTGTTGCATATAATTGATCCGCTAATTGTTGATTTAGTTTAATTTTTTTAGCGATCGGTTTCATTGCCCCTGTTGCAACCCCAAATAGTGGTTCATGTGCACCATTTCTTATGTATGTCTTTTTTGTCCGTTCCTTACCAAGTGCTTCAAGCTCCTGCATAACTGTTTCCAATTCCACTCTTTCACACTTCCTTTCTTCACTTTCCTACTACACCGTTTCCTTTAATCCATCATTTTTATCATGTAATACTAACTACAACAATATTATATCATTTCTTCTACTACTGAACTGCACATCTAACTATCCAACCAATTCTTCCTTATAAAACTCAAAAAAAATAAGTTGCCATGGTCACACATTTTCGAGAAAATAGGTAATCATTACAACTCTATATAATTAATTATATTTTTTATTGAATTGGCTTTCTCAATACCAATGCTTCGATATCCATTAAATCCATTAATCTTTATGATTGCACCACTATTTGTGAACCAAAGTAATGAACTGTATTCAACCGTTTGATCTATTGGACTTCTGAATGATAACTGAACATCATATTTAGATAAGTCTAAAATTGGTTTGTCTATTTTTTTACTAAATAAAAATATTTCTTCTAATTGATTTAATTTTTCTTGTTTTTCTACTTTCACTGGTTCAAATTTAATGACATTTTTTCCAAATTTTGTGTAGTTGTAACCAATCCATATTTCATTTTTCGTTTTGCTGTGCTTCATTTTTTCAAAATAAAATCCACCTAAGCATAAAGCTAGTATTGAAGCAAAAATCAAGAATTTATATGCCTTTCTCAAATATAGTCCCTCCGTAATAAAATCAGCTTTCTAATATAGTATAACCATATTTTACCATTTTAATAGTTAATTTAATATAAAAAATGTTCTAATTTCATCAAACTTTCACATATTTTATCAAAGACTAGTTTTTCGAAGTGAGTGAAGATCATGAATTTATGTTTCGACTTATAAGATTATTATGTAAAGTAAAACACGCTTTACTAATTTGCGAGTTAATTTGGTAAAAATTTCATTATTTCATTTGACAAAATTGACGTATCCCATGGATGCCAGTAATAGTTAGCACCGTCAAATTCAATAGCATATTTATAAGCGATTGCCTCACCTGTATACAATACTACTTCATAATGTGTAGAATCTGTATCATTATGAATTGGTTGAAAATTCAAATCATCTTTACTGTTGCTTAAGATTTCCAGAAAGTTTACTATTTTTTCTTTTTCTTTAATCTCTGATATTTTTTTCTCATCAGGTGAATAAGATTGGTAGATTTCAATCAGATTAACTTTTTCGATTGGCACATCTTTAAAATACCACTTATAATCAATTGTTCCTCTTGCATAATAGATTTTATATCCATTTAATGCAGTTTTGTCCTTTATGGCAATACATTCAGGATTATCTTTAATTGAATAAATTTCTGTTCCTTTCTCATGAAATGCTGCATCCCCATCTTTTATTTTATAACTGGTATTTGTAACATGATCTGCTACCTTAAATTTTACTTCCCCTACTTTTTCATCAATAAATTTTTCATTAGCCAAAATTCCCGATTGTATGCCATTGTACTCAACCCCATTTAATCTAACAAAGTCTACCCACTCTATAATTGATTGACTTTCTGTAGGGATAAAACGACAAGCAACTAGTAGTAAAGGTAATATGATAAACGATAGCTTAAACAGTTTCATTCTTTTGATTAAACCCTCCTAAAAATAGTCTTTTTTACATAGTATTCAATTTCTTTAATGAAATGACCTTCCTAGATTCACACCAAAAAGGTTGAATAATAAACTAGAATATCAATCTATTAAAAGATGAAATAGGACCTTAAATGCCCCACTCTTTATTTTTCCGTGACAAACGCACATTTTTTCTAAAAGCTTGTCTTTGAAAGCACTTACATTTCGATTGCACATAAAATGTATTGAATGGAGGGATGAATAAATGGAAAGAATTTTTTTAATGTTAGCTAGTATTATTGCTGGTTTTGCTTTAATCAAAATGCCTTTAGCAGGTACATTCTTATCTAGCGTAGAGCCATTAACAGATTTAATTGGTATTTTAGCTATTTTAATTTTCTCCCTATTCCTAATATACAAAGGGTTTATGAATCTTATCGGTAAGTAGGAAAAATATTAGGTTTAGGCATCTTATTGCAATATATTAACGATACAAATTATTAAATTAACCTGTATCAGATTACTAGTTAATCTAAGATACAGGTTATTTTTTTGATACCAAACAGTAATACTTTTACATTTTTGCTTTTTTAGTGTTTTTTCCTTTTACCCTCTTCAATGTTGCTACGATCAGAAAGCTCACAATTACTAATAAGAGCCATGAACTTACTTTCCCTAAATGAACTAAACTCCATGCAACCGACTGATTTGGATATTGCCATGCACCAAAAAACGTTGCAATATTTTCGGCAATCCATATAAAAAATCCGATTAGTACAAAAGAGAGTGCAATTGGCATACGGTACTTAATCCCATGAACTTCATAAATGACCCAAGATTTCCAAAAAACAATTATGACAAGTCCAGATAACCACCAACGAACGTCGATCCAAAAATGGTGCGTAAAGAAATTTAAATAAATTGCTGCTGCAAGTGAAGCAACTACAAAAAATGGTGGCCAATTAATGAGTTCAACATTCATCCTTCTCCATGCTTGACATAAATAACTTGCAACACTTGCGTACATAAAACCACTATATAATGGCACTCCAAATAATTTGGAGTATCCTTCCCCAGGATATGCCCATGAACCCATATGTACCTTAAAAAGTTCAAGCGCAAGTCCAATTAAGTGAAATAGTGTGATTACCTTTAATTCATCAAATGTTTCAAGTCTAGAACGCACCATGATCCATTGCATCAAAATACAAATCAAAAGTAACCAATCATATCGTGGCAATAATGGTAGGTGTACAATTTTAGTAAAAGCTAAAGAGGCAAAAATCACAACAGGAAAAATACACGATAAAGCCTGCTCCAAACCAAAGCGGACAAGTTGTTTAACGGCTTTTATAAAATGTGACTCATCCTTTTGAAGTATTAAATTCACAATTAGCTCTCCTTTATATATTGATATCAATCATATCGATCTACTTGTTGTCTTCATCATTTTGATATGCCAAAATATCTCCAGGTTGGCACTCTAGTGCCTTACAAATCGCTTCTAAAGTTGCAAAACGAATCGCTTTTGCTTTACCGTTTTTCAATATAGAAAGATTCGCCATCGTAATCCCAACCTTTTCTGAAAGCTCGGTTACACTCATTTTCCTTTTTGCTAGCATTACATCAATATTGATAACTATTGCCATGTTCTTCACCTCAGACTGTTAAATCATTTTCTGATTTTATATCAATCGCTTCTTTCAAAAGCCTTTCGAGAACGGCTGCAAAGACTGCAATTACCAATGAAGCAAAAATAAAGACCATACCAATAACAATAATTCCTGGTGCGTCATCCATATCTGCAATTAAATAAAAAAGTGGCAATCCTAGTACATACAATACACTGATTACGATCGCACTAAATTTTATTTTCTTTAAAGCGTTAACCGATAGTTCCGAGAAGGCTTTATTTTTATCAATGTAGCATAAAAGTTTAAAAGCTTGATAAAGAGCGAAATAGAAAGGAATTGCTGCTAAATAAAGATCTATAAAAATGAAATATTTCATTAAAGTAATATTCGGATACAACTCAGCAGCATATTCTGCAATCTTCGGAACTACAAATATACACAATGCAAGAACTGGCAACCCGATAAGAATCACTACTATTTTTAAAAAGAGCGTAGATCCCCGTTTCATAAAAGCACCTCACTAAATTATTTTCAATATGAATTTAACATATTATTTATCGTTTTACAATAAATTATTGTTGTTTTTTATTATATTATTATTGTTATAAAAATATCCTTACTTTTTATATATAGGAAAGAAGCATTTCACAACTAAAGAAATGCTTGTGTAAAAACTTAATCATCCGATCTCTTTCCAGAAATAAACTAAAAGATTAATTTTAATCTTAGTAACATATTACTGTTAATAACAGTATATTGTTATTAACAGTACGAAATTATTTTTTTGGAAGTATACGAATTTAGGAGGTTAACTATTTATGAAACATACAGGCCGACATACTGGCGCTTTTCTTTTATTGTTTTTAACAGAGGGGGATAGCTATGGAGGGAAACTTTTGCAGAAGTGTGAAGAGGAACTGCCTATCAATCCAATTGACAGTTCCATATTATATCGAACATTAAAGCAATTAGAGACGGAAGGTGCTGTTGAATCTTATTTATGTACATCCGAACAAGATAAACCGATCAAGATGTATAAAATTACTGAATATGGAAAAGAAAAATTAGAAGAATTTCAAATAAATATTGAAGAAAAGCTGAAGAATTTATCATTTTTCTTGAGCAGATACAAAGTATGGAAGGAGAAAAGTCATGATTAATGCTTCGATCCTATACAGTTTAGCAATCATTCTTACTAGTATCTCTTTTATAAAGGATCGAAAGAAAACAAAAGATGCACTATTAAAGTCATGGATAATGTTTTGTAATATTTTTCCTGAAATTTTAACGATCATGTTTTTTGTAGGACTCTCCTTATCCTTATTAACACCTACAATCGTTTCATCTATTATTGGGGAACAGTCTGGAGTGAAAGGAATTATACTATCTACATTAATTGGTTCTGTAGGACTAATTCCAAGTTTTGTCGTTTTTCCTCTAGGAGAAACATTGGTCCAAAACGGTGCTGGCCTGCCCCAAGTAGCATTATTAATGTCAACGTTCATGTCAGTAGGAGTTATTACATTACCTATGGAACAAAAATTCTTTGGAAGAAGTTTTGCATATGCACGTAATGCAAGTGGACTTTTAATGTCTCTTATATTTGCATATATAATTTGGTTGGTGATGGTATGAGTCAATTAAAAAAATATCGTTTCTTTTTTATTTTATTAGTAGTGTTCATCGTTCTTCCACTAATAAACCACTCACTTGGGATGAAAGCATTTCAGTTAACAGGAAATAGTCTAATAAAAATGTTATTTCTCCTTCCACCAGTTTTAATTTTTGTTGGCCTACTTGACAAATGGGTTGAAAAAGAGACTATTATTAAATATATGGGAAATAAATCTGGTATTTACGGTGTTTTATTTGCTTTCTTACTAGGAGGTATTGCAGTTGGTCCACTATACCTAGCTTTTCCAATCGCGGTACTTTTATTGAAAAAAGGAGCAAGCATTCGCTATGTTGTATTCTTTTTAGGAGTTTGGACAACCGCTAAACTACCTATAGTTATCTATGAATTTGCATCATTTGGTATGAAATTTACACTTATTCATATATGTTTAGGCTTAGTATTTTACTATTTAATGGGAATGATTTTTGAGAAATTTTATCATCATAAACAATTGGTAAATTATGAAGATCAGCAAGATATTTCTATATAAGTATCTACTGATGGATAAATGAAAATAGACACTATTTTAGTTAGCTTTAGTGAAAAAAAGAGCCAAAATGAGAAGCGGGTTATAAAAAACTAAATGAAATACTGAGAACTTAAGAAGACTAGTCCGAAAGCTAGTCTTCTTGCATGTATCTTTTTATCTTCCTCTTGAATTTTTTGTAGAATCTATATGAATGTCTAGTAAAATCTAAGAATTTCAATGGGATTTTAATAGGTACTTTATACAAAGTTTTTTTATATAACTTATAGTAAGCTTTTACTAAATCCTCCCATTTTTCATCCTTTCCTTTTTTGTAAAAATCAGATACATCTACAACATATCCCCTGCCATCCTTCATCATCACATTTTTACCGTGAACGTCGTATGGATTTAGTCCACGACTTTTTGCATACTTAAGCGCAATGTTTACATCCTTAATTACACTCTCATGTATTTTTTCACCAATTGCTAGGGCGTTGTATAACGTAATTCCTTCTAATCTTTTTAAAACTAGATACTTTTCACCAAATTGGATCAATTTCGAATAAGCTGGGTGCTCTCCCAATTGTTTATAGACTTGAACTTCTTTTTCTAAACCATCTAAATCTTTTCCATACACTTTAACAACCACATTTGGTTCAGAATGGTGTACAAAAACAGCAGCATAATTACCAGATCCAATACATTTCCAACCTTCAGGAATATTGTTAACGACTATTGGGTCATTTTGACGTTCACTTTTGAGATATACATTCGGAATCAATTCATTTTCAATTAGATTCTTAAAACTAGATTGATTATAGCTCCTAGGAACATAATTAGGATTTCGTGGTCGTTTCAATCTCCATAGCCCTCCAATAAGCAATATTATTTAAATTATACAGGATTTCATACAAAAAATAAGAGAAACTTCTGTGCGTAACATGAGAAAAAGCGAAAACGCCAATCCCTTAAAATAGTAAGGGATTGGCGTTTTTTGGATTTCCGATAATAAGCTCATATGTTAAATAGAAATGTATAGAACCTAGAAAATATTTTTCTATAAAAATATAATATATGGTAAAATATGGTTTGTGATATGATTAACAATGTTTTAGAATCGTATTATTAGTTAATTAAATAAATACAAAAAAACGATGAAAATATGGAGAAATAGGAAATTTTAAATAGATTACGTGTTAAAGGTTCAAGTAGTTATTAAATTTGTATAAGAGAGGTGAAATAATGCTAACTGCTTTATACCCAAGTATTTTTATTATTTTATTATCATTATTTCTTTTTTTATTTTTATTATTTAGAAAGAAAATTTCCATTCTAAAATTCATTTATCTACTATTATTTTCTATATATATTAGTAGTCTTATCTCTATAACGATATTTCCTTTTCCATTTCAAAAAGAACTGATTGATTTAATGATTGAAGATAAATTAGGTTATAAACACAATTTTATTCCATTTTATATCTTCACAAATATTGTAGGATCAGATTTTATGGAATATGGACTTGGGATTCTTATAAGACAAGTTATAGGAAATATTATTCTTTTTATGCCATTAGGGTTTTTATTGCCCATTCTTTTTCCAACTATCAAAGTAAAAAGAATATTTATGATCGGTTTAGTTACAAGTATATTAATTGAAGCAATTCAAGGAACATCGGGTTATTTTATTGGTTATAACTATCGTGCGGTTGATATTGATGATTTAATTTTTAATTTTACAGGTACTGTAATAGGTGTATTGATTTTCAAAAGTATGTATAAATTATTAAAAAATGAAAATCTATTGTTAGTAAAGAAGACTGTTTAAGAAATATAGTTGGAAGCTTTGGGAGTTGCTAAGTATTTAACTAGGGAGAGCTCTTTTGAATTGTTTTGGAATTCAATTCGTGAACAAATAGGAGCTGATTAATCAGCTCCTATTTTACATTAGATTTCATTTTACATATGAAGCCCTTTTTCGTGATTTTTCTTTCCTCCACGTGACCAAATCACGACTGGTATAAGGATTAGGGACAAAATCCCCCCTGCTAATGATAATGTTGCATAACTTGAATTCGCAACAATCATTCCAGACAATGCACCTCCTGATGCACCTGCTAGTGCGACAAATACATCCACAGTTCCTTGTGTCTTGGCTCGTGTAGTAGAATCTGTTGAATCAACGATTTGAGCAGTCCCACTTATTAAACCAAAATTCCATCCTAATCCTAGTAAAGAAAGCGCAACTACTAGGAGGATCATCGAATTACTTGGTGCCGATGCGGCTAATACTCCAGCTAGTAATAAAGTAGCTCCAGATGCAATCGACATCGCTGTTCGGCCTATTTTATCGACAAGAATTCCTGTAATGAGTGATGGAAGATACATTGAGCCAATATGGAATGCAATCACTATTCCTACTTCATTTAGTCCATGACCGTGATGTTTCATGTGAATAGGTGTCATTGTCATAATAGCAACCATAACAATTTGCGTTAGTACCATTGTCGTTGCTCCGACAGCAATACCTCTCTTTTCTTTCGTACTTTCAATTTGTTTTAAATTTGCTAAATTCACTTTTTGAGTTTTGTTTGACTCGATTATTTTTGATAAAATCAGCGGGTCTGGATTAAGCATTATGAAGAGAAAAAGACCGGCCAAAATAAAAGCTGTGGCAGATAAAATGAATGGACCTGCAAGTGCTGGCACGCTAATGGAGACTGCAAATTTTCCCATTGGACCAACTAGGTTTGGACCTGCAACAGCACCAAATGTTGTAGAAACCATCGCAATACTGATCGCTTTTGCACGTTGATTATTATTTGCTAAATCAGTTCCGGCATATCTAGCTTGCAAATTCGTTGCGGTACCAGCACCGTAAATCAAGAGTGAAGCAAATAAAAGGATAATACTGTTTGTCATTGCTGCAATTACTACACCAATTGCACCAAGTCCACCTGTAATAAATCCTGCAGCAAGCCCAATTCGGCGACCAAATCTTTGAGACAGCCTACCGACAATAAATGCCGCTAATGCTGATCCCAATGTAAAAAGGGATGCTGGTAGTCCTGTAAAAGCATCTGTTCCAAGCATTTGTTGAGCTAGTAATGCACCAACTGTAACTCCGGCAGCTAATCCTGCTCCACCAAAAATTTGCGAAATGCTAACAATCAAAAGAGTCCGTTTGTACAGCATTTTCTGTTTTTCCTCTGAATTCACATAATCCATTGTATAATGATGTGCTCGATTATTCATGTATACCCCTTCTTTTAGTCGTGCGATTTTTAACGAATGATTTCAATATTTCAAAAAATGTTAAACGTTTCATTACATCTACTTTATTTTAACAAATATAAATTTATATCAAACTATTATTTTCTTTTTTTAACAATTGCTGAATCTAAACTGATTTTGACTTCTATATACTGGCATAATCCTCTATTAATAAATAATTAGATAATCATTATCAAATTTTAATAAAAATGTTAAGGTTAATTTAAGAATTTACCTGTAAGATATAGAGTAAGATAATACTTCTTCATTATGAGAGTAAGTCCCCAAATTATTTTCATAAATAAAATAGCTCATGACTTAAAGGTCATGAGCTATTTTGTATTAAATTTCTAATAGATTTTTTTCAATTAATGAATTAACTGCCGAACAAATTGCAATTTTCACATGAGCATATGTTAAACCACCTTGAACGTATGCAACATATGGAGCTCTTATTGGACCGTCTGCTGTTAACTCGATACTTGCACCTTGGATAAATGTCCCCGCTGCCATAATGACATCGTCTTCATATCCAGGCATATAGTTTGCGGTTGGTGTAAAATGAGCATTGATTGGCGAAGCCGCTTGAATTGCCTGACAAAATGCGATCATTTTTTCTTTATCATCAAATTGTACAGATTGAATTAAATCTGTTCTTACTGCATCCCATGAAGGGTTCGTGTTCATACCAAGCTTTTCTAAAAACGCTGCAGTAAATAACGCTCCTTTTAATGCTTGACCTGTGATATGTGGCGCCATAAAAAAGCCATGGTACATATCTTGTAACGCATAAAGAGAAGCACCCGCTTCACGTCCAATTCCTGGAGATGTTAAACGATAGCCACATTTTTCAACTAAATCTTTGCGTCCTACAATATAACCACCAGTTTTAGCAAGTCCACCACCAGGATTTTTAATTAATGAACCCGCCATTAAATCTGCTCCTACATGGCACGGCTCCAGTTTTTCAACAAACTCACCATAGCAATTATCTACAAAAACAATAACATTTGGATCAATTTCTTTTACAAAGTCGATCATCTCTTTAATTTGTTCAATTGTATAGGAAGGTCTTGTTCCGTATCCTTTTGAACGTTGAATACCAATTACCTTCGTATTACTTGTCATTTTATTTGCTACTTTTTCATAATTGATTCGTTCATTATTTACTAATTCGATTGATTCATACCCAATCCCAAAGTCTTTTAATGAACCGTTTCCACTTTCCCCACGAATCCCTACGATTTCCTCTAACGTATCGTATGGCTTCCCTGTAATATATAATAACTCATCACCTGGTCTTAATACGCCAAATAAAGCAGTTGAAATTGCATGTGTTCCAGAAATAATTTGCGGTCTCACTAAACCAGCTTCTCCACCTAAAACATCCGCAAAAATTTCCTCTAATGTATCTCTTCCAATATCATCATAACCATAACCAGTTGTTGGGATAAAATGACTATCACTCACTTTATGCTTTCGAAAACTTTGTAAAACTTTAAATTGGTTATACTCAATCACTTCGTCTATTTCTTTATGGGCTTCTGAAATTAATTTTTCAACATCTGCCACTAATGGTGCAATTTTTTCCCCATTTGATAAAAATTCTAACATTGATTATTGCTCCTTATATCTTCTATATCTTTTAACTGTATCATAAATTGAATGTTCCTTGAAAACATAACCAGTCATTTGATAGATTTCTGTTTCTTCATTAAAGGTGATCGATTCAATCATCGTTAATTTTTTGATTTCATGAATCAATTTCCCTTCGTTTGCAGGTACAAACACTTCAAAATATTCCATGTATTGTTTACATTCAAATTCAATTCTTTGACGTAATTTACTTAAATCATCTTCATTTAATGCACTCATTTCAATAAAACCTTCTGATGGTGACGGAACAAAGTCTTCATGAACTTGATCAATTTTATTATAAACAGTTAAAATTGGAATATTTTCTACATCTAAATCATTCAATAATTTAGAAACTGTTACTTCATGGCTTTTATAATTTTCATGAGATGCATCGACAACATGAAGAATGAAATCTGCTTCCGTTGCTTCTTCAAGTGTAGAGCGGAATGCAGCAATAAGAGAAGTTGGTAAATCCTGAATAAAACCAACCGTATCTGTTAGTAAAGTTGTCATACCATTTGATAAAACAAATTTTCTAGTTGTTGGATCTAATGTTGCAAACAGTAAATCTTGTTCATACACATCAGATTTAGTTAGTCTGTTAAATAATGTTGATTTTCCTGCATTTGTATAACCTACTAATGAAATATGAAACATTTCATTTTTCTTACGTCGCTCACGATAACGTTTACGATGTTCAACGATTATGTTTAATTGCTGTTTAATATCATCAATACGTTTTCGAATGTGACGACGATCAGATTCTAGTTTTGTTTCACCAGGTCCCCTAGTACCAATACCCCCACCAAGTCTTGATAACTCTGTACCTTGACCTACCAATCTTGGCATTAAATATTGTAATTGAGCCAATTCTACTTGTAATTTACCTTCTTTTGTTTTTGCTCGCTGCGCAAATATGTCTAAAATTAATTGTGTACGGTCAATTACTCTTTTTTCTAATCTTGCAGATAAATTGCGAATTTGAGATGGAGTCAGTTCATTATTAAAAATAATAACATCAGGTTCTAACTCTGCAATTGCTGCCTCTAACTCTTCTACTTTACCTGTGCCTATGTATAATGCTGGATGATATTTAGTTCTTTTTTGTGAAGTGATTAAAACTACCTCTCCATTTGCCGTTTTCGTAAGTGATGCTAATTCATCTAATGAATAATTAAAACGATCATCATCTACATTTTGAAGTTGACATCCAACTAAAATGGCTTTTTCTCTCATTTCATTCGTCACAAAATTCCACCTTTTCTATAATCAATTCTAAGCAATAAATATTCTTTACTCTTAACTATCTCTTTATTATAATGATATCTGGACTATTTTTCATCTTTTTATTGGAGGGGCAGGGGAATTGCTTATTGGAAACATGGGAGTTATTTAGCATTATTGGTACTATTTCCTTTGCATTAAGTGGTGCAGTAGTAGCCATGGAAGAAGACTATGATTTATTTGGTGTCTATATCCTAGGATTTGCTACAGCCTTTGGTGGCGGTGCATTACGAAATTTATTAATAGGCTATCCAATTAACTATTTATGGAATCAAACAACAAACTTTACAATTGCGCTAGTTGCAATGACAATTATCTTTTTCTTTCCGCAATTATCAAATAAACCATTTAAAAAATTAGATATTTTATTTGATTCAATCGGTTTATCTGCTTTTGCAATTCTTGGTGCAAATTATGCCATGGAATTAAAATTACCTGTAAGCGCTGTTATTGTAGCATCTGTCTTAACAGGAATCGGTGGTGGGATCGTTCGAGATCTACTTGCAAAAAGAAAACCAATGGTATTACATTCAGAAGTATATGCTTTTTGGGCGATACTTGTAGGTGTTCTAATTGGAAATAAATTTGTTGATTCAAATTTTGAACTTTTATTATTATTCATTGTTATAGTACTGCTTAGACTATTATCTGTGCATTATAATTGGAGTCTACCTAAAAGATCATTTAAAAACTCTACAATTAGTCTAAACGAATCAAGCACTCAAAAATTAAATTAAATCAGTCCAAAAAACAAACCTAATAAAGGTTTGTTTTTTTCATACTATTGAAATAAAACATTGTCAATATAGAACAACAAAAGTCTAAGTATATATTATTAAAGCAAAGATTTTAAAGGTTCATACTCATAACAGGTTCAT
>NZ_NUGT01000046.1 GCF_002574545.1 Bacillus sp. AFS055030
TAACAGGTTCATGAGGAAGTAAACCAGTGAAAAATAGAAAGATTCTTCCTCATGACAGGGTATAGTGGAAATCAACCAAAAATTAGTTTAGTTAGTTGACAAGCTCATTTTTCAACACTCTGCAAAAAACAAACCTAATAATGGTTTGTTTTTTTATTTTTCCGTCACAGCACTTACACAAGTAAAAATTAATCCTTATTTTCATTTTCCATTACCACGAAAAAACAAACCTAAAAAAGCGTTTGTCTTCTCCACATATACGGTTATTTAAATTGTATAGTACTCATTATTTCAACTTATTTTTACATTAAAGGTGGTGGAATAGAAAACACCATAGTTAATCCATCAATTAATCGAATCGATTTTGTCTGTCATATATAAATCTTTTTCTTCGATCCTCATTAATATTTCACGATTAAACTCTGACTCAAATACTAATCTTGTTGCTTGTGTCCTAATCGATTTTTCAACGATATTACGGACAAACCGCCCATTGCTAAAATGAGCGCGATTTTCAAGTTTTGCTTTTTGGATAAAATCTCTTAATCGGTATTCTGCTTCCCGAGATAAAATATATTCTCGATCAACAAACATTTTTTTGGAAATATCTAAAAGCTCCTTAACAGAATAATCTTGGAATTCCAATATGAATGGAAATCTTGATTTTAGTCCAGGATTCAAACTTAAGAAATAATCCATTTCTGAAGAATAGCCGGCTAAAATAAGTACAAAGTCGCCATGTTTATCTTCCATATGTTTAACTAGTGTATCAATCGCTTCTTTTCCGAAATCTTTTTCCCCACCACGGCCAAGTGAGTATGCCTCATCTATAAAAAGAATGCCACCATTTGCTTTTTTTACTAAATCTCTAGTTTTTTGAGCAGTGTGACCAATGTATTCTCCGACTAAATCTGCTCTTTCTGCTTCGATTAGGTGACCTTTTGACAATACACCCATTTTCAAAAATAATTGGCCAATAATTCTAGCAACTGTCGTTTTTCCAGTTCCTGGATTCCCTTTAAACAACATATGCAAAACTTGTTTTTCAGCTTTTAAGTTTAATTCTTCTCTTTTTTTATTAATAAATATCCAAGCATAAATTTCATGAATCATTTTTTTTATTTCATCCATGCCAATTAAATGCCTTAATTGATCCTCTATTTCAATTAACAACTCATGTTTAGGCTGTTTCACTGTTTCAATAACTGGATTTGGAGAAACCTCTCCTCTTTTCACTGTATTAAGTACAACATTTATTTGGCCGTTATCTTTTAAACGAATTGGTTGCTCCAAACATGACACCTCTCTTATTCTTTAGAACATTTTTTGTGGATCTATAGGTAACACTTTATGAGAAAACTCGCTACAGTTCTTTTTAAGATTTTTTAAAGTATTTTACTAAATAAATTTTTTACTATTATATGTACGAACAATTCATTTCAAAACTTTTATTCTCTAGACAAACAGTTAATTGGATAAGATTGCTAAATTTTACTAAATACTATTAAGATATTTGATATAATGAGAGAAAAAAAGAGAAGAGTTGATTAATTTGACGATCCCAAACTTAACGACTGCTACTTTACCTGATGTCATCTTGCAATTTGCCTCTCACTTAAATAGTAAAGGAAGAAAAGAATCTACCATTAAGCGTTATTGCTATGATTTAGAAGAATGTTTCCGTTACTTTAAAAAAGTTAATGAAAGTTTTAGTACTTTACAAGTTCAAAATTTTAATGATTATTTCTATTATTTAACATCTGAACGTGGATATAATGAGAAAACAATGCATCGAATTTATGTCGTACTAAATCAATTTTATAAATTTTTAAATTCTAATAATTCATCGATCGAAAATATCATACCATTCACGAACTATTTAGCAGGACCTTCTCGCGCTCTTTCAACAGACGATTTTATCTCAGAAGAAGAAGAAAAAAAGTTACTATCGATCGTTCAATCCACGACAGATTTGTCAGAAAAACAATTAAAAGCTAGATCATTTTTAATGGACCGCAATGAAATAATGATTCGTTTTATGCTGTTTTATGGACTGACTTTAAAGGAATTAATTGATTTACAAATGAGAGATATTAACTTCGCATTAAATGAACTTGTTGTCCATAGCAAGGAAGGCGTTAAAAGAACAATAATTCTCACAAAAGAAGATCGAATACTATTATATAATTATTTTGTCACGATACCCGAGCCCGTAAGACCTCACTATCATTCAACTCATCCGCTCTTTGTTGCATTTGATTTTAATCGCATGACATTCCATTGGGTTTACGATACAGATTCACCGAAAGCACTAACAGAAATTGCATTTCAAAAAATGCTTAGGTTGGAAGTTAAAAGAGCTGGACTTAGAAAGGGACTTTGCTCCCAACATTTAAGAAACACTTTTATTCTACGGAAAATAAAAGAGGGATTATTAGTGGAAGATATTCAGCAATTAGTTGGATTGAAGACCCCTGTTTCTTTAAAGCGATACTTTCAATTTTTTAGGGAAAATGAACACCCAAATAAAAAGGAGTTATGATTTTGATCATCATAACTCCTTCCTTTTCTCGGTGTTTTTAAGAACTTGTATTTAGTTTTGCTCTCATAAGTTCTGCGATTTCTTTCGAAGAATATTTTTCTTCATTTTGCAAAGCTGCAATTACTTTTTCTCTTCTCTCAATCGAATGATTTTGACTTAATTTCTTTTTTCCGATTAACTCTATTACTTCTATTTTTAAACAAACAATTCCTGATAGTAGTTTTTCAACATAATCTGAGTGATCTTCGTATTTCCAAGGTTTTGATTGTCCTTTTTCAAAATAGTCAGTCGTTTTTAAAACGATTTTTCTCATCTCATCCTTATTTTCAATCGTTATTACTTTTCCATAAGCATGGATTGCTGTATAGTTCCAAGTTGAAACTGTATTTTTTTCTTCATACCATGAAGCAGAAACATATGCATGTGGTCCTGGAAAGATGATTAAACATTCCTTACCATTCAACGTTTTCCATTGAGGATTTGGCTTAGCTAAATGTGTAATGATTATTAAACTCTCTTTTGCTTCTTGAATGATAAAAGGTAAATGAGTTGCTTCTATTTTTGCTTCGTCATTATTTGATACTAATATTCCGAAGCTATTTTTCTTCATTTCTTTTATTAATTGATTTAGATCCGTTTCTGTGAATTCTTTTGGGACATACATTTGTATTCCCCTTCCCATTAGTTTACATAATAATATTATCGAATTCAAATTACAATAGAAAATTAAAAAAGCATTGACCATAAGATCAATGCTCTTTTTTCAATTTATTTTACATTTCAATTTGAACGTTTTTTGATGGTACAAACGTTGAAATTGCATGTTTATATATTAATTGTTGTTTACCTTCAACATCTAATAATACCGTAAAGTTATCAAAGCTTTTTACTTTCCCTTTAATTTGAAATCCATTAAGTAAAAATACTGTAACCGCTAGATTGTCTTTACGTAATTGGTTTAAGAACTGGTCTTGAATGTTGATTGATGTTTTCATGTCCTTTTCCTCCTCTTCTACCTCTACATATATTTATTCGAGATGAAATAGCCCTTTCCTTCAAGTAGAGCTAAAATTTCCAGTTTTTTTATATCAAAATTATGTCCATTCATTTCAAACCAATGAATGCTCATTTTATTTCTAAACCATGTCATTTGCCTTTTTGCATACCTTCTTGAGCTTTGTTTAATTAAATCGATTGCTTCTTCTTTCGTTAAAATTCCATCAAAATAATCGTAAAGCTCTTTATAGCCAATCGCTTGCACAGATTGACAATTTCGAATACCTTTGTCGTAGAGCATTTTTGCTTCTTCTACTAGTCCTTCTTCCAACATTAGATCAACTCGTAAATTAATTCGTTTGTATAGTAGCTCTCGATCCATCGATAATCCGATGATTTCTGCATCATATAAATACTCTGGCTCTTTCTTAAATGCGGTCTCTGAAAATTTTTGCCCTGTCAGTTTGAAAACTTCAATTGCACGGATTACTCTTCTGACATTATTCATATGTATTTGCTTTGCACTTTCTGGATCAATTTCTTTTAATTGATCATGTAAAGCTTTATTCCCAAAGGCCATCGCAAAACCCTCTAATTGGTTTCTTAAAAGCTCATCACCCTCTTGCTCAGCAAATTCATATTTAGTTAAAACACTTTGGATATATAATCCAGTACCACCAACAATAATTGGAATTTTACCTCGATTAGCTATTTCTTTAATTTTTTCCCTAGCTAAAGTTTGAAAATCAGCAACTGTAAAAGATTCTTTTGGATCAAGGAAATCAATTAAATGATGCGGAATTCCTTCCTTTTCTTCTTCTGTAATTTTAGCTGCACCAATATTTAATTCTTTATAAACTTGTGTTGCATCGCCATTAATGATTTCTCCATCAACAGCTTTTGCAAGTTCAATACTTAGCTTTGTTTTCCCTACTGCTGTAGGACCAACGATCACTATCACTTTTTGCATATTTACCATTGTAATCACATATACGCCTTTCTATACAACCTTTTCCTTACTTATCCCACTAATTTTGAAAGTAGATAACTCTTTTTATTTATACCATATTTATACAAAAATTCCAATGTGTTGTGAATTAATTCACATTTTTGAAAGAAAGTGTTTTCATTTTCTATTTGTCAAAGTAAACTAGATGTAATCTGAAAGAAAATGAGGTCATACTATGCCTGATTGGTCTTATCATACAATTTTTAAACCATTGCTCTCAAAGTTTCCTTCAAAGCTTTCAAGAGAATTTATTCATCAAAGCATGAATAAAATTTCAATTATGCCACTTGGTCCAAGTCTAATCGAATTTCTTGGTCATTTAAACACGGACAATTCCCTTGAAAAAGAGATTCATCATTTGAAAATGAAAAATCAAATTGGCTTGGCCTCTAAAATTGACCCCTATCTGTCTGGGACAAGTGCTTTTATGAATTTAGGATTTGGTGTGATTGAAATTGGACCTATTTCGATAAGTGACACTGCTACTAACAATAGTCCCCTCATTGATTTGAAACATAATCAATTAATTGGAATAGAGGAAAATAATGTATTAACCATCGAACAAATAGTAGATAAATTTTCAAAAATACATAAGAAAACGCCCATTTTTGCTAGAATCGTTGGGAGTTTTGATGAATTTAAACTGATTGAATCAAGGCTTTCTGATTTTGTAGATTTATTCATCTTAGAGTTTGATTTGGCCAAGGATTTAGTAGAAAATAAGTGGGATTCTACTAAACCGATCTGTCTATCAATTAATCCAAATGAAATAGACGATTTGCTTAAACAAGAAAGTTTCCCATTTAGTTCAATATTAATTGAAGAACCTCCAATTTCTACTGATTTAGAACAAAAAAATAACTTAATTCATTCAATTCAAAAATTAAAATCAAATCAGTTTGAGATATCTATTTTTACAAAAGGAGGAGTGATTGAACCGATTGATGCAATCGAATTAATCGATGCTGGAGCAACATTAGTATTTTTGACTCATGGATATGTACTAAGTGGTCCTGGATTACCAAAGCGGATCAATGAAGCAATATTGCATAAAAGGGAAAAAGCAAACACTAGTACAAATAATGGTTGGATTTGGTATTTTTTATTTGGGCTTTTTATGTTTATGGGCGGATTACTTGCTCTATTTATTAGTTTAACTTCCATAGTCCTTCCCTATGATGAGCACTTTTTAACGATTAATCGTCAGTTAATTACACAGTTTAACGATCGAATTCTCCCCTTTATGTCACATGATCGGATGACACTTTCAGGGACGATTATGTCGGGTGGAATATTGTTCATGGCATTAGCCAGAAATGGTATTAAACATCAATATCATTGGGCAAAGAAAGCAAGCGACACTAGTGCGTTCGTAGGTTTTTTAGCAATACTCTTTTTTATAGGATATGGTTACTTTGACTGGCTACACGCTTTATTTTGGGTCGTTCTATTAATACCATTCTTAATTGGTTTTTTTAAAACAAAAAGTATAAATAGAAGTCCGGAATCTGAGAATTTAACAAATAATTCCGCTTGGAAACTTAGTTTAATTGGACAATTATTTTATATTATTCTAGGATTTTCAATCATACTCGGAGGATGTGTTATTTCCTATATAGGCGTCACTACTACCTTTGTTAAAACAGATTTGAATTATTTATGTATAACACCTTCTGGTTTGAATGCATTTAATCAACACTTAATACCTGTTATCTCACATGACCGCGCTGGTTTTGGAGGAGGGTTAGTAAGTGTCGGCTTACTCGTACTTATGATTTCATTGTGGGGATTCAGACAAAATCAAAATTGGATTTGGTTCACATTATTGTTCGGAAGCCTACCTGCACTGATAACTGCGTTTGCAGTCCATTTTATGATTGGGTATACTGATTTTTATCATTTATTACCACCAATCATTGCCAGTTTGTTTTTATTGATTGGAGCCATAACTTCCTATAGATTTTTGAATGTTAAAATGAATCATAGGAACAAAAATTTTTCTAAAATAAGCAAACAGCTATAAATTCAATTATCAGTATAAAAGGTAGGAGATTCTCCTACCTTTTTCAATCATCTATTACAACATGTTTTTTCCGTAGTATGTAATAAACAGGAAGCCCTATTAATGTTAAGCCAATTCCCCAAAATGCTAAAATAGTTTGCGTCATAAGTGTATTAACGACGATAAAGATTCCCCCAATTATTGCGATTGAGAGTACTAAAGGCAAAAAAGGTACTCTATATGGCCTGTTCAGATCTGGTTCCCGTTTTCGTAAAATATAAACAGCAATAAATGTTAATGTATAGAAGATCCAAATGACAAATACTAACATGTCCGTTAATAGGTCAAATCCACCTATAAACATCATAAATATGGCAACTATTAGGATAAATAGACCTGCATTATATGGAATTCCAGTTTTAGATAATTTACCAAACCAACTACTAAATGGAAGTTTTTGTTCTCTAGCTAATACATAAGGGACCCTCATACCAGTCATTGTATAGCCATTTATTGTACCAAATACGGAAATCAAAATTCCGATCGAGACGAGTTTTCCTCCAAAATTACCGAATAACACTTTTGAAACTTCAGTGGCAGGTGTAGATGTACTAGCTAATTGCATTGCGGTTAATACAAATAAAAAGGATATGTTAACCAATAGATACACCGCCATTACAGCTGCTAAACCAAATACGATTGCTTTTGGCAAATCATTTTTAGGATTTTTCATTTCTCCGGCTATATTTCCTACGAGGATCCAACCATCATATGCAAACATCGTAGCAAGTAAACCTGAACCAAGTGCTGGAAAAAAACTTCGATCATTTCCTACTTCAATTGGAAAAAGCTGAAAAGTCACATTTCCTTCATGTAATAACCCAAATATAATCAAAATCGCCAACGGTATTAGTTTACAAAACGTAAAAAGTGATTGAATACTACCAGCAGTTTTTGCTCCTAAAAAATTCATGAATGTGATAAAAATTGCAGTTACTACAGCAATCATCGTAACGGTGAATTGATTAGAATTAGCTGAGACACCAAATATGGAAACTGCTTGCGTGCCAAAAATAATCGAAAGCGCGGCAATATTTGCTGGAAAATAAATGATCGTTTGAGACCATCCAAGTAAATAAGCAGTTAAATCTCCATAGGTATGCTTTAAATAGGCAACCATTCCTCCTGTTTTTGGTATTGCTGCGGCAAGCTCAGCGCCGGATAGACCAGCACAAATGGTAATGATGCCACCAATAATCCATGCTAATAAACCTAAGCTTGCAGAACCAGTTGCGCCATAAACAGCTGTTGCTTTAAAGAAAACTCCACCGCCAATTACCGTACCAATTACAGTCGTTAAAGCTGCAATAAATCCCATTTCTCTTCTTAATTTATTTTCCGACAATCGGATCACTCACCCATTCTTTAAAAATCACTTTACTTCATTTCCAAAGAAATGTTCACAAACACTAGAAATTCTTTTCAGGTCAACATTTCCACCCGATATGATTGCCACTACTTTTTTATCTTTTATATATTTTGAAGCTTTACCTGATAAAATTACTGCTGTCGCAAGCGCACCTGAACCTTCCACTACTGCTTTACCGCGCTGCAGTAAATCCTTCATTGCGACTTCTATTTCATCCTCACTAACAAGAATGATTTCAGTTACTAATTCTTTTACAATTTCAAAAGTTAATTTACCTGGAACCTTTACAGAACAACCATCGGCTATTGTTGGTGCAATATAGTTACTTACGATTTCCCCAGCGTCTATTGATGCTTTCATACCATGTACATTCTCCGCTTGAACACCAATAATGTCTATTGTTGGATTAAATGATTTCAATGCGACTGCAATACCCGAAATAAGACCTCCACCACCAATTGGAACAATTATTGTATCAACATCCCAAAGATCATCTAAAATTTCAATACCAATCGTTCCTTGACCAGCCATAATGTGAATATCATCGTATGGATGGATGAATGTTTCACCAGTTTCATCACGTACTTTAGCACAATAGTCTTTCGCATCATCAAATGTGTCACCGTATAAAATGATATTTGATCCGTAGCCTTCTGTTGCATCAACCTTTGCTATTGGTGCAGTTTTAGGCATGATGATTTTACTCTTTATATGTAATAGCTTTGATGATAAAGCGACACCTTGTGCATGATTCCCTGCTGAACAGGCGATAACTCCTTTATTTCTTTCTTCCTCATTTAAATGTGAAATTTTATTAAATGCACCTCGAAATTTAAAAGAACCTGTTAATTGCATATTTTCAAGTTTTAAATAAATTTCTCCGTCCGACTTTGAAGTTAAATAAAATGATTTTACTAAAGGTGTTTTACGAGCCTTCCCTTCTAAAAGTTCATATGCAGTTTTAATGTCTTTAATCGTTAGTGGTAATCCCTTTTGATCTAAATTATTCATTTTCTAACTTCCTTTTTTTCAGCATTTTAATTTAATCAATTGATACATGTTAAGTTTGTGTCAAATTACTTAACAAAATACCAAAAACAGGGATTAGTATAGGTGGAGAAAATAAAAAAGAAGGAGACTTGTGTCTCCTTCTTTTATTAAGCCTGAGTTACGTTTAACTTTGCAGCTAATTTATTTAGCATATCTTCAGACATACGATCTAAATCATATTTCGGATCGAAGCCCCACTCTTCTTTTGCAGCAGAGCTGTCAATTGAATTTGGCCATGAATTAGCAATTCCTTGGCGAATAGGGTCAATGTCGAAATCTAATGTAAATTCAGGGATGAATTTACGAATTGATGCCGCGATTTGAGTTGGTTCAAATGACATCGCTGAGATATTAAATGCATTACGATGTTTAAGTTTTGAAGGGTCTGCTTCCATTAACTTAATAATTGCATCGATTGCATCTGGCATATACATCATATCCATGTATGTTCCTTCACCAATAAATGAAGTATATTTTTTATTTTTTAATGCTTCATAATAAATATCAACAGCATAATCAGTAGTACCTCCACCAGGCACTGTATCATAAGAGATTAAGCCTGGGAAACGTACGCCGCGAGTATCTACTCCAAATTTTTCAAAGTAATAATCACATAATAATTCACCAGCTACTTTTGTAACACCATACATTGTCGTTGGACGTTGGATTGTATCTTGTGGTGTGTTATCCTTTGGCGTTGACGGGCCAAAAGCACCGATTGAACTTGGCGTAAAGAATTTTAAGTTTAATTCTCTCGCTACTTCAAGAGCATTCACTAATCCACCCATATTTAAGTCCCAAGCTAATGTAGGTTTTGCTTCTGCAACTGCAGATAATAGAGCAGCTAAATGAATGAACGTATCAACTTCATATTTTTTAGCAATCTCTAACATTTTTTCTTTATCCATTACATCCAAAATCTCAAAATGACCAGTTTCTAAAATTGGACTTCCTTCAAGACGGCGAATATCTGTCGCAACTACATTTTCAACACCGTATTCTTTTCTAAGACGCATAGTTAATTCTGAACCGATTTGTCCAAAACAACCAGTAATTAATATTTTCTTCATTCCTTAGTCCACCTTATAGTAAAAATATCGAATTTAATGATTAAAATTATTTTATAACGTTTAATTCACGACCAACTTTTTCATAAATAGCTAAAACTTCATCTAGCATTTCTTTAGTATGCGCAGCTGTTGGCATATTACGTATACGACCAGTTCCAAGTGGTACTGTTGGGAATACGATTGACTTCGCATAAACTCCCTCTTCGTATAAACGTTTTGAAAACTCTTGTGTAAGATTTTCGTCACCAATAATACATGGTGTAATTGGTGTTTCAGACTCACCAATATTAAATCCAAGCTTTGATAAACCAGCTTTTAAGTAATCACCATTTTCCCAAAGCTTTTCGATTTTTTCTGGTTCTTCAGACATAATACGAATTGCTTCAATACAAGCTGCAGCATTTGCTGGTGTTAAAGAAGTAGAGAATAAGAAAGGACGTGCACGTACTTTTAACCAATCGATTAATTGTTGTGAACCTGCTACATATCCACCTACAACGCCAACTGCTTTAGAAAGTGTACCAATTTGGAAATCAATTTTATCTGATAATCCGAAATGCTTTACTGTTCCAGCACCTTTACCCATAACGCCAGAACCATGAGCATCATCGATATAAGTAATTAAGCCAAATTCTTCAGCAATTTTTACGATTTCAGGAATATTTGCTACATCTCCATCCATTGAGAAGACACCATCTGCTATGTACATAACTTTCTCATATAAACCACAAGTTGTAGCTTCTTTTGCTTTCTCACGTAAATCATCCATATCTTGGTGTTTTACACGAATAATTTTTGCCCCAGAAAGTCGGCAACCATCGATAATTGAAGCATGGTTTAATTCATCAGATAGTATTGCATCTTTTTTTGTCATTACTGCAGAGATCGCACCCATGTTACAGTTAAAACCAGATTGGAATGCAATAGCAGCCTCTGTATGTTTAAATTCAGCAATCGCTTTTTCAAGTTGATCGTGGATATCCATCGTACCATTAATCGTACGTACCGCTCCTGCACCAACTCCATATTTTTCAGTCGCTTCAATAGCAGCTTGTTTTAAGCGAGGATGAGTCGCAAAACCAAGATAGTTATTTGAAGATAAATTAATAAATTGTTTACCACTAATTTGAATAGTAGCTTCGTTAGAACCTTCTAAAGAGTTAATCTCATTATAGAGGCCTTTCTCTTTTAACTCAGTTAATTGTGGAGTTAAAAATGCTTCTAATGTCTTGCTTGACATAAATACCAGCTCCTTAATTATGTTTATTTATCTAAAAGGAGTAAGCCCCCATTTTATATATTATTTATTATGAAATAAATATAAAAAATTATCGTTTTATTATTTTCCATTTTTGTTAAAGAAAATTTTTTTATGTATTAATGACAAGTATAGTTTGAGGCTTTCCGAATTCAATTATAAATCGGTTACAATGCATTAGGAATACTTTTATTCGAAAAAGGTTGAAATTCAATTATTATAAAAATTCATATAATTCGTATATTATTCATTTTGTTTTTGTAATAAAATATCTAGTTGTTAAGAAAGGGCAAAAAACGAATCATGCCTATTTAAGTTTGAACAATACAAGAAATGCTGCAATTAAATGCAATGATGAAATCCTACAAATAAAAAGTGAACTGCAAATAATTTCCGAAAACTACGTTTATTATCTATTTGTTACAGTATTTTGTCTCAAAATATGTAAAGTTGAGATACTTATTTTTAAAACGAGAAATTAAAAAGGGGCGCCTATTGTCAATAACTCGACAATAAGACAGCCCATAAAAAATATTTTTTCACAAAACTAACTATCAATAAACCTTTAAGCTCTTATTTGAGTGCCAACACCCTGTCTGATTTTCTTTTCATTCATTAAATAACGTGATAATCCAACTGTTACGATTAATGAAACAAAAACAGGAATTGAACCGATCCATGTAATTGAACGAATCGACAATTGACTCACTGCTAGCCCTCCGATTGCTGCACCAAAGGCAAAGCCTAATTGCATCATTGACTGATTTAAACCTAATAAAACATCAGATGATTTAGGATATATTGTTGCTAAGTTAAATTGTTGTGTTGCACCAGATGACCATCCAGTAAATGACCATAATGTAAGGATAATGATGACTGAATAGATTGAACTGGTGATGAATGATAATAATAAAATCGATAAAATATTAAGAACTAATCCTCGTTTTAATGTAAGTGTAATTCCCCATCGGTCTGCACTGAATCCTCCGAATTTTGATCCGAATAAACTAGCGATACCTAGTATTAATAGCGCAAAACTTAAAACGTGATCGCTCATGTTTGTAGTTTGAATAAGATACGGTGATAAATACGTAAATACGATCCCATATCCGCTCATTAAGAAAAAAGTAATGGATAAAGCTAATGCGATTTTTGGTTGTTTAAACAATGCGATTTGCTGCAATAACGGTATCGGTTGATCTCCTTTAGTTTGTGGAATTGTTTTAACGATAATTGCTAAAGAGATTAAAACAAATATAGCAACTCCAAGAAAGACGAATCTCCAATCATAAGCAGCTGCTATAAATCTACCAATTGGGACCCCAATAATTAGTGAAGCAGTAAATCCCATGACAACAGTGGCAATTGAACTTGCCTTTTTTTCTGCTGGAGCAATTTTTGCAGCCAAGCTAAGTACTGTTACAATCGTAACCCCTGCACTTAACGCCATTATAATGCGTGCAACCATAAATAAACCGTAACCAGGTGCAAGTACTGCTAATAAATTACCTATTATAAATACACTTAAAGAAATTAAAAGTAATTTTCGACGTTCCATTTTAGCTAATACAGCCATTAAAATCGGTGTACCGATGGCATAAATCAATGAATACACCGTAATTAATTGCCCTGCAGCTTCAATAGAAATACCTAATTCGATGGCCATTTTATCTAAAATACCAGAAATAACATATTGCGAAGTTCCAACTAAAAAACTAATCATTGCTAAAATATAAATTTTCCCATTATTCGTCATAATTTAATTCCTTCCAACATAATTTTATATTTCTATAAATACCGAAATATTAAGCACTATTTAAGGAAGCCATTTTATTAGCTTCCTTCCTACTATCTATTCAAAAAAAGGCTTAGACTAGAACATTTAAATGTTTTTTAACATCATATTCTTCAATTGCTTCACCATTTTTCAAACGATGTAAAAGATCTGGATTCGAAATTATTGGACGCCCGAACGCAGCAATATCAATTGTTCCTTCATTAATAGCCTTTTCAGCCATTTCTGGATTTAATGATCCAACTCCAACAATTATTCCATCCCAGTACTTTCTAACAAGCTGATGCATCGTTTTACCATCTGCAAGTATACGATCAAATTGCATAATCGAAGGGTGTAATAAAGTTGCACCTACTTCTTTGAATGCTTCAATAAATGTACGTATTGCATAATCCGGATCTTCCCACATATAGCCTGGAATATCTGCTTTATGTGCAGAAAAGCGAATCATCGTTCTATCAGTACCAATCGCTTCAATAACTGCTTTTATTACTCCCTTCATGAAAGTTAATCTTTGCGGTAGATCACCACCGTATTGATCTGTCCGATTGTTTGTAACATCTGAATTAAATTGATCGATCAAGTATCCATGTGCAGCGTGAATTTCGACTCCATCGAACCCAGCTTCAATGGCATTTTTAGCAGCTTGAGCGTATTGATTGATTACATCCCTAATATCCTGTGTAGTCATTTCCTCAGGAATATCATATGGCTTACGAAAACGAGAAACTAATCCTTCAGCGCGTATCGCTGATGGTGCTTGTGGTGGCATATTTCCAGCAAGCTCATGATGAGATAATCGTCCAACATGCCAGATTTGTGAAATCATTGTGCCACCTTCCTTGTGAACAGCATCAGTCACCTTTTTCCAAGCTTTAATTTGATCTTTAGAATAAATACCCGGAATACCTGGATATCCTTTTCCACGTGGACTAATAACTGTTCCCTCAGAAATAATCAGCCCTATGCCGTCAGTAGCTCGTTTACGATAATATTCAACAACATCATCTCCAACAACACCCGTTTGATCATTAGCAAAACTTCTTGTTAATGGCGCCATTGCAGTACGACTACGTAAATTCCATGCACCTATTTTTACTGGTTCAAAAAGTTTACTTTCTAGACCCTTTTCTAATTTTCCCCAACTAGTACCTCCATTGCTTACTAAGCTCATATTCAATTCCCCTTTTCTTATTCGGTATTTCTATAAATACTGAAATATAAACTAAAATTATACCGCTTTATTTTTAAAGTAAAGCGGGTGCATATTTTTCCAAAACTTCTCGTTGTAAACTATAGTATCTGAAGGTCCCTTCTTTGCGAACTGTTAACAAGCCGCAATCCAGTAATGGTTTTAAATGATGTGTCAATGTAGAATTGGCCGATACTTTTATTTGATTTTTCATTTCGATACAAGCTAATTCAGATTGCTTAGCAAGTACTTTAACAATTTGTAAACGAGTGGATTCACCTAATGCCTTATAAACTTTTACTGCAAGATCATCGTTCACCACTTTAACCTCCTTTCAAAGACGAGCGCTTATTTCAGTATTTCTAGAAATATTGTATTTTAACTAATTTATGATGTCAAGAGACGTGAATTCATAAATAAAAGAAATTTAGCTATCACTTAATTTTATAGTGTTGATTTCACTTGGAAATATACCTATTCCATTTGTAACAAAATTCAAAAACCTACAAGAAAATTATTTATCTTGTAGGTTTTTTCACTATAATATTTGATAAGATTAAGTAGTTTAAATAAGTAGATTAAACAATGTTGGGTTATTGTTTATTTCCATGAATTGAATTTCATGACAATTCATTCGCTCAATCAATGCTTTGTAATCGGATTTATTGGCCAATTCTATTCCAACTAGTGCTGGTCCATTGTCCTTATTGTTTTTCTTTGTGTATTCAAACCTCGTAATATCATCGTTTGGTCCTAATACTTTATCTAGAAATTCACGTAATGCGCCAGATCGTTGTGGGAAGTTGATGATGAAATAATGTTTTAGTCCTTCATGAATTAAAGACCTTTCTTTTATTTCTTGAAGTCTGTCTATATCATTATTTCCACCAGATACGATACAAACGACGTTCTTTCCTTTTATTTCATCTTTAAATAATTCTAAAGCTGATACAGACATAGCTCCAGCGGGTTCTGCAATGATTGCATTTTTATTATAAAGCTCTAAAATCGTTGTACAAATCTCTCCTTCAGGAATAGCGACTACTTGATCAATTACCTCTCTACAGATTTCATATGTTAAATAACCAACTTGGCCAACTGCTGCTCCATCAACAAATTTCTCAATAAAAGGTAACGTTACAACTCTTCCATTTGCAATTGATTCGGCCATTGAAGCAGCACCTAGCGGCTCTACTCCAATCACCTTAGTTGAAGGACTAATTCCTTTTATGTAAGTTCCAACACCAGAGCTTAATCCACCTCCGCCAATTGCGACGAATAGATAATCTACTGGACGGTCAATTTCATTTAATATTTCAACTGCTACAGTACCTTGCCCTGCAATTACGTCTTGATCATCAAATGGATGAATAAATGTCATTTGATTTTCATCGCAATAAGCTTGCGCATTTTGATGGGCAATATCAAAGGTGTCACCAATTAAGATCACTTCAACAAATGGTCCACCAAAAAATTTCACTTGAGATACTTTTTGATTCGGTGTTGTTGATGGCATAAATACTTTCGCATACACCTGCAATTGATTACATGTATACGCTACGCCTTGAGCATGATTACCTGCGCTTGCACATACAACCCCTTTTTGTCTATCTTCATAAGACAAGTTACTAATTTTGTAATATGCTCCTCTAAGCTTAAATGAGCGAATTATTTGTAAATCCTCTCGCTTTAAAAATACGTTACAATTATATTTTTCACTAAGCATTGTACTAATCTGCAAAGGTGTTTTATTCGTAACTTCTTTCAATGTATTATAGGCAACTAAAATATCCTCAATCTTTACAGTACTTTTTACCTTCTCCATATAACTACCTACCCTTTGCATTTTTTTATTTAAACTCCATTATAGTAAAAGTTACCTAATTAATAAACAGAAAATTCAATTTTTAACGAAAATTTTATGTCATTATGAATAAATAAAATAAAATAAAATGTGCTTAAGATCGGTACTTCATTCGAATTGGCAGTAATACTCTAGTTATCATTTTGGGTTGGATATGCTATCATTTTCATATTAAATAAATAGATATTAGGTGATTTATAAATGGAAAATCAATCTTTATTATTAATAGATGGCTTTAACTTATTAAGTAGAGGCTATTTTGCAACCTCCTATGGGAGAAGTGATGAACAACTTTCTAAGACGAAAAATGGAGTTTATATAAATGCATTAAGAGTATTTATTCCAAAGCTTTTTAACTTAATTAAAGAGCATGACATTACTCATCTTGCCATTACTTGGGATGTTAAACGCGAAGAAACTGATCGTCGAAATAAATATGATTTTTACAAAGCAACTCGTGGAGAACTACCAACGCCACTTATCGAACAATATTTCACTTTAAAAACAGCATTAGAAGAAATCGGAATTGCCCAACTAGAAATGGCACCATATGAAGCAGATGATTTAATGGGTACGTTATCAAATAAATGGTCTGAAACGATTAAAAATAAATGCTATATTTATAGTAATGACAGGGACTTACTACAATTAATAAATGAACATACATCGCAAATTATTGCTCAAAAAACCGGTGAAATTGTTTACTCACTAGAGCACTTTAATAATGATTATGGAATCCATCCGAAACAATGGGTTGATGTAAAAGCCTTATTAGGTGATTCTAGTGATAATATACCAGGTTGCCCTGGAGTAGGCGAAAAATCGGCTATTCCATTAATTCAACTTTATAACACAGTTGAAGAATTATACGAGAATATGGAAAATCTTGATTCTAAATTTAATCGCTACAAAAAGAAATTAGAAGCAGGTAAGGACTCTACATTTATTAGTAAGGAGCTTTCTGCCATTACAATTGATATACCACATTTTGCTGAATATACATTCGAAGATTTAAAAATAAATATTGATGAGGATAAATTATCACTTAAGCTTGAGGAATTGGAAATTCGTGTGAAGCGATAAAAGTAAATGCTTTAAAAAAGTATAATAAAAGAACACTACAGTTTTTAGAATATCTAAAAAAAGTGGTGTTCTTTTTAATTTGACTCAGTTAAATCCTGCTCTAAAAATAAGATTCAACTACTGATGAGTTAGTTCAATAACAAATTATTTAGTATGATAATCTTTCCAACCACTTTTCGAATGAATTTTTGTTATTTTTCCTTCATCCGAAATGAATTCAATTGTTTTCCCATCAACTTTGTATTTGGTTAAAGTAAAAGATATTTTAACTGAATCGTATTCAGGATGATCATACATAAAGTCATAGTTAAACTCGATCATTGTTGCACCTTTTTGCATTTCTTTAGACAACCATTCATTTTCTTTCTCAAATTTGTTAGCTGAAATTCTTTGATTACGTTCAAGTTTATAAATCTCATCTTTTGTAAGTGTTTTTGAAACGTTAGTAATAATCTTAGTTCGTTGAATACTAATTTTGTTATATGTATTTTGGACTATAGGAATGTAGAATGTTACTATTCCAATCATAAAAACGAACAAAATCACAAGAGCTATTAAACTACTTTTCTTTTCCGTTTTAATAATAGGCATATTAATAAACACTCCTAACAATTCGGGTATTTTTATCAAATATGTTGACCTTATTATTTTAATACTGTTTAATACCATAAAATCCTTTTCTTAAGAAATTAAACTGCCATAAACTTCAATAAAAAAACGAGTTACAAGGAACTCGTTTTAGTCAACTAACGCATCGATCGTTCAATTACCTATTTCCAGAATAATTCTCCATTTTCTATAGAATCCAATTTTCCACTTGCTCTTCGTAAAAAGGATAAGGATAGTATTACATTGATACTAGATCAGAGAGCACCCTCGACAATTCGTTTATAATAACTATTATCAACTGCCTAAGGTATAATCGGTCCGTCCCAATTTTCTTCAAATTGATTCTCTCTGATTTTGAGTAGTTAATTTCTTTTATTTGATTAATGTCACCTTAAAAAGAACACACCTCCTAACTTAAGAAGCGCGCCCGATTTTTTAACAATTTACTTCTCAATCCGCAATTACAATAAATTTGTCATCACGTTTGTTCTTCAATCGTACCTGAACTCCTCACCATTGATTTCCTTATAATTGGTTAAACCTTTACAATAAAGTGATGAATAGGAACCATCACCCTTGTGAAAATTTCTGATCCTTTTTATATTTATTGAAAGAATGTTTCACTGTTTACAATAAACCATACATCTTTCACACCCTGGCCGTTTACGTCACCCTCTTTTTTGTCATTCACAAAGTAGTACAGAGGGTATCCTTTGTACGTTACCTGCTCCGCCCCAGTATCCTCTCTAGTAAGCGTACCGAAGTCTTTTTTATTGAATCCATCCGGCACTTCAAATTCCTTTTCTGTAAATGGAGGCCATTTTGCTAAGCAATCACCAGTGCAGTTACTTTTTCCGGATACGTCATTCTTAAAATAGTATAGCGCCTTTCCCTCTGTATCAGTTAGATACTCACCGACAACTTCATTCTTAAACAATTGCAAACTTGCAACGTCTTCTTTAGCAACGGTTTCCGATGCTACATCAGTTTCGCTTTGAGTTCCATTTGCCCCTTCATTTCCACATGCGCCTAAAACAAATATAACTGCAAAAATGGATAAAACAAACATCCATTTTTTCATCTTCAACCACTCCTTTTACTAGTTATCATTTCCATCCCCATTTTTGAAAAACTTGGTGTGAAGTTTCTGTTTTTAAGTAGTCGATAAACATTTTTGCTTTTTTCTTATTGTTCGAATCATTCGTCATACTAATAGGTGTTCCCCTATACAGTTTGTCTTCTTCAGGAAGCTGAACCAAATCTGTATCGTCTTTTAACCGATAATGCCAAGACTCGTATGTAATCCAAGCATCATATTTGGAATTAGCTTTCCAGTGTTCAATGGCTTCCGCGCTTGATTTTACTGAAATAGCAATATTGCGGTCAATTCCAGGAATAAGACCTTTTCTTCCCGCCAAATCCTCCCACAGTCCAAGCTGGCCTGCACCATTCACATCAATAATTTTAACCCCATTTTTTGTTAAATCCTCCAACGTTCGAATGTTCTTTGGGTTTCCCTTTCTGACTAAAATGCCTGCCGTTCTCGGATACAGCTCAATACGTGTTTTTTCATCAATCATTCCTGGATAGTTGAGCATAAAGTCACGAAGCATATACTCGGAGCCTCCATAAATAATGTCAGCATCCTGTTTGGCTTTATCAATCCATTTTGCTTCTGGACCAGCAGTTACATTTACTTTTATTCCAGTTTCCTCTGTAAACCGTTCCGCCAGCTCTTTCATTGGCCCAAGAGGTCCTCCTGGTCCGTAAACATTTACGACTTCATCATTATTTCGGCTAGCCTGCGCCTGTTTCAAATCCACAGTTTCCGAAAAGCCAAGTAACACTACCATCATTAATAATAATCCAGTAATAAAAACGGTTTTGTTCATTTCTTTCCCCCTCTTTTTACAAGTATCACTATAGATAACGGGAGAAAACACAAAAGGGTTTGATATAATTTATTTTTTTATAAGATTTTTTCACTGCGGAGTATTTTGTAGTTTTTGAGTAAATAACTGACTCAAAACTTCAGCCTCTATATTTAGGTTCGAAGTTTGAGTAATTAATTATGATTTGAGGATTGAATAATAATTGAATACAAAGTAGGTTTTTATTGTAATAAAAGACATTAAAGAAGAATTAGAACGGGATTCTCTAATTGAATAAAACGCGATAGGACTGATATGCAGTATGAGTGCGCATTAAATTTATGTTATTCTTCCTAATACTTTCTAATAGATATCCAATTTATAGTAAATCACTATCATGAATTTACAGGACAAACCCTCTTTTGTGTCGAATTAAACTAATTAGAAGGGAGATGTGAAAATGAATAAAGAGAGTCTATTGAAGAACCTTCGACTTGCAACAAGAGGGAATTACTTTTTAATCAACATTAAAAATTCCTTAGAAAATGATATAAATATGATTGAAAAACTGGCCAAAGAACTCGAACTAGAAGGAAAAATTAAACTAAAAGATTGCACACAACTTGATGAATCAATTTTTTTAAGTGGAATTTTGAAGTATGCATCCAATTAAAATTTGGATGCTTTTTTAGTGAATTATTAATGGGCATTAAAAGGGGAAAAAAATTGAAGAACAATCGGGGTGGTTGTGTCTTCTTAAAATAAGGAGTTTGAATTAAAAATTGGAAATTCTAATCACATTACTAGAAGTTTACTAGATTATTTTTCAACTGAATAAAAGTTCTTTTGCTTGAATATCTGTAATCCCTTTAACTAAACTAAGTTCACTTATTAATAATTTACTTGCATTTCCTAACATCTGTTTTTCACTTGAATTAAGAGATTTTCCTTTTTCTATACGCAATAAATCACGTACTACTTCTGCACCTTCTTCAATATTACCGGTTTTCATTTTCTCTGTATTTAGCTTAAATCTCTGTTTGTATGAAAGAGAATGATCAGATTCTCCATTATGAAAATTATTTAATACATTGTCGATTGTATGTGAGTCCACAACCATACGAATTCTTGAAATATCCATTTTTGAAATTGGAATCATTACTTCCATATTTTTTAAGAGTAATCTTATAATAAAATACTGCTGTATTTCACCTTGCACTTCTTTTTCTTCGATCGATTCAATTGTACCGGCCCCTTGCATTGGATAAAAAATACTATCACCAACTTCAAACATATTCTACACCCCCATTTAATTTCTAACCAATTTAAGCATAACATTTATTATATTTTTGTCAAAATAAATATCTTATCACTATTAAATATTTCTCGTCAATAATAAACTGGTTTTATTAGTATTTTTTTAATTTTAGTTGAACAAGTTCAAGGCTTGAAAGAACTGTTAGGCTATCTGTAGAAGGAATTTTATTAAATGCGAAGAAAACTAATAGATAGTATAAATAATCTTCCAAAGGATGATTCGAATTGAAAAAATTGTTATTTATATTAACTTTTTTTCTCCTTACCGCTTGTACTCACATTGGTCATAAAGAAGATGTTAAAGGAGAAGTTGATGTTAAAGGTGTTATTTCTAAGATCGATAACAATGGGAAACGAGTTTTAGTCGATGATAAAAAAACTGGTTTAATATGGGTAACATTAAACGAAAATGACAATATAAAAAAATACGAAGAAGGCCAGGAAATTGTTGTCTGGATTGACGGGGGTATAAGAGAATCATATCCTGCTCAAGCTAAGGCATTACATATTGAAATTCCAAAATGAAACCAATAGAATTTTCAAACTTAATGAGCTAACGTATGCTTAGTTGAATATATTTAACTCTTTTTTTAAATGAAAAGTAATGTCCTTGTTGGACTACCTCGTAAGTCCAACAAGATAAAGGCGATGCCATCAAAAAGCATCGCCATCTATTAATTCCAATGTTTAAGTTCCTATTTTTTACTTATTGTGACTTTTTTGAGCTTTTAGTCCATTTTCTCCAGCAAATTCTGCATCTGCTTTTGTTGGTAGAGCATTTTTATTATTCTTTAATTGGTTATTCTTATTTTTACCCATTTTTTCACCAACCTTNNCTATAAGGATGCCACCTATTACTAAACACCATAATTTTTTCGTTATCGGCACCCACAATTTTAGTTTACTTTCTTTTTTATATGCTGATTCCTTGCTTAAATAGTTCACTCATGACTGGTTGACTTTCCTCTTCCGTAAGAACTAAATCACCAATTACCATTGCTTGACTTTTTTTAAAAAGCCACCCAGCCACCTAAAGCTAATCCTGAACGAATAGGTTTATCTTTAACAGTTACTTTCAAATCATTCCGTGGAAGGCTTATATAAAAGATTTCATCTGGTTTCATGACACCTGTCCTTCCAATTTCTTTTTCTACAAGTTGCCATTCAGGTAAAAGATTTCTTGAACCTGAGTAGTAAGGAGAATCAGATTTTTTCGCGTCAGTAACGCTAGTGAATGAAAAATCAGAGATTAAAACTACAACTAAAAAAACTGTTACTATTCTGGATTTAAATAGAGACATTAGGGGCATAAAATAACTCTCCTTTAATGAAAATGGAATTATTTAAAATCCCTAATTGATAACTTTCTTATACAACTAACCTGCCATTTGGTTGCACAAAAAAGAGCCGCCGAAGCAACCCATGTTTTTCAACTAAAGCATTAGTTCGTATTATAAG
>NZ_NUGT01000047.1 GCF_002574545.1 Bacillus sp. AFS055030
GATAATGTGGATACTATTTTATATAGTTCCATGAATATTAATTTTGTTAAGACCATCCCAATCTCAGGATGATTATGCAAGTAGCGGCTCGATTGGTATGCTGAAGTAATTTCTTCGAAGCATATTCGTTCGTGCTCCACCCCGCGATAATGTGGATACTATTTAAATTAGATCCATTAAATTCAATTTGTTAATTTAATAAAAATGGAGGAGTAAGAG
>NZ_NUGT01000048.1:0-235 GCF_002574545.1 Bacillus sp. AFS055030
AGTAGAACGTCGCTTGGTTTATCATTATTCCGCAGTAGCTCAGTGGTAGAGCACTCGGCTGTTAACCGAGTGGTCGTAGGTTCGAATCCTACCTGCGGAGCCATTTTGGAGAGCTGTCCGAGTGGCCGAAGGAGCACGATTGGAAATCGTGTAGGCGGGTAACCCTGTCTCAAGGGTTCAAATCCCTTGCTCTCCGCCACATATTTACAGCACTATTGTACTGGCCCGTTGGTCA
>NZ_NUGT01000048.1:246-462 GCF_002574545.1 Bacillus sp. AFS055030
GCCCGTCATCCTCCACCATTTAATTAACAAAATAACTTTCATGGAACTATATTAAATAGTATCCACATTATCGCGGGGTGGAGCACGAACGAATATGCTTCGAAGAAATTACTTCAGCATACCAATCGAGCTGCTACTTGCAAAATCATCCTGAGATTGGGATGGTCTTAACAAAATAACTTTCATGGAACTATAAAAAATAGTATCCACATTATC
>NZ_NUGT01000049.1 GCF_002574545.1 Bacillus sp. AFS055030
TATAAATGTCAACTTAAACATGTACATTTTTGATTATTTAAATATGTACAAAATCACTCATTTTCCTTTGAAATATGTTGCTTAATTCTGTATGATTCCCCAACAATTGTTACGACTGTTGCGTGATGTAGAACTCGATCTAAAATGGCATTGGCTAGTTTGGTATCTTGAAAGATTTCATCCCATGACTTGAAATTAATATTCGTTGTTAGGATTGTACTTCGATTTTCATATCGTAAGTCTATTAATTGGAAGAACAGCTTCGCATCTTCTGCATCGATTGGTAAATAGCCAATTTCATCAATAATGAGTAGTTTATATTTTGTGTAATGTTTTAATCGTGCTTCTAATCGATTTTCAATCCTAGCTCTTTTTAATTGTTGAAGTAATTCATGACATTTTATAAAGTACGTACTTGTTCTTTTTTTAGCTGCTGCGATTCCAATCGCAGTAGCTAAATGTGTTTTTCCTACACCACTAGGTCCTAAAAATACAATATTTTCTTTTTCTTCAATAAAACGTAAGGTTAGAAAGTCAATGATTTGCTGCTTATTAATTGATGGTTGGAATTCAAAATCAAAGTCATTGACTTCTTTAAAGTGGGGGAATGCCCCCACTTTAACCATCGAATGAATCATGTTTTTCTCTCTTACATCAATTTCATAGTTCGTGAGTTTAACCAATGTTTCCACGAAGGATAATTGATTACCTACACTAAAATCAATGGTTTCACTTAAATGGTGAATCATCTGTTTTAATTTTAAATACTCTAGATTTTGTATTAACTGCTGGTAAGAATTATTCATTTTTATACACATCTCCAATTGCCTGTAAATTTTTCTTAGCTAATTGATCAATATCAGGATAGTAAGGAACCGATTTACTTAGCTCTTCTTTGTAATGCTGATCCTTGTAATTGATTTTTAACTGACTAATTTTGTGTTGAACAATTAGCTCTGTGTTATAATAAATGAATAGCTGATCATCATATGCTTGCAGTCCGACAGTCTTTCCTCTATATTTAGCTGGTACTGAATATTGGTTGGACTTATAAGACACCATGTTGGATGAATTTACTTTCACTAGCGTATGTTTGATTTTGTAAGAATCTCTTATTTGTTGCCGTGGTAGGGGCAGTAGGAGATTCTTTTCTTGTTTTAAGGCAAAAATCGGTATTTTCCCAGTACCTTGGTGAAAACTATGATTAATTCTCTCACAAAGGTGTTGGACAAACTTATGGAGCTCTTCAAGGCTAAACTTCCCTTGATAGGCATGAATCTCATCTAAATACTTCATAGGTGATTCAACTTTCCCTTTTGTCCTAGGTCTTCCAGCGATACAAGGATGTATTTTAAATCCAAAGTCATCCGCAAATTGAGCGAAACGTTTATTCACAACTCCCTTAAAATGATTCGTTCTAGCTTCATCCATGACAGTTTTCATATTATCCGTCACAATTCTCTTTGGAACACCCCCAAACGATTCAAATGCTTCCGTCAAAAACGAAAATAAAACACTTTGTGATTTAGAGATAGACAGATAAAAGGCACGAAATCTTGAGTAAGAAAGTAATAACACCGCCACGTTTATATGTACAATTTCGCCATCTTTCGTTTCATAACGAATGTCCTCTTTCCAATCTAGTTGAGCTTGTTCTCCAGGTGGAGTCTCAAACCTGATACTTGATTGTGTTGGATTTGTTCTCTTTCCTTCTTTAAAATAGGCTTGAAACTCAGGTTTACTTTGAATGTATCTACGAAAAGAAGAAGCAGCACAGTTCAAGTTATGGTTTTCTTTTAAATATTGCCAAAGCACTCGTTTGTAATAAAAAACTTGTTTTGAATCTTTTGATAATAAAAGTGAAATTACTTCATAGTAATCATCAATTTTTGAAGACTTGTTTTTTGTTTTTTTTGGAGTAAAACCATTTAAATATTTATCAATTGTTCGCCGATCTACATTTAATTCCTTC
>NZ_NUGT01000050.1 GCF_002574545.1 Bacillus sp. AFS055030
CGTCGCCTGGTAACAAAAAACATCAGCCAAATAGCTGATGTTTTTTTGTTTTATTATGTAGTTAAAAAATGATGAATTAAATAAGGGATTTTTTGTTCTGTTATTGTTAAAAATTGGTTTATCAAAGGATAATCATCTGTAGAATAGGTCTGTATAAGTTCACACCACCAGTCAGTTTCATAGCGACAAATCATGCTCAAGTTATATAAAAGTAGATAATGGTATAGAATTTCAGGTAACAATAAAAGCGCTTCCTTTTGTGATTTTAGAAAATAACTTTGATTTAATATATTAAAATAAAATGGTGGTTTACTTAAAATTTTATCAGGAAAATTTGATTTAATTTTAATTTGTTTTTGATTATGTTCAACGATTACAATATCTATAGAAGCTTGCTTTGATTGAAGAAATGAAATAAAACGTTCTGAAGTAAAATGGTAGGATGACAAAATTTTTTCGGGTAGAGTAATGACATCCTGATCGACAGTAGTTGGAAGAAACAAATTTCCTTTTTTAGTAATTTTAAGGATTTTGTTTAATTCAGGTATTGATTGTAAAAGTTGAAGCATTGTAAATTTTTCATTTTCTAAATTATTTATGTTAAATAATAATTTAGAGGCATGGGTAAATAATCCATTTTTTTGAATTTTAACTTCGTCTTCAACAAAAGAATATCCTACTTTTTTTATTTTCCTTGAGGTAACACCGTGAGCCAGGATAGCAGTGTTACTTGGATAATCAGGATCTACGGTTAGGACGCAAGCCTTTAATAGCTGTACAAGCCCATAGAAGAGTAAAGTAGGTTTTACATTAATTTGAGAATTTTGTGCTGCGTGAAAATAACTTTTTCCATGCTCAATATAATATAAAAACGGATAAGCATTACGGAAAGCCTTAGTTTTTTGTTCCTTGGGATTATTTTGTTCGTATTTTGCTTGAAGATAGGTTTTTGAATATTGTGCAGAGCTAAAATAACATAACTCATCCCATACATTACTATACGAGTATAACATAAGAGAGGAACTCCTTATTAACTGAATATTTAAACATAATTTGACTTCCTTGACAGTGTTATATCCTATTGTTAATCTACTAATAATATTTATACGTGTATAGGGGGGCTTTTTTATGTGGGAATCAAAATTCGTAAAAGAAGGACTTACTTTTGATGATGTATTACTAGTTCCAGCGAAATCTGAAGTACTTCCAAATCAAGTTGATGTAAGTGTGAGATTAACTGAAAAAATTCAATTAAATATTCCATTAATCAGCGCAGGAATGGATACAGTTACAGAAGCAGATATGGCTATTGCAATGGCTAGACAAGGTGGATTAGGTATCATTCACAAGAATATGTCAATCGAAGAGCAAGCTGAACAAGTAGATAAAGTAAAGCGTTCTGAAAGTGGTGTAATCGATGATCCATTCTTCTTAACACCATCTCATAAAGTAGCAGATGCAGAATATTTAATGGGTAAATATCGTATTTCAGGTGTACCGATTGTAGATGATACAGAGAATAGAAAATTAGTTGGTATTTTAACAAATCGTGATTTACGTTTTATTCAAGATTATTCAATTGTTATTTCAGATGTTATGACAAAAGAAAATCTAGTAACTGCTCCTGTTGGAACTACACTGGCAGAAGCAGAAAAAATCCTTCAAAAACATAAAATCGAGAAGTTACCCCTAGTTAATGAAGACGGTACTTTAAAAGGCTTAATTACAATTAAGGATATTGAAAAAGTAATTGAGTTTCCAAACTCAGCAAAAGATCAACAAGGACGATTACTTGTAGGTGCAGCTGTAGGAGTAACAAAAGATGCACTACAACGTGTAGAGTTTTTAGTGAAAGCTAATGTCGATGTAATTGTTATTGATACAGCTCACGGTCACTCTAAAGGTGTTATTGAAAAAGTAAAAGAAATTAGAAGTCGATTCCCAGAATTAGCAATAATCGCTGGTAATGTTGCAACAGGCGAAGCAACTAAAGAACTTATTGAAGCTGGAGCAGATATCGTTAAAGTTGGTATTGGACCAGGTTCAATTTGTACTACTCGAGTTGTTGCTGGAGTTGGTGTTCCTCAACTAACTGCGGTTTATGATTGTGCTACTGTTGCTAGAGAGTACGGAGTTCCTATTATTGCAGATGGTGGTATTAAGTACTCTGGAGATATCGTTAAAGCTCTTGCAGCTGGTGGACATGTAGTTATGTTAGGTAGCATGTTTGCTGGTGTGCAAGAAAGCCCTGGTGAAACAGAAATCTTCCAAGGTAGACAATTTAAAGTATATCGCGGTATGGGTTCTGTTGGTGCAATGGAAAGAGGAAGTAAAGATCGTTATTTCCAAGAAGGCAATAAAAAACTAGTTCCTGAAGGTATTGAAGGACGTGTTCCATATAAAGGCCCATTAGCTGATACAGTTCACCAATTAATTGGAGGAATTAGAGCTGGTATGGGTTACTGTGGTACTGCAACACTAAATGAATTAAGAGATAATGCACAGTTTATACGTATGTCTGGTGCAGGATTACGTGAAAGTCATCCACATGACGTTCATATAACAAAAGAAGCACCAAATTACTCACTATAATAATTTAAGCAATGTACCTAGGGCAATTACAAGAAATTGTAGTTGCCTATTTTTTGGGAAATAATTGTGTTAAAATGAACAAGTGAGATAAAAGGTTGGAGGTAAAAAAGTGATTGGAAAGAAAATACTAACAAAGTTAATAATAATAGCATTAGCGATAACGATAATCATCCCAATGAATTTACGACCGGCTGCTGCAGAGGATGTTTTAGGCATTCAAGCTAAAGCTGCAATCTTAGTTGATGCAAATTCAGGGAAAATATTATATGAAAAAAATTCAAAAGCTCCATTACCGATAGCTAGTATGTCTAAAATGATGACAGAGTATCTAGTTAATGAGGCGGTAAAGAATGGGAAAATTTCTTGGGACGAGAAGGTAACGGTTTCAGATTATGCTCATAAAATCTCTCAAAACACTGGATTATCTAATGTACCACTTGAATTAGGTGGGCAATATACAGTCAAAGAATTATACGAAGCAGCTGCAATTTATTCGGCAAATGGTGCGACAATAGCACTAGCAGAAAAAATTGGTGGATCTGAGAAAAATTTTGTTCAATTAATGAACGATAAAGCAAAGAAACTAGGCTTAGGAGACGTTAAATTTGTTAATGCTACTGGTTTAGTTAATAAAGACTTACAAGGTATGCAACCAGAAGGAACCGCTCTTTCTGATGAAAATATTATGTCAGCAAACGGTGTTGCAAAATTAGCATATAACCTAATCAAAACATATCCCGAAGTACTTCAAACTTCTTCAATTCCAAAGAAAATATTCCAAAAAGGTGGAAAATATCCTGTAAATATGGATAACTGGAACTGGATGTTACCAGGTTTAGTATTTCAATACCCAGGTATGGATGGATTAAAAACAGGTTCAACTGATTCAGCTGGCTTCTGTTTTACTGGTACTGCTAAAAGAGATGATCAACGTTATATTACTGTTGTAATGGGAGCAAATTCTTATAACTCTAGATTTAGTGAAACGGCTAAATTAATGGATTACGGATTTAGTAACTTTGAGAAAGTTACATTGCTAAAAAAAGGTGAGGCAGTAAAAGGAAGTAAAACTGTAAAAGTAGTTAAAGGTAAAGATAAAGAAGTAAAAGTAATAGCAAAAGACGACGTTACACTAGCCGTAAAACGCGGTGAAGCTAAAAATTATAAACCAACAGTCCAATTATCAGGTAAATCAATTGATAAGAATGGCGATATTATTGCTCCAATTAAAAAAGGAACAAAGGTTGGACAAATAGTGGTTAAATCTTCAAAGAATGAAGATTTAGGTTTTATCAATACTAATAATCAATCGTATGATTTAGTAGTTGATAAAAGCGTTGATAAAGCAAACTGGTTAGTTTTATCGTTTAGAGGAATTGGGTCATTTTTTGGGAATTTATGGGATAGCATCATAAGTGGAATTGGTGGTTTATTCAAATAAATTTCTATATAAATATATCAGTAATTGTTAAGTTGTCATTTTTTCAGTAAAATAAAGGTAGGGTAACTTAACTAGGGGAAGAGAAATACTAAAATGTTACCAAGTAAGCTTTAATAATGGAGGGGCATAACAATGAATTTAACTGGAACAGAACGTGTAAAACGCGGCATGGCAGAAATGCAAAAAGGCGGCGTAATTATGGACGTAGTAAATGCTGAGCAAGCTAAAATTGCAGAAGCTGCTGGTGCAGTAGCAGTAATGGCATTAGAAAAGGTACCATCTGACATTCGTGCAGCTGGTGGAGTAGCTCGTATGGCTGATACAAGCATTACTGAGGAAATTCTTAACGCTGTTAGTATTCCAGTAATGGCTAAAGCTCGTATTGGACATATCGTTGAAGCGCGTGTTTTAGAAGCAATGGGAGTAGATTACATCGATGAGAGTGAAGTATTATCTCCAGCAGATGATATCTTCCATATTAATAAATCAGATTACACTGTTCCATTCGTTTGTGGTTGCCGTAACTTAGGTGAAGCACTTCGTCGTATTGGTGAAGGCGCATCTATGCTACGTACAAAAGGTGAACCAGGTACTGGAAACATTGTAGAAGCAGTACGTCACTTACGCCAAATTAACGGAGAAATCCGCAAAGTAGTTGGTTTATCTCGTGATGAATTAATGGTTGAAGCTAAAAACCTTGGCGCTCCATTCGAATTATTACTTCAAATTAAAGAGCTTGGTCGTTTACCAGTTGTTAACTTTGCAGCTGGCGGAGTAGCAACACCTGCAGACGCGGCTTTAATGATGGAATTAGGCGCTGACGGAGTATTCGTAGGATCTGGTATCTTCAAGTCAGAAAACCCTGAGAAATTTGCTCGTGCGATTGTACAAGCTACTACTCACTACCAAGATTACGAATTAATCGCTAACCTTTCTAAAAACTTAGGTCCTGCTATGAAAGGGATCGATATGAGACAACTTGCTGCAGCAGATCGTATGCAAGATCGTAGCATTTAAGTTGGTGAATTTATGAAAATAGGTGTATTAGCATTACAAGGTGCAGTTCAAGAACATATAAATGCAATTAAAGCATGTGGTGCTGAAGCTGTTATCGTAAAACGTGTAGAACATTTAGATGGACTTGATGGTATTGTATTACCTGGTGGAGAGAGCACAGCAATGCGTAAGTTGCTTGACCATGTCGGGTTATTAGAACCATTAAAAGAGAAAATCGAAAGTGGTTTACCAGCATTCGGTACATGCGCAGGCATGATCTTACTTTCAAAAGAGATTGCAAATGATGACACGGTGCATCTAGGAGTTATGGATATGGTAGCTGAACGTAATGCTTATGGCAGACAAGTGGATAGCTTTGAAGTAAACATACCGATTAAAGGAGTATGTGAAGACTACCCAGCTGTATTTATCAGAGCACCATTTATTCGTTCAGTATCAGGTGATGCAGAGGTTATTGCAGAACATGAAGGGAATATTGTAGCGGTTAGACAAAATCACATGTTAGCAGCATCTTTCCATCCAGAATTAACGAATGATTACCGTTTTATGAGTTACTTTGTAGAAATGGTTAAGGAAAAAAATGCAAATTTAAGTATGTAACTATTGAAAAAAGTAAAAGCTTATAGTAAATTATTATATAATTTAAATTGTCTAAAGCGATGAAAGAAAATAGTAGCAAGTTCTGAATTTATAGAGAGTCGGTGGTTGGTGCAAACCGATAATGAAGACTTGTGAATCCATTCTTGAGTGGGTTACGGAATGCTTTATAGCTAGTAAGTAACCACGGTACTATAGTCCGTTAACTATACTAAGGTGGAAGGATTATTTATTAATTCTTCAATTAGGGTGGCAACGCGGGTAGCTCTCGTCCCTTTTATGGGATGAGGGCTTTTTTGTATTTATTTTTATCGCTTTAGAAAAAAAGAATAGGAGGAATTAAAAATGTTAGACATTAAATTATTACGTAGCAATTTTGAAGATGTTAAAGCAAAACTTCAGTTACGTGGTGGCGACATAAGTTATATCGAAAAATTTGAAGACTTAGATTTAAATCGTAGAGAATTACTTGTTCAAGTTGAAGGTTTAAAAAGCCGACGTAATGAAGTGAGCCAAGAAATTAGTGTATTAAAGCGTGAGAAAAAAGATGCTGAGGCACTAATTGTTGAGATGAGAGAAGTTGGCGATAAAATTAAAAATCTAGATGAAGAGATTAGAACGTTAGAAGAGCAATTAGATGCAATTTTATTTACAATCCCGAATTTAGTTAGTGATTCAGTACCAGTTGGATTAACAGAGGATGATAATGTTGAAATTCGTAGAATAGGTGAAGTTCGTACATTTGATTTTGAACCAAAGCCACATTGGGATTTAGGTGTTGATTTAGATATTTTAGACTTTGAACGTGGAGCAAAAGTTACTGGTAGCCGATTTACTTTTTATAAAGGCTTAGGAGCTAGACTTGAACGTGCTTTAATCAGCTTTATGTTAGATCTTCATACAGAGGAGCATGGATACACTGAAGTACTACCTCCAAACCTTGTAAATCGTGCTAGCATGATCGGTACAGGACAACTACCAAAATTTGAAGAAGACGCATTTCGTGTCGAGAAAGAAGACTTTTTCTTAGTTCCTACAGCAGAAGTACCTGTAACAAATTATCACCGAGACGAAATTCTCGATGCTGCTCAATTACCGATTGCATATACTGCATATAGTGCATGTTTCCGTTCTGAGGCAGGTTCTGCTGGTCGCGATACACGAGGATTAATTCGCCAACATCAATTTAATAAAGTTGAACTAGTGCGCTTCGTAAAACCTGAAGATTCTTATATTGAGTTAGAAAAATTAACGGCTCAAGCTGAAAAAGTTCTTCAATTATTAGGATTACCATACCGTGTCATTACATTATGTGCTGGAGATATTGGATTTTCTTCTGCAAAAACGTATGACATTGAAGTTTGGTTACCAAGCTATGATGCATACAAAGAAATTTCTTCTTGTAGTAACTTTGAAGCGTTCCAAGCAAGAAGAGCGAATATACGCTTCAGACGTGATCCAAAAGCAAAACCAGAATTTGTTCATACATTAAACGGATCTGGTCTTGCAATTGGACGTACGGTTTCTGCTATTTTAGAAAACTACCAACAAGCGGATGGATCAGTTATTATTCCTGAAGTTCTTCGTCCGTATATGGGTGGAAAAGAAGTAATTAAATAAAATATAACGTGATTAAAAAACGCTGATATATCATGTATTTAACAGTTATACAGTGAATTTCTATAAACGTGAAACATTGTTTATGGGGCAGGGAAAATACTTTTTGTATTTCCTGCCCCATTTTTTTTACTATTTAATTCTTCAATTGTTCTACAAATTCCATAAAGTGAATTGGTTTAGGTCTTCAAGTTTTCTTTGTCCAAAAATGGGATAATACGATTTCTTATAAGGAGAAATCTATCGGAAAACAGTTAAAAAAGGACTAGCCATTAAATATAAGGCCAATCTTCTTTTTAATAAAGGTAGATAATACACCAAATAGATTTATAGATAAATGAAATTATCAGAAATATAGCTATTTGAGCAAAGGTGATTAAAATTAAAGTTAAAATTTTTGATTGTTTTTTGCTAAATGAGTATTTGTAATTAGGTTGAAAAAAACAATATAGCTATTAATATGCCAAAATAGAGAGTATTAATAATTAAGTGGTTATCTACATAAGCAGATCCTTTCAAGTCAATGAATTTTATTATATTTCTATAATTATAGGAAGTGTTAGTGGGGAAAAAATGTAATTAAATAACTAAAAAAAGCAGATGGTATTTAGAAATAACGCTTGTTCCATCTGCTTTTTATTTAGATAGTTTTAACATTCATTTTATAATTAGGTGTGTTCCATAATTCCATCCATTTTTTAATAGCTGATATTAAAATTACGAAACCTAAGACTAACATAATGATAGATAAGATACCATTTAGCATACTATAACCGGCTACATCATGGTTTAGATAAACATTTTTGATCATCCAGTATCCTGCATAATTTACAGTGATAAATAGATAGGCAAGAGGAATCAAACAAGTAAGCATATACCAACGTTTATCAGCTATCTTTAATAGTACAGTTGCCCCAATGATTAATCCAATAGAAGCCATTAATTGATTAGATACTCCAAATAATGCCCAGATTGATCCAATATCCCCTGAAAATAAGAGGTATCCCCACATAAAGCACGCTAACGCACTAGCAAAAATTGATCCTGGCAACCAATCTGTTTTCTTCAACGGTTTATAATATTCACCAAAGAAATCTTGAATTAAATATCGTGCTACTCGAGTACCAGCATCAATTGCCGTTAAAATAAATACGGCTTCGAACATAACGACAAACTGGAAGAAATACGATGCTAGGTGACTAAACCAAGGGATGGATGTAAATATGTATGTCATGCCAACCGCCAGTGTTACAGCTCCACCAGTACGCCCTTCTAAACTTAATCCAATTTCTTTACTAAGTTCCGGTAAGTGGACTACATTCATTCCTAACGTTTTAAAAACTTCCGGGGTTGAGTTAATTGCAAAGTAGTCTGCTGGCTGGAGTGCAGTAGCAGCGATTAAAGCCATAATTCCTACTAAACATTCAACTAACATAGCTCCAAAACCTACAACTTTTATATCACTCCATCGATCAAGCATTTTTGGAGTTGTACCTGAGCCCACAAATGCATGAAAACCTGAGATTGCCCCACATGCTATTGTAATAGAAATAAAAGGCCAGACTGGACCAGCTAAGATGGGGCCTCCGCCGTTAACAAATTTGGTTACAGTAGGAAACTGTATGGATGGGTTAATAATAAATACTCCAATGATGAGTGCAATAAATACACCTATTTTCATAAAACTACTTAAATAATCGCGGGGTGCCAGTAAAAGCCAGACTGGCAAAGCTGCAGCAAAAAACGCATAAATCGGTAATATGATTGCTAATGTGCGCGTATCAAATGTTAAAAAATCACCTAAAGCAGTTTCTTGAATAGTAGGTCCCATAAAGACCCCAACCATTAGTAGAATAAATCCAATTGTTGAAGCTATTTTTAAATTGCCAGTCTTTTTATATAGTAATCCCACACCCATGGCAATTGGTATTGTAATTCCAACTGCAAATGTTCCCCATGGATTATTTTCAAGTGCATGTAGAACAACCATGGAAAGTCCAGCCATTGTAATTGTAATAATAAAAAGCATGGCTAGTCCCGTACAAAAGCCTGCAACTGGTCCAAGCTCTTCCTTTGCTACTTCTGATAGCGACTTACCTTTCTTTCTCATTGAAGCATATAAAACGACTGCATCATGTACTGCTCCGCCGATTACAGCACCAATTAAAAGCCATAACAGACCTGGGAGGTAGCCAAACTGAGCAGCCAAAATTGGACCTACCAAGGGACCAGCTGCTGCGATTGCAGCAAAATGATGACCAAATGATACCCACTTGTTAGTAGGAACATAGTCCTTACCATCATTTAACTCATGAGCTGGAGTAGGGATAGAATCATTTAACTTAAGTACCTTCACTGCCATAAATGTACCGTATAGACGATATGCAATCATCAAAATACACATAGAAGCAATAACAATTGTAACCGCATTCATTTTATTTAATAAGCCTCCTTTGTTTCTTTTATTTACACTCATTTTACTTTATGAAAATTAAAAGTTTGGATTTTCAATATGAGATGCAATAAAAGTAGGCTGAGAAGCATGAATGGAATCATGAAATGCAAGTTTATAAATCAAAGAGTTGTTTAAGCTCCTTTGTATATGTTCGGCTAACAGGTACTTTTTCACCATCATTCATAATTAAGTTATATGTTGAATTAAACCAAGGCTGAATTTCTATGATTTGATCCAAATTGACAATATAGCTCCGATGGACACGGGTGAATGGTGTATTTTGTAGCTTTCGTTCTAAATTGATTAAAGGCTCATTTATTCGATAAGTCATCTTGTCAGTAACGACGATTGTTTTACCTTCTTGTGAAAAAATGTAGATGATTTCTTCAAATGTTATTAAAAGAATTCGATCATCAACCGATATAGCCAATTTATCTTGTTTTAAAAGTGGTGGGGTCTTTTTTACCTCGGTTTTAATGGATTTCTTACTTAGCTTTGTTAATTTTTTAATAGTCTTTTGAATTCTTATTTCATCAAATGGTTTTAAAATATAATCAATTGCGTGTAAATCGAATGCATTTAAAGCGTACTCGTCAAAAGCTGTTGCAAAGACAATTGCTGGTTGATGGGAGAGATCTTGCATTTTTTGAGCTAATTCTAATCCACTTTCATCCGCTAACTGGATATCTAAAAATACAACGTCGACTTCTTCTATTTGAATAAATTCTAATGTACTTCTAATTGAGTCCGCTTCTCCAACTATATCTATCTCCTTGCTTCTTTTTAGTAAATAAGCCAATTCGTCTCTTGCTAATGGTTCATCATCTACAATTAGTGCCTTTAACATTATTTATCCCTCCATTCCTTCTTGCGTTAACGGGATTCTTATCGATACTTTCGTTCCAGTGTTCAGGTTGGATTTTATTTGAAAATATTCTTTTTCCCCGTAAATTTCTTCAATTCGTTTTTTTATATTCCATAACGCTGTTCCAGTTCCCTCTTTAGACTGTATTGTTTCATTCCCAATTGTATTTAGTAGTTCTGGCGAAATCCCCTTGCCATTATCTTCGGTTATGAGAATCAAATCATTATTGAATTCGTATGCTTGTACAGTTACCTTTAATTTTTTTTCCTTTGAAAATGCATGTCGAATCGAATTCTCAATAAGTGGTTGAAGTGTGAAAGGGGGAATTTGAACCTTTTTTAAATGAGGTTCGATTTGGAATTCAACATGGAATTTAGAAGGAAATCTTGTTTGTTCAATGGTTAAATAAGCTTCTACATGTTCTAATTCCTTTTCTAAAGTAACTAAAGTCTGCCTCGCCCCTTGTAAGTTATTCCGAAAAAAAGTACTTAAATGGATTAGTAATTTCCTAGCCTGATCAGCATCTGTTCTAATTAAACTTGAAATTGTATTTAAAGAGTTGAACAGGAAGTGGGGATGCATTTGTGCTTGTAATGCTTTTATTTCAGCATCTTTCATTAATTTTCGCTGTAGTTCAGCCTCTGCTAACTCCAATTGGGTAGAAAAAAGTTTAGATAATCCGTCAGCTAGCTCTTTCTCAACTTTTCCTAACTTGTTAGGATCGGTGTAATATAGCTTTAAAGAACCAACCGTTTTATTTAAGGCTTTTAATGGCAATACAATAGCCGCACTTAAAGGACAATCCATATGGAAGCATTGAATTTCATTTTTTGAAGTAGCAATAATAATGTTTCCGTCTTTTAATGCTTTCTTTGTTAGTTTTGTCGCTAAGTTATTCATTGGTTCATGGTGATCTGAACCTGCACCGACGTGAGCTAGTACTCTATTGTGATCAGTAATCGAAATTGCATCTGCCTTAGTTAATTTATAAATAATTTTTGCCGTTTCATTACAAGAGTGAGGGGTTAGTCCCTGTCTAAAAAATGGTAAAGTTTGCTCAGCGATATACAGGGCCTTGTTTGTTTGAAGCGCTCGTGTTTTTTCTTCTTCCTGCAAAATATTTTGGATGATTAATATAAATATAAGCGTACCAAGACCATTTATAAGTATCATTGGAAGAGCAATCACTTCAACTAGATGAAGAGCAGCCGAGAATGGTTTTGCGAGTAAAAGGAGGATTCCCATTTGAACGCATTCCATAATAATTCCGATTGAAACTACACCCCATAGGGATTTGCTTTTTTGTATTCCAAATTTTTTCCTAAGTAGTCCCGTAACAATTCCCGCAATGATTGTAGAAATAGCACACGCAAAAGCAGTAAACCCGCCCAATGTTAACCGATGTAAACCTGCTATTAATCCGACTCCTAAGCCAACGATCGGACCGCCGATTAGACCCCCAATAGCTACTCCCATAATTCTTGTATTTGCAATTGCATTATCACTTGCTACATTAAAATGCCATGACTGTGACATAATTGACTCATGATAAATATGAACGCCGGTATAATTACTAATGACACCAAATGCGCCAAATATAACGATTAAGATTATTTTTGCACCAACCGAGTGTTCATTTTGAATAATTTGTCTAAACGACTTCATTCTTGAAAGTAAAAAGGCTAGTATAACGAGAATTCCGACTCGTTCCAGCATCAGCGGTATTAATTCAAACATTTCTTTCTCCTTAAACATTCAAATGTTATTAAATTGTAGTACCATTATAAATTCAAATGAATTTTCTGTATATTTTTTCTACTTATGTTAAAGGTGTATAAATTAATAGTAAGGTGATAATAATACCTATTGTAAAAAGGTTGGTTTTTCTTTCAAAAAAAAATAAATTTTTTTTGAAAGAATGCTTGACCCTATATTTTTCATATGGTATTATAAATCTTGTCAATACGGAGTAATACCCAAGTCTGGCTGAAGGGATCGGTCTTGAAAACCGACAGGGGTGTAACAGCCCGCGGGGGTTCGAATCCCTCTTACTCCTCCATTTTTAAAATTAAAAGAGTGCATATATATTGGAAACTCGTTACATTATTGTAACGAGTTTTTTGTTTTTTTTGACCTCACATAGTTAAACGACAAAGAAAAAGCTGCAAACTTTACATGAAACAGTTTGCAGCTTTTATATATTATCTAGATTTCATATATTTTTGTGAATGATTTAGTACGTTTCCAATCTTCTTAATGATTTCTTCTACAGATGTTTCATCTTTAATTAAATCATACTCGCTAATACTTAAACGCAGTACAGGACAAGCGTTAAAGTTATTGATCCAGTTTTCGTAACGTGTATTCATTTCTTTCCAATACTCTATCGGAGTTTGTTGCTCCATTGGACGTCCACGCTCTTTAATTCTCTCAACGACTTCATCAAATGTTCCTTCTAAGTAAATTAATAAATCAGGAGCTGGGAAATAAGGCGACATTACCATAGCATCAAAAAGGCTAGTATATGTTTCGTAGTCTACTTCACTCATCGTTCCTTTTTCATAATGCATCTTCGCAAAGATGCCAGTATCCTCATAAATTGAACGGTCTTGGATAAACCCACCGCCGTATTCAAACATTCTTTTTTGCTCTTTAAATCGCTCTGCTAAGAAGTATATTTGTAAATGGAAGCTCCAGCGGGCAAAATCTTGATAAAATTTATCTAAGTATGGGTTTGTATCTACTTTTTCAAAAGATGTACGAAAGTTTAATGCATCTGCAAGCGCATTGGTCATAGTAGATTTACCTACACCTACTGTCCCAGCAATTGTAATAACTGCATCATTTCGTATTCCGTATTTTTCACGTAAATTCATATACTTCTTAGCTCCTTTTGTAAGGTGTTTTCTAACGATTCAAGGATCATCGTTAAATCTCTCGGGTTATTAACGAAGTCAATTTGATCACCGTCAAATTTTAGTACTGGAATCTCAGGGTGTTTAGCTTGAAATTCTCTCATGTGTGTCTCGTAATCTTCAATTAACTGAAGTAAGTACTGGTCCTCAATTAATTGTTCGAACTCTCTACCACGAAGGTGAATACGCTTTTGAAGAGTCTCGAGGCTTGCCGTTAAGTAAATGACCACATTAGGCTTTGGCATATCTTCAGTTAATATTTGATATATTTTTAAATATTTATCATGCTGCTTGTCTTTTAATGTGCTGCTAGCAAAAATTAAATTTTTAAGGATGTGGTAGTCTGCAACCACTGGAATCGATTTTTTAAGAAACATTCGGTCGATATCTTCTAATTGTTTAAATCGATTACAAAGGAAAAACATTTCTGTTTGGAAACTCCACTCTTCAATGTCCGTATAAAACTTACCCAAAAAAGGATTTTCATCTACAATTTCTTTTAAAAGTTCATAATGAAAGTGTTTAGAGATCGCTTTGGATAGAGATGTTTTTCCGACACCAATTGGTCCTTCTACTGTAATAAAAGGTACACGTATCATCTCTTGTCCTCCTTACTAGTTAAATTCCGTTTCATACTCAAAAAACATACAGAAACTATTTTAACATACTGTAGCCAGACGGAATACCATTTTAAAATTTTTCCAATTACTGATCATTGTTGCTTACTAAGTGATCAATCACTTCTTCTATTTCATGAGTTTGAATAATCGTTGCGTTTAAAATGTCTTTCATCATATAAATTGCAACCTTCTCATCATAATCAGTAACTGAGGAAATTGCATCTTGAGGTATAATTAAGTTATAATCCCGCATAAATGCATCATTTGCTGTAAAAAGTACACAACGGTTTCCTGCGACACCTACAATAACCAAATGGGTGATGTTTAACTTTTTAAGTAATTCGTCTAAATTTGTTAAATAAAAACCTGAGTAGTTGGGCTTAAAGATAAAATAATCTTCCTCACTTGGTTGGATATTTTTTATTAAGTCGTAGCTCAAAGGGTTTAAACAATGCTTAATAAGTTTTTTTTGAGTCGGTTTTTCGATTTTATAATGATCATTAACATATATAGTAGGAAGTTTTTTGTTTTTGAAAATGTCTCTTATATAATTTATTTTCGGAACCATATGGATTGATTTTTCCGCAAGAACACTTCCGTGTTTAAATGTAAATGAGTTAATTAAATCAACAATTAATAATGCAGGTAACTGCTTGTCTTTTTGATTTGAAGAATTCAATCGGCCTCACTCCAATCTATTTTTAGTTTATCTACTCGTAAAAAGAATATTTGTTTGTGAAATAAATAAAGAGGTGTAAAGTTTGAATAAAGATGAGTTTTATATGAAGTTGGCAATAGAGGAAGCATTAAAAGCAGAGCGAATAGGGGAAGTGCCTATTGGTGCTGTATTAGTTTATAATGATCAAGTCATTGCAAGAGGGTATAATTTACGTGAAACAAAACAAACAGCTTTAGGTCACGCGGAAATGAGTACAATAGAAGAGGCGTGCAAGGTCATTGATTCTTGGCGATTAGAGGAGACAACTCTATATGTTACGCTAGAACCTTGTCCGATGTGTGCTGGTGCTATCATTCAATCCAGAATTCCAAGGGTCGTTTACGGTGCAAAAGATCCAAAGGCAGGTTGTGGAGGGTCGATATATAATCTTTTGCAAGAAGATCGATTTAACCATCGCTGTGAAGTGAGTTCGGGTATATTAGAGGAAGAATGTGGTAGCTTATTAACGAATTTCTTTAGAGAATTGCGATCAAGAAAGAAAAATTTACCTTCATGAGGACAAGCATTGATTTTTTAATTAGGTTCGTATATACTTTAACTACCGCTTCAATCAGCGGTTTAAAATTAGGTTTTAACTTTGCCGTGCTAGGTGGGGAGGTAGCGGTGCCCTGTACTCGCAATCCGCTCTAGCGAGACTGAATTCCACTCCGAGGTGTATCTATTTCAGGGTCTGCCTTAAATAAGTGGTGTTGACGTCTGGGTCCTACGCAACGAGAACTCACGAACCTTGTCAGGTCCGGAAGGAAGCAGCAATAAGTGAGCCATCTCGTGTGCCGTAGGGGTGCCTGGGCCGAGCTAACTGTTTAAGTAACGCCTGGGGTAGTGCATCAACGAGTGGTGCACGGCAGTAACTTTATAAAAACTCACTCAATTTTGAGTGAGTTTTTTTGTTTGTGGAAACGAAAACCCTA
>NZ_NUGT01000051.1 GCF_002574545.1 Bacillus sp. AFS055030
TAAAAATATTAAAATGTTAAAATTAAATATTAATAAAATTGATTCGATGAACTAGAAAATTTAATTTTTATATAAATTCCCCTTCTTTTATTCAATAAATTAATTTTTATATTAAATAATTTTATTGTTGGACCATAAAAATAAAAAAAGACTCTTTAAAGAGTCTGTTTAAAAATCATTATGATTGCTCGCTCTTTTATTTATGAGCTATTAAGGATACTATTTTTTCTAATTATTCTGTTTCATCATCGACCAATACTCTCATTTCAATCAAAAATTCTTCTTTTTGATTCGGCGAATAATTATTATGTATTATTGACTCATAGATATCACTTTTAACTGTTAGTTGATGTTTGTCTATATAGTGAATAAGTCTTTGTAAGTTTTTAAAATAATCATCAGTTGATACACTCTTATAAGTTATACAGATGTATTTTCCTTCGGGGATGGTTGATACCTCGGTACCTGGTAATAGCAAAGTAGTTTGTTTTTTTGTTAATACGGGTGTAAATAAATATTGATAGGTAACTTCATTAATATGGGTATAAGACTTATATGGCACAATTGCACCATACCCATTGTTCCTAAAACCTTCTGTCGATGCAGCAAATTTTTTCAATTTACTGTATGAAGCGTTTAAAATATTTTTCGGGTCAATCCCAATAGCCTTTGTTTGAATGATTTGCATTTCTTCTTCATACGAAAAAAACACTTCACCAAATAGAGGGTAATCCTTTTGCTTTTGCAATCCTTTTTTTGCATTCGCGATAATTTTTTCAATTTCGATTAATGAATCAATCTTTTCTCTTACAATCTTTTCTTGTTCTGTTAAAAAGGCGAAAAATTCATCCCTTTTTAACGTTTGTACTTCTTTCATTTCTTCTAACGGTGTCCCAATATATTTCAATGATTTAATTAAATCGAGAAGATGAATTTGTGAGTCTTTATAATACCTGTAATTCGTATCTGGATCGACATACGCTGGTTTAAATAAATTGATTTTATCATAATATCGGAGTGCTTTTATCGAAATATTTACTAATTTAGAGACTTCACCTATTGTATATAGTTTTTCCTTCACTTAATTCACCTCCACATTCTTATTTTATCAAAAGCAGCATATTCTTTATTCGAAAATAAAGAATACGCTTTTTTATATTAATTATGCTGTTCGATAGACTGGCATTTTCCAAGCGATTGTTAAACCAACGCCACTCGCTAATAAGACTGTTGCAAAATAAAATGGATAGTTTAAGTCTATATCAAATAAGATTCCACCTATTATAGGTCCGATTACATTTCCAAAACTAGTAAACATCGAATTCATTCCGCCTACAAAGCCCTGTTCATTACCAGCAATTTTAGATAAATAAGTAGTCACAGCTGGACGCATTAAATCAAAACCTAAAAATACTGTAATTGTTACAAGTAAAATCGTAAAGTATGAGCTTACAATTGTCATTAAGAACACTAGTATTGTAGAAAGAATTAAACTATATCGGATAAGTCGAATTTCACCCATCCATTTTGTTAATCGATCAAATAATACTACTTGAGCAATCGCACCAACAATCCCTCCGCCAGTAATCATGATTGCTATGTCTTTTGGTGCAAAATCAAATTTATGATTTGTGAACAGTGAAAACAATGATTCGAAAGCAGACAAACCAAATTGTGAAATGAATATTACCATAAACGAGATAAAATACATCGGTGCAAAAATACGTTTGAATCCTGGTTTTTGTCCTTTTTCTTCAATATTTTCTTGATATCGTTCTGGCTCTGGAAGGAGTGTAATTGATAATATCCATGCGAATATCGCCAATCCTGCTGCAAAGAAAAACGGGATACGTGGACCATACTCTGCTAAAAATCCTCCAATTCCTGGTCCTACAATAAAACCTGTTGAAATGGCAGCTGACATATAGCCAAGTGCTTTTGCTCTCGTATCGACTGTTGTAACATCTGCGATAAATGCTGTTACAGCTGGCATTATGAATGCCGCACTTATGCCACCTAGCATACGTGAAATAAAAAGAACCTCTATCGTTTTACCCATTCCGAATAAAAACTCTGAGATACTAAAGATTATTAAACCGATTAGTATCATATTTTTACGACCGAACTGGTCTACCCAGCGACCTGCAATTGGTGAAAAAAATAATTGGGTAATAGCAAATGCAGCTACCATATAGCCGACAATTGTACCAGATATATTTAGCTCATTCATAATTGAAGGTGTTACTGGAATCACTAAACCGATTCCTAAAAATATAATAAACAAATTAATTAATACTAAAGTTAACATGATGTTTTGTTTTTTCATTTTAACTCAACTCCTTTTAAAACTCTACAAAACATAATGTAAAGCCTCCTCCAAGGGGAGAGTCAAATGATTTTTTTATTATATTTGTTTCTTTTTCATGAATTCGCTTTCAATTCGTAAAAATAAAAAAGGAGCCTCTTTTTAGAGAAGCTCATCATTATTAGTAATTTATATTCTTCAATCTAAAATCATTGATTGCTTTTAAAATGGTGATCTATTTAATGTTAATATTATTTAGCAGGATGAGTTTTTTGAAATGATCCTATAATACTTGATGTAGCAAAACCAAGGATTAGTGCAAATATTATATGTTGGTAAAGTCCAACATCACCAACTGCCCCCATACGATGCCAAATATCGTTTGGTAGCGATTTCCAAATAAACCATAAGCATGATGTTACGATAACTGTAATAATTGGTAAAGTGAGGCGTTTGCCAATCAATGAGGCAATAAACATCATGAATGTTAAACCAAGAATCGGTGTAGTACCAAAAAACCATTGAAGTATATGAAAATCGACGTTCTCCATCCAGATCCCTCCTCATTCTAATTATATGAGGTGGTTTTCCTAAAAAGTAATGAATTACTTTTAAATTAATAAAACATAAATAAAGTCAGGGCGCAATGTTTCATTAAAAGTCAAGATATTTCGTGAAACCCTTAATAATATTATATTTTTATTTAATGTCAGACATTATAAGAGTAAATTAAAAAAGGATTGATGAGCAGAATAATATATGCTCTATCTATCCTTTTTTTGTACTACAATTTACTACAACAACAAGTTGTAATGTTGTTGTAGTAACTCACTGTGTTAGTTGCATAAGTTTATTAGTTGCTTTTATGTAATTTTTGTTTATCGGTTGATATTATTGTATTTTGAGAAAAAAACATTCTAAAAATTAGAATTAAACTCACAAGAATACTTGTACCACTAAAAATTAAACAAACCTGTTGTAATGAAAAAACTTCTGCAAAAAATCCTAATAGTAGCGTTAAACCAATTTGAATCATACCAAGGAACATATCTGATAAACTACCGAATCTCCCCATTATCTCAGTAGGTACATATTTTTGAAAAAATGTAGCAAAGCCTGAATTTGTAAAAGACATAAAAAATCCTAAAAGTATGAAGGAAATACTTGCACTGAATAATCCTACTGAAGAATAAAAAGAAAAATAAAAAATAGTTGTAAATAGCATTCCAAATGCAGTGTAAATTCGAATGGAAACTTTTTCTGAAAATAACGTTGCTAGAAAAGAACCAGCTAAGGAACCTATTCCTGTTACACTTGTAATAAATCCATAGTCTCGATCCGTTAAATGTAAATGCTGTTTAATAAAAGTAGCTTCTTGTGAATCTAATGCGAATCCTATTAATAATGCTCCTTGAAACAGTAAAAATATTAGAATAAAAAACTTTGAAGCTTTCGCAAATTCAATAACAACTTTCCAGTCATTAATTAGTGTTTTCATTCTAACTACTTTCCTTGAACCAGCAGTGTTTACATCAATATTTGGTAGCAGGTAAATACAAAAAGCACATACAAAAAAGCTGAGTGCATTAATGAAGATACATAAATCTGTTCCGACAGTCATAATCAGGATTCCTGCAAGAGCAGGACCGAGTAAGAATGCACCCGAACCCGTCATACTCATTAATGAATTAAACCGTTGTTTTTTCTCGGAAGGTATTAACTTAGTTATATAAACGTTTGAACTTGGACCAAAAAACGAACTAAAAATACCTATTACTAATAAAAAACCATAAATACTCCAAATTGAAGTCAAGAATGGAATGACAAAAATCAAACTACCTCGAATAAGATCAACAGTTATCAAGATTTTTCTCTTGTTTACTCGATCAATAATACTTCCCGACCAAGTATTCGTTAATAGAGTTGCAATCGGTCTAATAACATAAATTCCTGCTACCGCCGAAGCAGAACCAGTTAAATTTAGAATCGCAATATTTAATGCAATTAAATAAATCCAGTTACCAAGATTGGAAATTCCAATTCCAATAATTAATAAAGATTGCTCTTTCCACTGACTCATTTTCACCCTCCTAACTTTTACCAAATCTTACTAATTTATTTTATCATAATTATTAGAATATAAAGATACTTAACAGGTACATATTACCTTATACAACTAATCTGCCAATTAGGTGTATAAGCTCGTCTTAAAAAAAGGAAATTTTTTATCTCTAAGAGAATCTAAATATAATAGATTTTTTGTATAAGGGTGAAGGGGATGAATAAAAATCTTAATAAAATTGCCCAAGAATTAGTAAATGCAAATTTTAATAATTATTGGGCAGGTTTTGAATCAGTTGCTTACGCATTGTATGATAATAGTTATGTGTATCTTTTCAACCATCCTAGAATGACGAAAACTCAACAAAATCAATATCAAATTTTACAGCGAGATGAACAATATAATGGTTGTACACTTATTCTTTATGATGATTATCCAACAGCAATTGTAGATCTCGAATTGTATGAGGACTATGGAAGTTTATTTTCTATTCTTGTACACGAATTATTTCACGGTTTTCAATATGTAAAGGGTGAAAAAAGGTTTGCGAATGAAACAATGGGAATCACTTATCCCTTATTAAAAGAAAATGTGGAATTACGAAATCAGGAAAGAGCTAGCCTTTTTAGCGCAGTGTTAGAAAATAATATTATTAATAAGAAACAATATCTTAATACTTTCATAGCATTTAGAGAAAAAAGAGCTACCATAATCAAGGATCATCTAGAGTACGAACATCTAATTGAAACAATTGAAGGACCTGCGTGGTATGTTGAGCTAAAGGCTTACTCGGAAAAAAGCCCAAATTCATACAATTCAGTTCTAAAAAAATATGGACAACACCTTATAGACAAATACGAATCCACGTCAGATATCCGAAAGAGTTGTTATAGTTCTGGATTATTTATGTGTTTATTACTTGATGAGTTTTCACCAAGTTGGAAAGAAAGTTTTTGGAATAAAGAAGAAACACTATACGATTTATTAAAGCAGTTTTCCGATGGAACTGTAAAAGTAAGTGAGGTAGAAATAACTCCCGAAACAGACGCAGTAATAAATTTTGCTATGCAAAGTAGAAAAAAAAGATTTGAAAATTTTGAGCAACAAAAAGGAATTCATCTATTTATTGAAGGTGAAATAACTGCAAAATCTTTTGATCCGATGAATATCGTTCCATTTGAAGATAGACTTTTACACAAGAATGTTATTCAAGTAAGAATTAACAATGAAGACTATCTTATTCAACAACCTGTTATTACATATTGGAAAGGCGGAATTCAAAATATAGTTAGATTACATATGATATTAAAAAATATTCCCATTGCAAAAATTGATGCTATTACAGTTGATGGTATAGGAGTAATAAAAGGAAGGTTTAGAAAAAAGGAAAATGCTATTTATTTATATGTAAATTAGTACCATTTCTTAAGTAACTAACGCAAGCGTTAGTTACTTAAGAAAAAAGAAAATAAAGAACAACTAATACCAATAGTTGTTCTTTATTTAGTCTAACTAGCTCTAATTATCCATACTTGAAATTTTATCAATAACAGTTAATGATAGTTGCTTTTTCATTTTAAAAGCAACTGTAAAGGATATGCATAAAAAGAAGGATGCGACTAGGAACACAGCAACACTACTAAAATATTCTCCAATTACACCCATTACCATTGTTGAGATACCAAAAGTAATCATAATTAATGCACCTTCAGCAGCATAAACTTTTGCTAAAATCTTGTCTTGAGCAATATTTTGAATAAGTGTATGAATAAAGATGTTATTCAATTCTTGAAAGATACCATAGATAGCGATGAATATTAGGGATACCCAAGGTATAGTGTTCAACCCGAACGCCAAGGTACATACAAAAATAAAAAAACTGCTTAAAATGATTACAAATGAAATCTTCTTCTCTAGAATTTCCGATCGTTTATAACCGTATATACCTGCCAGAAAAAAACCAATTAATAAACAAGTATTAATATATCCCCACCATTCCGTTCCTGCATTTAATCGATTTAGAATAAATGGATAAAGAATAGCAGAAACCCAAACAGGACTTGCTATTGCACTAAGGAAAATTAATAAGTGTATTGTACGCAAGGTCTTATTTTCAATAATTAACTTCCATCCCTCTACAATAGAAGATATTTTATTGTTATTTGATTCATTTTTTTCATCACTTGAATTCTCCAACTTTATTAAAGCGATTGTGTACGTTGATAACACATAGAGAGCAAATGTTAAACAAAATAAACCTTTAGAATGGAGAAGAGCAACTAATATTCCTCCTATTGCCCAACCAGCTAATTGAATAAATTGACTTAATGATGATAGTAGACTATTCGCTTTAATTAACTCTTTTTCAGAAACTAATCTTGGAATAATAGCACTACTCGCGGGGTTTGCCCAACCATCTAAAAATGAAATAGCAAAAACTATGATAAATATTAGATAAATCGAACGATCTGTCACATAAAATGACGTAAAGAGAGTGAGTACAAGTAAGACAAGCGTTTTATTAAGTTGTGAAAGGAATAGGATCTTCTTTAAATTGAATTTATCAATTAACAAAGGCGCTATTACACTACTCAAAAATCCCGAAACCATATTACAAAGTGGAACTAACGAAACAAAGAACATCGAATTTGTCACCTCATAAACAATGGAAATGAGAGCGACTATATAAAAAACATCCCCGGCATTCGCTAAAGTTTGTCCAAAGACTAAGAATCGAAATGAAAGATTTTTCAACTTAGACAACCCCTTTATTTAGTTATTCATATGACTAAAAAAAGTAAAAGGGTTTACATTGGATTCACTCCTTCATTTTGTTATATATATTTCTATTCTTTATTTAAATAAATAGTCCTTTCCTTATGAACCACACCACCTTTTAGTTGCATAAGAAAATCAACAATATACTTCAACATAACCTTCAACTTAAATTACTTAAACGATTCAAAGAAATTCGAAACCCATTTAGTATTATTTTCCGCAATATATTCTTCCGCTAGAATTAGTCTTTGCATAAGTTCTTCCTTAGATAATTTCATATATTTTTTTTGTAGACCATCCAGATTACGGTTTGGTTTTATTTTATGAAATTCAATGTCCTCGGTGGTAATTGAACGGTTACGATTAATTACTTCATCGTTGGCTTTTTGATACCATTGCCCAATAACATCATATTCAAAAAGGTCTGTGAACCATAGCCCTTCAGCTTCTTCATTATCTTCAAAACTCTCGGCTTTAACAAACTCTACGAAGTAATAATTGTTTTCATCTGAATAACTACCTGTATGATTTATTGCTGCTTTTAAAGTATATTTATTGAAAGAGTCTTGGTGATTCAATACAAACGAAGGTTTGTCCCACAGGCGAAAATAAAAGCGTTCACCAACCCGTTCAGGTTCATCGTAATGGAAACCTAAAGGTAACTTAACATTAGCTGTTTTCGCTTGCTCACAAGCTTTAAAATAAGCTTGCCGCAGGCGATTTATTTGATTCCAACGAAAATGTCCTTCTGCTCGGATCCGAGGAAGCAAAGGAACAATTGCGTCTGTCTCACTCTTGCGAGTGTTTTTTGCTTGTTCATTGGCTGCCCTAGTAAAAGAGAAATCTCTTGAATCGTAAGAAGGCATTGGAAGTATAAATCGATGAAAGTATCCTTGATGTTCTTGAAGTATTTTTGTTACAACCCATTTTCTAGTCACATAAGAACAAGTTCTATAACAACTCAATAATCTTGCCCTCATACCATCTGAGTGTTCTTCAAAAATTGAACCTTTAAGGTATTGATACATATGTGTTTCGGTATCAAAGTCGTCCATTCTTATTAAACCAAAGCATTCAAATAAATTGCATAAGCGTGTGTTAATGACTTTGATTATTTCTTCTATCGTCGCAACATCTGATCTCTTTTCTATATAAACTAGCATAGCTATAAATGTCAACCTAAGT
>NZ_NUGT01000052.1 GCF_002574545.1 Bacillus sp. AFS055030
TATAAATGTCAACCTAAGTATGTACATTTTTGATTATTTAAGTATGCACAAAATCACTCATTCTCTTTCGAAATATGTTGCTTAATTCGGTATGATTCACCAACAATTGTTACTACTGTTGCGTGATGTAGTACCCGATCTAAAATGGCATTGGCTAGTTTGGTATCTTGAAAGATTTCATCCCACGATTTGAAATTAATATTCGTTGTTAGGATCGTACTTCGCTTTTCATATCGGAGGTCTATCAATTGAAAGAACAACTTCGCATCTTCCGCGTCAATTGGTAAATAGCCTATTTCATCAATAATAAGTAATTTATATTTTGTATAATGCTTTAACCGTGATTCTAATCGATTCTCAATCCTAGCTCTTTTTAATTGCTGAAGTAATTCATGACATTTTATAAAGTACGTACTTGTTCTCTTTTTAGCTGCCGCGATTCCGATTGCGGTAGCTAAATGTGTTTTTCCAACTCCACTAGGACCTAAAAATACAATATTTTCTTTTTCTTCAATAAAACGTAAGGTCAAAAAATCAAGGATTTGTTGTTTATTAACTGTTGGTTGGAATTCAAAACTAAAATCACTCACTTCTTTTAAGTGGGGAAATGCCCCCACTTTAACCATCGAATGAATCATGTTTTTCTCTCTTACGTCTATTTCATAGTTAGTGAGTTTAACCAGTGTTTCTACGAAGGATAATTGATTACTTACACTAAAATCGATTGTTTCACTTAAATGCTGAATCATTTGTTTTAATTTTAAATACTCTAGATTTTGAATTAGCTGATGATATGAATTATTCATTTTTATACACATCCCCAATTGCCTTTAAATTTTTCTTAGCTAATTGATCAATATCAGGATAATAAGGAACAGCTTTACTTAGCTCCTCTTTGTAATGTTCATCCTTGTAATTGATTTTTAATTGACTAATTTTGTGTTGAACAATTAACTCCGTGTTATAATAAATGAATAACTGATCATCATATGCTTGGAGACCTACAGTCTTACCTCGGTACTTAGCTGGTACTGAGTATTGGTTAGACTTGTAGGACACCATGTTGGTTGAATTTACTTTCACTAGCGTATGTTTGATTCTGTAAGAATCTCTTATTTGTTGCCGTGGTAGGGGCAATAAGAGATTCTTTTCTTGTTTTAAGGCAAAAATCGGTATTTTTCCTGTCCCTTGATGGAAACTATGGTTAATTCTTTCGCATAGTTGTTGTACAAATTTGTGAAGCTCTTCAAGATTAAACTTTCCTTGATATGCATGAATTTCATCCAAATACTTCATAGGTGATTCAACTTTTCCCTTTGTCCTTGGTCTTCCTGCGATACAAGGATGCACTTTAAATCCAAAGTCATCCGCAAATTGTGTGAAACGTTTATTCACTATACCTTTAGAATAGTTCGTTCTTGCTTGATCCATGATAGTCTTCATATTGTCTGTCATGATTTTCTGCGGCACACCCCCAAACGATTCAAATGCTTCTGTTAAAAACGAAAATAAAACACTTTGTGATTTAGATATAGATAGATAAAAGGTACGAAATCTTGAGTAAGAAAGTAATAACACCGCCACATTTATATGGACGATTTCTCCTTCTTTCGTTTCATAACGAATGTCCTCTTTCCAGTCTAGCTGAGCTTGTTCTCCAGGTGGAGTCTCAAACCTGATACTTGATTGAGTTGAATTCGTTCTCTTCCCTTCTTTAAAATAGGCTTGAAATTCTGGTTTACTTTGAATGTATCTACGAAAAGAAGAAGCAGCACAGTTCAAGTTATGATTTTCTTTTAAATATTGCCAAAGCACTCGTTTGTAATAAAAAACTTGTTTTGAATCTTTTGATAATAAAAGTGAAATTACCTCATAGAAATCATCAATTTTTGAAGACTTGTTTTTTGTTTTTTTTGGAGTAAAACCATTTAAATATTTATCAATTGTACGCCGATCTACATTTAATTCCTTCGCTAGCTGACTCTTGTTAATTCTCATTTTCAAACTCCCCATAAGTAACTTTAATTTCGGTAAGTCTAAAAGACTCTTAATCTCATAATTGGTCTGAATATCTAATGATACGTACATACTAATCCCCCCAGGATTAGTATGTAGAAGAGAGTCGAAACTGTACATCTTTATTTAATCAATCTTGTACATATTTAAATTAGCATTTGTA
>NZ_NUGT01000053.1 GCF_002574545.1 Bacillus sp. AFS055030
AGTACAAAAAATCTGATTTTCAGACTGATTGCAAGCGCTTGTCTTTCGAGGCGCGAAGCCTGGTGAGGAGCGGAGTTACCCTAGACGGTAATGAGCACCGCAGACAGGCGAAGTAACGAAGAAAGCGAGCGTTTGTCAACAGTCTGAAAGAACATGTCTTTATGGCATGTTCTTTTTCATACTGTTGAAATAAAACATTGTCAATATTGAACAACAGAAGTCTAAGTATATATTTGAGCAAAAATTTGAAAGGTACTTACCCATGACAGATTCATGAGGAAGGAAAACAGCGGAAATTTGAAAGGTACTTCCTCAT
>NZ_NUGT01000054.1 GCF_002574545.1 Bacillus sp. AFS055030
AATGGTCGGGAAGACAGGATTTGAACCTGCGACCCCCTGGTCCCAAACCAGGTGCTCTACCAAGCTGAGCCACTTCCCGTAATATGGCGCGCCCGAAAGGACTCGAACCCATAACCTTTTGATCCGTAGTCAAACGCTCTATCCAATTGAGCTACGGGCGCATATTATAAAGTGTGTCGTCTTCGTTAGCGACTTTTACAGTTTACAACATCTGACTGTTCATGTCAACACTTTTTTTAAAAAGTTTTTTTAACTTTAAAAGCTTACTACGATAAGCTTTCGTTGACTTCGTTAACTTGTCCGACTCGACTTAAACTATATTAAAGTATCCAACAACTAATGTCAACACTTTAAAATAAAAAATTTACGAATTTGTATACTTATTTGATCTACCTCGACTTAAAGTCCTTTTTTCAAGTTATTAAAGTACTTTTAATCAATACATATTTATCATTTCCGACATAGTACTACGAAACACTAACTGAATTACTTTGGTACAATTTAAGTACATACCCCAATTATACAGAGTATCTCCTTTTTCTATATAATAAGAAAATCTATTTTTCATATCTGATATGTAACGAGATTGAATTTGTATATGAAGTGTTTTCGAATACTTTTTTCTTTTAAATAAAAAATATGAACGAAGAACATAAAAAAAGATAGTAAACTAATATAAGGTAATCTAACTTAATAGGAAGTGTGAAAAATGGATATTAATAATTTTCTTACAATCCTCCTTATCATCAATATACTTTTAGCAGGAGTACTTGTATTTATTGAAAAAAGAGATGTTGTTGCCACGTGGGCTTGGCTAATGATCTTACTTTTTATACCTATAGTGGGTTTTGTTCTATATTTATTTTTAGGTAGGCAGCTAAAACAAAAGAATTTCTACCATCTATCCACTAAAGAAAGAACTTATCTACAATTGGCAGTTACGGACCAGGCTAATAAAATTCATAATGATCAAATTTTTCATCAAGATGAGCTACTATCAAAGCATTCACATTTAATTATGATGAATTTAAAGTCAGCTAACGCTTTATTAACGACAGATAACGAAATCCGAACGTTTCGAGATGGTCACGAAAAATTTAATTCTCTATTTAAAGACATACAACTTGCCCAAAAAGAGATTAATATCGAGTACTATATCATCCAGCGTGATTCATTAGGAAAGAAACTAAGAGATGAACTTACAAAAAAAGCAAAAGAAGGTGTAAAAATACGAGTCCTGTATGATGACATTGGTTCCAAAAGAATTACCCCTTCCTTTTTCAAAGAACTTGTTAAACATGGTGGCGAGGTAGTAGCGTTCTTCCCTTCATTCCTAAGACTGATCAATTTTCGTTTAAATAATAGGAATCATAGAAAACTGTGTATTATTGATGGGAAAATTGCCTATATTGGAGGATTCAATATTGGAAATGAATATCTTGGTATTGATCAGAAATTTGGTTATTGGAGAGACACTCATTTTCGGATAATTGGAGAATCAGTTAATCAAATTCAAGGTAGATTTATTTTAGATTGGCAACAAGCCACTAATCAACCTGTACATAGTATAGAAGAATTCTCATTTAATAGTGAAAAGAATATTGGAAGTACCCCTATCCAAATAGTTGCAAGTGGACCAAATTCAGAAACAGAACATTTGAAAAATATGTACGTTAAATTAATTATGTCAGCTAAAAAATCTGTTTATATTCAAACACCGTATTTTATTCCTGATACAAGTATTATGGATGCGTGCAAAATCGCAATTTTATCTGGTATCGATGTAAGAATAATGATTCCAAGTAAACCTGATCACCCATTCGTGTATTGGGCAACTCTATCGTACGCTGGAGAACTTTTATCATATGGTGCAAAAATATTACTTTACGAGAATGGTTTTTTACACGCTAAAACAATCGTTGTGGATCATGAAGTAGCTTCAGTAGGAACTACTAATATCGATACTCGTAGTTTTAAATTAAATTTCGAAATAAACGCGATTACCTACTCAGAGGAAAAAGCTTCTGAATTACGAGATCTTTTTATACTTGATAGTAAACATTGTAGTGAGCTTACAATTGATAAATATCAAGAGAGATCAGTCATAATCAAGTTTAAAGAAGCTATCTCACGTCTTTTATCTCCAATATTGTAAAGAAGAAACATTACTTAACGGTAATGTTTTTTATTTTATCTTTATAGAAATCGAAAGGTGATACACAGTAAAAAAAATGAAAAAAGCAAATGAAATACTTAAAGAAGAAGCATATAACTTAATGTGACAGAAGAAATGAACTTAGTTTATGTTGTTACGACCTTTTTTTAAATCAAAAAATTTCTGTATTACAGTAATGCTTATAAATAATATAAGAAAATCCATTATAGGATAAAGTATGGTTTTGGGCACTAATTTGTTATAGAAATACAAAAATAGAACCGCCCATAATATAGTAGAATATTTTAATATGGTATTCATATATCCCCAGTTAGTAATATGGCTGTTTTACTTAAAACTCTCTTAATTAACTCGACTTTATTATTACAGCCCCTCCTTTTAATATTTAATCTAAGTATAACAAGGAAAAGCCCTTCATAATTGTTCTAATTTTGACTATTTTTTAACCATAAATAACAAAAAAAAGAAGCCAGCGATTGCCAACCCTAAAAAACTTCCTAATTTGAATTATGTAGTTTTTAGTTATCAAAAGTGAGTTTTTTCATATAAAAACTTATTCGTACTCAATCAATCATCACTGAGTGTATTTCTTTTTATAATAGTCCGATCCAACTCCACCAATTATCATCAATATCATCGGTATAAAATTTATAATGAAATGATTACCCTTTAAGATTGTAATATCCGCTCCCATAAATTTATTCAAAAGGAAAATAATCAATTTAGTCAGTAATAAAATAGCGCCAACTATAAAGATACAGTCAAAAGTTATTTTTAAATTCGGATTTGCTAACTGTTTACTATCTTGAATTATTTTTTCTTTTAATTCATCATCGCTTCTTAATAACTCATCAATGGTAATATCAAATAAATCACTTAATTTAATCAATACCTCAATACTTGGATAATTTTTTTCCGTTTCCCATTTGGAAACGGTCTGTCGACTTACATGAATCTTCTCTGCAAGGTCATTTTGTGACCATCCTCTTTTTTCACGTTCATCTTTTAATCGTTTACTAAAAATCATGAAATCACTTCCTTTCAGTAACTCAATTATTATTAATATACGATGTTATGTAAAGATAGTATTACGTGCATTAGGGTGCAACCTGAAGTTGCCATGTATAAATCATCATTAAATCACCATTTTTGCTATATAATAACCATTCTAATAATATTCAAACAAGAATTACTTAAATAGAAGAAAAACAAAAAAGACACCTTACAATTGTAAGATGCCTGATAAGTCATATTAAGATGCGGCCGAGAGGACTTGAACCTCCACGGAGAAACCTCCACTAGGCCCTCAACCTAGCGCGTCTGCCATTCCGCCACGACCGCGAATAAACAAAAGTGAGCCATGAAGGATTCGAACCTTCGACCCTCTGATTAAAAGTCAGATGCTCTACCTACTGAGCTAATGGCTCGTAATAATATAAATTTATAAAATATTGCGT
>NZ_NUGT01000006.1 GCF_002574545.1 Bacillus sp. AFS055030
TTCTTCTGTTCCCCATTGTAATAATGTCATGCTATTTAATCCGGTATGTACGGAAACAGCAGTACGGAAAGCTGTATCTCCTCGCTCTAATTCCTCGCAAATGATTGCTAAAGTATTATAGTCCATTCCAACTCCACCATATTGCTCAGGAATACATACGCCCATTAGTTCTAAATCAGCAAGTCTTTTTAAAATATTTGCTTCAAAATGACCTTTTTCGTCCCATTCCTTAATGAACGGTATAATTTCACGGTCTACAAATGATCTAACTACCTTTCTGACACTTTTTTGTTCTTCTGTTAATGAAAAATTCATGTTACTTCCTCCTCAAATTGTTTTATTTCGTTTCATTTCCTCAATTTCTAATTGGGAATAACCAAGTTTACTCAAAACTTCATTAGTGTGCTCACCATGCAACGGAGGATGTCTTAAAACTTCAACTGGTGTTTTTGATAATTTTAGAGGTGAACCAACTAACTTAAGATCTTTTACAGTAGGGTGATTTACTTTGACCACCATATCCCTTGATCTAGCTTGTTCAGACTGCAGAGCCTCACTTACGTTATAAATGGGCCCGTTTGGAATGCCATTTTTATCTAAAAGGACTTTCCATTCATCTTTACTTTTTGTTTTTAATTTATTTGAAACCAATTCTTCAATTTGATTTCTATACTGCAATCGACTAGCATTGGTCCTATATGATTCATCTAATAAAGTCGGTTCTTCAATAAGTAAAGCAAATCGATTAAACTGATTGTCATTTCCAACTGCGATCACCATCTCGCCATCGCTAGCTGAAAAAACTTGATAAGGAACAATATTAGGATGATAATTTCCCAATCGTTCAGGAATAACTCCACTACATAAATAATTGCTAGCCACATTAACTAAAGCAGCTAATTGAGAGTCAAATAGTGATATATCAATTTCTTGTCCTTCACCTGTACGATTTCGGTGCTGTAATGAGGCAAGAATGCCAATACATGTAAATAACCCCGTTAATACATCGGAAATCGCAACTCCCACTTTTGTTGGCTTTTCATCCTTCTCTCCAGTAATACTCATTAAACCGGACATCGCCTGAATGATATAATCGTATCCAGGAAGTGAAGAATTAGGTCCTTTGCTACCAAATCCACTAATTGATGCAAGAATAATGTCTTTTTTAATCTCCTTCATTTCTTCATAAGAAAAACCTAGTTTCGCTAATGTTCCTGGTTTAAAGTTTTGGACAACAACATCTGCTCCTGAAATAAGCTTTTTTAAAACTTCTTTCCCCTTATCATCCTTCAAGTTTAAAGTTATACCTTGCTTATTTCGATTCGCACATAAATAATATGCACTTTCACCTTCAACAAAAGGCGGTCCCCAACCTCTTGTTTCATCCCCACTGTTAATACTTTCAACTTTGATTACCTCAGCCCCGAGATCACCAAGGATCATCGTACAAAAGGGACCAGCTAGTACTCTAGTTAAATCAATTATTTTGACACCATGTAATGCCCCCGACAATTTGATCACCTCTTTATCTGCTTGTCCTCCGCTAAATTTCTAGTTTCCACAAAACTAAAATAGGGACTTTTGTATTTTGGTTTCTAGAAAATTTATGGGATAGTTTGTCCTTCATTTTCTATATACCTTTCATAAAGCAAAAACCATGCCAACTTCAAAACACTATATAGATAGTATTTACAGTCCTAAATAGAGAAAAATAAAATTAAAATCCACTCAAAACGGTCAAATTTAACTCATATACATATAAAAACTGAACTGTACTATTTCAACACTCAAAAAAAAATGATCCCAAAGTTAAAAATTCAACTTAATGGGATCCCCTTTTAATTTGTAGCCATTTAGTTTACAAAGTAATACTTTAGCACTCTATCAAATCTCTTACCGTTGGCTCAAACAATTCACAAGCAATATCTCTTTGATATCGATTTTGCTTTTTAGCTTCTGTAAATAAGCTAAAGGTATTCTTTCTACATAATTTTTCAATATCATCTATTACTGCCTGAGGATCAGGCTTCACTAATCCAAAAATAACGGCATCATAAAATCTAATTGCTCCTAAATTAGCCACAAAATCATTTACCACATCAATCCCTCTTTGTTTGATGATTTTGTCACCTTCAGCAGAAATTGGAATGTTTGCAGCTTCTACGATTAAACTCGCCTTTACTTTATTAGCATTCGATATATTAATTACATCCTCCAAAGCCGCAGGAACCAAGATGTCACAATCTACATCTAGCCATTTTGAGTTACTTCTTACCACATAATTAGGTTCAAAAAACTCCTGGTCCATTTCTCCATGTAAATTTTTGTGATCAATTAATTTTTGAACATCTAATCCCTCTTCACAAGTAACCAGTAGGTTTGCATCCGAAATGCCGACAATTTTATAGCCTAACTGTGATAATTTCAACGCACAACTTGCTCCTACACAACCAAATCCTTGAATAACCACTCTCGCTTCTTTATTTTTATTTTTAAACTTCCACGCTTCATCTGCGCAATATGCTACACCGTAGCCTGTTACTGCATCATTTAAAAGGAAACAATCTATTTTAGTAGCTAGTAAATTATTAAAATCTTTTATTCCATTTTGAACACTTACATTTTCTTTCATCGATTTCGTTAATGGTATTCCTACACTAAATTCATCAAATACTCTTAGTACATCCTCATACTTCGTACCTAAATCACTCCCTAAAGATACTCCCGCTTCTACATATGGCATCATTGCAATCAAAAATCTTCTTAATACTTCGTACGCATCCGGAGCTTTATAATCATATGCAATACCGGCTTTACACCCACCTGTTGTGACACTTTCTGAAGCCATATACTTGTAGGCCATTGCTTCTGCCAATCGTTCTACTTCTTCTCTTGTAACGGTAGAGTGCATTCGTGTTCCTCCACCTGCATACCCTTTGACAAAGTTATGTACTACTAACCATCCCTTTGCATCTGTTACACTATCATTCCACTCAACAACTAGGTAAGGTTTTTTCATATTATTTAGCCTCCTTAAAGATTATCATTTGTAATAGTTTGCTTATGTCAGAATCTAAGGTAATATATTTACGGTTCAAATACTTGGCTGTGGCGGTACTTCTCCGTGTTCATTCTTCATTGCAATCTTACCTTTATTTTTTCCATGCCGTAGAAAGTAATAAAGATAACTTACACCCATAAAGCTTAAACCACCTATTAAAGAAGATCGTTGTGTAGGATCAAAAGCCATAAATATGATGGAAATTCCACATAAAACTAAACATAAAATCGGTATTAATGGAAATAGTGGAACTTTGTACTTTAACTCCTTAACATTTCCTCCATTTTTAATAAATTGTCTTCTAAAGTTATATTGTGACAAGGCAATTGCCATCCAACTAAATGTACCTGCTAGTCCAGTTACAGAAAGCAAAACGACAAACACCGTTTGTGCAGATATTACACTTGTAAGTAATGAAACTAGTGCAAAAAGAAGACTAAACAATACTGCATTAAACGGAACTCCTCGAGAATTTACTTTACCTAAAGCTTTAGGTGCCATCCCACTTTTTGACAGGGACCATAGCATGCGAGAACATACATATAATCCAGAATTACCTACAGATAGTAACGCCGTTAAAATAACGAAATTCATAATATCAGCTGCATATGGAATACCTACATGATCAAATACCGCAACAAATGGACTTTCTACTACTCCTGCTTGCCTCCATGGAATTAAAGCAGCTAAAACGAAAATTGCTAACACGTAAAAAATCAGGACTCGAAAAATAATGCTACGAATCGATTTAGGAAGAGTCTTTTCTGGCGATTGACTTTCACCAGCTGCAATTCCAACAACTTCTGCCCCTTGAAATGCAAATACTACTGCCATCATAGTTGAAAATATAGCTGAAAACCCATGTGGGAAAAGTCCACCATCTTTAGTAAAGTTAGTAAACAAAGGTGCCGAACTCCCTTTATGACCAAACCCAAAAATAGTAGCTGCTCCAATCAGTATAAAAGCTATTACTGCAAATACTTTTATTCCCGCAAACCAAAACTCTGCCTCTGCGTAACCTTTTACACTAAGAATATTTAAACCCAACAAAAGAACGATAAACACAAGACACCAGATCCAAACAGGTACATGAGGAAACCATCTTTGCATCAATATACCAGCCGCAGTAAATTCTAATCCAACCGTTGTTGCCCAACTAAGCCAATACATCCAGCCAATTGTGAACCCTGTACCGGGACCAATATATTTAGTAGCATAAGTCTTAAATGAACCCGTCACTGGCATTGTAATTGACAGCTCCCCTAAACAAACCATTACAAGATACATGACCAATCCACCAAATAAATACGCAGCAATCGCTCCCCCTGGACCAGCCTGATTGATCGTAAGACCTGAACCTAAAAATAAACCCGTACCGATTACTCCTCCGAGTGAAATCATAAACAAATGCCTACTTTTCATGGAACGTTGTAACTGCTCTTTTCCATTATTAGATTCCATATTGACCCACCTTTATTTTAGAATATTCAGAAAAAATAAAACGAAATAATAGAAAACATATTACTAAAATAGCACAAACTTTTGTAAGCCTTTACATTTTCTAATACACTCTAAAAACACTACAGAAACTAAACAAAGAAAAGCCGAGTTAAAAAGGCTATAGATTTCGCATAAAAAGAAGAATAGAGGGTTGTCCCATTTTTTGATATTTCTCTTCTACTTAATTACGTTATTAAACAAATTTCTAGTTGCCTTTAAAACGAGTGAGTAAGAACCTATGAATTTTTTTCTTCTAAAACACCTCCTTCTTCTGATTCATCTCTTACAGGAACAAATGAGAGTATAACCTTATCTCTCCCTACTAATCATTAAGCAAAAATCATGCCAACAAAAAAACATGATAAAATCAATTAAAAAACCGTGCCATTCATCTATTACCTACTTACTTTATTTTAAAATCTACTCAATTTATTTATTTTAGACTCAATTATTTTTTTCAAGTAATGGTTTTCCTCAATGATCTATTTCTGTCTTTTACTTAATATTGATTCTAAAATAGTAGTTCTCTACCTTTTGGTCTCCATTTTTATACAATGCCATAAATAGATAAAATTCTACAAAAACTATGTCATACCTCCCAAGAGTTTATTAGGATATTTTAACCTTGATTTTGTTTATGAGTTTTGTAAATTAAGTCATTAACCCTTTATTTGCTATGATTAATAAAAAAAACTCATGAATTATTCCATGAGTCTTTTGCTGCACCAATTATTAAAAAGTCTTTCTATTTAAATTGACAAAAGATGTTAAAGCGAAAACTGCTAAACTTTTTACAGTTTTATGTTTTTGTCTATTTTTCCCCATCTTTTTCCTCCTAGAAGACTTAAATATATAGAGAGACTTCCCTTTCTTAATATTCTGAAAAATCTTTCTGAACTAATCATAATCTCTAGGAAATTACTCTTCAATGGGGGGTTATTAATGCTAGAAACTTGCAACTTTAGATTAAAAGAGGATATTTCAAAGTGAAATTTTGACAGTAAAGTGGGGTTTTACAGAGAGGGTTTTGATCCTTGTTCACTCTTTGAATCACTCATTTGTATGTTATATATGAATTTGTTTCTACTCCGGACTTTAAAACATGATACATTTTATTATAAAAAATGGAAAAATTATAAGCATGAACCTTTTGAGGAATACAAAAAAGCCAAGATATTGGAGAATAAAATGTGAAAAAGAAATTTTTTATTTCATTTCTTATTGTAAGTATACTTTTATGTGGTTGCTCTAACTATAAAGAATTAAACCAAATTTCGATTGTGAATGCAATGGGGATTGATTACTTACCAAAAGAAAAAAAATATCAAACAATCATTCAAATTATTAATCCTAGTGCACTTGCAACACAGCAAGGTTCTCAAGGTATTCCAGTCATTGCATTAATGGAGAAAGGTAGAACAATTTCGGAAGCTGCACGAAATATCTCAAAGAAAGGATCTCGATCAAATATTTATTCACATGTTGCCCTTGTTATTATAGGTGAAACATTAGCAAAAGAAAAATCACTGAAAAATATTTTCGATGTGTTTGAAAGGGATTCTAAAATTCGTGTAAATATTCCTGTCATTATTGCAAGAAATGACAGCGTAGATAAAATAATGAATAATATTGCACCACTTGATAAAATATCTGCTAAATCAATTGTAGGTAAAATTAAAAATACATCAGCACTTTTAGGTGAGAACCATGAAACATTAATGCATGAGGCTATTTCTGCAATTTCTAGTAGTGGAAGAGAACCCGTCATAAATGGTGTAATTTTTAAAAATGAAACGAAAACATCACAGACACTTGAAAATATGGAACGAATCAAGTCAAGTTACGATCTTATAAATGGCATAGGGATATTTAAAGACGGAAAATTAGCCGGTTGGTTAGATGGACCACCAGCAAAATCAATCCAAATTATTGATAATCTGATCAACGAAATGAATATACAAATACCATGTAATAAAAAAGATTATGATTCGATGGAGCTTTCTCGGGTAAAATCAAAAACCAAAATAAAAATGAAGAACGATATTCCAATCATAAATATAAAAGTTAAATCAATTGGTCATATTGACGAGGTACTTTGTAATGACAATTTTGATAAAGCAATCACTCTTCATAAATACGAAAAGTCTGCTGAAAATGTTATAAAACAATCAATCGAAAAAGGAATATCTGAAGTTAAAAAACTCGGTGGAGATGCATTTGGATTTGGTGAAAAATTATACATGGTTAATCCAAAAGTTTATAAAAAATATGAACGTAATTGGAATGAAACATTTAAAAAAGCAAAAGTTACAGTGACTGTCGACGTTCAAATTAATAATGTCGGAATGAGATCGAAACCATATCCTACTGATTAAGAGACCGCTATTTTAGTGATTGGGAAAAATAAAGATTTACAGTGTTTCGCAAATTTATAAGACAATTATTTTCATGGTTAGAAAATATATTCAAATAGTCATAAATTACTTTTTGTTCATCATGCGTTTGTTCAATAAGTCTTCCTAATGGTTGTCTAATTAGACAGCCTTTTTTAGTTCAAACAGTTCTTAAAATTAATTTTCTTACTTAAAATAAAAAGCCCTATATTACATACAAGGCCCTAAAGAATCAATTTGACTTAAACGAGCTTGCTATTTTTTCGATATCGCTCAACAATTGAGAGTGTTAAGCGATTAGCAAGTTCAACCTCTCCTCTTTCTATATAATAATCAAACAATTTAATTTCATAATTTTCCGTTGCAAGACCATAGCCCATTTCCTTAAAGAACGGATATGCTACTGTCTCTAGATAATGATAGTATTCGTCTATTAAATGTTGAATCTTAAATAGATGTAGTTGGAAATAGTGAAAATACATAGTATCATTTGTTTTTTTCGCTAATGCTTGGCCTTTCTTTGCTAATTTTATTAAGCTTTGTTCAGATTTTATGCCTAGCTTCGTAGCTGCATTTAAATAACCTTCTAATGTTACTAGATAATGTGGATGTGAACGATCACGTAAATCTAAGGACTGACTGTAATAATCAAATGCCTTTTCATAGTTTCCATTCCGAAATTGTAGATAAGCATAATTATGAAGTAATTTCGCCTTTTGATCATTTAAACCTAAGTTATCAGCCATTTCAATTAGTCTTGGATAACCAGAATCTTTTATGTCAAATGTTTCTTCTTGTTCAACTTGAATCAACATTAACATTTCAGTTTCAAGTATTCGATTAAAGCAGTTCTCCTTTCCAAAAAATTGTAATGCTTTACTAGCGTAATGGTAAGCAAGTACTTGGGAATTCATACACATGTAGGCAACAGCTAAATCATAATAATATTCAGGATTATTATAGTAAGTTACATTTATTTTCTTTAAATAAGAAATCGCAAGTTTATATTCACCTTGATAATCGAGATAAAATTTCCCCTTTATGTGGTAAAGCATATTCTGATCATAAGGCGAAAGTTCACGCCAACAATCCATCTCATCTATCAAAGCTTTAGCAAGAGTTTGTTCCCCAATTAATAAGTAATATCTAGTTAAAACTAAAGTGAATAAGCGATAAAAATCTTGGATTTTCAAAAGCAAGATTCCTTCTAACTTTGTCTTTATACTTGTTGCTTTAGAATTTAGTTTTAAGATAATTGAATCATGCCATTCATTTAATAATGAATTCAAACTTAAATAGGTTTCAATTTCTACTTGCATATTTATTTGAAGTCGATTTGCTAATAAATCAATTGTTTCATCAGATACCTCTGTAATACCACGTTCAATCTTACTTATGTGCGTACTTGAACAAATTTGATTCCCCAAGTCAGCTTGTCTTAAACCTTGAAGTTCACGGTAAAATTTTATAATTTTCCCTTGGATCATGCTGTCCTCCCATTGTTTAACGTGATAAAGAACTTCTTTCTTTAATTTATCCTATACTAAATCGTTGTCTTTTATATTAAATCACTAATTTTGTCTTTTTCAATAATATCTTCATTCTTATCAAGTTTCATTTTGCCTTCTAACATAAAAAATAGCTAGAGATAAAGACAAAAACCCCAAAACAGATTGTTACTTTTCTAACCTTTTTAAATACTGCAAAGCATTTAAACTTAACTTTAAAGCATTTTACAGGAGAATACTAGGTTAATAGTCCTTACAATAACCCCCTTTGCAAACTATTAATCTGATTATTAAAGTAAATAGTGTAGAAATTTTCCGAAAATTTAAAACAAACTTTTTGGAAGTTTTTAATTACACAATGAAAAGAGGAAAACTATGAAAAAGGAAAAACATCGATGGCTTAGTCAAACAATCCAAAAATCAACCCCTGTAGTATTAACATTAGGACTAATTCTCCCATCGACGCACACTGGTTTAATTCATGCATCAGCAAAAACTAAAAGTATTACACAAAGCAATGCCGAAAAAATTCTAGCATCCTTAACGGATGAACAACGAGCGGCCTTACACAAATCTGAAGCAAAGGAACAATATGGACTCCAAGGATTTGATGAAAAAGAGCTGAAAGAAGACAAAGCGATTTCTGTTATCGTTCAGTTTAAATCAAAACCAGAACAAATAGCTGTTCTGAATGCTGCTTTGGAGGGAAAATCATTAACAAGAGAGGTAGCACAAAGCAAAGTAGATGAAGAACACACAACATTTATAAATGATCTCAAACAAATACTCCCTGCAAATAAAAGTATGCAACGATCAGCTCCATCTACTGGAAAAGGTTTAAATATAGTAGATACGCCTTATCAAATCAAGCATTCATTCAAAAATTCCTATAATGGAGTTTCCATGACAGTACCGGCAAATCAGGTTGAATCACTCATGCAGTCAGATGTTGTACAAGCAATTTACAAGGATACAACATTTACGATCGAGCCCCCTTCTATTTTGAAGTCTAAAGGGAAATCCGGTAAACCGGAAAAAACGGAGTCTACTGTGACTGGTGATCCTGTTTCATTTTTAGGTGTGGATAAGTTACATAAAGAAGGCATAACTGGTGATGGAGTAAAAGTAGCTGTTATTGATACAGGTATTGACTACAATCATCCTGACCTAAAAGATGCCTACAAAGGCGGATATGACTTCGTAAATAATGACAATGATCCGATGGAAACAACCTATGAAGATTGGAAAAAATCAGGATCAGCTGAATTTGATGCAAACGGTTCTGCCTATTACACGGAACATGGTACACATGTATCTGGTACAATCGCTTCACAGGCAAAAAATAATAGTGATATTTCCGTAAAAGGTATAGCTCCAGACGCGGACCTTTATGTATACCGTGTATTAGGTCCATACGGTTCTGGCATTTCCTCAAATATTATTGCTGCAATCGATCAAGCAGTAATAGCAGATATGGATGTTATGAATCTTTCATTAGGTGCTGCTCTTAATGATCCATATTTTCCAACTAGTACAGCGATTAACTATGCTGTTTTAAGTGGTGTAACAGCAGTGGTCGCAGCTGGAAACTCTGGACCTGGGTTCTATTCAATAGGATCTCCAGGTTCAGCGGCTTTAGCACTTACTGTTGGTGCTAGTGATGTTTCCATGCCAATTACAACTTTAAAGGGCAATATCGGAACTGAATCTTCAATTGAACTACAAACGATGGCAAGAAGTTTTTCCGATGATCTAACAACATTCAAAGGGAAAAGTCTTGAAATGGTTGATGTTGGATTAGGTGGAGATGCTGACTACGCAAATAAAGATGTAACAGGCAAAATCGCATTAGTTGAACGCGGTTCCTATGCACTAGTTGATAAAATTAAATTTGCAAAAAAATATGGGGCAAAAGCAGTTTTACTTTATAACAATGTAGAAGGTCATGTTGGAGCATATCTTGGCGAGGCAAGTGGTTTTATTCCTACTTTCTCTGTAACGCAACAAGATGGGCAGGTCTTAAAGACGAAAGTAGCTGCAGGTAATAACAAGTTTACCTTTACGGATGTAACAGTTTCTAAAACTGAGGGAGATAAGCTAGCTGATTTTAGCTCACGTGGTCCGGCATTAAAAACGTTTGATGTAAAGCCAGAAATAGTTGCACCTGGTGTGAGTATTCTGTCCACTGTACCTGCTTATATTACTAACTCAAGTACATCAACTGATTACTCAGGTGCTTATGCTCGAATGAATGGAACATCAATGGCAACACCACATGTAGCGGGTATATCGGCATTAATGTTGCAAGCAAATCCAAACCTACAACCAAGTGATATCAAAACTCTATTAATGAATACAGCTGAACCACTAAATGGAGACTATCTTACTTTTGAGCAAGGGGCAGGAAGAGTTGACCCTTACGAAGCAATTCATCCTAGTATGAAAGTTCAAGTTCAAGATGAAACGCTTATTCCTTATGGAGAAGAAATGATCAGTATAGAAGAACAAACAGGTGGCCTAAGCTTTGGTGAGCTTTATACAGGTACTGATCATTCAATTAAGAAACCAATCACTTTGCAAAACTTTAAGAATGAGAATAAAACCTTTAGTGCAAATGTTCATTTCCAATTAATTAAAGGTGGCTCTGATCCAACAACAAATGGCGTAAAATTAGCGATTAATCCAGTGATTCAAGTAAAGAAAAATGAAACGAAAAAAGTTAACGTATCGCTTACTTTTCCGAAAACAGCAAAAGAAGGCATCTATACTGGTTATATTATCCTAACAAACCAAAAAGATAAAAACGAGCAATATCGTGTCCCATTTAGTATACGAGCAATAGAAGAAGGCTTTTATGGATATGCGTTAAATAAAGCCTCTACTACTCTAGAGTATAGAATTTCGCAAACAGAACCGATGGGAATGGCTTCTGGTAATGTTTCACCTACACTATCTTTTATAATGAAAACACCTATGAAAAAAATGGATATCGTGTGGCAAGATGGAAAAACAGGTCAAGATCTAGGTTATGCAACATCAATTGATCTTTCTAAACTTAATCCAGATACATGGATTATTTCAATGCTTAGTATACTTGGTAGTTATTATCCATTTACTGGTGATCCTGATCATCCGATTTCTAGTATTGCTCAAAACGCAAAACCAGGTTACTACAAGATAAAGTTGATTTCAACTTCATTGACGGGTAAAACTTTTACAAGCTATCTTGATCATTATGTAGATATTGAACAACCAGAAGTTACTACTTCTTTAGATCAAGAATCACCATTTCACGAATACAAACCTGGCCAAGCAAGTTATCCATTTTCAATGCAAGTAACCGATCCACAGGTGAAGGAAATGCAAGATGCGGGTATGGATGTAGATTTAACCGATATTGCCTTCCAATATTCATTTATTAGCTCAGCTGAATCCAATCCTATATCCATGGATAAAGATGGAAAGTTTACTGAAGATATTGTTATGCATCCAGAATACCCAGTTCAAAGTTTTACAGTAAAAGGTAAAGATGTGGCTGGAAACAGTCCTGTAAAAAAACAATTTTATTTTATCAAAGAAGGTACACCAAACGCTTATATCACCAGCCCACTCAATGAAGTAACGATGGGGGATACGGTAAAAGCAACTTTAAAATTAGATAATATTTCTTCACTATCATCGGCAAGTTGGACTTTCGCTAATCTAGATAAAAACTTTGAGATTGTCGATGCTAAACCAAATGCGGAGTTAAGTCAATACGGAGATGCAAAAGTGACTCTTACGAATTCAAGTAGTCCAACTGTAAAATTGGATCTACCATCAGCGACTCAAATAGACGATAAAGTGGCTGCTGTCGATCTTACTTTAAAAGTGAAGGATACTACTTTTAGTACATCTATTAAACTAGACCCAACAGTTACGATTAACACATCAGAAGGCAGTACAAATTTAATTAAAGCAGGCTATACATGGGGATTATTATCTTCCTTCTCTGAACTAGAAGGTCCGATAAATGTTGAAGGATTTTTAAATCCAGGTACAACAAATATATATAAAAATGTGGATTGGCCAAACTCAGGTGCATCCATTAAACTGACACAATCAAATGGAAATGTATTTGATATTACGAAGAATTTAGTAAAGGATATTAATCGATTTAAAATTTCAAAATTACCTCTAACTGGCGATTCATGGACATGGGAATTCACTTTACCTGGTCACTTTATGGTCAAAATCCCGGTGATGTCCGGTTTGGAATATAAAGGCACTCTCTATGGTCAACAAAAGATACTCATCAGTAACTACTTTATTAAACAAGCAGTTGCTGGTGATGTGAATCAAGATAATGTAATTGATGTTTTAGATGCATTATACATCCAAACATATTGGGGCACTAGTAAACGAGAGGCAGATATTAACTTTGATGGAAAAGTTGATGCTACTGATCTGAGTTTTGTAGAAAAGAATTATCTGAAACAAAATCAATATGTAGAAAATGCACCTGAACCTCAAAAACAATATAAAACTGCTACTTTAGAAAGCATTAAAATTGCTTTAGGCGTACAATAATCTATCTTTCTTATATTTACAAAAGCCCCCTATGCTAATTGGGGGCTTTTTTGTAATGCAAAAGATTGTAATCAATATTGAAAAAGCACGAACACTCAGGTTTTTAGATTTTATTTTATATCAAATTTTTACAAATTCCCGGGAAATATCTACAAATTTCTTAAATATATATTCTGGTTTTGATGCTATATACGTTATGACTATTAGAGAACTATTACCCGTCCATTATCTAGTTATATGTCACTTTCCAAGGAATTTCTGCTGTATCGTTTTGGAACTTTATTTTGTTAAGTTTACGAATTTTTACTATTAAAACCACTGTTGAACTAATATCAATTCGTATCAGCAAACGATATAAAACAAAAAGCCGATACAGCCTTATGCAAGTATCGACTTTATAGTAATTTTTACAAGCTTTGCATAAAAAGAGTTTAATAGATCCTTTATTTTTTAAATAAAGAGAATAGCCATGCCCATTTTTCTTTCGGCTTTTGAATCACAACTTCTAAACGTCTATTAAAATCATCTTGTGAACGCCATTCTTTTCTCTGTTCTTCTCGCATATTTTGTATTTCTTCTTGTAAAAAATCAATTTTTTGTTTTTCTTGTTCGAGTAATGTCTCGTATTGGATTTTTTGTTGTTCGGCTAATTTTTCAATTTTGATATAAGTTTTTTGAGATGAATTACCAATATTTGCACTTATATCATGATGATCTTGTTGAAGCCTGGAAACGGCCGTTTTAAGTTCAGTCATATCATTTTTCAATTGAAGATTCATTTCACGTGCAGCTGCGAGTTCACTAACTAAAAACTTAAAAAACTCTTTTAGTTGATTTGGGTCATGTGGTAAATTTTCATATGTATCGGTATCGGATATCGCAATTTGTGTTTCATCCAAACCCTCTAATCTTTCTTTTTGTTGAAATACGAGGTCTTTTGCAGTCTCTTCCAGTGGCTTATCTGAATCGCGTAACGCTATAAGCACTCTTATATCAGATTGAACAAATATACGCCGATCCCCATCTTTCAAAAACTCATATCCATTTCGTTCTAAAATTTGTCCATACTTTCGAACAGTAGGTGTTGCAATCCCCAGTTCTTCTGCTACTTCCTTGGACGAAAAAGCTCGTTCATTCGGTTGTATATCACTTCGCATATCGAACCTCCTTTTTAACAAATATGAAGTATTTTTAGGCATATTGCAACATATATCGCTATTATACTAAAAACTAGTAAGGATTTCCTATTTTAATAGCTTTAAGAATATCGCTATTACAAAAGCATTTCCAAGAAAAAAGTTGGAAACGGCAAAAGTTACTAAAAAATCTAAACATAAAAAGGCCCAAACCCTGTTTTCACTTAAGTTTGAGCCTTTAGTATCAATGCAAACTAAGACGCTGTTGTGGTACTGTATTTTTCTTCCAGAGTCTTCTTTAGGTATAAAGCTAATTCTAGCATGCCAAATTTTCCAGCTTTTGCTTCGGCATCAGAATTATAGTTTGTGTTTGTATTGATATCGTAAGTATAAATTTCACCTTCAGCATCTCGTATAAATTCAATTCCGGCAACTTGTATCCTATTTTTTTCTAAAACTTCTTTATATTTCTCTATAATTTTGTCGTCGAAACCTTCAACAATTTGGAATTTAGGCTTCTCTTCTACTTCTTCTCCTACCGGACAGAATAAATCACCAATTTGGCATGCATCCGCTGGACATAGTTCAAAACCTTCTGAAGTATCTACTTTAACAGCATAAACAAAGTTTCCACCAACAAACTCGCAACGAGTGATGTAGCTTTCAGGTGATTTGATGTATTCTTGAATAAGTGTAATACCATCGACTGGTTCTTCAAAAGTCGGTCCTTCGACATAAGCTTTTAAAGCTTCAACACTATGGAATAATTGGACACCCAAGCCTTTACCAGCACGATTATGCTTTGTGATAAACGATTGTCCCACAAAGCTATTAGCTGCTTTAAGAATGTTTTCTTTCCCAACAGCTGCAATCGTTTTTGGAGTTTTAACACCATACTTATTTAGCTCTAAGTATTGTAGTACTTTACTAACTTCTAACTTTAGCGCATTCGTTCCATTTAACACCGTACGACCATGTGCTTCAAGCCAAGCTAATACTTGATTAGTAAATTCAGCTGCAAAACGATGATCACGTGTATGAGATGAAGCACTCATTCGGCTATAAAAGATCCCTTCTGGTGGTTCTGTTGATAAATCTACCGTACCTTCGTCTAAATGCCATTCCTCATAAGGAACGCCAAGCTCCTCTAATCTTTTTGTTAAATGAATTGTCCACTCACTGTTTTCATGTATTACGTAAACCTTACTCATTTTATATCCCCTTCTAGCTTTTTATTAAACTACGTTTTTGTTCTACTAATGGCATAACCTGCTTAGAAAAGCGTTCCATCTCTTCTAGTTGAGGTGAAAATTGTAATAATAATAAGTCTAAGCCAGCTTCTTCATATTGTAAAATTCGATCTGCAATTTGCTCAGGTGTTCCTACTAGATTTGGTCTAAGACCACGATTAGAAACAGAGTAATCTTGCAATTGGATTTGTTGTTCTAATTGTGATTTTGTCGTGAAGTCTTTAAATCCAGCATAACCACTTGAATCTTTCACAGTCGTAATTTTCTCTAGTTCAGCCAAAGCTTCTTCTTCTGTATCTCTACAAATAACATACGCGGCCATACCGAAAGAACTTAATGGTGCATTGCCAGTTTGTTCACGACGTACCTTCATATCTGCTATTTTCTGTTTAATTTCTTCAACTGTTCCCCCGTGCATAACATATGCGTCACATTTTTCAACAATTGTTTGCTTCCCTTTTTCACTTTCCCCACCTGCATACAGAATCGGGTTTGGTCTTTGAACAGGTTTTGGAGCAAGCTTCGTGTCTTTTAAATCGTAATATTTACCAGAATAATTGAATGTTTCTTCTGTCCATAGCCCTTTAAGTACGTCAATAAACTCATCTGTACGAGCATAACGCTCATCATGTTCTGTAAAAATACCGCCATATTGTCGAGCTTCCTCTGCCCACCAGGCTGATACAACATTAAGTGTAAAACGACCGTTACTGATATGATCAATGTTTGCAGCCATTTTTGCTGCTACTGCTGGATTATGGAAACCTGGACGAATTGCAGTCATAATTTCGATTTTTTCCGTCACAGCAGCTAATGCCGCTGCTGTTGACCACGCTTCAAGGGAATCGCTCTCTGGTCCTTTAATATCGTTTAAATATAACTCAGCAATTAAAGTAGTTGAGAAACCCCATTTTTCAGCCGACTGAATGACTTCCTTTGCATAATCAAAAGTAGGTGGCATATTTTCATCTTCTACATTACGTAACCAGCCCCCAAAAATCGGTAACCAAAATCCATATTTCACTATTAATCTCTCCTCTATTATACTACAGTTTTCCAATAGATTAAGTTGGATTTATAATTAAAAACTCTTTCTCTAAACTAAAGACTATTCATTATTTTCGTTCAAGCATCCACTTAGGTTTTCCGAATCCATTAAATTGCTCATCAATTGTTTTTTCAAAATCGCTAGATTCTACAGCTGCTTTAATGTCTTTTGCAAAAGTTGAGTCCGCGTCTTTTGTGTTAACAACAACTCTATTTCGATAAAGATCTGGCATATTTTCAAGTGCCAATGCATCAGATAATTTCATTTTTGCTGCAAGTGCAAAGTTACCTGGTACAAGTGATACATCTACACTTTGTACTGCTCTTGGTAGTTGTGCTGCTTCAATTGGTTTGAATTGAAGTTTTTTAGGATTATCCTTTATGTCCTTTTCAGATGCTGTTAAAGGATCAACTTTTGGATCAATTTTAATTAATTTCGAATCCTCTAAAACACCTAATGCTCTTGCAAGGTTTACAGGATCATTAGGGATTGCTATTGTTGCGCCATCAGCAATTTTATCAACAGACTTAAACTTATTCGAAAAAACACCCATCGGTGCTGTTGGTACTACGATCAACTCAGACAACTTCAAATTATGCTCTTTTGCAAAATTCTCCATATAAATTTTATGTTGGAATAGGTTAGCATCTAAATTACCATTTCCTAATGCGATATTTGGTTGAATATAATCACTAAACTCAACAACCTTTACTTTATAACCTTTCTTTTCAAGAATAGGCTTAATTGCATTTGAAACCATGTCACTGTATGGTCCAGAAGTCGCACCAATTGTGATGTTCTTCTTATCCGTATTATTTTTTGACGAAGTTTTATCTGTCTTGCCACATGCTGCAAAAAGGTTTATAGACAATAGAAAGACTAAAGCAAGTAGTAATTTTTTCATTTGATTGATCCTCCAAATCAGAAATAGTATGTACTTAACGCTTATCTACTTTTCGGGCAATTAGATCACCTGCAAGTTGAATTAGCTGAACTAAACAAATTAACACAACAATTGTTGTTAACATGACAGTATTATCGTATCGATAGTAACCAAAGCGAATAGCAAGATCTCCTATCCCCCCACCGCCGATAATTCCAGCCATAGCAGAATATCCAATTAAACTAATCGTCGTAAGTGTAATCCCTTGAATAATACTTGGACGAGCTTCAGATAGTAATACATCTTTTATAATCATCCAAGGTGTTGCTCCTACCGCTACTGCGGCTTCGATGATCCCTTTATTTGTTTCTCTTAGAGATGTTTCTACGATTCTAGCAAAAAACGGAATCCCAGCAACAGATAAAGATACACTAGCAGCCGTTGGACCAATTGTACTTCCTGTTAGAAAATTCGTAATTGGTAAAAGTGCGACTAGCAAAATAATAAATGGGATGGAACGAACCATATTCACAATAAATCCTAAAATAGATTTAAGTCCTCTATTTTCTAAAAATAAATCTTTATCTGTAACAAATAAAAGAATGCCAAGTGGGAGTCCAATAATGATGGCAACTGCAAGAGCAATCAGCACCATATATATCGTTTCAAAAAATGCTTTATCTAAATCAGGCAGTAACGTTAATAGCGATTCGATCACCTAAAATCACCTCCAAGTTGTTTGTTCGATCTTGAATATACGCAATTGCTTTTAATACTTCTGCTTGTTCTCCTGAAATCTCCATTATAAAAATTCCGAGTGGAGTTTCTTGAATATACTCAATTTTCCCATGAAGAATATTCCCTTTTACCTTAAATTGTTGAAGCATATCAGACACAACGGATTCTTCCGCTACATTTCCTTTGAACGTTATTTTGATTACTGTTCCCTTGCTGTTTTTTAGCAAATGTTCAGGTAGTTCAAATTGTAAAATCGTGTTAATAAAGTCCTTTGTTAAAGCCTCTTTTGGTTTTGCGAATATATCGTATACTGGGCCAATTTCAATTATTCTGCCATCTTGCATTACAGCAATTCGGTCACAGACATCTTTTACAACATCCATTTCATGTGTAATAAGAACAATCGTTAATCCTAGTTCTTTGTTTATTTTTCTAAGTAATTGTAGGATCGATTTTGTTGTGCTTGGGTCAAGCGCTGATGTTGCTTCATCACAAAGAAGTACATGCGGTTCATTTGCTAGTGCTCGAGCAATCCCGACACGCTGCTTTTGACCACCACTAAGCTGGGAAGGATAAACATCCCTTTTATCAGAAAGGCCAACTAATTCAAGTAATTCCAGTACCCTTTTTTCAATTTCCACCTTGGATTTGTTAGCAGCTTTTAAAGCAAATGCTATATTCTCAAACACAGTTTTAGAAGAAACTAAATAAAAGTGTTGAAAAATCATGCCAATTTTCTGACGCTCTTTCCTTAACTCTTTAGTTGAAAGTGAATTTAAATTCACACCGTCAATATATACATTTCCCGAAGTAGGCTTTTCTAAAAAATTTAAACATCTTAGAAGTGAACTTTTCCCTGCTCCGCTATATCCGACTATACCGAATATTTCGCCTTTTTCAATCGTAAGAGAGACATCATGTACGCCTATAATTGTATTTTTTTTCGTTTTATACTCTTTTACTAGATGATCTACACGAATCATGAATAACCTCCTATTAGTTTTAGGTAAAAAAAAGCCTCTTTCATTCAGAAAGAGGCATCGGAAACAATTGTTTTCGACTTATCTTTCAGAATGAATTCATTCTGCAGGAAGTGGCACCGTTCCTTAAAAAGGAGGTTGCCGGACGTCATAGGGCCTGATCCCTCAGTCACTCTCGATAAGTTTGAGTTATGTAATTTCTTTAAAAGAATCATAAATCCTAGTAAACAGATTGTCAATATGCGAATTCAAACGTTTTTATTAAGATAACGCTTTCATTGTTGGATTTATTAGAAAAAATAAAATTTTAAAATTTTTTTGATTACTGAATATTTAATACATCGTTCTAATTCTTTTTAATTGGATAAATTTCTTCCCCATAATCATGATTTGGAAAATATGAACTCTTAATAGGAAAATCAGTAACTAATTTCTCACCAAACAAACCATACTTTTCCCAATATCTCGTTTTAAATTCAATCAAAAAATAGATAATCTTTTAAACACTAGTCGATTTCAATTGATTTATAATTCATGTTATCTATATCTAAAAAAAGCTAATCTAAGTTCTGTGCATTTAGCTAGTTAAAATATAAAAGGTAATGCAATCCTTTTTAATATGAGACATTGCTCATATAAATAAATAGTATAAAACAATCCAAAGGTTCCATAATAATTTTCGTACCTACCTCTTTATAAGGAGATTAGTATGAATTTATTTGAGAAGGGAAGTAAATTTATAATGGGAGTATAAAGTGGCAATCCACAAAATGAGCCTTTACATTACGGAGAAGTATACGGTCTATGGAGTCATCTATCAGCTACTAAAGCTGGTGTAGATACGTACCAAGTTTATATTAACCATACTGGTGATGAAGAGTTAAGAGCATTTTTAAAACAAGTAATTGAAAATTCAATGAAACCTGCAATAAAAGAAATTGAGGAAGTTCTTTTACATAATGATATTGCAGTTCCTCCTACTCCATCAGAACGACCAGAAGCCGATTTAGAACAAATTCCAGCAGGAGCTAGGTTTCAAGATGCTCAAATCGCTTACATGGTTGCTGCTGGAATAGCAGCTGGAGTATCGGCCGATGCTGCATTAATGAGCCAATCAATTCGTGAAGATATTGGCACTATGTTTGCTAGTTTTGGGGCAAAAAAAGCAAAAGATGGAGCGGCACTACTACAAATCATGAAAACTAAAGGTTGGTTAGTTCCACCACCTCTTCATTTTGAAACAAAACAACAACAACATTAAGAAATTTGTCCACCTATTAAATAGGTGGATTTTTTATATATGAACAGAATATATGTGAAACAAATTTCTCATAATAAGTTCAGGAGGGATTTCTATGAAACATATAAAAGCATTTGTCATTAAATTTATTGCCTGTCTTGCATTACTATATATAATTTTAGGTATCGGATACGATATGGCATTTAGAAATGTATTTCTAATAACGTTAGTTTTAGGGGTAATCGCATATATCGTTGGTGATATGTTGATCTTATCTAAAACAAATAATACAGTAGCAACAATAGCCGATGTAGGAATAGCATTCTTAATCATTTGGTATATGGGATCTAAATTAACATATGGTGGTAGCATGTTTACACCAGCTTTAATTTCTGCAATTGGAATAGGTTTGTTTGAAATCTTTTTTCATAAATATGTTTATAATCATGTTATTAAAAATACAGAGCATCGAGAGAATGTATCAACTGGGAATTTACGTTATCAAACAGAGGCATCAGAAGAATTGACTCCTGATATTAAAGAAGAAAAAATTAAAGAATAGCCTCATATAGTCGATTTTTCTATATATTTTTTTTCTTCGATTTTAATCAAATATAACAAGTATTTTTTATTACTAAATATCATTTGCATGAAAGAGAAACTTAAGGTTTCTCTTTTTTTATTCGTAGGTCCCCATATTAATAAATCTTCATCTTCATGAAAAATCGTGGCAGCATTGTTGATACTTTCTTGATTGTTTTCATTTATTGACCCCTTATATCTAGTTTTTGACAGTGCTTTAGTATTTAGTGGACGAATACTTTAACCACATAAGTATTGATTAAAATATTATTATTAAAACATAAGTATAAACTATTTCTTTGTCAGTTAAACTTTTGCTAAGTCATTAACATTTTAAAAACAATTACACGAATTATCAAATTGATTAATAACCGTTCATTTAATAAAAAATATGTGATATTCTTATCTATACACACTCTTTTATAAATAGGCATTTTGACCGAACTACCCAACCTATTTATAAGGAGTTTTTTCATGTTCAAAAAGGAACTTTTTCACTTTTTTTTATTGACATAAATATTGTTAATTTAATTACCACAATAAATAGACATGACAAATATTAACGAATACTGAATAAGGAGATGTTTTTTAAGTTGTATAAAGAAGAACAACCATTTTATCTAAAAACATGGTTTCTTATACTAATGTTTTTTATGATTCCACCAGCATTTTTAATACTTCTATGGTTGAAAACACGCTCAAAAAAGCTGATAGTAGGAATGGGAGTTTTCTTTGTTTGTCTAGTTGTATCAATTACTTTTATCACAAGTAAAAATGGAAGTAACGTTTCTTCTGTTGACACTTCAGCTAAAAATGAAAACAGCTTTGAATTTAATAATTCAAATGAAGTAACATTAATAATGTCTGCAACAAAAACTTCAAAAGAACAAGCTGCAGCTATATTAAGTATTCTTAATAAAGTAGGTTTAGAAGATATTAAAAGTGTTGAGCACGATGACTTATTAGATCACTCTGATAGAACAGGGTATAGAGTAGGAACTTCAAAGTTGAACAATGTTATCTTATACTTGAATAATCAAAAACAAATACATTCTGTTAGATTTGATGGCAATGACCTATACGTTGCTAATAAATCCAATTTAAAAAATCGTGAAATTAACGTAAGTCTACCACCGTATAATCTAAAAGGAGACGGAACAGACGAGACTAAATCCATACAAGCATTATTAAATCTTGCCAAAACTAGAGGTTCGGTTCACTTGTATTTCCCAAAAGGTGTATATTCTATGAGTGGTTATTTACGTTTATACAAAAACACGACCATTAGGATGCACCCAGAAGCTGTCATTAAGCGTCTAGGAACAGGTTATAAAGTATTTATCAATGGACAGTTGGGAAACAAATCATACGCAAATGGTTATAACGGCGAGGGAAATATTCATTTTTCTGGAGGAACAATCGATCTAAATTCTCAAGATGCTCCAGTAGGGGTAGATAAAAATATTAGTGCATTTGATTTAGGGCACGGAAAGAATATCTCTTTCACAAATTTAACAGTTAAAAACGGTCAAAATGGTCATTACTTCCAAATCTCATCTAGTGCTAATGTTCGGTTTAAAAACTGTACATTCAAAGATGTTTACCATAATTCTTCAACTAATGATATGAATTATGAAGTGATACAAATTGAAGTTGCGACTAAAAAAAGCTTTCCAACATTTGGGGGCTATGACAGGACTATATCAAGAAACATAGTTATTGATAATTGTATATTTGAAAATGTTATTCGTGCTATCGGTACCCATAGTGATGGGACATATGGAACAGGAGCAGTTATCTATTCAAAAAATGTTAGAATACAAAATTCCAAGTTTATATACTCTATTGACAACATGTTAAATTTTACTGCATTTGATAATCTAGTGATGAAAAACAACAGAATTGAATATGCAGGTGGATATGGTATATATGCTTTCCGTGTAAAAAATAGTATGATTACTGATAACATAATTATTAATACACAAAAAAAAGGAATTCTCACAAGGAATTCTACGATAACAAGATAAATAAAAAATTTCAAAAAAATAACATCCAACCTTCTCTTTCGATTGAGAATCAAAAGAGAAGGTTGAATGTTCAAGGTCTTTTCGCTAGTAGCATATTATAGCCAAATAATGTGAATCTCCTTTATAAATTTATATTTATTTGATGTTGAAGAAAAATAGACATTATTCTATTTACAATACTTGTAAAAGAATATGTCTATTTTTCTTTCTTATTTATCAATAAATTGGTTAACTATTTTAAATTTTATTTTTAATTTTCATTATTTCTTTAAATGTTCTTTCTGAATTCTTTCTATCCACGTATTTGAAATATTTCTTCCTCATCTTTGCGTATTCATCTTTCTCTTTAAAATCATTATTAATATAATAATTAATATTTGATAATAATTCATTAATATCTTGAGGAGCGTCACCAAACAATTCAGTCTCTAAATCTAGATAGCTTCCTTGATATTTAGAATACTCATCTCTGTCAAATTGATAAAAGATAGTTGGTTTTTTCATATAGTAGAAATCCCAAGAAACACTTGAGTAATCTGTTATTAACAAAGAACTTTCCATCATCATTTCATTAATTTTAACTTCTCCAAATTGATGAGTTACAATATTCTTGCCACCAAAATGAAATTTATTGCTATATTCAAGAAATTTAGGATGAAGCATAAAATGAAGAGTAATATTATTTTTTTCTAGCAAGTTATTCAATTCCTTAGATTCTAATACTTCCTTATATTTCTTGTAATAAGTACTATTTAAAAATTCCGCCTCAATTACTCCATCCATCCAAGATCTCCAAGTTGGCATCATAAATATTTTTCTATTCTCTTGTGTAGATTTATCTTTCAATACATCCCATCTAGCTAAACCTGTAACCATTATTTCTGAATCTTTGTAATCAAAATATTCTTTTATTATATTTTTTTCATAGTCAGATACTACTTCAAAAAGCATAATAGGATTGTTCTTTTTCTTTTTAAAGACATAATCTACCTTCTTTAAAGCGATAACTCCGTGTTGTAAAAATATAAGTTTCTTTTTATCTAAATTATCCTTTAATTTACCTTTTTGAATACGAATATCATAACCATGTCCTTTTGATTCTGATGAAATCAATAATTTAGCTGCGTACATATAAAGCATATATTTAAAGCTCATAAAATTCAGGATATTTTTTCTCTGATGTTTAATATCTTTATAATCTATCGCATCTTTTTTGATAATATAATAAAAGTTTTCTTTCTTTTTGTTTTTATAACAATAATTAAAAAACTGATATCCATTATCTTGGGCAGTTGACGCATTTTTTTCAAAACCTAACCAAATATCTTTTTTATCAAAATAACCCTTAAATGTCTTGTAAACATGGTATGCCAATTTTTCTTTGAAGCGATTTATTTTATTTTCATATACTTCTCTTTCTCTAAAACAAAGCGCATAAGAGTTATCAGCAGTAATGTAAGGATAAATCATAAAATTATCAGCCAAGTCAATTTCGTTCTCATTTATATTATTATCTATATGATTTTTTACAGATTTAATTGGATTTTTCACTCTAATTGGATATATTTTATCGGCTACTTTAATGTTTATAAATATATCCCAATAGAAAGGAATCAAATAATACTTAGCAGGATCAATTAATAGTAGTAACTGACAATTATTTTCCTGTTTTTCTATAGTTTCCACTGGAATCTCATATTTCATATCAATAGCCTTATTTCTAAGCATTATTGTTCCAGATTCTACAGTGTAATTCTCCACGCCAACATCTGTTAATTTAACCTTTATATCAATTAAATTATCTTTGACTTGACTTCCAATAACTTTAACATTACAATCCAACTGCTCATTACGGATTTTATTTTCTTCATTCCAAATAAGTGATATTTCATTTTTTAATGTTAAATATGGTACTGCTTCAAAACTTTTTTCTTCTGTTACCTTATTTAAAGATGAGAAATATCGAGAATACTTATTCTTTACACTACTAGAGAAGCAGCCAACTTTCCCATAAATAATTACTTCACTTTTATACAGTTCAATAAATAAATCCCATCTAGAAGATTTACTTTCTAAACTATCGATAAATTTATTAAATTCTATTTCCACTTTATTTTCTTCTTGTATGTCAAAATCTAAATCAACTCTCTCTTTAGTTCTTCGTTCTTTTAAATAAAATTTTATTTTGCTTTCATCTGAATTACTAAAGTTTTCGAGGTTAAAGTTCATTTTACTTCCGTTTACACTAAGTTTATTACAAGAATAATTAATATTAACAAAGTCATAACGAATCTTGTAATATTGTTCTAAACTTGACACTTGAAATATCAATTCATTATGAACTGACCAATAGGGAATCAATACGTTATCTCCCGCTAAACTTAATGGTTCTTTATATTTGTCACTTTTTAAAGAAATATAGTTCTTCGTATAAAAACCTATATAAGAATATGGATTAATAATATCCCCTAATTCATCTTTTATGGAAGTGTTCTCATGCAAGACCATGATAAATCTATAGCGATTTCCAACAATTGTATCTATATCTTTTTTAATAATAATATTTGGTAAAATTATTTGGTCTTCAAACAATTTAACGTCATCTATTCTTGTAAAATATCCATTGGTAATATCTTCTAAGAATAGGTATACTCTTTTATTTTTAAGGGGTGTTTGAAGCTTCAACATAATCTCATCATTATTTAGATTATATTGTTCAATAAACAGTATTTCCTTATCTCCTACTTCTCCAAATTGCTTTATGTATAACAATGGATTTGATGTAAGAGATACTTCTTGTTTTGCGTTAGTATAACAAAAGATGTTTGTATTATCAGCTAAACTACTCAATATTTCTTCATTATTAACTAATTTTGCTTCATATAATATTTCATCTTTTAAGAAGGAAACTTCTAATACACAACTTCCCAAATCCATTAGATCCACATCAAAGGAAATCTTATATGAATTATGTTCATCTAGGATTTCTAATTCCTCAACAGGGATACGAGTATCCTTATTTTTCAATGAAAAAAATAATTCTGTATTTACATGTTCTTTTGGTAGAGTGAATTGAAGTTTATTTTTCGTCAGTAAGATATCCTTTATTGGCAATCGTATATTGTTCTTCTTATAAAATTCCTTTACTATCGTTATGTAATCGCCTTTTATTAAAGATATATCATTATCCTTTGTTATATAGAATTTAAATCCATTACTACTGTGAGTAAAATAAAAAGGCGTTGCTTTTACACTTTTAAAATCAACTTTACTATCTTTAAAATTTGGACGAAACAACCTACCCTCTTGATTTGAAATAAATAAATCATATCTGTTCAGTCCAGTCTCTATTAATTCAATTTTATTATATGGTAAAACCAATTCACTACCTTTACTTTCAAATTTAATAGGAATTCTATACTCTTGTTTATTTTTCCTATTTCTCAAAACAAAGAAATGAAACTCATCAAAATTACTTTCAACTAGTTTTATTCTTATAGAATCTTCCTTAATAAAAAATGCATCTAAGTCAATTTTTTTCATTTTCACTTTCCTTTTCATATAAAATTAGACGAATAATAATGAGTAATCTCTATGAAAACTCTATAAATAAGTACTGAGAACATTGTTATAATTTAAAAGATTATTTGAGTCATCACCAAATGTACATATGGAAGACAACTTCCACATTATATAGCAAACGATTCATAGTCTATAATTAAGTGATTGAAAAAAGTAGTCAAGTTTTACATACTTTTTCATTTCTTACTCCTTTAAATGTTACAATTTCTTAATATCATTCTTTTTAGTAATACTATTCCTTGACCATAAAAGCTTTATGTAAATGTCTTTGAGCTACATATAGTCTTCTTTTGCCCATAGTTTTTCAAGATTGAAAACTTACTTAAGCAACATTCTTTTCTAATATAACAGTTATGATTGTAACATAATTTTATAATCCATAAAAAATAAATCACTAACTGTTACACTTTATTCTTTATCACTACTAATCAATAACTTCTTACCTTTCCCACTAGATAAATAAATCTTTGTGAATGTCACAGCTTAAGATCCAACCAAGACAATTCTTACAATTTTAGTTAGTAATTTAAATGATTTCAAATAAATAAAAGTGAGGCTGTCTCAAAAGCTCGTTGAATAACGACCTTTTGAGGTAGTTTTTTCATTTTTTCAATTTTTAAAGAGTTTTTATAAACTTGGAGGTTTTAGGAGAGGAATATCCAACTATTATTCTGTTATTTTTTCAGTTTTTTGGAACGAAAATGCCGAACGAAAATATTTTTTGGGGCATTTGCCTCAATTTTGGTACCATCAAGAGAATAGTCTTCAAGTTTTACAAGACCTTCTGTTCGAAGAAGATCAACAATTGAAAAGAATGTTTCATAATTTATTTCTTCTATACTTTACTACGGAATTCGGGTTGTTGTTCACCCGAAATCCATATGAAAACAATATTCTCTCTCAGTTGTTCCGCAATTTGACTAGAAGAATACCTACGATTTGAATAAGCGTAAGGATAACTTTTAATATCATTTTTGAATGATATGGCGGACAAGCACCACCCGGATGAAAAGTTTGAAAAGATAGTAGGATCCATTTGATCGAATGCAGTGTCAATAAACACGCAAGATGATTAGTAGGAATAAAACCTCAATGTCCATTGGAAAAGTCAGCTGGTTCATGTTATACTGTTTTTTTCAACTAGCTAAATCTGCTTCCATAAAACAGGAACCAATTTACATTGGTACAACCACAAATAAGATTTAAGATTTGTTAGGAGAGCTCAATTAATTTATCACTATAAATAATGTCAAAAATATCCATGCATATATAAAAGGGGGATAAAAATAAAAATGGGCAAAATCAAAGTATCAATTATTGGCTCTTGTGTTTCTAGAGAAGCATTTACTACCAATAATAATCCTGATTACAAAAAAATGTATGAAATAGGCCCTGTTTCGTTTCAGACATCTATTATAAGTTTTATTAGCAAGCAGGTAGAAAAAGGAATAATTGAATTTCCTAAAGAACTATCTGAATATAAAAAAGGTGTTTTAACTAGCGATATATACAAAAACATTAGAAACGAAATAGTTCAATATCAACCAGATTATTTAATTTTGGATCTTTATGCTGACGTGCGTTATGGTATAGTAAAAACAGGAGATACATTTATTACAAATAATCCTTCAACATTACGCAAAACAACATTCTATAAAGAAAAAAAACACGATTATCACATTCATTCAAACAATAAATTCAATGAGTTCTTTCCAATATTTAAAGAAAAGTTTGCAGAATTTATTACATGGAAAAATGAAAACTTACCAAATACTAAAATAGTTTTAAATAAATTTAGATTTACAAAAGATTATGCCAAAGGGAATAAGTTATACGAATTTGACCTTAATAAGTATCCCTATCTAGACAAGGAGAACAACAATTTCGAAGTTATAGAGAAATTCCTTGAAGAAAATTATGATTTAAGAATAATTAACAACCTTAATGTTGATTATATTGGGGATGGCCAGCATCCTTATGGTGTAAATCCGTGGCACTTAGAAAAATCATATCAAGTGAATGTTATGAACGAAATAAACAAAATCGCTCTATCTGATTTTGTAGAGAATGTTTTTATTTAAATAATAAAAATCAAAGTCAAGTCACCTTAATCAAGGTGGCTTTTTATTTTTCAAGGCAATAGAACTGGAGAGTATATCCCGAAGTAACGCGGGAATGATTGGTGCTAAATTATTCAAGCTTTTAGTAAAAACTAGACGTTACAATTATTAGCTTAAAATATTTTGTAAGGCATTTTACCTGAGATACCCTTAAATAAAAAAATGATCCTCTTCTCGAAGATCATTTTTTGCTAGTTCATGATAATAATACTTTTAAAATTTAAAACAATCCCCATACATCTAAATAATAGGCACCGAAAATAAGAAAAATAAGAATTGAAGCTACTGATAAATAAACAACCAATATCCTTGAAAACTTAAACGTCTGATTATTAATATCATTTCCCTTGATAAAATAACTGAGTGTTGAAATGATTAAAGCAAAAATTCCAACTATAATCGATGATAATCCAATAATCTTTGATAATACGCCTCCTATTTTTGCACTAGAAGCCAGAGTTGAAAAATGAAGATTAGTGATTAAAAAGCCAATTCCCATTATGGTTATACTTGTTCTAACCCAAGCAAGATAAGTTCTTTCATTTGCTAAATGCTGTTGTATATATTTAGAATCAATTGTTTCTTTCTGCTTTTCTAATGCATTATTCATATTCATACCTCTGTTTCTATATCTCTTTTGAATCAACCCTTCTTATAGGTTTACTAGCTTATTATCCTTTCTTGTTGAAATTTGTTGATCTCTGTTTCCGAAAAGGAATATTAATAGCGCTGCAATTACCATTGCAATTGACATTCCATAAATTGCGATGTTATATCCACCTGCTGCATTTGCACCATAATTTTGAATAAGTTTCCCAAAAATAATCGGAGTAATAATTCCCGATGAGGTCATTAATCCAAAATACGTTCCTGTCATAACTCCTCTTCGCTGTGGGAGTATACTAACTACAATAGCTGGACTAAGTGTGTTTATCGTAATCACAAGTGTATTTACGAAAGAAAATACGATGATAATTGAAGCAGATCCATTCATAAGTGGATACAATAAGTACAAAATTCCTGCTAGCAAAATAATAATTGCAGAAAAAAATATACGCGATTTCCATAAACTTTTTGTTTTTTTGTATAATCGATCTGAAATGATAGATAGGAACATTGCTAAAATTGCCCCGATTAATCCAGAAATAGCAATAACTGATGCTGACTGTTGTTCAGATAACCCTTTTACTTTCATTAAATATACAGGATTAAACGTAAGTCCAAAGACAATGAATGAATAAGCAATAAATGCAATTAAAGTTGTAAAGATAAAAATAGGAGATCGTAAAGCTTTCCAAGCATCTTTTCTATTATTATCGTTTATGTTTTCCATCGTACTAACTTCTTCTTCAAACGTAACAGTTGGTTTCATTCTTCCTAACCAAAGCCAACAAATGAACCAAACAAAGCTTAAAATACCAGAAATAAAAAATGCCTGTCGCCAACCGTAATTTAATATTAAAGAAACGATAATAGGAGCTGTAACAGCTATCCCAACAACATTTCCAAAATTAAAGATGGAGATGGCGAACCCACGTGATTCCGGCTTAAACCATTTACTTATATGACTAATTGCAGTTGCTTGAAATGCTCCTTCTCCTGCACCTAATAGTATTCTACTAATAATTAGAATTGGTAGACTTGATGCAAACAAAGCCAAAGATTGTGCGATTGTCCAAACAATTGCCATAATAGCAAGTAATTTCCCAGTACCAATTCGATCCGATAAAGAGCCACCTACTATACCAAATATTGAAAATAACCAAAAAAAGCTGCTGCTTAAAAGACCAAACTCGGTAGAGCTTACATTCAAATCCTTCATAATAGGAATTCCAGCTAAACCTAAAATTGATTTGTCAGCAAAATTAATAATAGCCATAATAAAAAGTGAAAATAAAATGATCCATTTCGCCCAACTTTTCATTCAAACTCCAGCCTCTCAACAAATCTATACTTTTTCAATAAACCAGTAATCACAACTTTGGAAAACACCTGCACAATCAAACTTTTCGAACATGGCTTGTGCAGATGCTTGTTTACATTGATTATTTTTTCTATTTATTAAGGAGTTACGATATTTATATAGCGGTCAAACTCATCTAAAAGTGATAAAAATTCGTTCAATTTTGTTTGATCACCTGAAATAATCAATTTTCCTGCTCCAACTGCTTGTTCAGGTGAAAGAAGACCAAGGAAAGTTCCATAAAATGCGAATTGATCAATTGTTAATGAAACATCTGCCTTGTCATCTAACGTATTTGCTCTAGAAAATAAAACAGAATTTTCCAAATTCAACGTAAATAGCTGGTTAGTGTCTGACAGGGTTACATTTATCGTTATTTTTCTACCCTCTGCTTTTGGACCGTTTATTTTTACTGCTATTAATTTTAAGAATTCGTTGACCGGCATATTCTTAATGATCCCTGATACATCTAATGGAGAATTATCTTTATTAATTCCATATCTTAGTTCTGATGCGCCAACAAGATAAATATTGCGCCAATTAGCTGATTCAGCTTGATACCCTAATTGTTCAAATGCATCTGCTAATAAATTTTTAGCTTCTGAATTTTTTGGGTCAGCCATTATGACATTTTTTAATACTTGAGCTACCCAACGATATTCACCTTTTTCAAAATCAGCTTTAGCTTGTCTCAAAATAATTGCTGCTCCACCCATGTATTCTACATATTTTTGACCAGTTTCCACTTGTGGTAATGGATCCAAATCAGAAGGATGAGCACTATAATATCCTAAATAATAATTGTAAATTCCCTTTGAATTATGCTTTAAAGTTCCATAATACCCACGATTTCCCCAGTAAGTATCTAATTCTTTTGGAAGTTTGATTATTTCAGCTATCTCATCCATTGTATAACCATGATTTGCTAAGCGTACCGTCTGATCGTGCATATATTTATATAAATCACGTTGAAGTTTTAAATGATTGATTGCATTATCCTTCTCCCATATAGGCCATGCATGAATCATTAGTAATGCATCGATTTCTTCATTTTCAAATAATAAGATTGTTTTATCGAGTGAATTCGCCCAATGTAATGCATCTCTCGTTTTTGCTCCTCTTACTGTATAAATTTGATGCATCAATTTATTGGCATTCTCTGATACAAATAATAGTTTGTAATCCCTAATATAAAAATGCATTTCAGCTGGTGCTTCTGTGTTTGGTGTTAATAAAAATTCAAATGTTACACCATCTACTTCCATCGATTGGACTTCATTTCTTATTTCTACATTTGGTAACTGAAAACTCATAGTACCTGAACCCATTGTTGGTCCAATACCTACTGATACGGAGCCTTTTATACCGTCTGGTAAATCTTTCCCAAACTGATACTCTGCACGACGTGCCATGATTGTACCTAAAAGTGCATTCTCACTTAACGCTTCTTCTATAAAATATTGAGGAACGATAATCGGAATATTAGGATTTTCAGCATATTTAAGCACAGCTTGAATACCGCCAAAATGATCAGCGTGACTTTGACTGATTATGATCGCTGTAACTGGCTTTTGTGGTCGATGTTTATAATATAATTCCATAGCGGCTTTAGCTGATTCATTACTTCCTAAAGCATCAACTACAATAACTCCCTGCTTTCCTTCAATAAAAATGTTAGTGACATAAGATTGTCCACGAACTTGATATACTCCTTCTACAACTTCAAACAAACCAGATATAGCCTGTAATTGTGCATTTCTCCATAAACTAGGGTTCACAGTCTCAGGAGCACTGTCATTTAAATAGTTTAACTGTTCAATGTCCCAAACGACTTCCCCAGAATCATCTTTAATAATCTTTGCTTCTAGTGGTGCAATAAATCCCCTGTTTGCATCAATGAAGTCCTGTCGATCATTAAAATTTAGAGTATCATAGACTGATAAATTAACATCTTTTGTAAAAGAAGTTGCGGGTTTTGATTGAATTAGCACTTTATTTGTCATAAGAACCTCCAAGAGTTGTTATAAAAAAAGTTTAAAATTAATTAACTTCCATTTGTTCTACAATTAAAGCTCTCTTTAGTATTTTTCCTGTACTATTCTTTGGTAGCTCATTCATAAATTCGATTTGTTTCGGTAGTTTGTATTTAGCTAGTTTGTATTTGCAGAAATGCAAAATGTCATCGTTCGTTATGAATTCTTCATTAGACACAACGAAAGCTTTTACAATTTGACCGTAATCTTTATCAGGAATTCCAATTACTGCCGCCTCTACGATCGCCGGATGTTGATAAATAACTTCCTCTACCTCTCTTGGATAGACATTATATCCACCTACAATAATCATGTCTTTTATTCGATCAACAATATAGATGTAACCATCTTCATCCATCTTTGCTAAGTCACCTGTATAAAACCAATCATTTTTAATGACCTTAGCTGTTTCTTCAGCCATACCAAGATAGCCAATCATAACATTTGGACCTTTTACAATTAATTCACCTATTTCTCCTCTTGGCACTTCAAATCCGTTTTTATCAACAACCTTATTAATTACACCAGGAATGTTTATTCCAACAGAACCCTGTTTTTTCTCTCCTTTTAATGGATTAAATGCCGTAACAGGAGCTGTTTCTGAAAGACCGAATCCTTCGAGAATGATAGTCTTATATTTTTCTTCAAACCTTTGAAGTAACTCGACAGGCATAGATGCTCCACCTGAAAAACATGCACGAATCGAAGCGAAATACTCAGCTGAATATTCTTCTAACTGTAATAAGAAGTTATACATCGTTGGAACACCAGCAAATAATGTCACTTGCTCATTAAAGATTGTATTTATCACTTCACTCGGACTGAATCTTGGGACGATTACTATATTTGCTCCACACATGATTGAAGTATTAACACAGATTGATAAACAGAATACATGGAACATTGGAAGAACAGCTAAAATACGATCATTTTTATTAAACTCGACCAATTCTACAATTGATTGCGCATTTGAAATTAAATTACGATGAGACAACATTGCACCTTTTGGTTTACCGGTTGTCCCAGACGTATATAAAATGACAGCAAGATCTTCTTCTATAATTAGTGGGAATTCATTGTCATTTGACTTCTTATCAAGCAATTGCACCCAACTAAGTTCTGCTTTATTCGATTCCACATAGTACAACATTTCAATCTGTTTTAACTCTAGTTTAAGAGAATCAATGATTGTATCCATAGTAGAATCCGCAATAACAGCCTTTGCTTGGCTATTCGATAAGATAAATGAGATTTCGTCTTTGGTAAAGATTGGGTTTACCGGAACAACGACTCCACCTGCGCGTAGAATCCCATAGTAAGCAGTGACAAATTCTGGACAATTCCCTAATATCAATGCTACTCTATCACCTTTTTTGATTCCATCTTGTATTAATATAGATGCAAAATTTTCAACTTGAGAAAGTAATTCACTATATGTAACATCTTTATTTTTAAATGTAATTGCATTATGATTTGGAAATTTCTCTGCACTTTTTTTTAAACTTTCATATAAATTCAAACTCATTACTAAGCCTCCTGATCTCTCAAGTAATACCAGCAATATGAAAATAATTGAGGCACCATCATCACTTTTGAAGGTGCCTTTTAACTTTAAAATTATGAATTCACTAAGTTAGAGCCAACAACTTCATTTGAAATTTTTGCAATTACTTCAGGCGGAATTTTGAAGAATATTCCACAGGGATCGCTATGAACTAGTGTAACAATATTTGCCATATTATCCACATTCACCCTAAAGTCAGCAAACGTGCTTGGTAAGCCAACTTTTTCACGCAGATTACGAATGAATAATACAACTTCTGCTAGACATGCTTCTTTAGTCTCCGGTATATTTTTTAGGCCAAGCGCTTTTGCAAAATCATTAATTCGCTTTAAATAAAATGGTGCTAATGATTCCATTACATTTGGCAATAACACTGCATTTGCAAGTCCATGAGGAATTCCGAATTTTGCCCCAAATACATGTGCTATATTGTGAACCGGAATCGCATTAACAGAAAGACTGAAAGCAGAAATTGCCATTGCACTAGCCATTAACATATTAGATCGAGAAGCAAGATTTCCCCCATCATGAACAGCTGTAGGCAAATTTTCTACAATCATTCGAATTGATTGAAGTGCGTATGCATCTGTCATTGGATTCGATTGAGGAGAGAAATATGCCTCAATTGCATGAGTTAACGCATCAAATCCTGTAAATGCAGTAATTTTTGGAGGCAAACCGATTGTAAGTTCTGGATCTAAAATTGCCATATCAGGGCTTATAAATGTATTTAGGATATTCGTTTTAATTCCGATCTTTTCATTGAATACTACAGCGATTGGTGACACCTCTGCCCCAGTACCAGCCGTTGTTGCAATTGCAACGTGAGGAATTGGGATATACTGAGCTTTTGGCCAAAATTCCATTACATTTCCTACAAGAAGTTCATCACGAATATCATGAACTTTATTATGTAACATCCATTTAATTGCTTTTACTGTATCTAAAACGCTTCCGCCACCAACAGCAATTAATGCATCTCCATTACATTCTTTATAGAACTTAGCTCCGCGGTTTATGATTTCACCTTTAGCATCCTGTTCAATCTCTTCAAAAACTCCTACTAACTGTACTGCACTAGGAATCTCTTCAAATAGTTCCTTAATTTTATCTGTAATTCCCGCCTGAGTTATTCCTTTATCAACGTAAAGAACTGCTCTTTTACCGCCAAGTCCTTTAATCATTTCTGGTAACATTGAACGAGCTCCAGCCCCACTGTTTACAACTGTACGAACCGAAAACTGGAAAAATGATGTTATCAAGGGATCACCTTCTCTTTTCTATATTTTTTTTATAATCGTAAATCTCAAATCTATTTTTTATAATAAAATACCGTACCAAGGTTTTTGGCTTAATTCCGGAGTAAGTGAACAATGAACATGTTTTACTTGCGTGTATTCGTCTAACGCATATCGGCCAAGCTCACGACCAAATCCACTTTGTTTATATCCTCCAAATGGTGCGTCACTTCTTAACATATGCCAGTCATTAATCCAGACTGTTCCCGCCTTTAAATCTTTTGAAATTTGAAGTGCTTTATTTACGTCTTTAGACCAAATACCAGCTGCTAACCCATAAATCGTATCATTAGCAATTTCAATTGCTTCTTCAATCGTAGAATATCGAATGACACAAAGAACAGGACCAAAAATCTCTTCTTGAGCGATTTTCATTTTATTATTAACATCCGCGAAAATCGTTGGTTCAACAAAATATCCATTATCATATCCCTTACCTGTTAAGCGTTTACCACCACAAACTAAACGAGCTCCTTCTTTTATTCCAGCTTCAACGTAAGATAAAACAGTTTGTAGTTGTTGTTCTGAAGCCATTGGCCCCATTCCAGTTGTCATATCAAGCTGGTTTCCAATCTTAATTGAAGAAGCCAACTTCGCTAATCGATCAACTACTTCATCATAGATTGAATCATGTACTAAAAGTCGCGTTCCTGATTCGCATAGTTGTCCGGAATGAAGACAGAAACCAAATAAGCTACCAGCAATAGCAATATCTAAATCAGCATCTGGTAAAACGATAGATGGTGATTTTCCTCCTAATTCTAGAGTGACTCTTTTAACTGTTTTAGATGCTAACTCCATAATTCGTCTTCCTACTTCAGTAGATCCCGTAAATGCAACTTTATCTACAAAAGGATGCGTTGCTAACACTTCTCCAACAGTAGCACCCGGTCCAGATACAACATTGAAAACACCTGCCGGGATTCCAGCTTCAGTAGCTAATTCTGCTAGTTTCAAAGTGGACAGTGGAGTATTTGATGCCGGTTTTACAATAATAGAATTCCCCATTGCCAAAGCTGGGGCAATTTTCCACATTGCTAAAAGCATCGGTAAATTCCATGGTGTAATAGCTGCTACAACACCTAAGCCTTCTCGCCATACTTGATTATTACTAGGTCCTGGAAAAGGTAGTACAGGTAAAGATTCAACAAATGGATACTCAACAGTAAATTTCGCTGTTTGCTGAAGTAAATCGACTAAATATAAAATATCCAAATTTGAGATTCGTCTTACAGTAGCTCCAGAACTAATAGATTCCAAGAATGCAAGTTCCTCCGAATGTTCAACAATCTTATTCCCGAAATTAATTAAGATTTGTGCTCTTTCTTTTGGTGATTTCTTTGACCAAACTCCTGAATCAAAAGCATTTCGAGCAGAATTAATAGCTGCTTCGGTATCTTCTTTACCTGCTTTAGCTACAAGAGAGATTACTTCCCCATTTGCAGGATTTTTCACACTAAACGTTTCACCACTTTTTGCAGGTGTCCACTGTCCATCAATATAAAGAGGAAATTCCAATAATTTTTGAATCGTTTGCATTTAAAAACCTCCTAAAATATTTATTCATTAAATAAGTTTGAATTACAGTAACAACTGACCTCCTTTAAAGAAAACGCTTGCAAATCAAAAGAAATTTTTAGAAAATATTATTAAGGATTTACCTTAATTAAAAAATTAAGAATTATCTGAATTAATTGTATAACTACACTTTTACTAAGTAAAATTACGTTTTGTAATACCTTGTCCGCATTTTTTAATACCTAAAATTAGTGGTTTCTATTACCCAAATTTTTTTCTAATATAGTATTCTTTTTAAAAGGTGGTCACCATATGCACATTCAAAAACTTAAGATTCTTTCTGAAGTCGCTAAAACTGGGTCTTTTTCTATTGCAGGTCAAAATCTTCATATAACTCAATCTGGCATTAGTCAAGATATAAAAAAAATAGAAGATGAATTAGGAATAAAAATTTTCGATCGCTCTCGCTATGGGGTAGTTCTATCACATGAAGGAGCTAAAATTGTAAATAAAGCAAATGAAGTATTGTTAAAATATGAAGAAATGATCGAAGAGGCAAGAATCATTTTAGAAATACATTCTGGAAATTTAAGGGTTTCAACGATACCTGCTTTCTTTACTTATTTATTAAAACCATTAATTGAATTTAAGAATTTATATTCAAATTTAAACATTGAAATTTTAGAAAATATAACTGAGCATACAGTTGAAGCGGTTCAACAAAATAAAGCTGAGATTGGACTTATATGCATATACGAAAATATCTTGAAAAGCATAGAGCTCTTAAATTTTGAAAGGATTCTTGAGGGGACACTAAAGGTTTATGTAAGTAGCAATTCTCCTTTTGCTAAAAAGAAAAAAATAACACCTGAGGAAGTCCTTCAACAGCCGGTAGTATTATACAATGGTGATTATATCAATTGGTTCGTTAATAATTTTCAACTAAAATTTGGAAAAATGAATATTCTTTTTTCTTCAAATCAAACGGAAGAATTATCACGACTAATCTCCGAAGGATTTGCAATTGGTTTTGCACCAGATTTTGCGACGAAAAGTAACCCTTATGTTATTGAAGGCAAAATGGTTGAAATTGAGCTGATAAACTATGAACCTGTAAATGTTACACTTGGAATTATTTATAGTAAGAATAGAGCTCCTTCAAAAATAGAGAAACACTTAATGAAGTTTATTAAATCCGAATTAGAATACTATATAAGTTAATAAGCATCATTTATAATTTCTACGTCATAACAAATATCCTCGTAAAAATAAATAGTCCGACGAATCATTTAGATTCTCTGGACTATTTATTTCAAATTGTTTTATTTAGAAACTATTAAACATAATTTTACTTATCTTTTCTCAATCTCATGTTTATAAAAGAGTGTTAAAAGCCCAGGACATAAAATCACCCGAATAATTGACTCTATCTTAAGTGTCTATTATTCGGGTAACATATTATTTTAAGCTAAGTACTTTTCTATCATTATTTTTTATTGAATCCCTAATTCTTTCTTAATATCCGCTAGTGTAAGACCTTTATATTTCTTTTTCGGTGTTGGAGCATTAGGAACTACATGATTTTGTAGTCCGAAGTTCTTTTCTACGAATGCAAAATCTTTAGCGTCTACATTTCCATCAAAGTTGATATCTGCGCTTCGTTTGTTTGTTTCCCAATATGTTTGGATTGCAAGTGCATCCATTATATCGATTACGTTATCTCCATTCACATCTCCAGCTTTTAATGATCGAGTAAGTAAACTGTCTTTTTCTCCTCGAATGGTTTTCCCATCTTTAAAGACTTTTAAAGTACCGATGTAAATGAACATCCAAAAATTGTATCAGAGAGATTAGATCATAGTAAAACAAGTGTTACTCACGATTTATATAGTCATGCATTACCTGATATGCAACATGATTCTGCTTTAAAATTAAAAAAAGCTATGAAAATTGTTGCATCAAAAAAATGAATGTGGTCATTTGGTCATTTAACATTAATAGAAGAATTGCTGGAAAATAGAAAAAAAGCCCTAACCCCTTGTTCCCCCAAAGGATTAAGACTTCTCTTATGTATGATCCAACTAGACTTGACCCAGAAATCAAAAGAGATAGATTTACTATTATTAAAACAATAAATAACGTATTAAGGCAGAATTAAAAGGCATGAGCCCTGTTAAATACCGAGTTCATGCCTAATATTATGGGGTCACTACAAATTAAAAACTAACCCTTTTAATAATATTTACCTTTTCCCACTTTTTTCATTATTTCATCGAATCTTTTTAATGTGGGGGACTCTTTAATATCTGGTAAATTATATAGCCTCTTCAATGCTCTTTGAGTAGCACGTTGACTAACTTCATCCAAAGAAAGTTGATTTTTTTGACCATTATTTTTCAAATAAAATACGGACAAGATAACCATCTCCTAAATGATTTTATCTTATCCGTATTATATGAAGTCTTGCCTAATTCGATACAGTTTATTTATTTTGGGCAAATCTTTTCTCAAGTTGTTTCATTGCAAAAGAACTTTCAGGTTTAGAATTCCTTAGCCGATCTATCGCCCTTCGTACATGATGGGATGTATTAAAAGTTTCATTGGTTTGCGACGATTCAGCAGCTGAAAAAACTAGTACTTTTTTCGCACTCTTTTTTGTATCACTTCTATCCACTTTCCATCCCTCCTCACTATATTACTTACTTTTATACTAACATAAAATTAGCGTTTTTTTTAATATTATGCTAAATCATATGCACCTTGCTGTAAACTTATTTCCAATTCTAAGCGATTAGTAAATTGTTTTATCATGTTTTCTATATATTGGATAACAAAAAAATCATTTGCACCAAAAAGATATGAATTACTATGTAAATAAACAAGATAATACGGATGTGCAGGACTTGCGTTTAAAGCCATACGATAGACTCTAATAGAATGTCCTCCTTCATCTACCTCTTTTGATAGGCCATTTTGTGAGTAGGAATGCTTAACAACTTTTTGAATGTGATCCGGAAGTAAATCAATATTACGTAGTCCATTATTATTTACCTCAATAGCTCCCGCATTTATTATGATTCCAAGGTAATCCCTAATGGTACTAGTATAAACATTTAAAAACATTTGAATAACATTTTCACCGTTAATCGTTCCATTTGGAGAAATACTTAACGAAAAGTCTGTATACATTTCCTCACTACTCATCTCCAAAATCGATGAAGTCCTTGCTTGGTCAATTTGAATTTGACGTAATAATTCTTCTCTTGCGGAATCTTTCGTTTCTTGAACAAGCCTCTTACCTTCAAAGCCCCAGAATTTAAGGGTTTCCCAACTCATGAATGGCAGTTTAACAATTATAGCCACCAATCCAGCAAGACCCAAAAAAACCGCCCAGTTTAACAAAATAAGATTCCCTTTATTGTTTCCAAGCTGTGATTTTACAGCTGCAAGATCTTTCATAGGACTTGGATTCATTAGCAAATTCCAATTTTGTTGCACTATAAATCCTAGAATAATTAAATAAGTAAGCCAAAGAATAACTACCCTAACAGACCATAAGTAAGAAATACCTTTTTTAATCTCATGTTTTTCGCTAAACTTGGTCCCAAAAATCCCAATTAGTATACCGATTAATATCAAGAGAATATATTTCATATTATCTCCTTTTTAGTCTTTACTATCTTAATAGACGTTTTAGGTAATTAATCAAACTCTTTCGAAAATATACATTATTAGTCTAAATTATACATTAATCATTGAGCTTTTTCTATCTCAATTGGTAAATCCTACTAAAATATTTTTAACGATTCGGTTTACATACTGATATCGTTTTGGTCCGACATGAATTCGTTATTGATAATTTTTTGGGGGATATTTTTAGACATAATAAAAACCCCCAATAGTAGACTACCTATCCTTTTACGGATGTTTTTTGGTGTCTACTATAAGGGGATCATATTATAAGTTGCCCTTTTCCACAAAAATCAGCCAGTCTTTTTATCACTGTTAGAATTTTGATATTTATATTCTTTCTCCCAGAAATCAGCATTTTTTATACCAAGTTTCGCAGGTTCAAAAACAGGATCTTTTCCAGCTTTTAACTGTGATTCGTAATCTTTAAGTACTTTTAATGTTGGTTTCGTTAAAAGTAGGATTGCAATGATATTTAACCACGCCATACTTCCTACACCAATGTCACCCAATCCCCAAGCTAGACTTGCAGTTTTTACACTTCCATAGAATGTCATCACACAAATTAGAACTTTTAAAACATACTCAGTCCATACACGATTTGTTTTACTATTAATATAGGCAAGGTTCGTTTCTGCCATGTAGTAATATGCCATAATCGTCGTAAATGCAAAGAATAATAACGAAATTGCAACAAAAGGAGCGCCAAAGCCAGGAAACATGGATTCAACAGCAGCTTGAGTATAACCTGGACCAGGTTCTATATCAGCAAGATTGTTAACTATTTTTGTTTTACCTTCAGGAGTAACATTGTACATTCCTGTAATCAAAATCATAAATGCCGTAGAAGAGCAAACTAATAAAGTATCTACATAAACTGAAAAAGCTTGAACAATACCTTGTTTAGCAGGATGAGATACTTCTGCAGCAGCAGCGGCATGTGGACCAGTCCCTTGACCGGCTTCATTAGAATATATTCCACGTTTAACTCCCCAAGAAATAGCGGCACCTAGGATTCCTCCAAATGCAGCATCTGTACCAAAAGCACTTGAAAAGATCAGCTTTAAAATGCCTGGTAGTTCAGAAATATTTAATACTATAATAATAATAGCTACTAAAATATAACTAAGCGCCATAAATGGCACGACAAATTCAGCTACACGAGCTATACGTTTTACTCCTCCAAATATAATGAAAGAGAGTAAAGCAACTAAAACAATACCCGTTATCGAAGGACTAATTCCGAAGGCGCTTTCAACACCTTGGGCAATACTATTTGCTTGTACACCAGGTAAAAGTAAACCTGTCGAAATAACTGTCACAACCGCAAACAAGATTGCATACCATTTTATTTTTAGCCCTTTTTCTATGTAAAACGCAGGGCCACCTCGGAATTGACCATCCTTTTTTGACTTATACACTTGTCCTAAAGTTGATTCAATAAATGCCGATCCAGCTCCCAAGAAAGCCATCACCCACATCCAGAAAACTGCTCCTGGTCCACCAAAGGCAATCGCTGTTGCAACTCCGGCAATATTTCCTGTTCCTACTCTTCCTGATAATGCAAGATTCAACGCTTGAAAAGATGAGATACCTGCTTCTGATTTTCCACCTTTGAACATTAGTTTGAAAATATCTTTCATATGCCTTATTTGCAGAAATCTAGTTGCTAAAGAATAAAACAAACCTACTCCTAAACATAAATAGATAAGTGCTTGACTCCAAATTATACCGTTTAGCCAGTTTACTATTTGCTCCATATCATCTCTCCTTTTACTTGATTTTTTTCTATTATATTACAGGGTATTGATTAAAAAAAGGAATATTTTGTATTTTTTCAATATTCCAAAATAAATATTTAGTCAATTACCTTATTTAATCATCTAGTATTATGTTAAAAAGAGATAGGTTTAATAACCAATAGTTTGATAGGTTAATAAGAAAAACTGGTTGGGATTGGGATATGATTACTAATCTTCTATAATAATTCAACATCTATAATGTGATTATCACTAAATACTTCAATTTTAGTGTCCGTCTTCGCTTTGTTTTCTATTGCATAAATAAAAACAAACAGTCACTTTATGACTGTTTGCAAGAAATTCACTCTATTATCACTAAGAAGGAAATTTATAAACCATAAATCTTTGTATTTGGGATTCGGATTTGACAATTATAATTAACTGATATGTATCATCAATGAATTATACTAAATCTTTCTTTTCTATGTTTCGAATTGAATAGTATCCGATATACAAACCGATCAATCCTAGTGATAAAGGAACTGCTATAATTGAAAATAAGGTAAAGTCCTCACTTGTTGAATTTAAGATTGTAGCAATCAGAATTGAAGATACAATGGTTGCAGGCGACGATTTACGATGCATGCCAAAGAACAGAGGAATAAGACTGATACCTGCTGTCGCAATAGCATTCATAAAAGCAGTCAATAAATGTCTTGAGATATCTTCTAATTCGATTGCTCCCGGTAGAATATTAAAATTCACGTCCGCTAAATGAACGAGGCCATCTAGATATAATGTTGAAAACAAGACGTTGACAAAAGTAAAAACAAAAACGATTGTTAACTTTGCGGAAATAATTTTTTTACGTTTAATGGGATAAGTGAATAATACATCTATTGATTTATTTCTAAATTCATCTATTATTAATTTCACAATAATTACTGATGCAAAAATTGTAAACGTTGTCCGTACCATTGCACCTATTATGCTGACCGCCATATCGAAACTTTCAAAAGGTATTATTTTCTCACCGTCTATCTCTATAAAAAACATCATACTGAGAAGTGCAATAAATGCGATATTGCAAATAGAAACAGCTTTCCAGTAGTGCCATAATTTAAATTTTTTTATTTCAAGATTAATAAGTTTAAGCATGGATTACACCCCCATTGATCATCTTTAAGAAATAATCTTCTAATGTATTCTCTTTTTTATTGATTGACTCCACTAATACACCATTTAACACAAGGGTTTTAGATATCTTCCCTTGAACCGTGTTCAAGTCATAGATACGAATGGTAACCTCATCGAGTATTTTAAAATTCGTTATATACAATAATTCTTTTATGACGTATGACGCTTTTTTCACATCATTCGTTTTTAATTCTATATACTCTGTATTTTGAAGACGAATTGTCTCCATTAATACTTCTTCTACTAACGTTCCGTCCTTGATTACTCCGATGGTATCGGCAATTTGTTCGATTTCTCCAAGAATATGGCTGGAGATTAATAGTGTTATTCCATAATCCTTACTTAACATTTGAAATAGATTTCGAAATTCCTTAATTCCTACAGGGTCTAAGCCATTTGTTGGCTCATCTAAAATAAGGATTTCAGGCTTTGTAATAATTGCTCTAGCTAAGCCAAGCCTCTGCTTCATCCCTAAAGAGAAATCTTTGACAGCTTTTCCTTCAAAATTTTTTAGTTGTACCATGTCAAAAGCCGTATCAATCGCACTTTTGTTGTAGTAACCCATATAATCGGAGTGTAGCTCTAAGTTTTCCCGTGCTGTTAACTTGTCATAAAAAACAGGATATTCAATTATGCTCCCCATGCGCTTCAATATTTCATAAGATTTTGGGGTTATTGTTTCGCCAGAAATAATAATTTCCCCACTCGTTGGTTTGATTAAGTTCATAATCATTTTCATAACGGTTGTTTTTCCTGCACCGTTCGGACCTAAGAAGCCATATATTTCACCTTTTTTGACATGCATATTCACATTGGAAACGACCGTGGTTCCTTTATAATTTTTAGTAAGATTATTTGTTTGAATTATATAGGTCATATTTTTAACTCCTTCATCTTTTGATTTCATTCTATCGATGAATGTTTTCTTTTCTCTTAACCATTTCTTACAAAATTCTTAAGTATTACAATTTCGACTAATACGTCATACGCTTCAATTCAATGGTGAAAGTGGTCTTGTGATTTGGGATGCTTTCTAATGCAATCTTTCCACCCAGTTGTTCGACTAATCTTTTCGTTATAGTTAAACCTAATCCGCTACCTTGATAGAATTTATTTCTTGAATCTTCCATTGTGTATAATCGTTCAAAGACTCGATCTTTACCATTTTCCAGAATGCCCTTTCCCCGATCGAAGACGTCTATGTAAACCTTATCCTCTGTACTTCTTAGGTGTAACCCAATTACCTTTCCATCTGAACCATATTGAAGTGCATTAGAGATTAAATTATTTAAAATCCGCTCAACCGCTCCTTTATTTCCCCAAATAAAATTCTGTTCATTCGGAATATTAATAGATACGTCAAATTCTTTTTTTGTTAGTATCTCATAATAATCCAGTATTGTTTTTTTGCAAATCTCTCCTAATTCGATTTTGGACATTTCAAGATGAACATCATTGGATTCAAGTTTAACAAGATCAAAAAAGCGATTGATTAACTCTAAAACTTCTTCTGCTTTTAAATGAACAGTTTGTAATAAGGATTTTTCTTTTTCTTGATTGATTGTTTCATCGTGTAAAATGATTTCAATATAACCTAAAATGACAGTAAGGGGCGTTTTTAAATCGTGCGAGATATTCGAAAGCATTTTTCTCATTGAGCGTTCAACAGAATGAAAATTGGCCACTGTTTTCTGGTTGTGTTCTAATAGGCTATTGATTTGAATTAATAAAGATTTCATTTGAGAGTTGCTTGTGTAAAGTAGAACATTTTCATCAGTTTCTTGTTCAATGATGGATTGAAGCTTCTTTTCGACATAGGAAATTTCTTGATTCGCCACTCTTTGATGTTGAACTAAATAAATATTAAAAATTAAGGAAGCTACTAGAAATAATACAAGAATATAAATCAATTAAAATTCCCCCAATTTATAACCAATCCCCCATAAAGTCTTTACATATTTTGGATTAGAAGGATTATCTTCTATTTTTTCTCTGAGACGTCGAATATGTACATTAATAACATTTTCATCACCATAGTATTCTTCTTGCCAAACAAGACTGTATACCTGTGCTTTTGTAAATACTTGATTTGGTCTTGTAATAAAGAGTTTTAATATATTAAACTCTTTTAACGTAAGCTTTAAGTCATGACCACATTTTTTTACAGAATAATTTTTCATATCAATGATCAAATCACCTAGTTGAATAGTTTCTTCTTGGTAAGTCGGATTTACCACTTGATTGGTTAAGTCCATATAATGTTTTTCTCTTCTAAGAATGGCTTTCACTCTAGCGACAAGTTCAATCATTGAAAAAGGCTTTGCAATGTAATCATCTGCACCAAACCCTAGACCTAACGCTTTATCGACGTCTTCTCCTTTTGCAGACATAATTAAAACTGGGATCATGCTTTTTGTTCTTATAATCTTTAAGCATTCCATCCCATCAATTTTCGGAATCATAATATCAAGTAAAACTAAGTCAAATTTTTTCACTTCTACTATCTGTAATGCCTCTTCACCATCAAAGACGGTGGAAACTGCATACCCATGTTTCACCAAAGTATCCTTTAACATCTCACTAATGTAATGATCATCTTCTACAATTAAGATTCGATTGTTCATAATCCCATCCTTAACTTTTATTCTGGTTTTTCATAAAAACTATATTAATAAACTAAAATACTCCCAAGATAAAAATATCTTAAGGAGTAGTTGTAGAATACAATATTTCACATGTAAATTACTCCACTTTTGAAATCCAGAGTAATTTTTATTTTTTGATATTCTACATACACATTCTATATGTGACTAGCTTTAGTTGCTTAAGAAGTAATCGTAAAATTTTTTAACTTTTGGCTGAAAATGTGGTTATATCCCAATGTTTCGAACTTGTTTTTTATTTGCTTTCCAACCAGTCTTTTTAAGTTCTTTAGCGATCAAAATATTAAAAAATCCATCTCCGACCAATACAATATCACAATATCAGTATGGTCTTGGGCATATTTTATTAATAATTTTGATGCTTTTTCAGCTCTAATTTTTGCGTCATTCAATGACTCGCAGTTACTTGAATAACCACAAAACCATAGACATCTCAAAATTACTGCCCAAAAACCGGGTTTTAACCTCAATCCAAACAAAATTGTAAAAGGAGAGTTAATAAACTCCTAAAAATTAATTACTGACTGATTAATTTTACCATATTTTGGAATACATTTAGTTATTATTTAAAACCTCTTGTTCAAGTAAACTGCCATTTCGTTGCATAAGAAAAATTAAGTAGAAAATTCAGAGATTGGAATTATTCATAAATCATTTATAATTTTTTTTGCCCCCTAATAGCGAGATTTTAGGTAGATCCAAAACTTAAATAACAGACGAATTTATCAGCGCCTATAACGAATGGAAAAAAGGCAATATAATAGCGGTACAAGCAATGAAAGATAGCTACCTGACTAAAGCTACATTTTACAGATTAGTAAAACCATGAAAACAAATAATATTTATAAAAGTTAAAAAGAGGTAATTTCAATTGAAAAAGTATACTTAAGTTTCAATTATTAATCATGTCGGGGAATGGCCAATATTACGATACTCCAAATTCAACCATCCGTAATAATGCTCAAAATGATGGCTTCAAAATATACATTAAATTTGATGAATATAGAAAAGAGGCATTTATAAATAATTATGATAATACAGTATTTATTGAATCGGTCACTGTTTGGTTACTTGAAAACTCTAACGAAGGATTCGCAGCTCGAGATGTATTAGAAATACTTCTAATAGCCGCTCATAAACCTATATTTAATAAAGAATTAAGAATAGATGAACGAACTAAAATTAAAGTTGATGAAATGCTACAACAAGAAACTAACCAAACCGCTATCGATAATGAAAAAATTAATGGAATGTCTGTTAAAACCATAATTCAGAAAAAATAGTTAAAAAAGTATTTTTTACAGTATAAATCACCAAAATATTACTTAAGAGAAACAACAGGTGGGATTTGTACGATTTGTTTTGTAGTATTCCCCCATAATAAGCTAGATCAAATCACGACGTGTTTAGGCGTACTACACCGAAATAGCTTACCGTTTCATAGGAAGATAGTAACTATATTTAAAAACCAGTAAATTGTTGAAATTTTCTTTTGTATGGAACTGTTTTATAAACACAATATTCTGCCCCGATTAGCTGTTCTGCCATTAACTCTTCTCTGTTATAAAACAAAAAACCTCTTGATATACAAGAGGTTTAGATATGATCCCAACTGGACTTGAACCAGCGACCCCTACCCTGTCAAGGTAGTGCTCTCCCAGCTGAGCTATGGAATCGTAATATTTAAGGAGAAATACTTCTCTCTTATTAAGTCTATTATACTGTTTTGTCTCCTACTCTTCAACCAATATTTAACAAAAAATTTCGAATTTAATCCACTAGAATATAGATTTCATTTTGAAAAAATACTCATCTATCTGATTTTGCTTCTATTTCGTTTATTGTATGCATTAGATCTTTCCATCTCATATCTTTGTCTCTTGGTATATTGCTTAATAGAATACTTCCAACTACAATTGTTAAGAACAATAGTAACACACCCACACTAAATACAAATGTCTGAACTTTATAGTTTTTAACGATTTTAATTATTCTACTTTTCATAGGCGATCGCTCCAATAGTTAAATATTAATATTCCTTAACCATAAATGGTGAAGATGTACTCCCTTTATTATTAATATTTTCCTGATTGCCTATTATGTAAACAAAAATTTAGAATATCAGTACTATTATTATTTTCACAAGATTATTTTAAGTTCCTTGGTCATTCTTTTATGTATTTAGAACTAACATCCACACTATAGCTTATTTTTGTTAGCTCTTTTTCTTTCTCTCTGTATATTCCGAGGTTTTGCTTTTCTTTTGATTTGATTCGACCCTATTTTCCTCAGAATTTTTTCTCTTTTTATTTCTTCTTTTGGAATTCTCGTTCTCTTCTAGTTCTTTTTTCTCCTGTTCCTTTAGTTTTGCATTCACCTCTAATAACTCTTTTTGTTCAGAGTAGACGGATATGATTGAACCGCCAGCTTGAATCCAACTTCCGCTATATTTTAATAGCAATGCTAATTCTTCGTATTCTTTAATTAATGGGTTTGTTTCGGTTTCTTCTGCAACTTGTTGGAGTACATTAAAAATGATTCCATCTGATAGTTCACTTGGCACGCTTTGTTTGCTAGAAATTGATTCATCCTGTTGTCTTGGAATTATTTCATCTGGTTCTTCAGGTTCGTAATCTGGTATTCTACCAAAAAGATATTCTATTTCTTCATTAGACGATTCACTTGATCGATCATATATTTTTTCATTTTCCTCTTCCATCTCATTTGTAAGTTTAACGGTATCATCTTCTGGCAATCTACCTAGAGATTCTTGCAATTCATCAAAAATAATTCCGTCCGAAAGTTCACTAGCATCTGATTCTGGTGCACTGCCATGATATTCTTGAAGTACGTCAAATATGACCCCATCTGATAAATCGCTAGGTTCTCCTACTTGCCCGGTGGTTTCTTTTAAATAGTCTTTTAAATCTTCTATTTCTAGCTCTACGACCCCTCCTAATACTTGTAAAGTGTTTCCAATCGATTGTAAGAGATTCCCCATAAATCCAGATACATCAAATTCTTCTTGGCTTACTTCTTCTAAGGCTGCAATTAATCCCCCAAATGCTTGTTGGGCATTCCCTATCATATTTAGTTTTATTGCTCGATCGACATTTTTTTCTTCTTCTTCTTTTCCTTCCTCCGCTTCTGCAGCTAATAAACTAAATAATACTGTGACATTACCTGATGCTTGGATAATTTCCCCTGAATCTTCTAATATACTTGGTTCGCCTAAAAATGCTTCTATTATGTTACCGATTGCTTGAAAGGAATTCCCACCAAAATCTAGATGAAAACTGATATCCTCCCATCTTTTTCGGTTTTCTCCTTTTAATCCTCTCATGGGTGTACTACTAATTGCTGAGCTGATTGTTCCAATGGCATTCACCCAGGCCCCAATTACCTCCATAACTTGGCTCATAATAAAACACCAATCCTTGATATGTCATTTAAGATTAGTATATTCATCTATGATGTTTAAACGTTCCATTTAGGGAAATGTAATTGAGCCCTAATAAATTTATCCCACTTTCTTCTTAAACCATTCAATTTTTGATTTTTCGCCTACAATAAAAATTAAATCACCACTTTGAAAAACTACATCTCCAATTTGTGATACCATTGGCTCACCGTCGCGGATGATTAAGACAACAGTTATGCCATATTTCATTGAAAAACTCATTTCTCTTAGTGTTTTGCCAACTAATTTCTCAGGGATGACTGTTTCAACTCCCGCAATATTTTTGGTAATTTCGATGTATTCGATGATTCCACTCATCGCTTCCATACGTGCTGCTTTATGTCCAGCTTCTTCTTCTGGATAAATTACTAAATCCGCTCCAATACTTTCTAAAATGCCACCAACTTCACGATTATTTGCTTTACATATAATCCTTTTTACATTTCTCTCTTTCAATCTTCTCGTAATTAAGATAGATGCTAATGAATCCGTTCCAATTGCTACAAATACTGCATCAAATTGACTGACATGTAAATCCTCTAAAATAGACTCATCACGCAAATCACCAATAACTGCATATTCTGTGTATTCTTCTAATTGATCTAACGTTTTTTTATCTATATCACATACAACTACTTCATGACCTAACCGATCAAATTCTTTTACAATGCCTCGCCCAAAACGTCCAGCACCTATTACTAAATATTGCTTTGGCATACATACACTCCTCCTTACCCAATAGCTAAGTCTTTTTCAACATATTTTAATTTTTGATTCTCAACTCTTAATACAAAATAAATTAGCGTGAAAATCCCAATTCTACCAATAAACATTAATAAAATTAATATTATTTTTGACATAGTATGAATATTTGCTGTAATCCCTAATGATAATCCGGTATTTGTAATTGCCGAAATGACCTCTAGTAAAATAAAATCTAACTGAAATGGTTCAAAAATTGATATTGTTATCGTTGCTACAGTGATTAATATAATAAAGCTCATCGCTATAACAAATGCACGGTCAACAACTTCCTTCTTTACACTTGTTCTAAAAATAATTGTATCCTCTTGTGACTTAATAACTGAAAACATTTTTGCTGCTAATACCGAAACTGTCGTTAAACGAATCCCTCCTGCTGCACTCGATGAAGCTCCACCAATATACATTAATACTAAAATGATTAAGATTGCTGGCAATGTTAGTTCACCAATATCAAGAGGTGCATATCCTCCATTTCGACTAGTTACTGATAAAAATAATGAATTAGTAAGTTGATCAAAGAAATTTAATTGTTTAAACGCATGTCCTTTTTCTAAAAGCCAAAATACAATTGTTCCAAGAACCATAAATGAAAAATGCAAACGCATATTGATCCTTGTAAATAAGGATTTTTTCTTATTGTATTTATAGATATACTCCATAATCGTTGGATATCCTAGTCCACCTATAAAAATTAATACTGCCGTTACAATTAACACTAAATTATTTTTTTGGAATGAAATTAAACTATTTCCAAATAAATCAAAACCTGTATTTGTAAAACTTGCAATTGAATGGAAAGCAGTAACTAATAAAGTTTCTAATGCAGTATCATATTTCCCTCTAAATTGACTATAAAAAAAGAGACCGCCTAGAAATTGAAAAAATAAAGTTGTATATAAAACTGACAAACTTAATCTTCTAATTGACTTAATGCTGCTTTGGTTTTGGTCCTTTGATACAACTAGTAAATTTGAAATCGTCATCCGAATACCAAGTATCATAAAACCATAACTAATAAATACAACAATTCCAATTGCACCAATTTCCATTTGGATCATTAATAGTATCTTCCCCCAAACATTAAACGTCTCAACTAAGTTAACTGTTGTTAATCCAGTTACACTAATAGCACTCGTTGAAACAAATAAACTATCGATATAATTGATAGGCGAAATTCGCGTAAAAGGAAGATAGTATAAGAATGAAAATAAAAATATAATGATTATATAAGAAATAAATATGTAATGGAGAGGATTTTTGGCTTTTTTCTTCTTTTTTTTCATATGTAGCTCTTTTTCTCCTTTAATTGCTTAATAAAAATATATGGAATATTTTTCAAATCGCTATTATCTATTCTACCTATTTTTAGTTAAAAAACAAAAAAACTTTCAAACGAAATGAAAGTTTTGAAAGCCTTATTGAAATTATTTAAGCTGATGAAGAATTATCTTTTTTGACTTGTATTGATGTTACTTCTTTTTGTTGTTGATATAAGTACAAGAATACACTCACAATAACGATTGTACCCCCAATTAACTGAAACGAGGTTAACATTTCGTTAAGAAGGAAAAATGCTAAAATAGATGCACCGACTGGTTCACCGAGTATACTCATTGAGATCGTTGTAGCATTTACATAATTTAATAAATAGTTATTTATGATATGTGCTAATGAAGGAATAATGGCAGATGCGATAAAAATGATCCAATCTTTTGATTGGTAATGAAAGAAATTATCCATCGTTACGAGATTATAGATTGTTAAAAATGCAGCCGAAAATGCGAATACCCAAAAACTATACACCCAATGAGATGTATTTTTTACGGTTGTTTGTCCAACCATTAAATAGAGTACTGCAGCAATTACACTTAAAAATGAAAGAATATCACCTTTAAACGCTGACATACTTAAGCCGATATCACCGAATCCTATTAGACATACACCAATAATAGCAATAATCATACATATTTTAGATTGCATAGACGTACGTTCTTTAAAGACAAAGAATCCAAGAATCATTGCAACTAATGGCTGGAGAGCTAGTATAATCGTTGAGCTCGCCACTGAAGTGAAAACTAATGAACCATACCATAAAATAAAATGGACTGCTAACATTAAACCACCTAAAGCAAATGATTTATAATGTGATTTTTTTAAAGCTTTTAATTCATTTTTTCGCTTCAATACAAATGGAAGCATCCATATACACGTAAACCAGAGGCGATACATGCTTAAAACAGATGGAGAAGCATTTGTCCATTTCGCTAATATAGCTGAAGTTGAAATTGCAATAATGGACAAAAATAATAGAGACATCATTGCATTAGGTTGTTTTTTATTCATGTTTCACCTCTTTTACACTTATTTTGTAAGCGTTTAATACATTTTACTTTTCTAAATTTTTACTATGAAGTAACATCTAATTATATCATCCTAGGGAAAAGAAGAGGAGACATTTTATGATTCAAACAAATGGTACTAGAGAAGAACATACATTATATAGTGAACACATCAAAAGAGAAATTACATTTACAATATACTATTCAAGCATGTACACACCGTTAATAAAACATCACTTATTAATTGCCCAAGATGGACAAGACTATTTTAATTTAGGAAAAGTTCATCGTGTAATTGAAAAATTAACAAAAGAAGGTTCAATTCAACCTACAATCATTGTAGGAATTCCATATTCTTCACCAGAGGAGCGTTTTAAACTATATCACCCTTCTCAAGTTGGACAAAAAAATTATATTCGTTTTTTAGCTGAGGAATTACTTCCATATTTAGATGATCACTTACCTTTACTTGGCTTAGCCCATAGCAGAACATTAATCGGTGATTCATTAGGTGGTACAGTTTCATTACAAGCTGCTTTTACATATCCTAATACATTTGGACAAGTCATTATGCAATCACCATTTGTGAACGATGATGTGATCGAATTTTTAAAGAAAACAAAATTAAATTCAATTCTATCCATTGTTCAAACTGTTGGAAAACAAGAAGAAAATGTTTTCACACCGAGTAAGCAATGGGTTAATTTTGTCAAAGGTGGATTACAATTAAAAGATTATCTAGCTAAATTCCCTGTAGAATTACATTATGCAGAATATGATGGGGACCATACATGGACAAACTGGGAAAAGCAGCTTGAAGACGTATTAAAAATTAGTTTAGCAAAATAATTCATGAAACTTAGCGATTTTCAAAAAATTTGGTATAATTAATATTAGGTATTTTTCCTTCGTTAATTTTTTCAAATTAAAATATATAGTATCGAAAACAGGAGGTAATTTTTATGAAATGTGGCGTTGTTATTTTCCCATCTAATTTCGTTCAAGATAAGGCTAATGAGTATAGAAAACGTTTTGATCCAGCTTATACGTTAATCTCTCCTCATGTAACAGTAAGAAGTGGATTCGAAATAAGTGAAGACCAACTTCCAACGATTATTTCACAATTAAATGAAATTGCGAGTCAAATTGAACCATTCGAATTGGAAATTAATAAAGTAAGTTCTTTTGCACCAGTAAATAATGTCATTTATTTAAAAGTTACACCTGTTGAGGCATTAAAAGAGCTTCATGAAAAAATGCACTCTGGCGCGTTCCCAGAAATAAAAGACTATGCATTCGTACCGCATATTACAATTGGTCAGCAACTACAAGATGCTGAATTTGCTGATATTCTAGGTCAGTTACGCATGATTCAATTTAATTACAATGAAGTAGTAGATAACTTTAAACTAGTTTACCAATTAGAAAACGGTGCTTGGGAAGTATATGAAACATTTAAATTAGGAGCAAAAAAATGAGCTTTCGCACTATAGTAGCTCAAACAGATGAAAGTATACAAGACGCTCTTAAAGTACGAGTAGAAGTTTTTGTAGAGGAACAACAAATTTCAAGAGAATTAGAGTTTGATGGCCTAGACGAAAAATGTATACATTTTGTTTCATACGATGGAGAACAACCGATTGCTGCAGGTCGACTTAGAATAATTGAATCGACTGGTAAAGTTCAGCGAATCTGCGTTTTAAGTAACTATCGAGGAAAAAAAATTGGGAATGAAATTATGTACTTAATTCATAAAACTGCAAAGGAAAAAGGATTAGATCAATTAGTCCTACACGCACAAGAATCTGCAATTCCTTTTTATGAAAAATTAGGTTATAAAATCTCTTCCGAACTATTTTTTGAAGCTGGCATTCCACATGCAGAAATGAAACTAAAATTAAATTAAACAAACTAAAACTATGATTCAATTGAATCATAGTTTTTTCATGGGGATTTGGAAACTATGTGTTTAATGTATTTCGTTCAATCCATATGAAAAGATAATTTATTCCCATTAAAATTCACTTTTCGTACACAAATCTTTTTGGTAACATAGATGAGTCTGCTTTAATTTTAAGGGGGAAAATAATGAAAATTGCAAACTATCAAAATCAATCAATCTATTTACCTGAATTCCCTCGTTCAAGATATGAGGAAATATATCAAGCCAGTATTCGTGGGGAAGTTAAATGTGTTAATTGCCACCAAAAATTAAGTTTCACTTTAACTATTTATGATATTCCTCATTTTTATCATATAAACAAAGAGCAAAATCTAGCATGTAAAAATCATAACGTAGAGTTGGAGCAAGAAATAGTTGCTAGATTTGAACATAATCATTCTACTACCGAAAATACGAATGATCGTATTATTAAACTACCTACTCAACGTTCAATCTCAAATACAGCTACAATCGAAAAAACAGATGAAAATCAATTTATTAACAGATTACCTTTTTACAATATCCCACCATATAAAAAAAATGAACAAAAGACGGATGAATTTGTAATCAATCAAATTTCATTAGATTCACAGCAATGGAAGGCTGTTACACATATCGGTTCACCATTACTTGTACTTGCTGGTGCTGGAAGTGGTAAAACTCGAGTCATAACAACTAGAGCAATGCATTTAATGAATAACGGTATCCTCCCTCATGAAATGATGCTCGTAACATTCACATCAAAAGCTTCTGCAGAAATGAAAGAAAGGCTGAAAGGTCTAGGTTACCCTATTCAACAGATGGAAATTGGTACGTTTCATAGTATTTTCTATAAAATGCTTTTACGATTCAATCGTGCAAAATGGGATTCGAGTCGTTTAATTAAATCAGATTTTCAAAAGGAGATCATGTTAAAGCAAATTGGTCGACGACTTGAAATTGATGAAAAGTCATTTGCTTACGACCAGGCTATTCAACAAATCGGCTTATGGAAGAACTCTTGTATTTATCCACATGAAATTAGATCAAAAGATGCTTGGGAAGAACAAGTCGCTTCTCTTTATGAAGGCTATGAATCTTTAAAAAAACAAAATGGGCAATTTGATTTTGACGATATGTTACTCGGTTGCTTTGAAATGTTAAATGAAAATAATGAATTACTTTTACATTATCAAAATCGATTTAAATGTTTATTAGTGGATGAGTTTCAAGATATTAATAAAATCCAGTTTAATATTCTAAAAATCCTTTTTCAACATACCGAAAATATTACGGCTGTTGGTGATGACGATCAATCAATTTATGCTTTTAGAGGAAGTGACCCGAGGTTTATCTTAGATTTTAAAGAGCATTTCCAAGGATCTAAAATTTATCATTTAAGTGAAAATTATCGCTCCACCCACGGGATCGTATCATTGGCAAACGAAGTCATTAAGCCTAATAAAAACCGTTTTGTAAAATCAATGCATGCCCAATATGATTACGATCAAGTACCTTCATTCTTCTTTCCATACGATGAAGAAGAAGAGGCAACGATGATTATTAATGATATTAAAGAAAAAATTAATAATGGTGCAAATCCAGGACAATTTGCAATTTTATATCGCACAAATACTGCTTCAAGGGCCGTTTTTGAGCGATTAATTGGAACAAGCTTACCATTTACAATCGACCAAGATGGTGACTCATTTTATGATCGACCGATTATTCGAAAAATGATTTCTTTCTTACTATTAATAGGGGATGAGGATCACCAAGGAGCATTAAAAGAAATATTACCTGTCTTTTTCCTAAAACAACAAGCATTTCAAGATGCAAAGATGAACAGTGTATTACAAAATCTATCTTTCTTAGAAGCCTTTACGACGATTAAAAGTGCGGCGCCATTTCAAATTAAAAAAATTGAAAACCTGATTAAAACTTTACGCTATTTAAAACATGCATCTCCTTTAGAAGCAATTGAGCGAATTGAAGAAAGTTCAGCATTTACTGACTATATTAAAAAGCGTGGAAATGAATCGAATAAAATCGAACGACCTTCTGATGATTTGAGAGATTTAAAGGTCGTAAGTAAAAATTTCAAATCAATTAGAGAGTTTGTGGAACACGCATTTCATATCTCTGCTAAATTTAAAGAATATAAGCAGAAAAAAAATCAATCATCACAAGGGAATATTTCGCTTTTAACCGCTCACCGATCAAAGGGATTAGAATACGATTATGTCTATATTCTCGGTGTAGTAGACGGGGGATTCCCTCATGATTATGCTTTAGAATCTTTAAAAAATGGTAACTTAGATCAACTAGAAGAAGAACGTCGTCTTCTATATGTTGCTTGTACACGAGCTAGAAAGCTATTATACTTATCGATTCTTCAAAAAAGAAGAGGAAAAAAAGCTAATTCATCTAGATTAATTCGACGTTTTATTAATAAGAAATGAGATTGAATTTAACTATTGTTCAAAAAATAAAGGTGAGCATTTTTTACTCACCTCAGTGTGTAGACAATGTACAAAAAACTTGATTTTCNNGACGGTAATGAGCACCGCAGGCAGGCGAAGCAACGAAGAAAGCGAGCGTTTTCGGGCAGTCTGGGGTGAGCAGTTTTGCTCACCTTTTTTTATGGATTAACGTCTAGTTGTTCTTCCGCTGCAGCCACAACCTGATTTTTTCACATAGCCGTCCGGAGCGCCTTGATAATATGGGTTATAGTTCGCTTGATTCATTTGTTGCTGCATTTGTTGTTGTTGCAGCTGGTATTGCTGTTGTTGATGTTGGAGTTGTTGCCATTGAAAAGGAGTCATTTGACCTTGACCTTGATTATACATATCTTCCCTCCTAATTAAGTCTATTCATCATAGTATATGAAAGGAATATTCAATCGTTCTACCTAAAATTACGAATTCATTCTATTAACAATCGTTTCTATTACGCCAGCTGCCCCTGCAATAGCTAACAAAATGATGATGAACTCTCCCACTTGTGGAAGGAACACATATAATAATAGTAAAATCGCTGTACACCAAATTCCACTACACCAAGTACAACTTAATAACTCACCAAAAAAATATTGAATCCCCCTTCCTTTAATCTTTGTATAAGTTACTGGCATCCCATTTTCTTCAAGAGTTATTTCATCAATAAAAGGTCTTCTTAGAAAAGCTGTTATTTTATCGTGAACAACTAAACGAGTTAACCGAAAGCTTGCCAAAATTAAGATGAATAGCAACAACCAACTTATATCCATTTTAAGTACGAAGGACAAGGGATATAGATGCAAGGGGTAAAAAAGAATAAAACCTCCTTACCCTACATTTATGCTCCTCTAATCCCTTCCAACCCTTCTCCTCCCTTTTCTTTTTACTCTCTTTTTTTCCCTATTACAGATCCAGAAACTGCACTACATGCTCCTAAGCCCATTTATCTAAAAAAGCAACAATCTTCAGTAACCGTTTTTCGCCTGCTTAATATCATAGTAATGTAATATCCATCTAAAGTGATAAGGAGTGAAAATGATGAGTTGCAAAGACAACCACGACAAAAAAAGAAACCATTGCGTATGTGACGTTGTAAAATTCATAAATGATCTACAAGATTGCGCAACAAACACTTGCCCAACAGGTTGTGACGTTCCATTTTTAGGTGCTAACCCTAATGTACCACTTGCAAATACTCGCCCTTTCCTATTGTATTTAGCAAACGGTGAATTATTTAGAGTACCAGCATTTAATAACAATATGATGCCAATCATGGCTCAACAACGTGATGGCGGCGGAGATAACAATAACAAAAATGCACAAGTCAATAATTGCCAAGATACTGTTGTTTTCCGTGTCGAAAGTGTAGATGACGATTGCTGTGCAGTGTTAAGAGCATTAGTCCCTGTTAATCCAGCACAAGGAAACAACAAAAACAACAACCAAAATACTTTCTGCGAATTAGTAGACGCTGAAATGTTTGTAGCATCAAACACTTGTGTAACTGTTGATTTAGATTGCTTCTGTGCAATCCAATGCTTACGTGACGTACACGTTTCAAATCTGTAAGTTTAATGTAAACTAAAAAACTATGGGTGGTAGATCATGTATCTACCACCTTTTTAACGCCTTAAATTCCTACCATTTGAATACTTACGATACTTTGAATATCCAATTCTACGTCATTAATTTTTGAAGAAACTTTAATTGAAACCTTCCCTTCGTTGTAACCCATTATATAACCGATATATAAATCCTTATCTGTTCGAATTCGGCATTCAACCTTTGGAATATAATGAGGCTTATTTATCATAAATAAAACTTTTTCCTCATTCGTCATAGCTTTAAATGGTTTTTTCATCCAATTATTATCTGCTTCAGCTTGTTCTTCTTGTTCTTCTTGTTCTTCTTGTTGTTCTTCTTGTTCATCTAAATTCACAACATCTTCTAATTCCTCTAGTTCTTCCGCTTCCACGTATTTAGAAGTTACATATTCTTTATCCTTTTGTTTTTGATCCTGATTAGTTACTTTAACCACATAAGAGTGTTGTATGTTCAACTTGGCTTCTTGAAAATCTGGCTGCGCAATATATAATAATGGCTTTACACCCTCTTTAGACTCTTTTCTTGCCATCGTTGTTCCTCCCTCATAAGTGTGCTCTCATAAATTATATGAACGGAGAATATTTATCATGTTACTTTTTTCGCATTCAAGTAACCGATCGAATTTAACGAAATAAATATATAATTGCCTATCAACACTTGACTAATTTTGAACATATTCATATAAATTGGACAAATATCCTAGTACAAACAATTGACAGGGCACATATAAATACATTGTAACCGCACAGAAAAAACAAGGAGCGATGAAAAAGTGAATAAAGAGTTATTCTCAGTATTCGTAGGTAAAGGAGTTAGAATTGGTCGAGGAGGTCATGAATCTAAAGAAGGTTTATTACTTGGTGCATATGGAACACATATCGCGCTTTTTACAGAGGCTGAAGGTGTAATTTACTTCCCTTATACTCATATTAAAAGCGTAACTTCATTTGCAAAAGGTAGATTATCTTTTGATGAAATGTACAATACGATTGAATTATTACCAAACGAGAATTTTGTAGACTTATTAAATTCTCAAGTTAGACAATGGGTAAAAATTAATCGCGGTGGCCACGACAAAGTTGAAGGTATTCTTCTTGATGCAAATCATGATTATGTAGAAATTTCTTTTAACGATGAACTAGTGTATATTGCTACTTATCATATCAAGAGTGTAAGTTTCGGAGAAAAATTTGAAGTTTACGAAAGAAGTAATACGACAAGCCAAACATTAAGAAGAAGAAAATAATGTTTAGAAAGGTCGTTTTATAAATTAAAACGACCCTTTTTTTTAAAACTTTGACCCTCGATGCCATTCTAATTATGTAAAACCATTATAAAGTAATTTGAAACGATACTTAATTTTGAGTGGTAATCAATAAATAATTGGAAGTATGCCGTTATGATCCAACTATAAAATTTACAAACTTAATAATCTTTTTTCATTCATATGAGACAGGCACATTCTTTTGTTACCGATCTTTAAATGAAATGACTGATTTTATTTAGACAAACTATCATTCTAAATGGATATGCCTATATTAATAAAATTGAAAATCCTTTTTCAGAAATGAACATGTCTGAATAATAATGATTTATCTTTTTAAGAAAGGAGAAAATCATGGCAAGTTTCAAAAATTTTCTCAACAAACAAGTTACAATTGAAATATCTGGTAACAGTAATGTTGATGGAATCTTAATTGAGGTTGGAAATGATTTATTAGTTGTTTTCAATGGTGAAAATTTCCTTTATATTCCACTCCTTCATATTCATAATCTAAGTGAAAGTATACTTGAAGAATCCTTTGGTGTTGTTCCTTCCCTACAAGAATTAGAACACGAAAAAGATGAGTTATCCTTACGTAAAGTCTTAACTGCTGCCAAAGGGATTTTTGTAGAAATTAATCTATCAAATAATCGTTCTTTTCATGGTTTTATTACAACCATTATGAATAATTACTTTGTATTCTATTCACCGATTTATAAAATCATGTATATATCCCTACAGCATTTAAAGTGGCTAACCCCGTATCTCACTGATAAAACCCCTTATATGTTAAACCATAATTTATTACCTGTTAATCCTTCTAATATCCCTTTAGCACGCACGTTAGACGTTCAATTAAATAAATTGATTGGCGAATTAGTGGTAATGAACAGCGGAGAAAATTACGAATATATAGGTAAATTGAGTTCCATTGACTCAAATTTCATAGAGTTGACTACATCTAGAGGAGAAAGCAAATTAGTAGGTCTTCGTCACTTAAAGTCAATTTTTATTCCGTAACAATTAATAAAATTAAAATGCCACATTTACAATAAAAAAGTGCCTATTTATGATCAACATAAGAAGGCACTTTTTTTAACTAATATTAGGTTAATTTCACTAACAGAACGTCTACCCATATAAGGAAGGAAAAAATAGAAGTCATATTGACTTCTATTTATCTTTCTTATCCCATTATATGGTATCCTGAATCAACGTGAATGTTTTCTCCAGTAATACCTCTTGCTAAGTCACTAAATAAGAATAAAGCAGAATCTCCTACTTCTTCTTGTGTTACGTTTCTACGTAACGGTGCTTTTTCTTCGATCTCTTTTAAGATGGTATTAAAATCGCCTACTCCCTTTGCAGAAAGCGTACGAATTGGTCCTGCAGAGATTGAGTTTACGCGAATATTGTATTTCCCTAAATCGTTCGCTAAATAGCGTACAGAAGCTTCTAGAGCTGCTTTAGATACACCCATTAAGTTATAGTTTTGCATTACGCGCTCTCCACCTAAGTAGGTTAGCGTAACAATGCTTCCACCTTCAACCATTAATGGTTTTGCTTCACGAGCTACACCAACTAAAGAGTATGCACTAATGTTTTGAGATAATAAATATCCATCACGGCTTGTGTCTACAAACTCACCTTTTAAATCCTCTTTATTAGCAAAAGCGATACAGTGTGCTACACCATGAATTGTGCCTACTTGCTCTTTAATTGAAGCAAAGCATTTCGCTAAATCTTCATCACTAGTTACATCACATTGAACTAAAAGATTGTTAGGATTTTCTAAAGAGTCAGCTAGTTCACGAACACCTTTTTCTAATCTTTCATTTGCATATGTAAAAATTAAATTTGCTCCCGCGCTATGTAATGATTGTGCAATTCCCCAAGCGATACTACGGAAGTTTGCAACACCCATAACAACAAAAGTTTTGCCTTGTAATGATATCATATCATTCAATCTCCTTTATTATTAGTTATTAGTACTAGATACTAAAATAGTAGCACAAATACAATGAATTGAAAATAGTAAAGTTATCTATAGCTTTATCCACAAAAAGAAAAATCGGTGACTGACGAGCCTTTTTTAGTGAAGTCAGAGGCGTAGTTGCACTTATACTTACTTCCTAGAATTGGCTACCACGTCTAGTTCTATTCCTAGCTGCCAATATATACTTTAAAGTGAAAAATATAAATATAATAGTTTATTTAATAAGAGTTTATAGTTTTGAATTCCTTTAAAGGCAAAAATAACTTATAATGATGATTGTCGTACATTATAAGTGTCTATTTCAAAGCATACTAATAAAACATGTATTAGAGAGGTGAGGACATGAAGGAAGACCGTACATCTCCCTTTCAAATTGATTTTAAATTACTTTTTATTCTTTTTTGTATTGCCGTTGTAAGTTATCTTGCAATTACTAGTGCAATGCCAAGCCTTCCTGCAAATCTAAGAAACATCAATTTCGCTGCACAACAAATTAAATGGTATATCATTGGGCTTGTTGGTATCGCCTTTATTATGATTATTGATTTTGATCGATATAAAAATGTTATTTGGTATATGTATGGTTTTGGATTACTCCTTCTACTAGGATTGGAACTGCATGTTCCAGGTGCTAAGACCATTAAAGGTGCAACTGCATGGTACACCATACCTGGTGTTGGTAACTTCCAACCATCTGAATTAATGAAAATTTTTATGATCATTATTTTAGGAACAATTATTTCAAGACATAATGAAATGTACGCTGTTCGTGGAAAGAGAGAAGATATTTTACTTTTAGGTAAAATATTCGGTATTTCATTGCCACCACTACTATTGATTGCCAAAGAGCCTGACTTAGGAAATACAATGGTTATGTGTGCAATTATCGCAACAATGATTTTAATTTCTGGTATACGTTGGCGTTATATTCTTGGACTAGTTGGATTAACGATTGGTCTTGGAACTTTCATGGTTTATCTATACTTTTATCATTTTGAATTTTTCACATCACATGTGCTTGAAGAATACCAGTTAAATCGTTTTTATGGATGGTTAGCGCCTTATGAATACCCTTCACAAGGTTATCAGCTTACTCAGGCACTAATGGCAGCGGGTTCTGGTTTACTAACAGGTAAAGGGTTCCAAAACGGCGAAGCATACTTCCCTGAACCACACACAGATTTTATTTTTACAGTAATATGTGAACAATATGGGTTCATTGGAGCAAGTGTAGTCATTTCATTATTCTTCTTATTGATTTATCGAATGATTCATATTGCTTTAGAAAGTAATGACAAATTTGGTAGCTATCTTTGTGCTGGTGTAGTCGGAATGTTTACTTTCCAGATTTTCCAAAATATCGGTATGACAATTGGTCTACTACCGATTACAGGGATCACTCTACCATTCGTAAGTTACGGAGGAAGCTCTCTAGCAACAAACCTTCTAGCAATAGGGTTCATCCTTAATGTAAGATCAAGAACAAATAAGTATATGTTTGACTAATAGAGTCGAGATATAAAAAGACAGGGATAAAGATCAAATGAAGATCTTTATCCCTGTTTTTTACTATAGACGTTGCTATTTTTAGGACATACTACCATTATTACTTGAAAAAAGGATTGATAGAATGAAATACGATATTATAGGTGATATTCATGGTTGTTACGATGAATTTGTTGAATTAACTAAAAAACTTGGCTATTTATGGGAGAATAATATTCCTGTTAATCCTGAGAATCGTAAATTAGTTTTTGTTGGTGATTTAACAGATCGGGGACCTAATTCACTTGCAGTAATAAAAGTAGTATATGAACTTGTGATAAAGCATAAGAAAGCACATTATTCACCAGGGAATCATTGTAATAAACTTTATCGTTATTTTCTTGGTCGCAATGTAAAAATTCAACATGGGCTAGAAACGACAGTTGCTGAATTGGAGTCAGTTAGTAGTAAAGAGCGAAGCCATTATCAGACGTCGTTTCAAAAACTTTATGAAGGCTCCCCTCTATATAATGTTTTGGACAATGGTAAATTAGTTGTGAGTCATGCGGGTATACGTGAAGATATGATTGGTAAGCATTCAAATAATGTTAAAACATTTGTATTATATGGAGATATAAATGGAGAAGTACTTCCAAACGGAATGCCTGTTAGAAAAGATTGGGCTAAAGAGTATAAAGGTAAAGCATTAATTGTTTACGGTCATACCCCAATTAAGGAACCAAGAGAATTAAATAATACAATTAATATTGATACTGGCGCAGTCTTTGGTGGTAAACTAACAGCATTTTCGTATCCAGAACGGAAATATACCCAAGTACAATCTTCCATGCCATACATTGAAGAAAAATTTAGTTTTTATGAAGAGAATGAAAGCAGAGTTTAGGAAAGTTAGCTTAAATAGATACAAAAAAAAGTAGGTTTCAGATCGGAACCTACTTTTTTGCTGATAATGTAAGCGCTCACTTATCAGCTTAATATATTAGTCTCTTCCATCCCCATGGAGAAACACTACATACTAAAAATAATCTATTATTCATATATTGTCAATAAATTATTCAAATTTTAGACAATTTTATTACTTGACATTCACGCTTCCAATAAACTTTTTATATCAACAGGTAAAGCGATTTCAAAGTTTTTTTTCGAATGATCAATCGGATGAATAAATGATAATTGATAACTATGCAATGCTTGTCTTTTTAAACGATCAGTATTACCTCCATATAAATCATCTCCGATTAATGGATGCCCAATCGAAGACATATGAACCCGAATTTGATGTGTTCGACCTGTTTCTAATTCTAATTCAACAACTGAGTAGTCTTTCTTTACTTCAAGTACTTTATAATGAGTGATTGCTTCTTGTCCCTCTTCTGAAACAATTCTCTCAATAATACTATCACTTTTCCTAGCAATCTTTGCTCGTATTACCCCTACAGTGCCATTCAATTGTCCATGAACAATCGCTAAATACTTTCTTTGTACATTTTTTAACTCATTTTTCGAAAACAAATAATGAATATATCGGTTTTTTGCAACTAGCATTAATCCCGAAGTATCTTTGTCTAATCGAGTTACAATATGAATGGTCGATTGTAATCCTATTGATTGATAATAAAATAATAATCCATTTGCAAGAGTGCCATTAGGATGCTCTCTAGAAGGTATGCTTGGTATTCCAAAAGGTTTATTTATAACCAATACAGCATCATCTTCATAAACAATTTCAAAAGGAATATTTTCAGCTATAAGGTCCTCACTTGGTTTCTCAATCGGAAAATAGATTTGTACATGATCTAATTCTTTTAAAATAGTACGTACAGTTTTTACTTCACCATTTACTGTAATCTTTCCACCTTGAAATTTTATATCTGTGAGAGCACGTTTAGAGAGCTCCTTTAATTTAAGAAACTCTCTAAGTAAAATTCCATTATGCTCTTTTTTTACTTCCCATGATAAACTAAATTGCTTCATATACTTCACCATTTTTATTTAACAAAAGAATCAACGACACGTTTCCAAAATGGAAAAGGTCTAAATCGTGCAAAGCGTACTTTTTCATGAGCAACTCGACATTGAATCGATTTAACATCTTGATGCACGATTGTTTTATGATCTAATGTAATTTGAAAATTTGCGTTTCTTACAGGTTTAAGTAAACAAGTATGATGTTTAGGTAAAACAAGAGGTGAACCTATTGTGCGGAAAACTCGATTATTAATTGAAGCCATTTCAGCAATTTGAATCGCTTCAATTGAAGGATGAATAATCGCTCCACCAAGTGCTTTATTATACGCTGTACTACCTGAAGGTGTAGAAATACAAAGACCGTCACCTCTAAATGTCTCGAAATGCTGACCTTTTATTTCAACATCAATTACTAATGTACCTTCAAGACCTTTTATTGTACATTCATTTAAAGCTAAGGTTTGCATTTCTTTTCTTCCATCTTTATAACGGATGATGACTTCCAATAAAGGATATTCAACTACTTGAAATGGAGTCTTCGCAATCGCAATAACAAGTTTCTCTACTTCACTTGGTACCCAATCAGCATAAAACCCCAAATGCCCAGTATGAACCCCCACGAAAGATACTTTATCGAGAAGATGAGTGTAATTATGAAAAGCATGAAGTAACGTCCCATCACCACCTACAGATATAGCAATTTCAGGATCATCTTCATCATATTTAAAATTAAAACTCTCTAAATAATCTCTCATTCGTTTCGTCAGTTCATTGGACTCTTGATCGCCCTTAGACATAATTACGAATTTCATTTTCTCGCCCTTTCCTTATTGGTCGTTTTTTTTCGAAAACTCCGCTTGCGCTTCTTGAATTTCGCCGCGAATAAGAGACATTTCTTCGTCTAAAAGAAACGCTGCTTCAGCCGCTCTTTGTAATCGTTCATGAATATTTTCAGGATATTTCCCTTTATACTTATAATTTAAAGAATGCTCTATTGTTGCCCAAAAATTCATCGCAAGTGTTCTTATTTGAATTTCAACTAAAACTTTTCGCTCACCTTCAATTGTTTGAACTGGATATTCAACAACTACATGATAAGAACGATAACCACTATCTTTTTTATTTGTAATATAATCTCGCTCTTCTACAATTGTAAAATCTTTACGTTTGCGAAGAAGCTCAACTACATTCTTAATATCTTCTACAAATTGGCACATCATTCTAAGACCGGCAATATCCTGTAATTCAGTTTCTAAATTCGCTAACGGAATACCTTTTCTTATTGTCTTATTAACAATGCTGTGAATAGGCTTAACTCTCCCGGTTACAAACTCAATTGGAGAGTGTTGATTAGTTTCTTCAAACTGTTTTCTAATCCCTTTTAACTTAACTTTCAATTCACTTACTGCTTGTTCATAAGGTGCTAAAAAACTTTCCCATTGACCGTTCATCCAATCACCACCAACTTACTTCTCTTCTAAAAATGCACTTTGAACTTGCTTAACAAATTCTTCTCCATAGTTAAAATTACCTTCAACATTTTGGATTAAATAAGTTAACTCTTCATTCCAATTATTTAGTGAAAGACTCTTTTCACCGGCTTTTAAAATTACGTTTAAATTTTGATTAATTGCTTTTTTCAAGTCTGACCAATATTTATTAGGAACTGTAACATATACAAATTCTTCATTTTCTTCTAATATATACAAAAGTGAACTTTGGTCTGAGTCTGCAATCATTGTACCTACTTCATGACACTGTTCTAAATTCATTTTTGTTTCGTCGATCAACAGAAATAAACCTTCTTCATTTATATTTATTCCATTTATTTCAAGCATTTTTCTCATCACTAAAACCTCAACCTTTTAATGTATGTATTTTATTTAAATTTGACCATTTCTATTGTAACATATCAAATAGAAAATAGACGAAGACTTGCACATTCAATCACAAAAATAATCCTAAAAATAAAGGAGTCCATTATGGCAAAAGAAATTGAAATTGAATTTAAGAACTTATTAACAAAAGAGGAATTTGAAAAGCTAAAATCTTATTTCAAAATAAACGAGTCAAGTTTCCAATTACAAACTAACTATTATTTTGAAACACCTGATTTTGCTATTAAAGAACATGGTGGAGCGCTAAGAATCCGCAAAAAATCCCGAACTTCATTTACTTTAACTTTAAAAATTAAACAAGCAGTCGGACATTTAGAAATTAATCAAAAAATTAGTGAACCTGAAGCATCGGCCATGCTAAAAACATATATACTTCCAGAAGGAGAAGTTAAAGAATATATCAAAGAAGCTAACTTAAACTTAAATTCCCTAGTTTTAATAGGTGATTTAACAACAAACAGAGTAGAATTACCGTATGAAGATGGACTCTTAGTTTTAGATCACAGTACGTATTTAAATCACGAGGATTATGAGTTAGAATTCGAAGTTACGGACGAAAATATTGGTAAACAACAATTTATCAATCTGTTAGAAAAGCATCAAATCCCTCAGCGAAAAACATTAAATAAAATTAGACGCTTTTTTAATGTAAAACAAGGTCATCAAGCTAATTGAGACCTTAACATTATTTTTGATTAAACGCCGGAGAAACTTAAATGGTATCTTTCGGCGTATTTTTGTATGAGGTATTTTAGCAATCCGTTTTATGAGAAAATAGCATCGTTTCTCAAATTTCATTTGCATTTCTGACCGATTCTGAAATCTTAATTGAGAACAGACTTTATTCTCGTTTACACTTCTCTAGCCCCTCTTCTTATTGCCTTCATCAAATGTATTAAGAAAATATTAATAGATTAAAGAAAAATAGAGCATCATATTTGAAATATTAACTTTCCGTTGCTACAATACCATTAGAGAACAAACGTGTTATATCTTACAAATTAATTTTCATGTCTGTTATAGTACGGACGTATGAATTGCATTAAGGGTGAAATATATGAATGGCAAACAATATAAAAAAGAATCAATCACGCTTCCCGAGCAGAATTGTACAAAAAAATCGATTGAATTGTATGTATTCATAGATCCACTTTGTAGAAATTGTTGGGATTTTAGTACAATATTGAAAAAGTTCCACATAGAATATGGTCAATATTTCTCATCTACTTATATTCCAGTTAATCGATATTACACAACTAAAAAACTATTAGAAAAACGACCTTCTCAACTTTCATTCGTATGGGAGAAGACAGCTAGCAGATCGGATATCCTTTGTGACGACCACTTATGGATTGATAATAAAGAGCTATACCCATACTACTCTGCAATTGCAATAAAAGCTGCTGAACTTCAAGGAAGAGTTGCTGGCGTTAATTACTTAAAAAAGTTACAAGAATATTATTTCTTGAAAGATTTAGACATTACAGATCAAGATGTACTTATCGAATGTGCTAAAGATATAAATATTGATGTAAAAGAGTTTATGGAAGATTTACACAGTACCCACTCTATTAAAGCTTTGCAATGCGATATTAAAGTTACGAAAGAAATGCATGTAACAGAAATTCCAAGCGTTGTATTTTTTAATGAAAATATTGAAGAAGAAGGTTTGAAGGTTTCTGGTTTTGAAAGCTATGAAACTTATGTAAAAATATTAGAACTAATGACTAATACGAAGTTAGAAAAACGAGAACTACCTGATTTAGCTGAATTTATTAAATTCCAACCATTTGTTACGATTAAAGAATTATGTATGATTTACGAACAATCGACTCAATGTATGGAGTTAGAATTAAAAAAATTAATTCTACGTAGAAAAGTGAGGAAAATTGTCCAAAAAAACCATATTTATTATCAGTATGTTGTTTAACTAAACAAAAAAAGACCTAGCATTCACTAGGTCTTTTTTTTGATGTAATAATTTACATCAAGGGGATGGGAGAAATTTTCACGTTCAACAAAGGGGTATTTGTGTTTGTGAAGTAATTCACACCCTTATAATACAATTTATTTTAGAGTTTGGCAACCGTTTGAGAAATATTTCACATTTTAGACACAAAATAGTAGGTGGGAATAGTCAGAATAAAAATAAAGAAACAAACACATATAGCTAGATACTACATGTGTTTGTTTACGTAAATTATTCGTTAAATAAAAGTTCTTCCATTTCGTTTAACATTTCTTCAAATACTTTCAATGCTTCTACGATTGGTTGTGAAGAAGTCATATCAACACCAGCTTTTTTCAATACTTCAATTGGATAATCCGAGCTTCCCGCTTTTAAGAAGCCTAAGTATCTTTCAACTGCTGGTTCACCTTCTTCTAAAATTTGTTTTGAAAGTGCTGTCGCTGCACTAAAGCCTGTTGCATATTGGTAAACATAATAATTGTAATAGAAATGCGGAATTCTACTCCATTCTAAACCAATTAGCTCATCGATGACGATCTCGTCACCAAAATATTTTTTATTAAGCTCGTAATATGTTTTCGTTAATAAGTCAGGCGTTAATGCCTCTCCATTTTGAGCTAATACGTGAATTTGATGTTCAAACTCTGCAAACATTGTTTGACGGAATACAGTTCCTCTAAAAGTCTCTAAATAGTGATTTAGTAAATAAAGTCTTTGCTTAGGATCATCTGTATTTTTTAGTAGATAATCATTTAAAAGTGCTTCATTACAAGTAGACGCAACTTCAGCTACGAAGATTGAGTAATCTCCGTATACATAAGGTTGATTTTTACGAGTATGATAACTATGCACTGAATGACCAAATTCATGTGCTAATGTAAATAAATTATTTACATTATCCTGCCAGTTCATTAGGATATATGGATTTGTACCATACGCGCCAGAAGAGTATGCACCACTACGTTTTCCTTTGTTTTCTACTACATCTACCCAGCGGTTCTCATACGCTTCTTTTAAGATTTCAATGTATTCATCACCTAATGGTTTTAAAGCCTTTACTAAAATTTCTTTTGCTTCTTCATACTTTACTTCCATTTTTACTTCTTCCACTAATGGAGTAAATAAGTCATACATATGAATTTCATCAAGTTTTAACGCTTTTTTACGAATTCCAATATAACGATGTAATAAATTTAAATGCTCATTTACAGTTGAAACTAATTGATCATAAACAATTTCAGGTATTTCATTATTACTTAATGCTGCTTGACGAGCATTATCATATTTTCTAACTTTTGCTTTGAAATTATCTTTTTTTACAGCACCACTTAACGTACTCGCAAATGTGTTTTTATACGCATCATACGTATGATAAACCGCTTCAAAAGCTTCTTTACGAACACGACGATCTGCACTTTCTAAAAAGTGAATATAACGACCATGTGTGATTTCTACTTCTTCACCATTCTCATCTTCAATCGTCGGAAATTTTAAATCCGCATTATTTAACATTCCAAACGTATTACTAGAAGCAGATAGCACTTCAGAAGCTTGTGCCATAATTTCCTCTTCAGCTGCTGAAAGAACATGTGGTTTTTGCTTTAAAATTTCTTCTAAAGAATGCTTGTACAATTTCAGTTCATCATTTTCTTCAATAAATTTCTTCAATGTATCTTCTGAAATGGTTAATAACTCAGGCACAAAGTATGACATTGCACTTCCTGCTTTAGTATACAGATTTTTTGCTCGATCATCTAAAGCTTGGTATTTAGAATTTGTTGTATCTTGATCGTAACGCATATGAGAGTATGTATACAATTTACCTAATAAAAACGAAATTTCATCCTGCTTTTTTAATGCATTTAAAAGTGTTTGTGATGACTCACCTAATTTACCTTTAAACTCTGAAAATGATGGGATTAATTCAAGTACTTTTTTATACTCTGCTTCCCATACTTCATCCGTTTCATAAATATCTTCCAACTTCCAAGTTAATTCTTCTTGAACTTCACTTCTAGTTGGTAATTTTTTTACAGCTTTTTGTTCTAGCATGTCTGATCCCCCTATTATTATTAGTTATTAATAACATTCCAATGTCCGATATTAATAATCATTTGAATCAGTTCTTGCATTAAACAACAAATCAAATGCTGTATTAGTGCTCAGACGGTCTTCATCCAATGCTTGTTGGAATGTTGTTGAAATAATAGCATTAGCTATCTTCATTATTTTACCATTTTTAATACGTTTTACGATTCTAATTTTTACTAAAAAGTCAATATACTTTTCTACACATTTCTCCAAATTACCTATTTCATTATCTTGAAATTGATTTACTCTCCATTTCCCATTCTGTACTTCCAATTTTACGAACTGATATATTTTATCTAAAAAAATCAATTGTCCAATTTCTGCCTCATGAAAAAATTTAAAATAGATTACCCCTTGCCAAAAGATACAATTTTCTTTAATAATGCAGTTACTTTCTAGAGGAACCCCAATGACTGCCGGAAAATAATTAATATTTGCATTGTACAAGTACTGTTTAAAAATTTTTAAATTACCTTTCGTATGCAAATGTTGATATAGTCTAAAATCCTTTTTTAGGCGAGTCCATTTCGATACAAATACCTTTTTATCCATACCATTTTGAGATAAAAATTCCTTAAGGCTGAAATTATTTATTGGAAATACGCTCTTTTGACCAATATATTGGACTGGAGAAAATGCGATTAACGAGGAAAGTACTGTAAATGATTGTAATGTAGGATTATAAAAGAGGAGTGAAAAAGAGTTAATTCTAACTAGTGAATAAATTGAAAGTGAATTAATTTGAAATGAAGACCATCTTTTTTGATTTAATAATTTGTCATTTAGAATCCACAAAACCTTCATACCACTTTTTTTAAATGAGTTAGTCCTTTTGATCATTATTTCTAAAGGAATAAGCGAACATTGATATTCAACACACATTTTTAGACTATTTAATCTAATAAATAAATCAGGTCTTTGATTTATTTCTGGTATAAATTTTTCAACCTCAACATTTACATTTAATCTTTTAAAAAATTGATACAAAGCAAGCTTACCCTTATAATGGTCGATACTCTCTTTTCTCTCATTTTCACATTCAGTCAAATCAATATGTGCAAAATGAGTTACTCTCTTTACTCCAATTTTGAGCCTAACTTGCTTTTTACAAATTGGGCAATAGTATGGTCCGTTTTCCTTTAATCTTAATAACTCCTCTTTCGTATTAATTTCAAATAGGTTAATGGTATGGCTTTTTGTATTTAATGCGACAATCATGTTTATTACCTCCTTTCCAAAATTACTTCACTATCACATTTGTATTTTCCTTCAAAAAACTTAAAAACGATTTTTCAAATAAAAAACCTACCAAATTAAACTTTCTATTTGGTAGGTGACTATAAATATTGTTCTATCAATGTTCTATCAATTAAGAACGCACATTACAAAAGTGGTGCCATTAATCTTGATAATGATTCAAATATCCTTTTGAATATAGGTCGCTTTTTAAAATCTTTAAAAATAATTGCTTCAGAATCACGGATATCATTATTAAAATCATTAACTAAGTGATTAATACTTTCTTCTAAATATAAAAATGCAGTGACCTCGAAGTTTAAACGAAAACTTCTCATATCCATATTTGCTGTTCCAACAGATGCAATTTCATCATCTACAATCAATATCTTACTGTGTAAGAATCCCTGTCTATATTCATAGATTTCGACTCCGGCTTCTAATAACTCTGGAAAATATGAACGTGAAGCATAAAATACGATTTTTTTATCGGGACGATCAGGCATTAGAATTTTCACCTTTACTCCACCATTTGCTGCAACTTTAAGAGCCGTTAAAATATCTTCATCAGGAACAAAATATGGTGAAGCGATGTATATACTCTTCCTTGCACTAGTAATCATCGCAAAAAATAACTCTTTTATCACTTCATGCTTTCGGTCTGGTCCACCAGAAACAAGTTGAATTGCTCCTTTGGAAGAATAATTATTAGCATGAATGTCAAAGTACTCTTTGTCATCAATTAACTCATTCGTCATGTAATACCAGTCTTGTAAGAATATGAATTGTAGTGTTCGTACCCCTTCACCCTTAAGGTATAAATGGGTATCTCGCCACTTTCCAAAATAATGGTCTTTCCCTAAATACTCATCTCCAATATTTAAGCCGCCAACAAATCCTACATTTGAGTCAATGACGATAATTTTCCGATGGTTTCGGTAATTAATCGTATCGTTTAAAACGGGAATTTTAACAGGAGAAAACGGTAGTACTTCTACACCCGCTTTTCGTAAGTCTTTTACAAAATTCCTTGATAATTTCCAACTACCTACTGCGTCATAGAGGAATCGAACTTTTACACCATTCTGTGCCTTTTCTATTAAAATATCTTTTAGTTGATTTCCAATCTCGTCATTTCTTACTATATAGAATTCGATATGAATATGGTGCTTCGCTTTTTTTAGTTCCTCAATAATTTTTGGAAAGGTTTCACTACCATTTGTAAGAACTTTTGTAAAGGTATTCATCGTGACTGGTGTATTACTTTGTTTTGCTGCGATATTGATTAGATACTCTAATCTTTGATTTTGAGCAATAAATTCTTTCACTTCTACATCTTCTGTTCCAGTAATTAAACCATTTGCATTTTGATCATTAATTGCCTTTTTCCGATAGACCATTTTCTTTTTGTAATTTTGTCCAAAAATTAAATAAAAAACAAAACCAAATAATGGGAAAATAGCTAAAAGAATAATCCATGTTAAAGTTCTAGCAGGATTTCTATTTTCAAGGAAAATAATAATCGATACACCGATAGCCGTTATCGAGAACATGATACTTATTAATCTAAAAATAGTAGATTTCTCAAAAAATGCAAAATTCATTAACCAAATGAATTTAATAGTTGGAGAAGCAAAATATAAAATGCATACTACAATTGATAAAAATATTAAAATCTTTAATCGAAATAGCATCAATATTCTCCTTTATAAAGAAAAGAAACCGATCCCTAAGGCATCGGCTATTACAATAATGGAAAAATTGATTTAAAATGAGGTAAAGCTGTTTTTTCATAAATCAATTTTCCGTATTCCTCTAATACATGTATAGTTACTTTTGAACGATGACCATATTCTAGTAACATTGATGATAAATAATCAACTTGAACTTCATCAAGCGATTCTTCGTCAAATTTAACATAAAGATAGTAATAATCTTGGAAGGAATAAAGTGTACTTTCAAATGATTCTTGATTAACAGCATGCGATAAAGAAATAATGTCTTCGAGATTTTTAAAGGATAGAATAAGTTCAGTTTCCTCTTCATCCATCGATTCAAAAATATCGTCATCATCATCTTCTTCTGAATCATCATCATCATCTACAGAGATAAATGGAATTTCTAAATTCTTTTCTCCTTCACCTAAATTCACTTCTACTTTTTTGCCGTCTTTAGAAATCACAGCTTTTGTTACAACAACTTCTAAACCCTTGTCTAGTGCCTGTACCTGAATCCATAGGGGGCCACCAGCAATGAATTCCTCAGTCAAATGCGCTTCATCAATTAATTCCCAGAAAAGCTCTTCACTTCTTTCTCGATCTAACCATACTTCATCTTTAGAGAAACCTCTCTCCTCGATGTCTAAGTAGGATATGGAGAACTTAAACGTATTTTCATTAATTCTTTCTATTTCCATTTGTTTTCCCCCTCCTTTAATGAACAACAAGTAATTGCGTTAGACGAAATAGAATAAATAAAGTAAAAGAAATTTATGTTAAATATAAGATTCTGAAATAGTAAATTAGAAAAATACTCTTAAAAATTTAGCTTTAATAAGTAAATTTTTATCTATCTTACCATGAAAATTTATTAAATGCGAATAGTAACTACAATTATATTTTATGATACAACTTAAAATTTTGGAAATAAAATTCACCTATTTTTTAAAAATCATCATATACCTATTAATATTAGGACAATCATTTAAAGCTTTTAATAAGAGAGGTGAATTCATGATAGATCTTCATTACATATGGTCCTTTTTAATGATTGTTATTATAGACATTGTTTTAGGTGGAGATAATGCTATTGTCATTGCATTAGCATGTAGAAAATTACCATATAAACAACGTAACATAGCAATAATTTTCGGTAGTATTACCGCAATTGTTTTACGAATAATCCTAACAATATGTGCAATTTTCATCCTAAAAGTACCATTCTTACATTTAATTGGCGGAATATTACTTTTGTACATAGCTTGCAAACTAATTATTCAGGAGGATGACAACCCCCAAATAAAGGAGAACTACACAGTTTTCCACGCAATTCGTACAATTGTATTTGCTGATTTAGTTATGGGGATTGATAACGTATTAGCAATAGCTGGGGCATCAAATGGAAAGCCATCATTAGTCATTTTAGGTCTTTCCATCTCAATTCCAATTATAATTTGGGGAAGTAAAATCGTTTTATGGTTTTTAGAAAGATATCCAATATTGAGTTTCGTAGGGGCTTCTGTTCTTTCAATAACAGCTAGTAAAATGTTAGTAGACGAGCCATTTATCAATCAATATATAAACGGGCGGAATGATGTGGAATTGATTGTCGGTTCATCTTGTATAATCTTTACGATTATTATAGGTTATTATTTTAATAATATTCGGTACCGAAAGCGACCATCCTAATTGTTAAAAAAAAGCTGTAAAAAGTATGCATTTAACTTTTTACAGCTTTTTATATAATATGAATAAGTATTTGTTCGATATGATTGAGAATCTTAATCAAGAATTGTAATTAATTTCACAATTCAAAACGCAGATTTACTCATTAACTAGTCGTTGCGCTTCACGCAATTGATATGTGCGAACTGAACGTGGTAAAAATCTTCTAATTTCATCTTCATTATAACCAACTTGTAAACGTTTCTCATCAATAATAATCGGTCTTCTAAGTAAACCAGGATATTTTTGAATGATTTCATATAAGTCTTGTAAAGGAAGACTTTCTAAGTCTACGTTTAATTCTTGGAAAATTTTTGATCTTGTTGATATAATTTCATCAGTACCACTTTCAGTCATTCGTAAAATTTGTTTAATCTCATTAATTGATAATGGTTCTGAAAAAATATTTCTTTCTTTATAAGGAATATTATTATCTTCTAGCCACATTTTTGCTTTACGACAAGACGTACAACTTGGTGAATTATACAAAATTACCATTTTGCTCTCCCCCTATCTACTCTTTTTAAAAAAAGTAATATAGTTATGTGTATTAATTTATAAGAATTGGTTAATTATAATAAGTTTAATCTACACCATATGTTCACATTATACAGTATTGCAGAAAATAAATATATACAAATTTGTAAAAAAATTTAAAAAAACCTATACAAAAGGTGTACATTTTTCAGTTAATTAATACGTTAAATTTTAGGCAAATTTCTTGGATCAATTAACTTATGTGGATGCTTATTTTAACAAAATAAACCAATTAAAAAGTTACATTTATAAAGTTAGGAAGAAATTAACAGCTCAAAAATAATTATTTGGAAAAAGCCGAATTATTCTTTCTATTTCACCAAATATTTAATACAATAATATTAACGCTTACATTCCTAGGAGGCTAATCTTATGGCAGCTTACATAACTGATTTATTGATTGTTGCAGTGTTAGTAATTGGAATTACTGCACTTAATGGTGTGTTTACAAACGCGATCGGCGAAAAAATATTTGGTAGAAGTAAAAGAACTAAATTTGTTGATATGTCTGATAAAATGTCTGCAAACTTCAAACAAATTGGTGGCCAAGGTAAGTTCCGTAAAAAAACTTACTAAGAACAGTATGATAAGAAAATTTACGAATAAAAAAGGGCAAAGGCTCTTTTTTTTTGCCTTAATAAGGGTAAGTGTATAACCATTGTAGAATTAAATAAGGGCAGGGATCTGAAATACCATTACCTTATACGAGTACTTGATTGATAATCCATTCTTATTTTTCTTCCTAATGCTCAACTTATGAGGAACCATTTTGATTCTTTATGCTACTTTACTTCAACATGACCCTTTCACGAGGAACATAGCACCCTCTTTAACTCCTTAATCAAAAAAATCCTAGTGACTAAACTCACTAGGATTTTTTATTATTTATACATTTGTTGATAATTTTTAAATTCTGCTTCAGAGCAAAGTACGAAATGTCCAGGACGAACTTCACGTAATTTTGGTTGTTCGTTTGAATAATCGTGTTGTTTTGGATCATAAACGATACGTTTACGATTGCGCTCATAATCAGGATCTGGAAGCGGAATTGCTGATAATAAAGATTTTGTGTACGGATGCATTGGGTAATCATATAATTCATTACTATCCGCAAGTTCAACAATTTTACCGTGGTACATTACACCGATACGGTCACTAATGTACTTAACCATTGATAAGTCATGGGCGATAAATAAATAGGTTAAACCTTTTTCCTTTTGAAGCTTTCTCATTAAGTTAACAACCTGAGCTTGGATTGACACGTCAAGAGCTGAGATTGGCTCATCAGCGATAATAAAGTCTGGTTGTACAGCAAGTGCTCTAGCAATACCGATACGTTGTCGTTGTCCACCTGAGAATTCATGTGGGAAACGGTTTGCGTGTTCTTTATTTAAACCTACTGTTTCAAGTAAGTCATAAACCATTTTCATTCGCTCTTCTCTGTTACGAGCTAAGCCATGAATATCAATACCTTCTGCAATGATATCTGCTACTTTCATACGCGGGTTTAGTGAAGCGTATGGATCTTGGAAAATCATTTGCATACGACGGTTAAACTGCTTTAACTCTTTACGACTTTTCTTACCATGTACATCTTCACCATCGAAAATTACTTGTCCATCAGTCGCATCATATAAACGAATGATTGAGCGTCCAGTAGTAGATTTACCAGAACCTGATTCACCTACTAAACCGAAAGTTTCTCCACGGAAAATGTCAAATGTAACATCGTCGATTGCTTTAACAGTCGTTTTCCCTGTAGTAAAGTATTGTTTTAAATTTTTAACTTCAACTAATTTTTCAACTTTATTTGACATTTACTGCACCTTCCTTCATTCGTTGAATACGCTTCATAACGGCTTCAGGTGGGTCAACTTTTGGAGCGTCCTCATGTAATAGCCATGTTGCAGCGTAGTGTGTATCAGACACTTTAAACATAGGAGGTTCCATTTCAAAGTCAATTTTTAAAGCATTTGGGTTACGTGGTGCAAACGCATCACCTTTTGGAGGATTTAATAGATCTGGTGGTGTACCAGGAATTGCTACTAATTCTGCTCCTTGTTCATTATCTAAATCTGGCATAGAAGCTAAAAGACCCCAAGTGTAAGGATGTTTTGGATTGTAGAAAATATCGTCTACAGTTCCCATTTCCACTACTCTACCTGCATACATAACTGCAACCTTATCAGCAACGTTTGCAACTACACCTAAATCATGTGTAATAAAGATAATTGCTGAATCAGTTTTTCTTTGAATATCTTTCATTAACTCAAGAATTTGAGCTTGAATTGTAACGTCAAGAGCTGTTGTTGGCTCATCGGCGATTAATAATTTCGGATTACATGCTAACGCCATCGCAATAACAACACGTTGTCTCATACCGCCTGAGAATTGGTGTGGATATTGTTTAAAACGAGCTTCAGCATTTGGAATACCTACAAGATTTATTAATTCTAAAGCAATTTTCTTTGCCTCAGTTTTACTCATTTTTTGGTGCTTAATTAGACCTTCTGTTATTTGATATCCAATTGTTAATACTGGATTTAAAGAAGTCATCGGATCTTGGAAAATCATTGAGATTTCTTTTCCACGGATATTTTGCATTTCTTTTTCGCTTAATTTAGCTAAATCTTTTCCATCGAATAAGATTTCACCGCTTTTAATTTTTCCTGGAGGGTTTGGAATTAACCCCATTAATGCTTTTGATGTAACTGATTTACCTGAACCAGATTCACCTACAATTGCTAATGTCTCACCTTTTTTAAGATCAAATGAAACTCCGCGTACTGCTTGAACTTCACCAGCATGAGTATAAAAGGAGACACACAGATCTTTTACTTCTAATAATTTACTCATCGTTCATTCTCCCTTCAAAATTACTTACTCATTTTTGGATCTAAAGCGTCGCGTAATCCGTCAGCAATTAAGTTGAAACTTAAGATTAATAAACTGATTACAATCGCTGGAATAATCATCATATGAGGGAAAGTTTGTAATGATTTAAAACCATCACTTACTAAAGATCCTAATGATGCTTTTGGTGGTGCAATACCTAAACCGATGAAGCTTAAGAATGCTTCAGCAAAGATTGCACTTGGAATTGTAAACATCATCATTACGATGATTGGACCCATAATATTTGGAATTAAGTGTTTTGCAATTAATTGAGTATTTGTAGCACCTAATGTTCTTGAAGCTAAAACGAACTCTTGATTTTTTAATTTTAACATTTGACCACGAACGATTCGGGACATACCTACCCAGCCTGTGATTACCATCGCTAGTGCGATTGAAAGGATACCCGGGTTTTTAAATATTAAGATGAATAGGATTACTACGATTAAATAAGGAACACCCATTAATACTTCGGCAATACGCTGCATGATTGTATCAGTTCGACCACCAAAGAATCCTGAGATCCCTCCAAAAGTAACACCAATTACCATATCAATTACTGCCGCTAATAAACCGATTAGGATTGATACTCGAGCACCAGCCCAAGTTCTTGTGAAAATATCACGACCTAAATCATCAGTACCAAACCAGTAATTTTCTTTAATATTTTTGTTTTTATAAACATCGTTTCCATATTGATCAATTCCGTCAAATGGTAGGAATTTTACATTTTCTAAAACACCAATTTTTGGTGGTAGTTTTGATCTTTTTAAGTCTTGGTCTTTATACGAGTGACCACTCATCATTGGACCGAATAATGTGAAGATTAATAAAATGCCAAGGATAATAAATCCTAACATTGCACCTTTGTTTTTTACAAAACGTCTTCTTGCATCTTTCCAGAAAGAATCCGAAGGTCTTGAAATTTTATCTGCATTATTCAAATCTACGTTTGCAGGTTGGAATAAATCAGATGAAATTTTTTGAGCTGTGTTGTTGTTCATTATTTATTTACCTCCTGCTAAACGGATACGTGGATCAATTACACCGTATAAAATATCTACTAGGAAAATTACGATTAATAATAATGCACTATAGAAAATTGTTGTACCCATAATTAATGAATAGTCATTTGTTTGGATTGAGTTAACGAATTGAGAACCTAGTCCAGGTACAGCAAACATATTTTCAATAACTAATGTACCAGTCATTAAGTTTACAGCCATTGGGCCTAAAATTGTAATTACTGGGATTAATGCGTTTCGTAGCGCGTGTTTTACGATTACGCCTACTTGAGAAATACCTTTTGCTTTTGCTGTAACGATATATTCTGAGTTCATAACTTCGATTAATTCAGTTCTTGAGAATCGAGCTACTGTTGCTGTAACGAATACTGATAATGCAATTGTTGGTAGTATTGTGTATTTAAAGCTTTCCCAATATGCTACCGGGAACAAATGTAATTTTACAGCTAAGTAATACTGTAAAATTGCCCCGAATACGAATGACGGAATCGAAATACCTAAAACTGCTAGAACAGTAGAACCATAGTCATATATTGTATTATTTTTCAATGCTGCTACGATACCGAAGATTAATCCGATAAATGTTCCTAATAATAATGCTTGAGCACCTAATTGCGCTGATGGACCAATACGAGTTTTAATCATATCAGTTACTTTACGATTATCGTATCTATATGAAACTCCTAAATCTCCCTTAGCTAAATTCTCCATATACTTTGCGTATTGAACAGGTACTGGCTTGTCTAACCCAAATTTAGCAAAGATAATTTGTTTTTGATCTGGTGTTAATTTTTCTGGGTTTTTTAATGGAGAACCTGGTAACAACTTCATTAAGAAAAATGTAACAGTACAAATTAAAAATAGTGTGACAAACATGTAAATAAATCTCTGTAGCACGTAACGTCCCACAACTGCACCCCCCTATTAATTTAAAAAATATTTTATTTTTTTTATTTTTTGATAATTCTTTTTGTAAAAATGGAGTATTCGGAACTTTCCACATACTCTTTAATACTGATTATAATTTTTTCGATCGATCTAACTACTTGTCCATATTATTCTCAAATATGGGTTTAATCATTTAATCCTTTTTTTGCATTTCATGTAAAATGGTGTAAATTTTTGCTTAAGCTTTTTTCCCAATAATGTAAGCGTATTCGCAACGAAGCTTTTGGTCAATATTTTTTTTACTGGAAAATTCTAAATTATTATTCTAAACAGATTATTTATAATCGTTTTTCTTTTTAGGTTGAGCTCTAAATCCCTTATAAAAAATAGCTTATTTAGATATTTATTCATAAATTTGGTAAAAAAAGAAATGATTAATTTATAATTTCAATATATCAAATTTATTTAGCGTAACATATCTCGCAATCCATAATGTATTCCCCCTAAGATGCTATAGAAATGTAGGTTAAAACGCAGAAAGTTAATATACAATTCTGAATTTTTATAGTAGAATTTTCGATAAGTATCGATTATTTTCTACAAATTTTATTATACATTTTTATGAGAGTTTTACAACAATTTTGACAAATAAATTTAATTATTTATTAAAAATAGATGGAATTGTCTTAAAAATGCTAACAATTTAAAAATATTTACAATGATTTGTTGAAACTGTTTACATTATTATTATAGTATAGCATTATTAAGTCTACAATATATAATTCTTTCCAATAGGAGGATCACAAATTAAATGTCTAAACACTATATCATTGTCGTATTATCTACCATAGTACTAGCAGCAATTATTTCTCTTACCGAAGGAACTTTAAACTTTTTCCTTCATTTCACAAACGCAATATTCTATATTGGACTAACATTATTTGTTATTAGTGGTTTTTTATTAATTGTACAAAGTGGATTTTTTAATATCACTCGCTTTGGAATGCGTAAAGTATTCGGTACGAGAGACGAGCAGATGGCAGAAATGACTGGAGATGAGTCACTTACTGTTAAGAAGGATATGATCTATAGAAGATATAATTTTTCAGTTACAAAACCATTACTGGGAGCTTCAATCACATTAGTTATCCTATCTTTTTTATTCAGTTTTATGATTATTAAATAAATGATGTATCAACATCTTGAAAGTTGAATATAATTAAGATATTATCTATAGAAAGTATATATAAGCTATGATGAAGAGTAGTACACAGATTTAGCATGTTAAGAGAGCTTGTGGTTGGTGAAAACAAGTCATGCTCCCTGTCGAATGGACTTCTGAGCTTCGAACCGAACATCTAGTATTAGTAGGCTTCGACGTGACTCAAACGATAGATGAGAGCATGAATTCATGCATGAGTGATTCCTTATTTGGAATAACTAGAGTGGTACCGCGGTTTAATCGTCTCTATGTAGTAGAGAGATTATGCCGCTTTTTTTATTTTAGCTTTTTTTAGGAGGATTTTTAAGATGCAAACTATTTTTAGTGGAATTCAACCAACATCATCTGGAGGTATAACTTTAGGTAACTATTTAGGTGCGGTAAAACAATTCATTGAATTACAAAATGATTATAACTGTTATTTCTGTATTGTTGATCAACATGCGATAACAGTACCGCAAGACAGACTAGCTTTACGAAAAAACATCCAAAGTCTATCGGCAATTTACGTTGCTGCAGGATTAGACCCAGAAAAATCAACTATTTTTATCCAATCAGAAGTACCTGCCCATGCACAAGCAGGATGGATGATGCAATGTGTATCTTATATCGGTGAATTAGAACGTATGACACAGTTTAAAGATAAATCATCTGGTAAAGATGGCGTATCTGCTGCTTTATTAACTTACCCACCTTTAATGGCCGCTGATATACTTTTATACGGTACTCACTTAGTTCCAGTAGGAGATGACCAAAAGCAACATCTAGAGCTTACTCGTGACCTAGCAGAACGCTTTAATAAGAAATATAATGATATCTTTACGATCCCTGAAGTTAGAATTAGTAAAGACGCTGCTAGAATTATGAGTTTAGCTGATCCTACTAAAAAAATGAGTAAATCTGATGAAAATCAAAAAGCTACAATTTTTGTTTTAGATGAGCCTAAAGTAATTGAAAAGAAAATTAAAAGTGCTGTAACTGACTCAGAAGGCATAGTTAAGTACGATAAAGAAAATAAGCCTGGTATTTCAAATTTATTAAGCATTTACTCAGCATTTACTGGTGAAACAATTCAAGAATTGGAAAATAAATATGCTGGTAAAAATTATGGAGAATTCAAACAAGATGTTGCAGATGTAGTAGTAAACGGTTTACGTCCATTACAAGAACGCTATAAAGAAATTATTTCATCGACTGAATTAGATGATATTTTAGATGCAGGAGCACAAAAAGCAAATGCCGTTGCCAATAAAATGATTAAAAAAATGGAAAATGCTATGGGACTAGGACGCAAGCGAAAAAAATAATCTTGGTTTTACGTAAAGTAAAAAAAGTGATCGGTGTCTTAAAAAGTGATAGAACTTTAGAGACACCTTTCATTTAGTCAAGTAATAAAAAAAACCCACAGGGCTGATCTAATCACCTTGTGGGTCTTTTTTGCTTAGAGGCTATTTTAAATAACCTCTTTTAATTTACTTTTTGTTCGTGTTCCATTTCCCATAGTTTTTCAAAGAATGGTTGACCTTTTACGATTCTTCCGCATAATTGCTCATGTCGCTCTGACCATCCACATTTAATTTCATCATATAATTGGGACCATATATCCTCAAATGACAAATCCTGAATTTGTTGATAAGAACTTGGATTCCACTCAGTGTACCAATATCGAATCTCCGAAGGATTTTTTGATGAATGCAGTTGATCTAACGCCATAAATAATAACTGCTTTAGTTGTCTTTCTTTTCTTGTGAGTCCGCTCATAATAATTGGCGAAGGTGACAGAATATGATGTTCTTTTGTGTCATCATTGACGATGTTTTGAAGATTATAGTGACTTACTTCAATCTCAGCTGTCATATCATACACCATTTGTTCTTGCCTTGGTATTAAACGACTTTTTCGAATTGGGATATTATACCCAATTGTGTCAACCGCTATAATACCATTACCGTCAGTTACTACAAAGCAATAATCTAGCTGAATTCGCTCATGATTCTTTCTTACATAGGACTTTTGAAACACTTCAGTTAATAGACCTGATGGAAGCTCTAATAGTTCATTTTCAATATACTGATATAACTCTGGAGTAACCTTAATGACTGGAACTTGGTCTAATAATTCAACACTATCATCTTTTCTCCATTCAAAAAAATGACAGACATTGTAACCATTTTCTTCACCTTCAAACCAATTGACCCATACATCATGTAAATACAACATTTACTACCCCTCACTTCACAACTGTATGTAACTTTCAGTATGGTCAGTGATTCACTAATTTATTCCATTTTCCACTGAATTACAAAAAGTGTTTAACAAACTGAATGAAATATCGTCAATAAATCATTAAAATATTACAGATTTTAAGCTTCTCTAATCCATAAATACTAAGCCATACATTCTATACAATCTAATAATCCACTCCGGTAGAATCGTTTGCATTCAAATCGAAATATAATGTATTGCATTTTCCTTAATCTTTTTACTTGGCGTTCGTAAAAGGACATCAGTTGACCATTCTGTTTGCTCTGTACAACTTTTAACAATGTCATATCCGACACTGTAACCCAATAATTTTGGAATTTCTTTCCCACCATACAAGTATTTGGAAAAATTATCATCATTACTTGTTATATCAAGTTTATCAATTAAATATTTTTTATAATATAATTCACATTGCTTGGAAGAATATTGCTTTGTCCATGGTGCCTGAACTGCTTCTCCATACTTATCTAAAACTGCAGTTTCAGCTAAACCTTCTAAAATCATTGCATCAAGTAATGTGACCTTTTTGTTTTTATATAACTTTGTCAATCTTACAATATGATGATACTCATGTAATAATACTGCTTTATGTTGTAAAATTCCTTCTAAAGGAGACAAAAATAAACAAATACAATTTTTATGTGCGAGTCCGCCCCTTTGGTAAGTCGTGTTTAAAAACATATTTCTCGTTCTATGACAAGGAAAAATAAAAATAGGTAGGTCAGGTCCATTAAACTCTCTTTTTAACTTCTCAAACTCTTCCGAAAGGCTTTTCCATATACCTTTTTCATCTAGTTGTTTCAAGTCATCTTTACTTAAGATTGAAAGCCTCGATAAACCGTGGGAAAGAAGATATTTATATAAACTCTCCTCATTAAATTTCGGAAAATATGGTAAAAGTTTTTTCATTACCGCTTGTTTATCTTCAATAAAATCAACCCATTTATAAGTTGGCATTATCCCAAGTTAATCACCTCAATTTACTATAAAGTATGATAATTAACTAGTGAAAGTTACCTTTTTTCATTATAACTTCTAATAAAAAAAGCTTAGGTAAGGACCTAAGCTAGTTGTTAAACGATATAAAAATGATTTCAAACTTATTTAGTGAATTCTTTAAACGCTAAAGTTACATTATGTCCACCAAATCCTAATGAATTAGAAATTGCTGCTTTTACATTATACGGTCTCGCAACATTTGGAACATAATCTAAATCACATTCGCTATCAGTTTCTTGATGATTAATTGTTGGAGCAATTACTTTGTTATGGATTGTTAATGCTGTAATAATTGCTTCAATTCCGCCAGCTGCCCCTAACATATGACCAGTCATAGATTTCGTTGAGCTAATTGGTACATTGTATGCATGTTCACCAAATACTTCTTTAATTGCCATCGTTTCAAATTTATCATTTAATTCAGTACTTGTTCCATGTGCATTAATGTAGTTAATATCCTCAATTGATAAACCAGCATCATCAAGTGCCATTCTCATTGCACGTGCGCCACCTTCTCCGCCTGGAGCTGGTGCTGTAATGTGGTGTGCATCACCAGTTGTTCCGTATCCAACGATTTCAGCATAAATCTTTGCTCCACGAGCTAATGCGTGCTCTAATTCCTCAAGGAATACGATACCAGCACCTTCACCAATAATAAAGCCATCACGAGCATTATCAAATGGACGACATGCTTTCTCTGGATCTGGATTTAATGATAAAGCTCTCGCAGCACAGAATCCAGCAAGACCCATATCAGTAATTGGTGCTTCTGCGCCACCAGTAATCATTGCAACAGCATCGCCACGTTGAATAATTTTAAATGCATCACCAATTGAACTTGCACCAGAAGCACAAGCTGTAACTGTACAACCGTTTGGACCTTTAGCACCTGTTAGAATAGATACTTGTCCAGATGCCATATCAGGGATTAGCATTGGAATAAAGAATGGGCTTACTCGACGAGCACCTTTTGTTTTGAAAGTATTAAACTGTTCTTCATATGTTTCCATACCACCGATACCAGAACCAATCCAAACACCAACTTTTGGAGCAATTTCTTCATCAATCGTAAAGTTTGCATCTTCTAAAGCCATTTTTGAAGCTGCAATTGCATAGTGAGTAAAACGGTCCATACGTTTTAATTCTTTTTTATCAATATATTTTTCAGGATCAAAGTCTTTTACTTCTCCCGCAACTTTAACAGGGAAATCATCAGGATTTTTACGAGTTAGAACACCAATTCCACTCTTTCCATTCATTAAATTTTCCCATACTGTATTTATATCATTACCAATAGGTGATACTGCACCTAAACCTGTAATAACAACTCGTTTTTTCATATCAAAAAAATCCTCCTTCAATTAGATTATCTTCCGAATCGAAGTGCTATTGCACCCCAAGTTAATCCGCCGCCAAATCCAACTAATACTAATACATCGTCTTCTTTAACATTACCTTTTTTATATTCTTCAACTAATGCAATTGGAATTGAAGATGAAGATGTATTACCATGACGATCAATAATTACACTCATTTTTTCTTTAGGAAGTTGTAATCTTTCTCTTGCTGCGTCCATTATACGAGTATTCGCTTGGTGTGGAATTAAGAAATCCACTTCTTCTTTAGTTAATCCTGCTAATTTTAATACATTTTCACAAGAATCTCCCATTTGACGAACTGCAAATTTAAATACTTCTCGTCCATTCATTACTAAGTGATCTCCACCTTTATAAAGATGTTTACCACCTGTACCGTCTGCACCTAATTCATAAGAAAGAATTCCTCTACCTTCACTTACCGGACCGATAACCGCAGCTCCTGCACCGTCTCCAAATAAAACTGCCGTATTTCGATCTTCCCAGTTAACAATTTTAGTTAACTTTTCAGCTCCGATTACTAGAATTCTACTGTATGTACCAGTTTTTACAAATTGAGTTGCAGTTACAACCCCATAAATAAATCCAGCACAAGCAGCACTAATATCCATCGCAGCAGCATTTTTAGCTCCTAGTCTTTCTTGAATTACACATGCAACTGATGGAAACGACTTATCTGGCGTAACAGTTCCAACTAAAATTAAGTCAAGTTCTTCAGCTTTTACATCTGCATCCTTTAACGCTTCTACTGCAGCTTCATATGCTAAATCAGAAGTATCTTGTTCGTCACTAGCAATTCTTCTTTCTTTAATTCCTGTACGGCTAACAATCCACTCATCTGAAGTGTCCATCATTTGTTCTAAATCATAATTCGTTAATTTTTTTTCGGGTACGTATGAGCCAATACCTAAAATTCCAGCATTCATTAATATCCCCGCCTTACTTTTTTATTTTTTATGTCTTCTTATTATTACCTGGTACTAATTTTATGAAATAATATGTACTTTGTCTACATTTTTATCTTTTAAAAGATAGGCTATGTAAAAAAGATGAAATATTTCTAAGAGAATACCTTTCATTGGACGAATCTTAAAGCCAATGAGAAGAATTTTTAAACGAATAGTATTCTACTACAAAAAAGGAAATAGTTCAAAAAACGAACTATTTCCTTTTTATCATTCAATATACGGATCGGAATACAATTCATTAATAAAGATGAAAATGTTGTTGTATTTGCTGTTTTTGCTTTTGTATACCGTCCTCAAGTGAAGTTGTATTAATAATAACAAAAGGAGTTGCATCTATATGGTTTCTCATTTGAGAAAACTTTATTCCATCAATCATATTTTGTAATCCGGTAAAATTTCCGTCCTTTGGTAAGTACATACATTGTTTTGCTGTAATGATATATTTATGTTCTTTTAATTCCTTCTCAGAAATAATTCGAATTGCTTTACCTACATCTTCAACAAATAGAATTTCATTGGAACCATATATGTTTTTTATCGAATCATTTCTCTTTCCTAGGTCTTGAACAATTAATTCATGTACTAAGCCTGCGGATGGCTCCCAAGGTCCATATAAAGAAGGAATTTCAATATAGGTAATCGTACAATCTATATTTTTGCTCAATTCATTTACAGTTTTTTCTAAGTCAGCTAATTCTTTTTTTGTAGATAATAAAAAGATAATATCCTTGCTTTTGCTAATAATCTTATTAAAAAATTCTTCTGTAAACTCTAAACGATTAATTGTGCCCCTTAATTTTAATTCGTCATAAAAATGACAAATAAAAATGGTATCATATTGCTCATTCTCTAATAAAAATTGCTCTTCATCCAAAAAGATGACCCTTGCATTTCTTCCAATTGAGAAGATTTTTTCTTCACTTATTAAATCACTTTCATTTCCTTTTTCCATCACAACAGCTGAAACATCATTATATTCCATTAGTTGGCAAACTAACTCATATCCTATAAATCCACTCGATCCAATAACAGCACACCTTTTCATTATTAACCTCCTTCTTTTAAAAAATATAATAACTACAAAACATCCTGATATTTTTTTAAAAACTTTATTAAGTTTTTTCCACAATCAAATTTTTTCTCTTCTAATGAAATCAAAATCGAAATCGGCAAATTATTTTTATGTCGTTCTTCTTCTAAAAGTCTAATATCACTTTTCCATTTATAATGATTTCTTGTTGTCGTGTAAATTTTAATTGGTGAGATTGTTTCATAAAAAAAACATTCTCTATCTATAACCATATATATGTCTGAAGCTTTATATGCCTTCAAAATTTCATGAACTGTTCTTTTATAAAACAGTTTATTTTCTCTTTCTAAATCTAATTCATTTTTTAAATTCAACGAAGGATTTAATAATGAAATACTCCTTACTTTTTCCTTTAAGAGGCCAAGTAATTTACAAACAACAAGTGCTCCAGTACCTTCCCCAATTATATGAATAGATGGATTTAAAATTTCTTTTCTCATGACTGAATGATATAAGCTTTCTGCTAATTCGACAGCGTCATCAGAACCCCAATTTTTTCCATACAAATTTGAAGTGAATACTGTGTATCCTTCATCTGTTAAAGTTGATAATAACTTTCTTTTATCAAAATGCTGCAATAAGCAACTATGTGCATTATCTACGTAATGAGTATTCCCACCGACATAGAGTACTCCGAAACCATTCGGTCTAATAGGTAGATGAATAACTGCATATTGATCCTCTTGTTTAAAAAATCTCTCAGTTACAGGCATTCTTATCACCTTATTATTAATGTAGTATTTTTGGGGAATTATAAAATAGGTATAAAAAAATTCTTAAGTTACTTTTTTTAATTAAAACTTTTTAATTATAACTTCAATTATCAAATTTCTAGGTATATAATATGATAAGAACTAACTAGATAGGAGTGATTAAAGTGCGTTTTATTATGACATTGTTCTGGAGCTTTGTTTTATGCCAAATGGGAGCTTACGTTTTAAGTTCAATGACTGGCGGAGAATATAATTTCACAACTGCTTCAGTTATGGCTGTAGTATTATCATTAGCTATTTCAGTTCTTAGCGAAGCAATAATCCCTAATGAACCTGTTGCAAAACACCACTAAAATCTATATATAACATATGTTGTAGCACCCAAAAACGTTCAAGTAGGTATATACATATGTCTTCAATTTATAGGTTTAGTTGATTTATAAAATACAAAAATTTTGATAAATACCTTCAGTATTTTGTATATTGTAATCGTATAAAAAAGCGCCCTCGATCAACTAATCGAAAGCGCTTTTTTTTATTTCTTTTTAAGTTTTTATTTGTTGGTTCTATGACATTTCTAAAGTTAATAAAATTATTTAAATTTGGATTTATATGTCCACTTTCTGTTATGGTTTTGTGTATCTGGGAAAACTTCTCCAGCTTGGAGTTTAATTTGTTTTGGGTGATTTACATTACTTCCTGTTTCACCGATTTCCACGTATACTCCATTATTTGGTGCTTTGTCGCCTGGTCGAAATTGATGTGCTTGACCCATAATTCATTCCTCCTTCTATTTAGGTTCTTATTGTTCCTCTAAAAATAAAGTTTTTCCGCTTAAAAAGATGGTATCATTAGTAATTATTGGCTTATTATCCAATAATATTTTTTCTTAAAAAGATTAACATTAAAAAATAAAAGGTGATGAAGATGAAAACAAAACACTTAATTGCACTAGATTTAGACGGCACCTTATTAACGGATGAAAAAACGATATCTGAACGTACTTTAAAAGTGAACCAACAGTTAAAAAATCAGGGTCACGAAGTATGCATTTCAACCGGTAGACCTTTTAGAGCTAGTAAAATGTATTATGACCAATTAAAGCTCACAACTCCAATTGTAAACTTTAATGGTGCTTATGTTCATCACCCTCTTGATGATTCGTGGGGAGTTTATCACGAATCTTTACCTTTAGAAGTGGCAAAAGAGGTAATTAGTTCTTGTAGAGAGTATGAATTAAAAAATATGTACGCTGAAGTAATGGATGATGTTTACGCCGATAAACACGAAGAGGAGATTCTCCCACTTTTTCACTATTTAAAAGAAGATATAATCCATGGAGATTTAGTTATAAATCTTACGCAAGCTCCAACATGTCTTCTAATCGATAGTGAAGAGTCTCATGTGACAAGTATTCGTGAGCACCTATCTAATGTCCACGCAGAAGTCATTGATCACCGTCGCTGGGCAGCACCTCATCATATCATCGAAATTGTTAAAGCAGGTATGAATAAGGCAATAGGTCTACAAAAAGTAGCATCTTACTATAATATACCCCGAAAAAACATTATTGCTTTTGGGGATGAGGATAATGATTTAGAAATGATTGAATATGCGGGTCAAGGTGTTGCAATGGGGAATGCAATCCATCAATTAAAGAATATTGCAAATCATACAACATTATCTAATCAAGAAGATGGAATCGCGATTTTCCTTGAAGATTTTTTTAACTTAAAATGATAATTTGGCTTTGTCATTAATTTCAAAGATACCTAATAATAACCACTTATAACAATTTGCTATTGGTGCATTCTATAAAGGACTTCACCAAATGGATTATCCACTTTTTGATTTTGATCAATTACTATTGGAAATTCTTAAGAAGTCAAAACAAAAAGCTTTCCTATTTAGGAGGGAATCACGATGGGCAAAAGTAATAAGTCTAAGCGCTTTATTCAACAAAGTTCTGATTCTGTTACAAAGTACTCTGAAAAATTCCCTTATCACTTTACATTAGCTGAAGCAGAAGAGCGAAAAGCTAATCATAGCCAAAGCTTTAATGCTTAATTTAAAGCATTAAAAACAAAAAACAACCATTGGAATAATCCTTTGGTTGTTTTTATTTACTAGTAAGCAACTGTTTGAATAACTGGTTTTATTTCCCCATTAAGATCCTTCTCATTAACCTTTGATGCAACGATATTTGCAGTTATTTCGTAATTTCCATGTGGAAGTTTTTTATTTAAAAAATTAACTTGCTCTTCCCAAATTTGTGTTTTACCACCAGGAACTGCAACATTTGTAATGACCTGTGCATAAACCATTTCTCGAGATGATTGATAAACTACTTGTCCACTCTCATCTTTAATTGTAAAATCAACCGTTTGTGATGAAGGGAATATAAAATTTGCAGGGATTTTATTATCATTAAGTAATGAATATTTCATCTTTACAAGCCCGTTAGCTTTTGTAATTTCAAGTGTTGGTGAAAGCTTTTCAACGTCAAATTCATTAATTTGACCTACCGTTTCTTTTGTATTTGGTGTTGGTTTTATTTCTTTTTCACTTTTTGCACCACAACCAGAAAGAAGCAATGAACAAACTAATAGTAGAATCGTTCTCTTTTTCAAAACAATCCCCTCCTTTTTCATTTCCTTCCTAAATTATACCAAAAAGCTGACAACAAAAAAGACTAGCAAATAAAACTTTTTGCTAGTCTTGATCTATTTAAATCTTTCTAAATTCCCCTAACACATCAACGGTTTGCACTACATTCGTAAAGGCTTTTGGATCTACCCTTTTTATAATTCTTTCCAAATCATATAATTCATAACGTGATAATACAATCATTAGGATATCTTTATCTTGCTTAGTAAATGCTCCAGTAGCATTCATTTGCGTAATTCCTCGTACGAGTTTCGCATGAATTTCTTTTCTAAGTTCTTCACCCTTTGTTGTGATAATCATTGCTGTTAGCTTAACGTGACTAGTATGAACACTATCGATCACACGAGTAGTAACATATAAATTGATTAAAGTATAAAGAGCTTTTTCCATACCATATAACTGGCCAGCTGTAATGATAATTATTGCATTAAACAAAAAGAAATAGGTTCCAACTGGTTTCCCTTTTGATTTTGAAAGTACTAAGGCGATAATATCTAACCCACCTGTAGATCCGCCAAATTTTAATGTCATTCCAATTCCAATCGCAGCAATTAAGCCACCAAAAACTGCATTAAGAAGAATATCATCAGAAAAAATCGGTTTAACAGGTAAGATTTCCAAAAATAATGTCATAATCCCTACACTAAAGAAACTAAAATACGTAAAGGAACGTCCAACTTTTTTCCATGCTAAGACGATAACAGGAATATTTAATAACGCTAAAAGAATCCCCGTCGTTGCTGTAAACGGAGTGTAGTCAGTAATAATATTTGAAAGTAACTGCGCTAGACCTGCAAAACCACTTGAATAAACATTAGCAGGGATTAAAAAACAATTCATTGCAAACGCATTTAAGAAACCACCAATCATTACTACAATCAGCTTAAATAAAAGCTCTTTATTTCTTTCCACCAACTCTGCTTCCTCCTCAAAAAAACAAAAAATAAAACTTCTCTCTATTAAAAAAATTGCCACTGTAAAAAATTCATACTTGTTTAACAAAAGCCAAATGTAAAACGAACTCATACATAATTAAAGTGATAAAGGCAAACCTAACATTATCATTTCTTATAAAGGAGCTTAAAACATGCCTACAAGTGATAATGACAAAAAAGCAAAAGATAATAACGCTATAAGAGAAAAGAAAAATGAACAAGAAAGAAAAAATGCACAAGCAGGTAAAAAATCTTTTTCTAAAAGTGTCGATCATCTTTAATATTTTGATTAAAAAACATGTAAATTTTCATCCAATAGTTTAAGTATATTTAAATCTTTCTGAAAGACAATAAGAACTTTCTAAACTTGAAAAAGCCTTATTATTAATAAGATTCAAAAAAATAAAACTGTCCAACTTCACCATTAATGCTGGTAAAAGTTGAACAGTTTTTTTAATTTTCACTTTCTAGATTCTACTCTTAAAACTTCCTAAATTCTCCAAACACATCAATCGTTTGAACAATATTTGTAAAAGCCTTTTCATCTACTGATTTTATGACTTTCGATAGATGGTAAAGTTCATAACGAGATAACACCATCATTAAAATTTGTTTATCTTGATTCGTAAAAGCACCTTTTGCATTGATGGCAGTAATTCCTCGCACTAGCTTCGAATGGATTTCTTTACGCAATTCATCGCCTTTTGTCGTTACAATAAAGGCAGTTACTTTAATATGACTAGTATGAATTGCATCAATGAATCTTGACGTTACATATAGGTTAATTAATGTATAAAGTGCCTTTTCCATTCCATATATATAGCCTGCTGTTAATATAATTAACGCATTAAACAGGAAAAAGTATGTACCTACTGGTTTTCCTTTCGAACGTGATAATACTAAAGCAACTATATCTAACCCGCCAGTTGAAGCACCATACTTTAATGTATAACCAATCCCAACTGCTACTATTAGCCCACCGAATACTGCGTTTAATAAAATATCTTTTGAGAACAGAGGCGTTACTGGAATTACTTCTAAAAATAACGTCGTGATTCCAACGCTTAAAATCGTAAAATACGTAAAGGATGGGCCAATTTTTTTCCACGCTAAAATGATGACAGGGATATTTAATATCGCAAGTAAAATACCAGTAGATGCCGAAAAAGGTGTAAAATCATTTAATAAATTAGTAAGTAATTGAGCTAAACCAGAAAAACCAGTTGAATAAACACTGACAGGAATTAAAAAACAATTCATTGCAAATGCGTTCAAAAATGCACCAAATATTACTACAAGAACTTTTATGAACAATTCTTTTTTGTCATTCACCTACAAGCCTCCTAAACATTCATATGTTTAGTATGCCAGTAAACCTGTAAAAAAATAGCAAAAAACCATTTCATTTTAGTGAAATGGTTTCAAACTCTAATTATTGCTCTTTCTTCTCAAACAGTTCTTTTGCGTACGTCCAACCGTCTTCTTGATAGATTTTATTTTCTTTTAATAATCTACCCATTGCTCGTTTAAATGAAGCTTTGCTAATTTTAAATCTTACTTTAATATCCTCTGCGTCACTCTTATCCCAGTATGGCATTGCCCCACCACGACTCATCATATATTCATAAATTTCATTTGCTTCTTGATCTAGTCCTTCATGTACTCTTGGTAAAAGTGACACGTTAATACTTCCATCTTCTTTAACATCAATAATACGACCACTTACCCTCTCACCAATTCGAGGTTCAGTTTTTCTCTGAGATTCATGGATAAAACCTATAAATCGTTCATCAGTTAAAATATATGACCCCACTCTTAAAGTACGATAAATGATTCCTGTAACATTTTTATTAAGCATACTAGGTTCAGCCGGTACAGAGTACTCTCTCATGACAGGTTCAGTAGCAATTTTAATTAATAGTCTACCTTTGTTTGTTTGCTTTAACGTACAAAAAATCTCATCGCCTACATTAGGCCATACTTCTTGAAGAGGCGGAAGGTCACCTTTTTCTAAAAGAATATCTTTTGAAATACCGATGTTTACAAACACACCAACACCATCAAGTTTATCGACTACTTTTGCAAATCCATAACCCTCTGTTGTAATAAAAGGCATTTCCATCGTTGCAGATAGTCTACCTTTCGAATCATGATATAAAAATACCGTTACTTCTTGATCTATTTCAACTTCACCAGATGCCTCATTTTTATGTAAAAATACTTCTTCTTGATCTTGGACAAGCATATATCCAATATCCGTTATTCGACTGCAAACTAAAGTTACAATCTCTCCTGCTTGTAAACTCATTCTTTGTTACATCCTCTCTTAACTTTCAAATTAAAAATTATTATATCATGCTCACCTGAAAGTTTGTTACTTCGTCTATCATACACTATAATACAAGTATTAACGAATTGGAGGGATTCTATCTATGTCAAAAGAAAGTTCATTTGATATTGTATCAAAAGTAGACTTACCAGAAGTCTCTAATGCGATTCAACTTGCTACAAAGGAAATTGCAACTCGCTATGACTTTAAAGGAAGCAAAAGCTCAATTTCTTTAGAAAAAGAAGAACTAGTTTTAGTTTCTGATGACGATTATAAGTTAGAGCAATTAAAAGACGTATTAATTAGTAAACTAATTAAACGCAATGTTCCTATTAAAAACTTAGACTACTCTAAAGTTGAGGGTGCTTCAGGTGGTACTGTAAGACAAAGAGCTAAGTTAGTTCAAGGAATCGATAAAGAAAATGCAAAAAAAATCAATACAATTATTAAAAATAGTGGTTTAAAAGTTAAATCACAAATTCAAGACGATCAAATCCGGGTAACTGCAAAAAGTAGAGATGATTTACAAGCAATTATCGCTGCTGTTAAAGGTGCAGATTTATCAATTGATGTTCAATTTATGAATTACCGATAAATACATAATTAAAAGAGGATGATACTAGTCATCCTCTTTTTTAACTTAAATAAAATCCATTTAGCTACTAACTAACGTTAATCTCTCGTTTTTAACACATGTACCACGTACTACTATTTTATATGGAACGATTATACTTTTTTCAGTATCATCTGGTTCTTCAATTTTAGATATTATATTTTTCGCCGCTTCATTGCCTAGTTGATATATATTAATATCTACAGATGTTAGTGGTGGATTTGCTAATTCTGCAAAAATAGCATTATTAAAGCTAATAATTGAAAGATCATTCGGTACTGAAATATTATGTTCACTTAATACACTGATAATTCCTAATGCTAATACATCATCTGTTACGACAATTGCAGTGGGAAGCTCTTTTAGTTCGAGTAATTGATTTACCGCTTTCCTTCCACCATCTCTTGTAAATGATGTAAATATTATTTCTTCTTCATTTACAGTAAATCCGTTTAATTGCATTGAATCTTGGAAGCCACGTAACCGGTTTTGGGTTACTAGAAGACTACTGTCTCCGCCTACAAACGCAATTTGTCGATGACCATGATCAATTAAATAATTCGTTACATCCCTAGCAGCTGCATAATTATCGTTATCAATATATGTTATATCATCAATTGAATGATAAGGCTTCCCAACTAATACAAAAGGAAAATTATTTTCGTTCAAATAATCAATAATTTTATCATTTTCCTTAGAGTAAAGTAGAATAATTCCATCGACTCTTCTACCCCTTATCGTTTTAATCACAGTTTGCTCAACTTCATCTTCGTTGTTTCCTGTAATAAAATAAAGAGAGTAATCTTTTTGATTTGAATAAGCTGTCACACCTCTTATTACTTCAGCAAAAAAAGGATTATGAAATGAAGTATCTAAAGCTGGTGGCAATACTAATCCAATTGATTTCGTAGATCGATTAGCCAATGACCTAGCATTTAAATTTGGATGATAATTTAGTTCATCCATTACTTTTCTAACTTTTCTTTTTGTTTTTTCACTAATTCTTGGGTTGTTTGAGATAACTCGAGACACCGTTGAAGGTGCTACATTCGCTTTCTTCGCAACATCCTTAATTGTAATCGTCATTTTAATTCCCCTTATTTACGAATGAATGTAAACGTTATCAATTTCACTTTAGATGCAGACTTTATTATAAAATGATTGTTTCTTTTACTGGAATGAAGTGGATAATTTGCTTAGAATACAAAAAAGACAATCAGCCATTTTAAGTATTCTAAGCTCTACTAACTACTATTTAATTCTTCTCTTTATTACGTCTACTTGCCAGCCATAAGAAGATGATAAACGCAATAAAAATAGATGGAATTGCAATAATCACTCCCATGTTTAAACTTGTTTTAGGTGCTACTGCATAAACATTTGATGATTCTCTTTTAAGGACTATATCAAATCCTTTTTTATTTGGGCGAGCTAAATCATCATTTAACATCCCTCTTAATTCATTAGATTTTTTAACAACATCAAAATCTAAATGAACCTTTTGATCATTAGAAGTATTATTGATCGCAACGATTGTAGTTTCATCATTATATTGTCTCTTTATTAAAGTCATACCTTTTGAATCATCATAAAGAACTTCTAAATCTCCTTTTGAAAGAGATGGTAAAGTTCTTCTTAATTCTGTTAGTTTTTTAATATATTTTGAAAAATCTTCATCAGTACGGAAATCCATTCCCTTACGATTATCAGGGATATTCCCACCATTTAGTGCAATTTCTGTCCCATAATAAGTCAATGGGATCCCTGGTGTTGTAAATAAATACGCAAGTGCCAACTTTAATCTTGAAGGTGGATACTCACCTTTTGATAAAGCTATTGAAACAAACCGCTTAGTCATTTCATCATCTAAATAGTTAATCAGTAATGTTGAATCTAACTGTTTACTTAAATCCGCTTGTCGCTTCATTAAATCAGTTAAAGATTCATTTTGTGAAGAAAATGTATTTGCCAAATCCGTTACTGAATCTACATTATAAATTCCATTAAAACCTAAATTCTTATATTTATTTAGATCAATCTCACTTGAAGCATTTAAATCAGCAAATAAAATGAAATTTGGATTTTTCTTTTTTATTTCATTGTTAAATGATTCCCAAAAAGAAACAGGTACATTATTTACTTCTTGCAAATTATAGCCGTCAAAATTAGCTTGATCCATCCAATATTTAGCTGTTTCAATTAAGTAACTAGCTACTTCACTGTTTTCTTGGTTAAAATCGGGTAACCCGTTTATCCATTTCATTTCTGAACTTGTACTATTTTCGGGATTAAACCAATCCGCTCTTTTAGCAAGTACACTATTTGGCGAAGCATTATTTGTAACAAAGTCAATATAAACTTTTATATTTCGTTTATGCGCTTCCTTGACTAACTTCTTAAGATCTTTATTTGTTCCGAACCTTGGATCAATTTTTCTAAAATTAACGATATTGAATCCATCATATGAATTTACGTCATTCTCAAAAATAGGTGAAATCGAAATCGCATTATATCCAAAATCCTTAAGATAATCTAATTTTTGAGTAATACCCTCTAAATCCCCACCTTGAGATTTATTTAAATCTTTCGGGTCTGTATTTTTATCATTCATAGGATTACCATCAAAAAAACGATCAACTAAAATTCGATAAATCATTTCTTTGCTTAGATCTGTTGTCTTTTTTTCTGCAAAACTAATACTTGGTAACATACTAATAAATAGTACAGATACTAGTATAAAAAAACCAAATCGCCTCATTTTTTCTCCCCCTGCAAGACACTCGCATGTACATAAATTTCACTCTCTACATTATTTTGCAAAATATTACATAGAAATTCAAATGTTAAATTAAAATTTCATAAAAATGGAAGCGATTGCACACACTATTTAATTATACTGTTACTAATTTAGATAGCAAGTTTATTCCTTATAGACACTAATAATAAATTTCATAAAGGGTGGGATCATGCAAATTGAATCAATTTATCATCAACCATATGATCAATATGCTTTTTCAATAGATGATAAAACCTATCGTTTAAGAATACGAACAAAAAAAGGTGATTGCACAGAAATTATTTTTTATTTCGGAGACCCATTCAAATTCAATGATTCAACTTGGCAAATCGAATCACCAATCTCCATGTATCTTGCATTTTCCACAGAACTATTCGACTACTGGGAAGTAAATGTTATCCCTCCAAATAAACGAATGAAATATCAGTTTCTTTTAAAAAACGATCAGGATTCTTTATTTTATGGTGAGGGCGGATTTACTACCAATTTAAACCCTAATGATCAGTCGAACTGTTTTACTTTGCCATATCTACATAAAAATAATTTAATATCGCCTCCGAGTTGGATTAATCATACGATTTGGTATCAAATATTCCCAGATCGATTTGCTAGCGGAAATAACAAGAATAATCCTACCAATTCAACTCCATGGGGCACTACTTTACCAACTAGTTCAAGCTATTTTGGTGGTGATTTAGAAGGAATTATTCAAAAAATAGATTATCTAAAAGAATTAGGGGTATCTGGAATTTATTTAACACCTATTTTTGAAGCAAATTCAAATCATAAATATAATACAATCAATTATTTTAGAATAGATCCTACTTTTGGAGATGAGAAAGTCTTAAAAGCATTAATCGAGAAATGTCATGAAAATAATATCCGAGTAATGCTCGATGCGGTTTTTAACCATACAAGTGCATCCTTCCCCCCATTTCAGGATGCCGTACAAAACCGAAGAGAATCCGCCTTTTTTGAGTGGTTTCACTTTTTTAATGACGAGCAAAACAATATAGCATATGAAACTTTTTCGTTTGTAAAGGAAATGCCAAAACTAAATACAGAAAATAAAGAAGTACAGAATTTTTTATTAGAAATAGGTTCTTATTGGATAAAAGAATTTAATATAGATGGCTGGCGTTTAGATGTCGCAAATGAAATCGATCATTACTTTTGGAAACGATTTAATCAAAAAATGAAGGAACTAAGAAATGATATATTTATTGTAGGTGAGATTTGGCACCATGCCATGCCATGGCTAAGAGGTGACGAATTCGATTCTGTTATGAATTATCCTCTGATGAAATCACTTTTTGCTTATTTCGGTTATCAATCGATTTCAAAGACACAGTTTCAATATTCCATAAACGATTTAATTGCTCAATATCCATTACCGGTAATTAAAGCACTTTTCAATGTATTAGGTTCACATGATACACCAAGAATTCTGACTCAATGTAATCAAAATGAAAAAAGAGTGATTCTATTATATGTCTTTTTATTTACTTTCTTTGGAACGCCATGTATCTATTACGGAGATGAAATCGGACTACAAGGTGGAAATGACCCTGAATGCCGAAGTTGTATGCTTTGGGACAAATCACAGTATAATTTAAGGATCTTTAATTCAATAAAAAAATTGATTTCTTTAAGAAAAAAATACTCAGTTTTAGAAAACGAAGGTGAGTTTAATTGGGTACTAACTGACCAACCTGACATTGTTATGTATGAAAGAAAGAATAATCAATTTCATTTTTTAATCATCATTAATAACTCAAGCGAAAAACAATCAGTTAAAGTACCAATAAATTTAGGTAAGAAAAGAATAACAAATGTGTGGAATGGCGAGCAGTTCGCAACTGAATCTGATTCAATTGGTGTTGATCTACTAGAAACCGACTTTTTAATTTTACAAATAGAAGATACAGACTCATTTTCCTGAGTCTGTATTTTTATTCACTCATTTCCATCATGTTAGGTTTTCTAACAAATTAGATAAATGTTAACGTTTTCATAATTTTTCTAAATTTTTTTGATATTTTTGTGAAATTTTTATTGAATTTTGCATATATTCTGAATATGATAATTTATATAACATTTAATGTTATAAAAACTAACATTAAAGAAATGGGGAATGAAGATGAACGGTATTCAAGCTGCGGATAGTGTATTTCTTTTTATTTCAACTGTTTTGGTCATGATCATGACACCCGGTCTGGCACTTTTTTACGGTGGGATGGTTAAAAGTAAAAACGTATTAAGTACGACAATGCATAGCTATTCTGCTATGGCAATCGTATCAATCCAGTGGGTGCTAATTGGTTACTCTTTAGCATTCGGTCCAGATTTTAATCATTTAATTGGTGGCTTTTCTTGGGCAGCATTAAAGGATGTTGGTTTTACTCCAAACGAAAACTACAGCGCAACAGTCCCTCATAATCTTTTCATGATGTTTCAGTTAATGTTTGCAATTTTAACGCCTGCTCTTATATCTGGTGCCTTTGCTGAGCGCATGAAATTTTCAGCATTTCTATTATTTACTCTTTTATGGACTACTTTTGTTTATGACCCAATAGCTCACTGGGTATGGGGCGTGGATGGTTGGCTTCGTAATCTAGGTGCTTTAGACTTTGCCAGTGGAACAGTTGTCCATATTTCCTCTGGTGTTTCAGGTTTAGTTTTGGCTTTTCTTCTTGGTAAAAGACGCGATTTCGGATCTACATCACCTCATCACTTACCACTAACTGTATTAGGAGCTGGACTATTATGGTTTGGATGGTTCGGATTTAATGTTGGTAGTGCACTAACACTAAATGATGTGGCATTAACTGCTTTCATTAATACAAATACTGCAGCTGCTGCAGCTTCAGTTGCTTGGGTGCTGGTGGAATGGTACGTAAATAAGAAACCTACTATTTTAGGTGGCGTTAGTGGTGCCGTAGCTGGATTAGTTGCGATTACACCAGCTTGCGGATTCGTCACTCCTCTCTCATCTATTTTGATTGGATTTTTAGGTGGAGTCATATGCTTTTTAGCAGTAACATACTTAAAATACAAATTCGGATATGACGATGCTTTAGACGCATTCGGTTGCCACGGTGTCGGTGGGACATGGGGAGCTATTGCAACAGGTTTATTCGCCACAAAATCAGTAAATAGTGCTGGTGCCAACGGACTTTTTTACGGAGACGTATCACTTCTTTGGAAACAACTACTCGCTATTGGTGCAACCTATCTTTTTGCAGGTGTTATTACCTACTTAATTGTGAAAGTTATAGGCTTTTTCATCAGCATTCGTGTCGATCAAGAGGAAGAAAACCTCGGCCTTGACTTAAGCATTCACGGGGAAAAAGCATATCACGACGCAAGTATATAAGGAGGGATAAAAATGACTGCAAAATTAACAAAAATTGAAATCATTACTCGGCCAGATAAATTTGATGTTTTAAAAGATGCCCTTTCAAAAGTAGGGATCACAGGAATGACTGTAACGAACGTTCTAGGATGCGGAATGCAATCAGGCTATACGGAGGTGTATCGGGGGAAAAAACGAACAATCAATTTACATGAAAAAATTAAAGTTGAAATAGTCGTATGTGACGTACCTGTTCAAGCAGTAATCGATGAAGCAAAAAGAGTTTTAAAAACAGGTAAACCTGGAGATGGAAAAATATTTGTATACCCAATCGAAAATGCGATTAAAATCCGTACCGGAGAAGAAGGAAGAGACGCACTCCAAAATGATTATTAGATTTTAAAAACCTAGTCGTTATATATGACTAGGTTTTTTATTGATTAATTATCTATCATTTAAATCTACTACTATTAAACTTTCTGTGAAAATTCAACATAATGTTAGCCAGTCGAACAAGATTGATATTCTAATAAATTTACGTGACGTTTTTTGGGCTCCCCCCAACCCCAGCTCAACTCAATAGTTTTCACTTTTTAGGCACATCCGTTAAAAAATATTTTAGTAATTTTTGGTAAAATAAAAATGTAATCTAATAAAAGTTAGGGGGATTTATATGAAGAAAATAGTATATTCTATCTTATCTTTATTAGTAGTTTTTAGTTTTATTTCTCCAGCATTTGCAAACGAGGATAATCTTAATGAAGATCTCATGTATGACAATCCCGAAAATGTCGTATTTATAGATGATTCTATGGACATTGATGAACAAAAAAAATTAATTAATAGATACCTAGAAGATCCCGAGTTAGAATCATTAATTGTTTTAGACGAATCTATTTTATTGGAAAACAATGTTATTTCTGAAGCTCTTACTCCACAATCTAGACTTGGATTAACTTCATATAAAGTTAATAATATACGTAATGGCAGCGACGTAACTGCTTCAAGTGCAATTGCCTCTACTACTGGTGAACCTGGTGTAAAAATAGGAATCAATCAAACTAAAGGTGTCGCTACTACAATATCTTCAAGTTATGGCGCTAGTAGTAAACTATTAACAGCTTCTATAGGGTGGGATGTTACAAAAAAAACAAATATTTCGATTTCTAGTTCAGTAACCGTACCAAGTAAGGTTAATGGAAAAAATGTCAAAAAATTAACATTAGAAGCATATCCTGTATATAAAACTAAAAAATATGATGTGCATAAAATGCCATGGTATTCTATTTATTGGACTAAAGAAGGAACAGGTACTGTAAAAAAAGCTTATGGCTTAGAATTTAAAAAATCATACACATATAAATAAAATTGAGGTGAAAAATGAATAAAAAATATATCTATTTACTATTAATGCTGATTATTCTTATTGGAAGTTTAAAAATTCCTAATATCTTAGAATCTACCTATCCGTTAGATATAGAATCTGTGCCTGAAACTTTTTACAACATTAAGTATTTAGTACAAAATCTTTTTTATTTGGTTTTTATCATATTTACTTGTATTACATTATTGTTATTATACTTTAAAAAAGATAAGTAATACGGGGTGTTAATTCTACACAATAAAGATGATTTCTGTAATTTTACAGGACTCATCTTTTTTATATTCCATTGAATTATATTCTTCTATTTTTTATTGAGTATCATCTCACCCCCAAAAAAATATGGCATTATTTTTATGATCCATGATTTATTTACGATTCTCAATTCTTTATCCGACCCCAAGTTTTTAATTGCAATTTACAGTTCTACACTCTACTCAAGCTACTTCAAAAACAAAAAAGGGGTGAAAAAGTTCACCCCTCTACTTTAAGCTTTCACATTAATATTGAATTTTTTAAACCAAACATGAATTTGATATAAATGTGCTAGTAACTGAGGTCCAGACATTAATTGTCCGTACCACGGTATTTGAAATACTTTTCCTTCACTTTCTACTAAACTATTTAATTGTTCTTTATCAATAAACTCGTAAAGTGCGGAGCTTTTATCTTTTAAAGCTTCTTTTAATTTTTGAACAACTAATTTTGTATAGACTGGGTTATGAGTTTTTGGATATGGGCTTTTTTTGCGGTATAAGATATCATCAGGTAAAAGACCTTCAAGAGACTTTCTTAAAATGCCTTTTTCTCGGTCACCATACATTTTAAGCTCCCACGGGATATTCCATACATATTCGACAAGTCTGTGATCTGCAAAAGGAACACGCACCTCAAGGCTTGCTCCCATACTCATCCGATCTTTGCGATCTAATAATTGAGCCATAAACCATTGACGATTTAAATAAAACAGTTGTCTTCTTTTAGCCTCTAAAGGACTTTCTCCTTCAAGGATCGGTGTTTCTTTAACAGTCTCATTGTAGCGATCTTGAACGTACTGAGTTAAATTTAGCTTTTTACTCCATTCGTCTTTTAAAAGCTTTTGACGAAGTTCTGTTGACCGCATCCAAGGAAACGCTGGTCTATTCAAGTCATCTTCTCGGTGAAACCAAGGATATCCACCAAAAATTTCATCAGCACACTCTCCTGATAATCCTACTACAAAGTTCTGTTTTATTTTTTGACAAAACCATAATAGTGAAGAATCGACATCCGCCATTCCTGGAAGATCACGACACTCTGTCGCTTCGTCTAAATATTGCACGAGTTCTTCGTTTGTAATGACACATCTTTGATGATTCGTATTAAATGTTGAAGACATTAACTCAATCCAAGGTGCGTCTGAATTTGGTTGGAATACACTTGATGTGAAGTATTTATCATTTTCTTCATAATCAATCGAATAGGTAGTTAATTGCCCTTTTCCTTCTTTAGCGTAATGATTTGCAGCGATTGCGGTAATCGTACTAGAATCCACTCCACCTGATAAAAACGTACATAAAGGAACATCTGAAACCAATTGTCTTACAATCGCATCCTCAACATAGAAACGTACTTTTTCAATCGTTTCATCAACTGAATCTGTGTGTATATCGCTTTTAACATCCCAATATTTCCATATTTTAAGTCCATTTCTTGAGAATGTCATAGCATGACCACCACGAAGTTCTTTAATTCCATCAAAAACACCATTTCCAGGTGTACGAGATGGACCAAGTCCAAATACTTCTGAGAGCCCTTCTTGTGTTAATTCTGCTTTGACATCAGGGTTTGCTAAAATTGCCTTTACTTCTGAAGCGAATAATAATCTTTTATAGTCTTCTTTATAAAATAGTGGTTTAACACCTAAACGATCTCTTGCAATGAATACACTTTCCTTTTCTTCATCCCAGATTGCAAAAGCAAATATTCCATTAAATTTATCTACACATGCTTCCTTCCACTCAATATAGCTTGTAAGTAGCACCTCAGTATCTGAATGGCCTTGAAACGTGTAGCCTCTTTTTAAAAGTTCTTTTCTAATATCCTCTGTATTATACAACTCACCATTGTAGCAAAGCGTATACGTGAAGTTACCTTTCGTCTTACGCATCGGTTGCTTTCCACCAACAGGATCAACTACAACTAATCTTTTGTGGCCAAAACTACAATGATTCGACGACCAAATATTCGTATCATCTGGACCTCGTTTAGACAATGTTTCAGCCATTTTTTTTGTTACTGTTTTTACATTAGATAAATCCTTTTGAAAATCTGCCCACCCAGTTATACCGCACATGTTTTTTCTCCTTTCTGGGCTATTTCCCTATAAATCTAAAGTTAATTCTATATCGTATTATTGCTTATAAAAATAGGTGCGTAATTTCTCAAAAAAAGTTGGTAACTTCTCATTATTTGTCCATACGTTTTTTTAATTTTTGCATAGTTATAAAATAGTTAAGTTATGTCAATAAATGAAAAAAGTAGCAGCTTTAAATAAACGCAGCTATTAAGATTTATAAATCCTAATACCGGTCGGAAAATAGAGTAAAATTTCTAATCCATTTAAAACAATATTCGAGATTCAAAAAAAGGTTCGAACGAAAATAAATAGTATTAGATACTTCATTTTATGATTCAATAAAATGTCCGAATCACTACTTTTCACTTGAACCTATGCAAATAAACAATGAACAGCAGAACGCTTGTAACTGGAGGTTACTTAATGCAATTCAAGCATCGATCACAATTATTTCAAAAGCAACCTCGCGCTTTCACTATTGGAGCAATTGAAGAAATCAATGATGAATGGGTCTTTTTCGATGATGAAACAGATGAGGCATTTTTACTTGAGGATCTTATCGATGAAGATTTTGAAGTTTCTATAAATGAAGAGTGGGTACCTGCATCTTTAAAAAATGGTCATTATATTATCCAGAATTCCAAAAAGAAAAAATTACAAAATGGCGATATCCTTCGTATTCAAAGAAAGCTTTTATATAGCTTCGATTCACTTTTGAAAAATTTAACTGATGAATCATTTTATACTTTAGCTTACCTATTGAATACACATAATTTTTCCCTATATGATTGTTTGTACTGTCATAACTTCCTTTCGTTTCAACCTGAAGGTTCGCCGTCAGAAGGCGTAAATTTCATCGTATTTGATAATGGAGAACTTGTTTGTTCAGTATATCACCAATTTAGAATATCACTTGAAGAACAAAACCATCGATTTGAACTTACGAAAGCTACAGGTAACCGCTACCTGTTAACACAACTTTCATAAATACAAAAAACTGCCACAAGAAAATTGTGACAGTTTTTTTATTATGCAAAGAAATTAAAACCTTGTGGTAATTTAAATCCTAAATATAATAAAGCTAAAATGAATACTGTAAAAATAGTTGCAGGAACAACCATTTTACGATGTTTCTTAGAAGACACTGTAAAATATTCAAACACACCTAACATAAGAATACCAAGTGTCATTTTTACGTTATAAAGCATCATCATATTAGACGGCATATTATCTTTATTTGAAATATTAATAAATAAATACAGTCCAGTTCCTAAGATAACGAAGTATAAAAGACGTAAAATCATGTGGGCAACTTTCACATTCCAACCATTTTTGTATCCGTGCCCAACAAATAAAGCTAAAATAATAGCGATTACCCACGATGTAATATGTAAGTGAATCATTTCATTTCCTCCCAATTATATATTCTAAATAATCATAACATAAGTGTTTGAATAAGGAAAAATGTAGATGAAATGGAATGGGAAAAGATTTTAAAAAAATTCACAAATTGTTCAAAATATACACTATGATTTTATACCTATTAACCGTCATAAAACGTATGACATATTATTCATTTTTAAAAATCATAAATTATATTAATCTAGGATTGTAATCTACTGTCGAAAATAAATTTAATACCATCAGGTGGCTCCTTGCAATTCGACATGCCGTAAAGTTTATCCAACAAAAACCTTTCAATTTCCACTATCCCATGATGGAATGCAGATGAATATTGTAGTATTTTGTAAGTTTTGCACTTCTTTTAGCGAATGCCTTCTCATATGAAAATGATTTTGTATAATAGCATTACATACATCGTGAGTCCTAGACATAATTCCCTATTCTTGAACAAAGTTGGTGACTAAATTGCTGCTTCATGTTATAGAGAAAAAACGGGCCCGAATGGTTTACTATGCGGGACGATATGGCTTTACGAACAAGAAAACAGTTTTATGTAGCCAGGAATTGGACAGGCTAATGAATATGATTTCGACCTTTACCTCTTCTAAAAGGAGAGCTTAATAGCTAGCTCGCGATTAGTTTATTCTAATTGCAGCTAGTATTTTTTTTGTAATAGTAAAAAGATATTTCTTCCCTTTTTATTTTCCTTTACCCCTTTTCTTCCTATTTATAAAAATTAATACTTCTTAACAATACATAGTCTACAATCACGTTTTAGGTTAAATGGCCATATAATACATAATCATAAAAAGAACAAAGGGTGTACAGTCATGCCTGCTTATGTTGGAGTAATTAATATCGTCAGTATCGGTAGTAGCGCTGTAGTTAACGTGGGTGATGCATATAATATCATACCTAAAAGTAGTGCTCAAACGTACGCCGGTGCTGGTTCGTTTAATACAGGTGATAATGTAACAGTTTATAACAATAAAAGTATTTCAAATGTATATGATCAAGACCAAGTTGATCAGCCAATGGTTGGAAACATGTAAAGGAGGGTGTCGTTTGAATATATATATACATCAAACAATTATTATTAATCAGCTAAAAACTGGTGGGATCGTAAACTCATCTGTTTTTCAAATCGGAACAACAGGAAATATAAATGCAAGAACGGTAACGAATAATACTGGAGATTATTTAGAACCAGCACCGCCAATTACTGAACCAGGTCAAATCGTTCAAACCTCGCAAGAAACATAAATTTATTCCTGTAGCAAATTGAAAGCGAGGGAATTCTATGAATCAACTAGAATTAAGACAGACCCAAATTGAGCAATTACTATATGAGCAGTCCAAAATAATTGAACAATTAAAAGCTAAAGTAGTTCAGCTTGAGGCTACTGTTCTTGAACTTTCTCAAAGACCTGAGACAAAAATTGATAAAATTGAATATAAATTTGACCAATTAAAAGTAGAAAATTTAAACGGCACGTTAACAATAGGTCTGAATCCACTTCAAGCACCTACATTTGATGATTTAACAGTCGAAAATCAACAAATAGATATTAAACCTGACAATAATATGAAAGCACTAAAATCATATATAGAAGAAAGAATCCACTTCCATTTAAAAGAAGAGGCATTAGAAACCATCCTCCAATTAGAAACAGATCTAAGAGTTGCTGTAGATGATTATTATCGTCAAATGATGATCGATGATATACGAAATCAAATGGATATAAGGATTCCTTACTATATTGACTTATATAGAAATAAACCAAACTTTGCTGATAACCCTCTACAATATTCTGAAGAAATCGTTTTACACATGTTAAGAGATATTCGAACTGCCTATAGTGCCTTTTTACAAAACTTACCACATAATATTGGAAAGGAGAATAAAGGATGAATTTAAATGTAACAAATTGCAATTTACAAGTAGATGAAATAAAATTTACAGCCATTTCATCATCTTCCTTATTCTTAGTTGGAGATGCTCATAATATTTCACTATCTTCTATATTTGACACACCACCAGAATCATTAATTATTGGACCATTTGTACCTTTATCTGTAAGTTAATGTTTAAAATTGATCCAAGATTTCGTTTAGCCTCCGTAGAAAGATATGATGTAAATACAGTACTATTTTCAAGCATTTTACAGTTTGGGGATACATTTTCAGTCAATGCAGAGTCAAATGCTCTCGCGCTTCATGAAGAGGGAAATATGTTTGTTGATGTAAACAAAGATGTTTTTGAATATTATCCACTTTTTAAAGTCATTCCAACACATCTTCCATATGTTCCTAATGTAAACTTAAACCGAGTAAATCTTAATCCCACAATCCAAGTTGGTTCAATTAATTATAATGGTATAAGCTCAGCCGGTGTTTCGATTATTGGTTCTGTTCATAATGCTTTAATGTTATCTAGAGTACATCAAATACGACATTTTACCACAACAACACCTACTATACATTATCAAACTCCAGGCACTAGTCATGCTCAACCTACTTTTTCTCAGCTATTACAGCCAATGATGGCACAGCCTATGCAATCCGTTCAACCATCTTCGTCTGTCATAACGCCACACACAATAGTACCAGTAGCACCTGTAGCACCAAGTGTGCCTTCAGTACCTGTAGTAGTAACAAGACAAAATAAAGAAACATCAGAAACAAATAGAAACGATTAAGAAAGGAGGTTATTTCATGCCAACATTTCTTGGTGCAATTGTGATCACAAGCAACGAAGGAAATATTAATACAGGAGATCTTAATAATATCTCACCAAAAACGCAAACAAAATCATATTTCGGCTCAGGCTCAGGTAATACTGGGTTTATACCAGCAACAATAAGTGGAGCAAGTGCAACGAATACTTTAGATGCTGATGTAGTTGATCAAAATGAAGTTGCGACTCTATAATACACAAAAAAGCGATGCATTAAGCATCGCTTTTTCTATAACTTTACGATATGACCCCCATCGAAAAAGTATAGATACTTAGCTTTAACTAATTTATCCATACCTGCTTCAATTGCCTTTGAATAAAGATCGAGTTGAACCCCGTATCTTCTAACAGCTTCTTGCTTCAATGCTTCCCTTGTTGCAAATGCACTAGTTCGGTCAGTTTTATAATCTAGTAATATAACCTCGTCTCCATCAATTAAAAGTAAATCAATAATCCCTTGGATTAATATAACTTCCTCTTCGTCTTCCCAATCTTTATATATTTCTTTTGAAGATACACCATAACTAAATGGTACTTCGCGCAGCTTTTGATTTGAGTTTTTCACTAATTGACCTAGCTCTGACTGACAGAATTCAAAAATCTCCAAGCTATTTACAGCTTCCCCTTGCTCTTTCGTTATTAACTCTTTAACAACCATACTATTTATCTGATTTATAATTTCTTCATGAGATGAAACAAATTGATAGTCTAAATTTTGCATAACAGCATGGGTCGCAGTTCCTTTTTCAGCTGAATTCAATTTTTGTTCTGACATAAATTTTGGTCTTTCAAGTGGAAAACCTTTTGTTTTAGTCGCTGTAAATCTTTGACTATATGGATCTTCCTCTTGCAATTTTCTTTTTAATTCAGTAACTGATTGTTTCGGTCGATGTAGAGTTGATTGTCTATGATGATATTGCCAGTTTAATTGGTACTCAAGTTTTTCATAAAGCTCATCATTGTTAATTTGAATCGGTTCCTTTGACTGAAAAGCGTGGAATACTTCGACTTTATTATTTTCTACTTCCTCAGCTTCGAATGATTGAATTGTAGAAGCATCGACAATTGAATAATTCCAACGACACGGGTAAAACTGAATTTCATTTTTTGCATGCCACAAATCATCTTCAAGTCTAATAGCATTACTAGAATCGTGACGAATAATCGAAGGACCAATCCAATCAAGATAGCTTTTAGCTCCACTAATAACGTTTAATGGCAGAAGCCACTCTTTATGATTTTCAATTTCCTTCCAGCTTTCAATCATTTTTTGGGCATCATTTACTTTACCTACTAAAATAAGCTTTTCTCTTGCACGAGTTAATGCAACATAAAGAATTCGTAACTCCTCGGAAATTAACTCTTCATGTTCCTTTCGCTTGATTGTTTCCTTCAAAAGAGTTGAATTAGTTGTACGATACGTAGGGTGAACAAAATTCATACCAAGACCTAATTCTTTTTGTAAAATGAATTTGGCCCTTAAATCTTGCATATTAAATTGCTTTGATGTATTCACGACAAACACTACAGGAAACTCTAATCCCTTACTTTTGTGGATTGTCATCATTTGAACAACATTTTCTTGATCACTTAAAATACGAACCTCATCTAGCTTTTCATCTCTTTCTTGCATACGATCTAAAAATCTTAAAAACTGAAATAGACTTCTATAGTTTGATTCTTCTAATGCTTTTGCACGATCAAATATCGTAATTAAATTCGCTTGCCTTTGTTTACCACCCGGTAACCCTCCGACAAAATCATAGTATGTAGATTCTTTTAAAACCTTCCAAATAAAGATTGAAAGTGTCTCCCTTTTAACAAGTCGTTTCCATTCCTTTATTTGTTCAAAGAAATTTACTAATTTAATTGTAAGCTGTTTATGACGGTTTTCATAATTATTTACATAATCTTGACATGCATCGTAAAAAGAACCATTTTTATGATTAAGTCTAATCATCGTTAATTCCGGTTCTGAAAGTCCAACAATCGGAGAACGTAAGACTGATGCAAGCGGAATATCTTGAATGGTATTATCGATTAGCTTTAATAAATTTATAAAGACGACCACTTCAATTGTTTCAAATAAATCCTTTGATTTCTCTGCATATAGCGGGATACCTAACACTTTACATTCTTCTATATACAAATCAGCATTCGATAATGAACGAGCTAAAATAGCGATATCATTATATTTTACCGGTCGCATTTCTCCAGACTTTTCAGTTACTAAATATTCACTTTCAACTAAATCCTTTATTCTTCTTGCTACGTACCTTGCTTCAATTTGTTCAAGCTTTTCTTCAACAAGATCATCGTCTTCTTGTTCACTATACTCAGGTTCATTTTCTTCTTCATCCGAATTCGTTAATAAGATTAATTCAGCAGCGCAGTCTGAGTATTCAGGATAGCTCGCACCAAGCTTTAGCATCGCATCTTCATCGTACTCAATTCCACCAATTTCTCTTCCCATAATTTGTTGAAAAATAAAATTGGTTGCATCTAATACTTCCGCTCTACTTCTAAAGTTTTTAGATAAATCGATTCTCAAGCCAGTTCTTTCATTTTTCTCTTTTTCATATAAATTGTATTTATTTATAAATAGCTGTGGTTCTGCTAATCGAAAGCGATAAATCGATTGTTTAACATCCCCAACCATAAAAAGATTACCAGAAGCTCCTGTGCCTTTTGTGATTAATCTTAAAATCGATTCTTGTACATAGTTCGTATCTTGGTATTCATCAACTAGCACTTCACTAAATTTTTCTTGGTAAACTCTTGCAACTGAAGAAGGGACTAATAAATCTTTTTCGTTTTTTTCCTTTAAAATTTCAAGTGCATAATGTTCTAAATCATTGAAATCTAAAATTCCATTTTCCATTTTTGCCTGTTTAAATAACACGATAAATCGATTAACAAGACCAATTAACTTTTCAACTAAAGGCTTTAATTCACTTATTTGTTTTAATTGAATGTCAATACTTCGACTAAAATACTTATCTCTTATCTCATCAATCTTCTTTTTAACATCTTTACGGAAATTCGCTACTAATTCCTTTTTCTGTTGATCTCCCTCTGTCTTTTTAATAGTTGGCAATCGATTAAATACTATTTTTTGTAGTCCGACATTTATTTCTTCCCATGATTTTTCTGAAGCATGAAATAAACATTCTAAATTACTATATTCCTCTTTAAACACATCAGCATACTTTATTGGGCCATCAGAACTTTCAATTATATCCAAAGCTTGTTTATATGTGTTTATACAAGCAATCAAATCATCTTGAATAAATTTCTTAAGCTCTTGAATAAATGGAATCTCATCAACCGGTTTACCCTCAATAGTATATTGATGAATGAATGCATTTAAAAACTCACTTGGATTCGGGTTAGAAATTGCATGACGATAGAGCTTTAATATTAATTTTGGTAGATCATTATCATCACGATCACTAGTATATCGATCAACTAAATCAAAGAAGACTAGATTCGTTTCATCACTATATTCTGACTCCATCAACTCTTCTAACACTTCATCCATTAATAATTGAATCTCAATTTCTTCTGCAGTTCGGAAGTTTGGATCTAATTCTACCATATAATAATTTGATCGAATGACTTCAGTACAAAATGAATGAATAGTTGAGATTGAAGCCTTATTTAATAAAGATGCTTGTTTCCTTAAATGTTCAGATTCAGGATTATTTACAAGTTGTTTCTCTAATGCAATCCCGATCCTTTCTTTCATTTCCTGGGCACTTGCTTTTGTAAAAGTAACAACAAGTAATTCATCAACATTTATGGGATTTTCATCACGAATGATTTTTTGGATAATACGTTCAACAAGGACAGCCGTCTTGCCCGAACCAGCGGCAGCGGCTACAAGAATATCGGAGCCTTCGAAATCGATCGCCTTTTGCTGGTCGACTGTCCATGTTGTTTTACTTTGGTTATTTTCTTCTTTACTCATGCTTATTCACCACCTCGATCATTTTTTGTAACGCTTCGCTATCTTCTAAAGGAGGTAGAACACGATATTCATTTCCTTTTACATTCGCATCAAATTGACATACTGATTGGTACGAGCAATATGTACAAGGAATTTTATCCTTTTGCTGATATGGATTTGCTTCTACAAAACCTTTGTATATTTGCTGACCAGCTTCAGTAAATTTTTGCTTTATAAAATCCGTCATCATTGGATATTGTTCAGGCTTTACCGTTTTTGAATATTTCGCCATGTACTCCCCGGTTTTTTTAAGCCTAATCGGTACTATTTTTGAAGAGCTTCCATCTTGAAGTAATGCTTCATCCATTAACGAATTACTTTCTCGATCTTCTAATAGTAATCCATTCATTTTAAACTTTTTAAAGATTTCATCCTGAATTTCATCGAGTTCGATATTATTTTTAACGTTAACAATCGGATTTTGAACATGGAAATAAAGAATACCAGCTGGGTCAGCCTGTTTTCCAAGTAAAGTTGTTGAATTTGCTACAGCTATATCCAAATAAGTTAATAACTGTAAAGCAAGTCCATAGTAAACATCTGAAAGTTTTAATTCCTTTTTCGTCGATTTATAATCCAAAATTCGTAAATAATCGCCTTTTTCACTAGTTGCTTTATCAATTCGGTCAATTCGGCCATTTAAAATCATTCTTCTCTTCCCATCAATCGGAAGTTCATAAGAATTTAACTTTTTACCAATACCAAATGGCACCTCTAAAGCAACAGGAACGAATTTGCCTGCCTGCTCTTGTTGACTTAAAATTGAGGATACTTTCGCAATAACATCCTTCATTTTTTTCTTTAAAAACAGATATCGATTCGTACTTAGCAAAATCTCACGTTGAAACTTTGGAGAGATTTCATCTATTACTTTTGCTGCTAGTTCATCACATTCATTACTTGTTAAACTACTCCAGCTTTTTCCGGCCTGTAAAAGATTCTCTCCAATAATTGTAAGGGCACTATGGAATAATTGACCCATATCAAATGATTCAAACTTATAAATTTCACGTTCTTGAAGCTTAAGACCATATCGTGCAAAATGGGCATATGCGCATTGATGGAAAAGCTCAATTCGTGATACCGACCCACTCAATTCTTCCCCATATAATTCTGTACTTAAATCATCCCCAAGATTTTTCGCAACATTGTTATACATGACACTACTAATCACTTTATACAATTTATCTTTTGAATCAATATTTTCTCTTAAGACATTATAAAGCGTCCACCATAAATCCATATTCGTTTCAGTTTCCCTATTCGACCAAACTTGAAGTTGAGACACTAAATTCGTTAACGCTGTACCATAATTTGTAATAGATTTTAACTGTTCTTCGACGGAACTAAATGTTAAGTCTCCACTTTCGAATTGTTGTTGAATAGTTGGGAAAATCGATTTTATCCTTTGGATCAAACTTGATGGAGCAAGACTTTTCCCATCATCACTTGCTAGTGGATAACTAATGATTAACGCGTGACTAGCTCGATTAATCCCGGTATAGATATTAAAATTTTCTACAAATAATTGATGCTTACTTGTTGGTGCTACTTCTACACCAAACGATTGTAAAAACTCCCGGGCAGTATCGCCTAATAATCCGTCCTCATTAGCCTTCCTTGGAATAACCCCTTCATTTACACCAATGACATAAGCACACTTTACATTTTGTAATCTTGAATGATCGAAATCAGCTATGTTTACTTGATCTAATGATGCAGGGACATTCGCAAATTGCAGTGATTGAAAACCAGTTTGAAGAATTTCAAAAAATGTTTTACGTGACAGTTTTTCTTCTCCTATTAATTCAACGCACTCATCTAAAAGTTGAATAAACCCTTTCCAAACTTGCTCGTGATCTTTTGATTCAATTAAGTTAGATCGATTTTCAGCATCATCCTTTAAACGTTGCAGCTTTCTTGAAATATCCAGTGATTCAACAAATTCATACAATGCTACACACATTTCTTTTACATTTCTTGCTTGCTTTAGACTAGCTTGAAATGTAAGAATTGGCTTTACTAATAAATCTCTTATTGAATTGATTAATGCCTCAAATTCTAACTCTTCGTTTGTTATCCCTCTATCAATACCATCAGTTGAGCGATACTTACGATACTTCCACGGCTCTTGTATCGTCCACCTTTTCCCTTGCTTACCATATGCTATACAGTAATTCTCAAATAACTCGAGCTGTTCTCGATTCTTATCACGATTACTTTCAAATGGATAAACTAATTCCGTTTTATATGCATTGAAAACTGATTCATATCTCCAATTTCTTTGAATGATATCGAAAGTAGCTTGTAAGAACGTAAATAATGGATGTGTTAACATTGAACGCTTTTCTTCTATGAAAATAGGTATTTGATACGCATGGAAAATAGTCGATATCAAATGTGAATAGGAATCTCCATTTCTTAAGAAAATCGCTATATCACGATATCGGTATCCTTGATCACGTACTTTATTCATAATATCTTTTGCAATCCCATTAACTTCAGCCCGTCGATTAGATGCCGACATAATCTTAATCCCACCCGAATCATACGAAGGATTTACAGGTCTGTTATCAAAATTCGTTTCGAAATACTTCAAATCATTTGATTGATTTCTAAAGTTATGATGACAAATAACAGGTTGCTTTATTGATTGCTTTGTATTTAAAGCAATCTCTTTAATTTGTTGATATAGAAGCGCTGGTTTATAAAATAAATATAATTCATGCGGTAAAAAATCATCATATGGCCGATCGATTGTTAGAGAGAAATTTACCTCACTACAATTTTTCATTAGCTCCTCAATTACATTTCGCTCTTGAGGTGCCAAATCATAATATCCATCAATATAAATAATACTGTCTTTAATATAATCACTTTTAGGTAATTCTTGAATCAACAAATTTAAGTAGTCTTCTGAGTCAAGATACTTATCTTTCATATATGTATTAAAGGCATCAAACACTATTTGAATATCATTTATCTTTTGTTGGATAAAAATATGATCCTTTGATGAATTTTGTTCCATTTGTAAAATAACAGAAGATAATTCCTCTGAGGAAACTTGAAAACCTTTAAACTCAGCAATAAGCCCTGTTAGTTCATTATAAAATCCTTGTCGATCAGCTACGTGATGAAAAACTTTCAATTCTTCTTTCTTTTCTTCAATAATCTTTCTTAGAATCATAGAAATTCCAATTTCACCAATATGAATCCGACTGATTCCGCCTGTTTCTTGTAAAACCTTCCAAGCTAATCGAGTAAAACTAAAAACTTGGGAATTAATAATTGCTTTTTTTTCCTGCCTTTTAACTAATTCATATTCCATCTGAAAGGTCATTTGGTCAGGTACAATAAAGATGATATTTTTTGTTTCATTCTTTAATCTATTTGTAATTTCATTTAAAATGTGATGTGTTTTTCCGCTTCCTGCACGTCCTAATATAAATTGAAACATCTTAGAATCCCTCCTTATGTAGTAGAATATTAGTTATTATAAAAAGTGTACCTAATAAGAAAAGCCCCCATAAGGAGCTTATTTGTTAAAATTCGTATTCAAACTTGAAAGTGGCCAATAAAGTAAATCAACCTTCCCTACAATTTTATCAATTTTTACAAATCCAAACAAACGACTGTCATAACTTTTTGGTCGATTGTCCCCCTCAACAAAAACATAACCAGGTGGCACTTTCGTTTTACCAGTCACTTCATTTAAATTAAAATCAGCTGTAAAAGGTGTTCCTTTTATTGAACTCTTGTAATCATCTAGATATGGTTCATTCCATTTTTTATTGTTTATATAAAGCTGATCATCTTTATATTCAATTGAATCTCCAGGTAAACCAATCACTCGTTTAACATAATCTTCATCCTTATTTGCATGAAATACAATGACGTCAAATCTGTTAATATCTCCAATTTCATAGCCAAACTTATTAATAACTAGTAAGTTTCCATCCTTTAAAGTTGGCATCATTGATTCCCCATCAACTACATAGGTAGAAAACAAGAAAGTTCTAACGATAAAAGCAATTGCAATCCCAATAAAAATTGCTTTTCCCCAGTCAAATACTTCTTTTCTAAGCATAAAGATGCTCTCTCCCTTCATGAGTAATATGCTTTATTGCTCATCAGATGATCGAGACACAATCTTTTTCTCTGTTGTTTTTTCTTTGAGGTCCATACGTTTCTCAATCACTTTTCCAACAACCCACAACACGGATATAAATATACCTATGTACAATGCTTTAATCGGATTTTGAAAAACTGAAGTTAAATCTTTCCCTAAATAACTAATCATCGCAATCATCGTAAACTTTCCGAGTACTAATGCGATTAGAAATTGTTTTATTTTAATACGTGACAAACCAGCAACAATATTTATTAAAAAAGATGGTGAAAACGGAAATGCAAACATAATAAAAATCGGACCAAATCCTCTTTTTTCAATCCACCCTATTGATGATTCTACCTTCTTATGCTTACTTACAAATGAAAAAAATCGTTTCTGACCAAATTTTCTAACAACATAGAATAATAAAATGGAACCTAAGCAAGAACCAATCCATGAATATAAAAAACCTAATAAAGGACCAAAAGCTGCTGCATTAGCAAATACAAAAATAACCAAAGGTAACACTGGACAAATTGCTTCAATAAAAGGGATTGAAATTCCAACTAATGGACCATAATCTTTGTACTGTTGAATGAGATGTAAAAAATGTTCTTCTGTAAAAAAAGCCTTTAAGTCAAAAACGTTCATTTAAATATGAATCTCCCCTTAAGCCGTATTTCTAAATAGATATCCTTACTGTTAACATTATCACATATAACTATTTATTCAATAATAATAAATGATTCTAACAAGTATTTTTTGTAATAATTTGACTGATGATCATATAAATATTTTTTTACTAATTTGCTCCTAATAATGCTTAATGTAATTCTAATACACTATTTTTAAAATAGATAAAAAAACTACTTCACTTAATGGAAAAAGGAGATTTTCAATGCGTTGAAATAGGATTTGTTAATTTAATAAGTACTTCTTAGTCTGTTTTTTGTAAGTCTTTCAATGCGTATTTCATTTAATAAACATAGAATTGAAACGCTTAGAAACAACTAAAAGCAGGAACGGTTTTAGTTAGTCCTCCTATCAATTAATTCAAGGTAGTTTTCTTCAAAAACTAATTAAATCTACTCTATTAACTAATAAAATAGTACATTTTAAATTAAAGTGATGCTAGTCCAAACACTCTCTTCTTGTTTTGAATTTAATATATTATCTTTAATAAAAAGGAGAGATAGGAATGTCTAGTAAAAATACTGAATTACTAGTAAATGGTGGATTTGAGTCAGGAGTTTTAGCTCCATGGACAGTTGTATTTGGAACTGCAGCTGTTTCAAATGCAAAACGACAGTTCGAAGGAAACTTTGTAGCAGTTATGGATCCTAATTCGGCTATACGCCAAGTAGTTAGTAAAGGATTAGAAGAAGAAATCGTATACCGATTAACTGGTTCACTCGCTGATGATAATACTACTTCTGGAATAGATTCTCCAGAAAATCCAACAACAGTTGTCACATTACAATTCATAGATAAAAATGGAACTGTTCTACAAACTTTTACAAAAACATTTAATAGATTAACGCTACCTGAAATGAATGAAGGGAACTATAGAGTCTTTAATCTATTGGCACAAGCACCTGAGCATACTAAAGGAGCGATTGTTACAATTACTATAGGCGCTGATGGATTTTTTGGCACAGAAGGAATAATTGTAGATGAATTTTCTCTAATTCAAGAAAATGACGACTAAGGATAAATTGTAAAATGGTATGAATTGTTTGTATTTCATTCCAGTAAAAAAGAATTGTATTTGAGACCCAATTTGCTACTCCATTAAAATCAATTTGGCACAAAAAATTAAGACAGGTTGATATAGATTAATCTTAAGAAGGAAGTCCTATGCCTATATGGAACAGGGCTTTCTAAATTGGTCAAAAACGTATGAATGATCTCCCTTGATCAACTGATATGAACGAAACTGTCAACTCACCATTCCCAATTCCAACAACAATAATATCTTTTGAAACGTCTAAAACAATAATTTTTTGACCATCCTTCATAATACACGGCTCCTTTTGTTTGTAGCTCTACATTTGGTTTTGGTAGACTTTTTTGATTACTACCATTCTTGCCAAGTGCAACCTACGAAAAGCAAAATGGAGCCGTTTCGTTCATTATAACTAATCTGGCATTATGTTGAATTAGAAATAACAAATAATCCTACTTATTAAGAATTTAATGGATTAAATTTCGGAATTTCTCAATACTCTCTTCCTTTACCTAATTTTCAATTAATCACTATAAAAAAACTACTTCACTAATCGTTAAGTAGTCAAAACTTAATCTTTCACATTTATTTTTCGTGTATTGATATTCCTTTTATATATGAAGTAATTTCGTTATCAGGGATTAGTTTATAAGATTTCTGTTGGATATTTTCAGGATTGAGCCGATCCTCATAAATAGCCCTTAAATGTGCAGTTCGGTATAATTGGTTTTCAAATGAGCCTCGGGATATTTCTAATGGAAGTTCAACACCATTCATAAATACAACTACTGATCGATTATATTTACCGCCTCTGAAATTAGCAACATGATTGTAGGAGATCCAAGAACATTCTACTTTTAATGAAGATGAAGTGGGGAAAAAGAAAATTTGATTCATTGAGCTGATCGCTATTGGTGGTTTATGAGTGATGGAAATCATTTGTTTAGTTCCTTCGCGCCTTCCCCGGTAACTACTTCCGAAATAAGCACAGCTTCTTTCAATAATTTCAATCGGTTTCATTAAAACATAAAAATTATCATCTGTTTCATATACCTTTGAAATCACTACTAAATCGACCGTAAATTCTGGAATGATTGCCATTGTTGATTTATTAATCTCGTACTCATTTAATACTTTTACTTGTCCTTTCACATGATTCATCCTTACAACTCCTTCTGTTAGTAGTATTGAAATGTTAAATTTTGTTGGCTATTAGCAGTCTCTCAAACAATTAAAATTAAAGGCCAACAATTAAATTTAACAAGATCAGAAAAAAATTTTTTTAACATGAAGTATAGTAGCAACATTGATGTTAGAGAAATAATATCACAAATCTTTATTTATAAAATCATTTTTTGAATACTTTAACAAAAGTGTCATTGTTTACTAAATTTTAGGAAATAGCCAATAGAAAAACCACCTTTCTCATATTTGAAAAAAGTGGTTTTTTACTAAATTATTTAGATGAAAATTGTTGTTCTTCGGTAGAGCCTTTTAAAGCAGTTGTTGAAGAAGTTCCTCCAGTAATTACTTGAGCTACTTGATCAAAATATCCTGTTCCAACTTCGCGTTGGTGTCTTGTTGCAGTATAGCCATATTTTTCACTTGCAAATTCAGCTTGTTGAAGTTCAGAATATGCTCCCATTCCACGATCTTTGTAGTTTCTAGCTAATTCAAACATGCCAAAGTTTAATGCATGGAAACCAGCAAGGGTAACAAATTGGAATTTATAACCCATTGCTGCAATTTGCTGTTGGAATGTCTCGATTGTTTCGTCATCTAGTTTCTTCTTCCAGTTAAATGAAGGTGAGCAGTTATAAGCTAGTAATTTACCTGGGAATTTTGCATGAATTGCATCTGCAAAACGTTTTGCATCTTCTAAGTTTGGCTCTGACGTCTCACACCAAACTAAGTCTGCATACGGTGCATAAGCAAGCCCACGAGCAATTGCTTGATCTAACCCAGCTTTTGTACGATAAAAGCCTTCTGGTGTTCTTTCACCTGTAATAAATTGTTTGTCGACTGGATCAATATCACTTGTAATTAAGTCTGCTGCATCAGCATCAGTTCTTGCAACAATAAGGGTAGGCACACCCATTACATCCGCTGCTAAACGAGCAGAGATTAAGTTACGAACCGCCGTTTGTGTTGGTAATAATACTTTCCCACCTAAATGGCCACATTTTTTCTCCGAAGACAATTGATCTTCAAAATGTACACCTGCCGCCCCTGCTTCGATCATACTTTTCATTAATTCAAATACATTTAATTGTCCACCGAAGCCAGCCTCTGCATCTGCCATAATCGGTGCGAAGTAGTCGATTTCTTCTCCACCTTCTACATATTGAATTTGATCTGCACGTTGAAAAGCCTGATTAATTCGTTTTACAACTGCAGGTACAGAATTTGCCGGATACAAGCTTTGATCTGGATACATCTGACCTGAAAGATTCGCATCAGCAGCTACTTGCCAACCACTTAAATAAATAGCCTTCAAACCTGCTTTAACTTGTTGAATTGCCTGATTTCCAGTTAATGCTCCTAGTGCATTAACATAGCTTTCTTCGTTTAAAAGCTTCCATAATTTTTCCGCGCCTTTTTTCGCCAATGTGTGTTCAACATCAATTGATCCTCTTAATTTAATGACATCTTCAGCAGTGTATGTTCTTGTAATACCATTCCATCTAGAATCAAGCTCCCAGCTTTCTTGTAATTCAGCAATACGCTTTTCACGATTTTTCGTCATATTCATTTCCTCCTAATATTATAAAAAGTTATATCCTTTTAAAGTCAGAAAGTCAGTAAATTCATCGTTGCTAATTAACTCATCAAATAATTCAATTGCTTCTTTAAATCGTTTTGCTTCGAATTGTTCTTTCCCCATTTCTAGTTGGAGCTTCATCATTTCTTCATTTTTTAATGAATCCACTAATTGTAAAGTTATGTTTGTACCATCCTCTAAAACACCTTTTTCATGACGCACCCATTGCCAAATTTGCGCACGCGAAATTTCAGCAGTGGCAGCATCTTCCATTAAGTTGTATAATGGCACCGCGCCTCGACCACTTATCCATGCCTCAATATATTGGATCGCAACTGTTATATTCGTTCTGAGACCTTGTTCAGTAATAACACCACTAGGAATCTCTAAAAGATCCGCTTCAGTTACATTAACATCCTCACGCTTTCTATGAATCTGGTTAGGTGTAGGCATAAATCGATTAAACTGTTCAAGAGCTACAGCTACTAAACCAGGATGGGCTACCCAGGTTCCATCGTGTCCATCCTTTGCTTCACGCTCTTTATCTTTCCTTACCTTTTCAAACGCAATTTCATTTCTCTCTTTATCATCTTTAATTGGAATTTGTGCTGCCATTCCTCCAATTGCTGGAGCATTTCTACGATGACAAGTTTGAATAACTTTTTGAGAATAAGAACGCATAAAAGGTACTTCCATCGTCACAACAGATCGATCAGGTAAAATAATTGATTTGTCGTATCGCATCATTTTTATAAAGCTAAAAATATAATCCCATCTACCGCAATTAAACCCTGCTGAATGATCCTTTAATTCATAAAGTATTTCATCCATTTCAAATGAAGCAGCAATTGTTTCGATTAATACAGTTGCTTTAATCGTTCCAATAGGTATATTCAATTCATTTTGAGCAAATAAAAAAACATCATTCCATAATCTTGCTTCTAAATAACTTTCCATTTTTGGTAAATAAAAATAAGGTCCTGAGCCGTTTTTAATTGCTTGTTTCGCATTATGAAAGAAATAAAGTCCAAAATCTACTAAACTACCAGACATGTTTTCACCATTTACGGTGATATGTTTTTCTTCTAAGTGCCAGCCTCTTGGTCGAACTAATAGTACAGCTGGCTTCTCTTTTAACTTATATGTTTTTCCATTTGAATGAAGTGAAATTGTTCGATTCACAGCATCTCTTAAATTAACTTGACCCGAAATGATATTTTCCCAAGTTGGAGAAGTAGCATCTTCAAAATCAGCCATGAAAACAAACGCATCAGAGTTCAATGCATTAATAATCATTTTTCGATCAACTGGTCCTGTTATCTCTACTCTTCGATCTTGTAAATCCGCTGGAATAGGTGCAATTGTCCATTCACTTTCCCGAATATGTTTTGTTTCCTCTAAAAATTGGAGCTTCCCCCCATTTTGCAATAAGCGCATTCTTTCTTTTCTGTTTAATAACAGCTGCTGTCTACGTTCATCAAATTTCAGATGTAATTGCTCTAAGAAACTTAATGCTTCAGTCGTAAGAATGTCAGTTGAACCCTCTACATGATTACCTAGAACTTTGATTTTTGAAAGCTCAGTTGTCATATGATCCCTCCATTCAGTTATATAACAGATATTGTTTACTTATGTTATTATATAACAGTATATTCGGATTTGATATTAAATTCTGAAAATATTTTCAAAAGAATTTTCGACAGCTCAACTTTTTAAAGAATAAACGTTATTTCACTTAAATAAAAAACACCCTTAATAGGTGTTTTTAGACGAGTGTCCATCATCTATTTCAAATGGAGGAATAAAAAAAGCTTGTAGATATTGGATAAAACCAATCACTCTACAAGCTAATACATCAGTGAAATTATTTGTTATTTCTTTTTTCAGCCGCCTCTAAATACTTCATTCTTTCCAACATACTCGGATGATCATATCTGAATAATTTTACTAAAAATGGTGGATTTACTTGAGACAAACTGTTTTTGGATAATTTTTGAAACGCTATAATTCCTGCCTCTGAATTATTTGTTAGCTTAACTGCATATAAATCTGCTCTTTTTTCGGCACTTCTTGAAAATGCATTTGATACTGGATCAGAAATGAAGCCCACAATTCCACTAATGATCAAAAATAAGGTTAGGATGACGGCAAATTTTTCGCTTGAATGACTACTCCTACTCTTTGATCGTACATACCTCATTAATAAATGAATAATATACAGACCGACTAAACTACCTGCTAGCATACCAAACATTGATTTATAGATATCTTTGTGGACGTAATGTGACATTTCATGAGCCATAATGAACATAATTTCATCTTCAGTTAGCCCTTTAAGAGTTGTATCCCATAATACAATTCTAGCGTTTTTACCTATACCTGTAACATAGGCATTATAAGTAGTTGTCTTAGTAGACATATTTACTTCATATACCCGATGTGCAGGAATATTTGCTTCTTTCGCAAGTGTAATAATTTTCTTTTCTAAAGTTTTATCTTTTAACGGGTAAAAATCATTATATAATGGATCAATTACTACAGGCTGAATAAATGTTAAGAAAATCGTAAAAGGAATACTTAATAGCCATGCAGTTAACCACCATTTCTTTGGCTGTTTTTTGATTAATAAATACACAACATACATCACAAAAAACATCATGGCAAAATTTATCCAAAAACCAATCATTTCATCCTTCATCCACGCATTAAATGTTTGAACAGACAATCCGTATTTCGTCGATAATTTATATCGATAAAAATCAATTGGAAATGTAACGATATATGTAACGATCGAGACAAAGAAGAAATATAAAAAAACTTGTATGAACTTAAATCTAGTCAACTTAGATAATGAGTTACCTAATCTTTCAATTGAGCCACTTAATAATAAAAGTGATAATACAATCCAATCAATCGGTAAGGTAATAAAGTAAAGAACATTTTTTAATGTGCTATAACTAGAGCTTAAATTAGCTTCTTTATGATTCATAAAAGTATGTGGATCTACAAATGTTCCCTTATATTTTGAAGGTAGGTCGGAAGTTGTAAAAACATAAAAATATAACAGGACTAAAATGATATAAACGAGATAACCAATACAAATGAATTTGGTTAATTTAGATTTGGTTTCTTTCCTCATAAAATCTCCCCCCATTCTATATTATCAACTTTGTCCAATTTTTTAGAACAGCAACCTATTATTTTTGTTAAATACTTTAGTTGAATTAAGATTACTCCTAAATAATGATATAAAAAATAAAACCACGACTAGTAGATCGTAGTTTGGAATTTTTTTCTTTCAATCTCATATATTTTCTTCATTTTTTGCTCTGTTTAAGAAGAAAGACCACATTGATTTATCTGTATCCTCTTCTGGAGTTAATTCGTCCCACTTTTTAATTCCAAATACTTCTTCAAAGTAACTGCAATTAACTATAACTAACTAAAAACTTATTAACTATTATTATTTTATAAATAAGGATTTATACCTCTAAATAATTGAGTACAAATTTCTATCTAAAACTACTGACAATACAGGGCTTCACTATTCTTAAACTAAAAAAGTACAACCTTATTCGGGTTGTACTTCTATTACCTCAATTTATTGTGTAACTGAATCTTTTAAAGCTCTTCTAAGTATTTTACCAGTTGCATTTTTTGGTAGCTCTGGAATGAATTCTATTGATCTTGGTACTTTATATTTGGCTAAGTGTGCCTTGCAATATTCAGCCAAAGTTTCCACACTTAATGAAGGATTTTTTGAAACAACATAAGCTTTTACACTTTCTCCAAAGTTTTCATCTGGTAACCCGATCACCGCACATTCAACAACATCTGGATGATTATATATTACCTCTTCTACCTCACGAGGGTATACATTATAGCCGCCAACAAGAATCAATTCTTTTTTACGATCGACAATATAGAAATAACCATCTTCGTCTTTTCTTGCTAAGTCACCAGTATATAACCAACCATCACGAATCGTCATTGCTGTTTCTTCTGGCATATTATAATAGCCCTTCATAATATTAGGCCCGCGGGCAATTAATTCACCTACTACACCTACTGGAACTTCTTCACCAAGTTCATTCACTACTTTATTTTCTACATTGCTAATATTTGTTCCAATTGACCCTGGTTTTCTTGGACGGTCTAATGGATTAAAAGTCGTTACTGGTGAAGCTTCTGACAATCCATAGCCTTCCGAAATAATTACGTTAAATTTCTTCTCAAAATTCTCTAAAAGTGCAACTGGCAATGATGAACCACCCGAAATGCAAAGTCGGATTGATTCAAAGTCTTCAGTCTTACCTTCAGGGTATTGATATAAGAAATTATACATTGTAGGCACACCTGCAAATACAGTTGCTTTGTATGTACGAATAATATCAAATATTTCTTTTGGGCTAAATTTAGGCACTAAAATAACAGTAGCTCCATACATTAAAGGTGCATTTAAAGCTACCGTTAAACAAAATACATGGAAAGCAGGTAAGGTTGCAATTACCTTTTCTGTACTTGAAAAGCCTAAGAAGTGTCCAGCATCCATGGCATTTGAATATAGGTTTTTATGCGTTAACATAGCTCCTTTTGGTTTTCCTGTTGTACCAGAAGTATATAAAATGACTGCTAAATCATCATCATGTAATTTAGGTCCTTTGAAATCTAGATTTCCAAGTCCAACTACATTTGTAAACGATTTCAATTTATTGTTCTCAAATTCATAAGGATTTTCTTGTTTTGTTTCACAAATAATGAAGTGTTCAATATTAGGAAGAATCGGTGAAGCTTTTTCTACTAGTGGAAGAAATAAGTCTAAGGTGATTACTGCTTTTGCGTCGCCGTTTGTTAATATGTATACTAATTCATCTGGTGCATATAGAGGATTTACCGGTATGACAGCCGCTCCAACCTTCAACGCACCGTATAGCGCTATAATAAAATGGGGAGAATTACCAACAACTAGGGCTACTTTATCTCCCTTTTCAATCCCTAGTTTTGAGAGGCCACTGGCAAATTTCGTAATATAAGTTTCTAGTGTTGAGTATGAAAATGTTTGCCCTTCAAAGATAATAGCAGAATGTTCTGGATGTCCCAAAGCTGATTGTGACAGTGTTTCAACTAAATTCAAGAAAAATTACCCCCTTTTAAATATAAAAATTTAAAATATTCTAAATATATTATATTGCTAGAAAACAATTCTGACAAGTGAGAAAACTAGCACTTTTTAGACTTCTAATTTTTTCTGCAAACAAAAAAAGAGTAGTTCCCTACTCTTTTTTTAAAATAATAAACTCATAAATTCTTCTTTCGTTACATTACCAAAATAATGGGTAAAATTAACACCATTTAGCTTATTTTCAATCTCTTGTTGATCAAATTTACTGCCAATCAAAAGCTGTTCTATATCAGAGACATCGCCCACCCCAAAGAAATCACCATAAATTTTAACATTCTCAATGAATCCTTTGTTTACATCTAAACGAAGATCAATTGAACCAGCTGTAAATCTTTTACTTTGTTGTATATTACATTTAGGAGATTTTCCAAAATTCCAATCCCAATTTCGGTATCTACTTTCAGCGAGTTCTTGAATATTTTTTAGATCCTCATCTGTCCATTCGTATCGTTCTATTTTCCCATGTTCTTTAAAAATAGATTGTAAAATTAAATCTTTGAATTCTAGGATTGTTAAATCGTCTTTTAAAAACTCCTTAATGTTGGCAACTCTACTTCGGACTGATTTAATTCCTTTCGATTGAATTTTTTCCAGTTTTACATTTAATGCATTAACAACTTCATCTATATCACTATCAAATAACAATGTACCATGGCTAAACATTCTACCTTTTGTTGAAAATTGTGCATTACCCGAAATTTTTCTACCTTCTGCTAAAATATCATTTCTTCCACTTAGTTCAGCATTCACACCGAGTTCTCTTAATGCCTCAATCACTGGCTCGGTAAACTTTCTAAAATTATGAAAGCTGTCACCGTCATCTTTTGTAATAAAACTAAAGTTAAGATTCCCTAAATCATGGTATACCGCTCCACCGCCAGATAATCTTCGAACGACATGGATATGATGATCATTTACATATGATGCATTAATCTCCTCGGCAGTATTTTGATTTTTACCAATAATAATTGATGGTTCATTAATATAAAATAAAAAATATGTATTTTCAGGATTTAGATTTTTTAGCGCATATTCTTCCATCGCTAAATTTAATGTTGGATCTGTTATCCCCCTATTATCTAAAAATAGCATACGTATCCTCCTATCACTTCGATTTCCATTCAAATCCTGTATAAGCTAAATGAACAAGTCCATTATAATACTTTCTGGCTTCACTTAATAAGTTTTTTGTATCTCCCTTATGCGGAAGATGTGATAATAATAGTTCTTTTACATTTGCTTCATTTGCAATTGTTGCTGCATCTTTGCTGCTCATATGCCCCACTTTAGATCCATCTTGGTTTTCATACATATTACAGTCACTTATCAGTAAATCCGCATTGGAAGAAAACGGTATGAAGTCCTCAGTATAGCTTGAATCAGCTGTATAGACTACCGAGTGGGTTGTCGTTTCAATTCGCATAGCAAAGCAATCTACCGGGTGAACTGTTTTCATAAAACGAATAGTAAATGGTCCTAGGTTGAGGCCTTCATTCGGATCATATTCATATCCTTTTGTTACTTCTTTATATGTTAAGGAATTAAATTTTGCATGATCAAAATGATGTCCGTATATAGGTAAAGGAAACTGATCCACTCCATCGTTTACAAGTTTGAAGTATTGTAGTACGCCTATATCTGCAATATGATCATGATGATAATGTGATAGGATTACAGCATTTAAGTTATTAGGATCTATGTAATTTTGTAATGTAGCTAATGCACCTGAACCACAATCAACCAATAGATTAAAATTTTTTGATTTAAATAAATAACATGAAGTTGCCTCACCTTTCCCTGGGTAGCCGCCCCAATATCCAATAACGGTCACTTTCATAAAACAAACACACTCCTTTGTCCTTATTATTTCTATGAAATTTTAAATTTATAAGCTTGTCCTTACTGTTTAACAAAAATAGGCATTTAAATTATTTTTTAAAAATTGTACTAATACAGATTGACACAAAATACGTTGTAGTAATACAATACTAATAAGTTAACTAAAGGAGAGGGTAATATGCTAGTAAAAATGTCCGAATTTTTAAAACGATTACCAAAAAAATTATGTAAACACTGTAATTCGACGATTGAAGAACAACACGACTGCTACAGTAACACTTGCTCCAATTGCTTAAAAGATAGTTTTTAAGTTCCGCTTTATTAAACAGATTATTAATACAGAGACAAAATAAAAAGAGCAACCAAAAAAGTATCAATCTACTTTTTTGGTTGCTCTAATCTTTATTACATTTTTTAAAAGCCTTAATAATTTCGAACTGCTTGTTTTTCATGTGCGAACAAGTATTCAATTGTATCTGAAACTGCTTTTTCACCTTGATCTATACAGTCAGGTAAGCCGGACCCATAAAAAGAGCAACCGATTACCGATACACCAGGCATTTCTTTTTGTAAATATTGCTCCATATTTCTCGTACGCTCTTTATGATTAATCGTATATTGAGGCATAGCATCTTTCCATCTGGAAACAATATAAAACTCTGGTTTTTCAGTTATATCCATCGTCTTTCTTAAATCTTCTAATACAATTTCAACAAGTTCTTCATCCGTTTTATCGACTATTTCTTTATTGTAAGGTCGTCCAACGTAACAACGTAAAAGAACTTTACCCTTTGGGCAAGCATGTGCCCACTTTTTATGAGTCCATGTACACGCTGTTATATTATAATCATTGTTTCGTGAAACAACAAAGCCTGTACCATCTATATCCTTCTTAATCGCATGCTCTGGAAAAGCAAGTGCAACATTGGCAACTGATGTTGAAGGTACTTTTTTGAAAGGCTCAAATACAGGTTTATCGTTAAATAATTGTGGAATGAAACGATGAGGTACAGTAACGATAATTGAATCTGATTCAATCTTTTCATTATTGCTAAGTACAATCTCATATTTTTTTCCAATTTTATTTATATTAACTACTTGTACACCTTTTAAAACTTCTTCCGGATCTAACTCTTCTTCAATTCGTTCAACGATTGTTTGAAGGCCTGTACTTACAGTCTGGAAAATACCTTTTCTCGGACCTTTTGATTTCTTTGCAGGCATCTCTTTTTTCATACCTAAAACAATACTTTGATGTTTTTGTTCAATTTGGAAGAATTGAGGAAATGTCGCCATTAAACTCATTTGGTCAATATCGCCTGAATAAATCCCTGATAAAAGGGGCTCAATTAGATTCTCAACTACTTCATTCCCAAGTCTTCTTCTAAAAAATTTACCTAATGACATATCTCCTTGGACATGTGTTTTTGGTAAAACAAAATCTAATCCCGCACGAATTTTTCCTGCTGGTGAAAATAGACCTGAAAAAATAAATGGTTTAATTTGTGTAGGAATCCCCATGTTTGAACCTTCTGGCATACCGTGTAATTTATTATGAGCTAATACATAAGATTTTCCAGAGGAGTTAAATACGATTTGATCTTGGATACCTAGGTTTTCAGCTAATCGATAGGCACTTCTTTTCCTTGCCAAAAATGAATCAGGACCACGCTCAATTACAAATCCATCTTTTCTAACTGTTTGGATTTTTCCTCCAAGCCTTGATGAACCTTCAATTAATTGAATATCAATCGGAAGATTATTTTTTAATTTTTCTTGTTTTAAATAGTAGGCAGATGTCAATCCAGTAATACCGCCACCAATAATGACAACCTTCTTATTCACTTCTTTACCTCCTATTTCAAAACCATATTATTGTTCGTTTAATTTTCTTAATACAACTGTACTAAGTCCACTAATAAATAATGGATCCGTATTTGGCATCGGTGGACGAACATATGCTTTTTGAATTTCTTCGGTTACTTGTTTACATTCTATATCGTTATCATAAAGTACTTCTAAATGTTCACTTACAAATCCTAATGGTAAATAGACGTACGTTTCAAAATCATAATTTTCATCCAACTCACGTGTTAAATCTTGTACATCTGGTCCTAGCCAAGGCTCTGGTGTATTACCAGCACTTTGCCAACCTAGAAAATAATGACGAATATCTGATTGCTGTACTACTAACTCGGCAGTTTCTTTAAGTTGCTCTGGGTATGGATCTCCAAAGTTAAGAATTTTTTCAGGTAAACTATGTGCTGAAAAAATAAATGCCGTTTTCACACGTTGCTCTTCATTCATTGGTTCAAGAATTGCTTCTACCTCACGAACCCAATATTGAATAAATCGTTCTTCCTTATACCAATCATCTACATGGATAATCTTTGGTCCGTCAATTTTTTCTGAATGATTTGTAGCACGTTCGTTATACGATTTAACACTAAACGTAGAATAATGTGGTGCAAGTACGATACTAACTGCTTTTGTTATACCGTCTTTTTTCATTTCATCTACTGCATCTTCAATGAATGGTTCGATATGTTTCAGTCCGATGTACATTTTGAATTCTACTTTGTCTTGGATCTTATTTAAATCTTCTTCTAATGCTTTTGCTTGGTCAATTGTTATTTTTGCTAAAGGAGAGATTCCCCCAATTGCACGATATCGTTCTGTCAATTCTTCTAGCGCTTCTTGGCTCGGCTTTCTACCTCTACGAATATCTGTATAATAACGCTCAATATCTGATTCTTTGTATGGCGTGCCGTAAGCCATAACTAATAAACCGATTTTTTCTTTCATGTCATCACCATAGTCCTTTTAAATTAAGCTTTAACCCTTGATGAATACTCATGTACAAAACTTGTTAAACGTTTAAGAGTATCAGGATTTACTTCAGGGAATACCCCATGACCTAAGTTGAAAATATGACCTGGATTTGCCATACCCTCATCTAATATTTCCTTTGCACGTTTCTCAATAACTTCCCATGGTGCTAATAAAAACGAAGGATCTAAATTCCCTTGAAGTGTTTTCGTAATGCCTAAAGAGCGAGCTTCAGTAATAGAAGTTCTCCAATCTAAACCAATTACATCTACAGGTAGTTCATTCCATTCATGAATTAAATGACTTGCTCCAATTCCAAACATAGTCGTTGGAATATGATCTGCTTTAAGTGCTGTAAAAATTTTATCCATGCATGGTTTAATATAAATGCGATAATCAGTAGCATTTAAAGCACCAACCCATGAATCAAATAATTGAATTGCACTTGCCCCTGCTTTTACTTGAGCCTTTACGTATTTAATTGTCATGTCTGCTAAATGATCCATTAAAGCAAACCATGCTTCTGGCTCTGCATACATAAATGATTTTGTTTTATTATAGCTTCTTGATGGTCTTCCTTCGATCATATAGCTAGCAACTGTAAAAGGTGCACCCGCGAATCCAATTAATGGAACAGAAAGAACCTCTGTTGTTAATAATTTAATCGTCTCATAGATATAAGGTAATTGCTCTTCTGGATGAATATCAGTTAACTTTTTTACATCTGCTAAAGAACGAATAGGATTGCTTATTACCGGTCCTACTCCTGATTGAATTTCTACGTCTACTCCAATTGCAGGAAGTGGAGACATAATATCTTTATATAAAATAGCTGCATCAACATTATATTGATCCACTGGAAGCGCTGTTACGTAAGCGCATAATTCAGGTTGATGAGTAATTTCAAATAAAGAATATTTTTCTTTTATTTTTCGGTATTCTGGCTGAGAACGCCCTGCTTGTCTCATATACCAAACTGGTGTATGCGTTACTTCTTCTCCCTTAATCGCTTTAAGAAATGTATCGTTAAAATCTTTTTTCATCCTTCAAAGTCTCCCTTTCACTTTTCCAAACTCTACTATTAAATATACTGATTGAACCATTAATTGTATAGAAAACTCGAATTTTGACACATAATGTTCACTGATTTTACAATTTTTCTCAATTAATAGGTCTATTTTACTACCAGACTTTTCCCATTAAAAATTATATCAAAATATGTCTAAAATATCGAATCAATAATCTTTATTTAATACTACTTTTTATAAAATAAAGTAGTTTAATCATTCTTTTTTTTATGTTCGATTTGATCTCATAGTTCAATCTACTTAATCTCTTTACGATTATTTTTTAAGAGATACAGTTTTTTTATAAATAGTTTTAATATGGAAATAAAAAACTCCCCTTCAAATCATGTGATAAGAAGGAGAGCCTTAAAATGTCTATTCCTTATTTCTTATGTTAGGTTTGACAAGTTTAGACCTCTGACCTTCTTCTTTTGTTTGAGGATTGTACGGTACTACATAATAAGAAGGTACATTAAATACATTTACGAAGGAATCTTTGTACTCATCTAAACCAGTAACAGTATCTATTAATTTCTCTTTTCCATTCTTCACTCGATAGATTCGATATTGTTGTCTGTGGTCAGTTGGTGCATTCCAATTAATGACAACCGTGAATAATCCAAATGGAGAGAAAGATACTTTTGATTGAACATTAGAAATAGGCTCTAAATTTATCGGTGATTCTAAATCGTCGATATTTTTTGGCTTTTTAAATTTTGTAGATGGTTCTCTTCCTGCTTCACTTAAAATCTTTTTGAATAATATAGTTGGATAGGTACTACCATTTCTTAAGTAATGTTTTGAATCTGTTTTATCATATCCCATCCAAATTGCCCCTACAACGTCTGGTGTATAGCCTACAAACCAAGCATCTTTGTTTCCGTTTGTTTGGCCAGGTATATTCGTAGATCCCGTTTTACCAGCTAAATCGCCATTAAAACTTCCTCTACTAGCTGTCCCTTCATTTACAACACCTTTTAGCATTTTCGTCATATACCAAGAGGTTTGTGATGAAAACACTTTATATTCCTTAATTTTCACTTCGGCAACTAATTCATTATTTCGATCATAAATCGCATTAATAACGAAAGGCTCTAATGCATCTCCATCATGATCAAAAGCGCTATAAGCTTTTACTAGCTCTAATGGTGTTAAACCAATCTTAAGTCCCCCAAGCGCCATACTTAAACCTTGATCAGGAATACTCAAATCCATTTTTTCTAGATATTCTTTTGCTTGATCAATTCCAATATCATTTAATAACCATACTGCTGGTACATTCGCTGACTCTATTAATGCATTAAACATCGAAATTGTCTTCGTATAAACTCCATTATAATTTTTTGGTTTATAGTCTCCTAATGCACTTTGCTCATTAGGTAATAAAGAATACGGATTGTAATTTCCAGTTTCAAGTGCTGGTGAATAAACAAGTAAAGGCTTCATTGTTGAACCAGGTTGTCTTTTCACGTTAATTCGATTTAGTCCTTGAAAATAGTAATTTCTACCTCCAATTGCCGCCTCAACACCACCAGTTTCCGAGTTTATTAATACGAAGGCACCTTCAGCATTTTGATCAGTTCCCGGAAAATAGTTTCCATTTTTAAAATACTTATAGGCGGTTAATTGTGTTTTTTTATGGATTGGAACGACAACTTTGTATCCACCATTTAAAAGTTGGTCATAAGAAATGCCGTATTTCTCTTTTGCTTCCTTTATAACCATATCTATGTATGTAGCATATCCATTTTCAAATTTTTGTTCTGTAATATGTAATACTGTTGGTTTGCTTTTAGCTTTCTCATATTCTGATTCAGTTATATAATGAGTATCTAGCATTTTATATAAAACAAGATTCCTACGTTCTAAAGATCTCACCGGTTGTGTGATTGGATCATAATGTGACGGAGCTTTTAATAAGGCTGCTAGAGATGCACTTTCTTCAATCGTCAAATTTTTAACATCTTTCCCGAAATAATATTTTGCAGCCCCGCCAATGCCATATACACCGTGACCGAAATAAACTTGGTTTAAATACATTTCTAGAATTTGATCTTTTGTATACTTTCTTTCTAGATTAATTGCTATAATGACTTCCTTTGTTTTTCTCATAAATGTTTTGTCGTGCGTCAAAAAAACATTCTTTGCAAGTTGTTGAGTAAGTGTACTCGCTCCTTGTACTTTACTAAATGCTTTTATATCATTTACTATAGCCCGAAAGATTGATTGAGTATCAATTCCATGGTGCTTATAGAAACGTTCATCTTCAATTGAAACAAAAGCTTGTTTAGTATAATTAGGTATATCATTAATTGAAACGATTTGATGATTTTCATTATATAGCTTTGATATAAAATTCCCCTCTAAATCTACCATTTCAGATGATGAATGGATGACTAACTTATCTTCATCTATAACATAATTACCTAAGAAAACGATTAGTAAAAATCCAACAAAGCTAATTAACAGGACACTTATCAGTCCTATTGCTAAAAATCCCCACTTTTTCAATTATTTCACCTTCATTTCTCTTACCTTCTAACAAATAGTATATCCATTTATTCCCACGAATAAGTCATTATTTCCTAATTTTCGATGGATATTTCCTTGGAAATACATTTTTCGTCATTTCTTAATGGAAGATATTTTGAAGGATATCAATTACATTTCTTGAATAGGTTATATAGATAGTATGTAGGAGGGTGAAATAATGTCAGATTTATTTTCTTTATTAGATTCATATTATCCGGAGATGGTATCGACACGTAGATACTTACATGAAAATCCTGAGCTTTCATTTAAAGAGTACGAGACAGCAAAATTCATTCAAAACTTTTATCAACAATTAAATATTCCATTCAAATCAAATGTCGGTGGAAATGGTGTTGTTGCTACAATCCATGGTCGAAACCCTGGAAAAACAATCGCCTTACGAGCTGATTTTGATGCATTGCCTATTCAAGATGAGAAAAATGTTCCTTATTCCTCAAAAGTACCTGGCGTTATGCATGCATGTGGTCATGATGGTCATACTGCTACACTTCTATATTTAGCAAAGGCACTTCATGAGCAAAAAGATTCATGGGACGGTAAAATTGTGTTACTTCACCAACATGCAGAAGAATATGCACCAGGTGGAGCAATTTCGATGATCGCTGATGGCTGTTTAGACGGTGTTGATGAGGTTTATGGAACCCATTTGTGGGCAATTGAAGAATTAGGAACGATTGGTTATCGAAAGGGCCCAATTATGGCAGCTGCTGATCGTTTTTCAATCACAATCCAGGGGCAAGGCGGTCATGGTGCAGAACCCCATCGAACAAAAGACAGTATTGTGATTGCTAGTCAACTAGTTATGGCACTTCAACAAGTCGTTAGTCGAGAAACAAATCCAATTGATACTGTAGTCTTATCAATCGGAAGTTTCGAAGCAAAAAATGCTTTTAATGTTATCGCCGATCGAGCAACTTTAATCGGAACGGTTCGTACGTTCAAAAAGGAAACACAAGAGAAAGTAAAAAAACAAATAGCTAGAATCATAAAAGGCATTTGTCTAGCAAATGATGTTACATACGAATATAAATACGATGATGGATATCCTCCAGTAGTAAATCATGAAAAAGAAACTGACTTATTAGTTAAAGTAGCCGAATCAATTGATGAAGTTAGGCAATTAAAAGAAATGGACCCTAAAATGGGCGGAGAAGATTTCGCATACTACTTACAAAAAGTACCAGGAACTTTCTTCTTCACAGGAGCTAAACCGCCTCACGTTACAGAAGCATATCCTCATCACCATCCAAAATTTGATTTTGACGAAAAAGCTATGCTAATTGCAGCAAAAACACTTGGCTCTGTGACATTAGCTTCATTAAAACAATCACAAACATTAGTTGAACAAAAATAAGAAAAAGGAGAACTTTATAGGTTCTCCTTTTCAGAGTGTTGAAAAATGATTTTGTCAACTACGCCAATTTTTGGTTGATTTCCACTAAAACCTGTCATGAGTAAGGAACTTTCTAATATTTGCTGGTTTACTTCCTCATGAACCTATTATGAGGAAGTATCTTTCTATTT
>NZ_NUGT01000055.1 GCF_002574545.1 Bacillus sp. AFS055030
ATTTGGCTGATGCTTTTTTTGCGTTATAAAGATTATTAGTTAATATATTGATTTAAGTGAAAAAATAATATTTTGTTCATTCTTTATTCATATTTTAATTGTAAATTTTAAAGGTAATGTAGATAAAAAATAGTAAGTATAAGGAGTAAAGATATGAAAGAAGAAACTAATTTAAATAAAAAAAATGATTGGAGAAATTTTATTTCTTTAATAAAAAATGCTAATCCTCCTAAATGGTTGTTCGCAATAGGCTTATTATTAAGTGTAGCTACTACTTTAGTAGGATTACTATTACCTTTGCTTACAAAAAAATTTGTAGATGGTTTTTCATTAGCATCCTTAAGTACAGGGCAAATAGCTATATTTATTGCAGTACTAATAATACAGGCTATTTCATCAGCAGCTTCTATTTATCTGCTTAGCCGGGTAGGGAACACAGTTGTTGCAAATGTTAGACACCGATTGTGGAAGAAAATGATTGTACTCCCAATATCTTATTTTGATGAGACCCAGACCGGAGATAATGTTAGTCGCGTTACGAATGATACAGCAGTTTTAAAAGGACTAATAACAGAGCATATTACTAACTTTTTAACAGGGATCATTTCAATTATTGGATCTTTTATATTACTACTAGTATTAGATTGGAAAATGACTTTAGTAACTTTTAGCATTATTCCTGTCATTGCTTTAATATTTATCCCTATTGGAAAGCAAATGTCAAAGTTATCAAAAGCAACTCAAGATGAAACGGCAAAATTCACATCATTAATAAACCAAGTTTTTTCAGAGATTAGATTAGTAAAGGTTTCGAATGCAGAAACAACCGAAATTTCAAACGGAGACAAGGGAATTATAAATTTATTATCTTTCGGTATAAAGGAAGGGAAATTACATTCTTTCATTGGACCAATTGTTTCCTTAGTAATGATGCTTATTTTAGTAGTTATTATTGGATACGGTGGGGTCAGAGTCTCATCAGGTGCAATAACTGCAGGAGCTTTAGTAGCCTATATATTATATTTATTCCAAATTATTTTCCCAGTAACACAAATTACACATTTCTTTACGGAGCTTCAAAAAACAAAAGGTGCTACTGAAAGAATGATTAGTATATTAGAGTTAGATGAAGAAGACTATCAAACTGGAAAAAAAGAAGTTGATATGAGTTTACCAATTAATATTAATAAGTTACATTTTGCGTATAAGGAAGAAGAGTTGTTAACTAATCTTAATTTTGTGATCCCTCCAGGTAAGGTAACGGCTATTGTTGGTCCAAGTGGAAGCGGAAAGACCACATTATTTTCACTTATTGAAAGATTTTATCCTCCAAAAAGTGGAGATATAACGATTGGGAATAATTCAATTAATAGCTTCAATTTAGAGAGCTGGAGAAAACAAATAGGTTATGTTGCTCAAGAAAGTCCTTTAATTGTCGGTACAATTAGAGATAACATTTGCTATGGAATTAAAAGAGAAATACCTGATAAAGAGCTGACTTATGTATCACGTATGGCATACGTGGATCAATTTGTAAATGACTTACCCGATGGTTATGATACGGAGGTTGGAGAACGAGGTATAAAACTATCTGGTGGGCAAAGACAAAGAATAGGGATTGCGAGAGCTTTACTAAGAAACCCTAAGTTGTTAATGCTGGATGAGGCAACTTCCAATCTTGATAGTAGGTCGGAGTTAGTTGTACAAAATGCACTTTCCAATTTAATGAAAGGAAGAACTACTTTAATTATTGCCCATCGTCTTTCCACAGTTATCGATGCGGATCAAATTGTATTTTTAGACAATGGAAAAGTAACTGGTATTGGAACACATGATGAATTGTATAAAAACCATATAATGTACAGGGAATTTGCTAATCAGCAATTAAGAGTAAATAGTGCAGTGTAATAATATTGAGGGAAGGTGTTTTTATGGCCAGTATTTTAATCGTAGATGATGATCCACATATCCGAAAACTGTTAAACGTATTACTTAAAGAAGAAGGTTTTATTGTTTTTGAGGCTACAAATGGTATTGAAGCACTTAGTGTTTTTGAAAGTAACAAAATAGATATGTTAATTATAGACTTAATGATGCCCAAAATGGATGGATTTGAGCTCTGTCGAGAAATACGCAATGAATATGATCTCCCGATAATTATGTTGACTGCAAAAGGTGAAACCGAACAAAAAGTTAGAGGGTTTAAGTTAGGAACTGATGACTATATCGTAAAACCATTTGAACCAGTCGAATTGGTTGTTCGAGTAAAAGCTTTGTTAAGAAGAGCAAAAATATCTTCATCCCAAATTGTTCAAATAGGAAATTTAACGATAGATCACGGTAATTACAAAGTCCTAAACAATAACCAAGTGGTCAACATGCCATTGAAGGAATTAGAGCTTTTATATACTTTGGCGAGTTCTTTAGGAAGAACTTATTCAAGGGAACAGTTAATTGAAAACATTTGGGGGTTCGATTATGCAGGGGATGAAAGAACTGTTGATGTTCATATAAAAAGATTAAGGGAAAGATTTCCTGAGAAAAAATTTGGTTTTAAAATTTCTACTGTATGGGGTTTAGGGTATCGAATGGAGTTATTAAAATGAAAGTACTAAAAAAAATTAGAGATATTATAGGGGCTATATTATTATTAACGACTGCAATAACGCTAGGAAGCGTGATTGTTCACTATTCTACTTATTACTTATATGAACATCAACTCACAAATTTATCGAATTTAACGAAACAAATTATAAGTACTTTTTTAACTTTTCTACTGTTAATGCTCGGAGGTGCAATATTCGGTAGAATGTTCCATCATCCAAAGCAAATGAAAATGGTAAAAGAAATAATGCAGGCAATTCGAAGTATTTCAAGAGGAGAGTTTAATGTATCAGTGGATCTTGAAAAATTTAGGAATGCATTTGGTGGTGAAATTGGTCAGATAATAGATAGCTTTAACCATATGGCAAAAAATTTAAATCAAATGGAAAACATGCGACAGGAGTTTATTTCTAATGTTTCACATGAAATTCAATCTCCTTTAACATCTATTAAAGGTTTTGCTAAAGTATTACAAAATGAAAGTTTGCCATTAGAAGAACGAAAACAATATTTAAATATAATTGAGTATGAAAGTACAAGATTATCGAAGCTAAGTGATAACCTACTAAAGCTAACTTCACTAGAGTCACAAAACCAACCAATAGAAAAGAATAATTTTTCGTTAAATAGCCAACTTATGTACGCATTGATAAGCTGCGAACCCCAAATAATAGAAAAGAATATCAATATGCATGTTAACTTTGGTAAAATTGACATTATTGGAGACGAAGCTCTTTTAAATCAAGTTTGGATGAATTTAATTATAAACAGTATAAAATTTACTCCTAACAATGGAGATATATTTATATCTGCCGTTCAAGATAATGACAAGGTGGTTATACAAATTCAAGATACTGGAATTGGTATTTCCGAAGAAGATCGGGTGCATATATTTGAAAGGTTTTATAAAGCAGATAAATCAAGAGACAGAACAACCGGCGGTAATGGATTAGGTTTATCTATCGTAAAGAAAATTGTTGATATGCATAACGGAATAGTTTACGTAGAAAGTGAGCTTGGCAAAGGATCACTATTTGTAGTTGAATTACCTTTAATCGCGGTGTAATGTTTCTTTATTATAGTAATTAGAGCTTAGTAAAGTTAACGTCTCTTTTACTATAATAAGAAACATTATCTTTTTTTATGATAAAGTTATTGCAATCGTAAAAGAATAATGGTATATTATTAAACGTTGTCACATTAAAACAATAGATGAGGCAAGAAAATAACATAAAAAAGTTATTGACTAAACAAACTTGAATGTGTTATTATAATATAAGTCGCTAAGAAGTAAGTGGCGAAATGAACTTTGAAAACTAA
>NZ_NUGT01000056.1 GCF_002574545.1 Bacillus sp. AFS055030
CTCATGAACCTGTTATGAGGAAGTATCGATTTGAACGGGTTCTTTATTATTTTTATTGAGTAAGTTACATTACCATAATATTAAAAAGTACAATAAGAAAAAACCGTCAATTAAAACGGGGTCTTCCTTAAATTTGTTCAGTAAGTTTTCCATTTTCAATATAAACAACACGATCACATAAATCTAGCATCCTTTTATCATGAGTAACCATTATCGCAGCTTTTTGTCTTCGCTTCACTTCTTTAGATAGCATTTCTACGACAGTTCTTCCTCTTTCAGAATCGAGACTAGCTGTAGGTTCGTCAGCAAAGATTACTTCTGGATCATTCATAAGTGCTCTGGCAATGGCTACTCTTTGTCTCTCTCCACCTGATAAATTTTCTGGATAATTTTTCATCCTCTTTGATAATCCTAATTGTTCAAGTAGTTCATTAGCTCTCTTCTCGGCAATTTTGTTTTTTATTCCTGCTAATTCGGCAATTAATAGAAGCTGATCTTTAACCGTTAAATATGGGATTAAATTAGACATTTGAAAAATGAATCCGATTTTAGATAGTCTAAATTCATTCAACTTATTAGCTGGGAGATTACTTATTTCAATATCGTCTATTAAAATTTTCCCACTAGTCGGAGATAGTAATGCTCCTGCTATTGAAAGAAAAGTACTTTTACCTGAGCCAGACGGACCTACAACTGCTACTAGTTCACCTGCCTTTACTTGAATGGAAACATGATCTAGTACCGTTGTTGCTAAAGAATCTCCGTCATTGTATGTTTTGCTAATATTTTCTAGTACTAGTTTATTACTCATTAAAAAGCCCTCCCTATTGCTTCAATTGCATCAATTTTTACTACTTTTAGTAAAGATATTAATGAGCCTACTATTGCTACAATTAAGAATAATAATGAACTTCCGATAATTAACTGCGCATCAAATACAAAAGGTAAGTCGGCTGGCAATACTTTAGATAATCCAAATGTGATTGAAATACTTATCAATAGACTTAAAAGTGTGAGTGTTAAAACTTGAAAAATAATATTCTTAGCTAAATAACTAGTTTTTGAACCAATTGCTTTTAGCACGCCAAATTGATTGATTTTTTGAATCGTAACGATATAGAAAAAGACTGCTAACACAAATGCCCCGATAAAGAATAGAAAAACGATCATCATTAGTAAAGAACCCTGTTCTTCTTTATAACCAGGTATGCCTTTTAATGTTTGATTTTTATTAATTACTTCTACACCAGAGACTTTTTCATTTATCTGTTTTGCAGTATTTTCATTTGTTTTTAACGCGATTACATTCATTGAATTCTTACTATTCACCATCGACCACTCTTTGTAATTCATATGAATAACCGGTGCATGACTATATGATTGATTCTCTGTAAATCCAATAACCTTAAATTCTCTACCCGAGATTTGATCAGAAATACTGTCCCCAAGTTTGATTCCTTTTTCTTTCAAAGAAATATCTCCTACAACTTCATTCTTTGTTGAATTATTAATCATATCTCCTTCAATTACCTTCGGAGCAGCCAATCCATTCACATCAATTCCAAATAATGTAACATCAATTTTTTTAGATGTGCCATCCTTTAGAAACGTAGTCATTTGAACGCCTAAAGTAGTGGAATTTTCCTCACCAACAAACCTCTGAACTTCATTTATTTGATTTTCCGTTAACATTGAATGATTAATTTGTTTTCCCGAGTCCTGTTGTAAAACAAAATAGTTTGAAGCCATGCTATCAATAGAAGAAGCATTATCAAAAGATAAACCTTTCGCTAATCCTGAAACGAATAAAACTAAAAATGATATAAGGATCATGATTAGACTAATTAATAAAAAACGTAATTTTGCGTGTTTGAATTCTCTTAAAGCAAGAAACACCTGTCATTCATCTCCTTTAACTTGACTAAATTTTATAGAGTGTAAATAAAAGAATCACTCTTTGTAATTTAAAGTATAGGAATGTTAGATGAACAACAGGTGAACAGTCGATTACAATTATAAATCAGACCTCTTTTATTTTAGGTATGGTTAGATGAAATTTGGTTCCATTGCCTACTTTACTACTTACTTCTATATGCCCATTATGTAATTCAATGATTTGTTTAACAATCGCTAATCCTAATCCACTACTGGATTCTTTTCGATTTCTTGCTTTATCTGCAATAAAAAAACGATTAAATATTTGTTGTAAATCCTTTTCGGAAATACCAATTCCAGTATCTTGAAATTCAATTTGAACAGTCTCTTCATTACTACTCAGTTTTATAGAGATTGACCCACCTTCATGATTAAATTTAATGCTATTGGTCATTAGGTTTGTCCAAACTTGATGCAGTAGATTCTTGTCAGCGAACACATAAGTTTGTGGCAATTCCAAATCAATAGCTAACTCTTTGTTTCTCCAACTCCATTCAGTAGTAAAAACGACTTGTTTAATTTGTTCGGCAACATCAAAGGTTGTTTTTTGCATTATACTTTCTTCCTTGTCCAATGCAGCTAATGTTAATAATTGTTTACTTAACAAGGACATTCTCTTACTTTCTTCTTCTATAATCGATAAGTAATGATTCTTTTGCTCTTCGGTTAATTTTTCAGTTTGTAGTGACTGTGAAAACCCTTGTATTGATGCAAGTGGTGATTGAATTTCATGAGATACATTCGAAACAAACTCTTGTCGCATCGCTTCAATTTGTCCTAATCTTTGTGACATATGCGAAAAGTGATTAGCAAGTTTTCCAATTTCGTCTTGTCGTTTAATTTGCAATTGAACATTATATTTTCCTTCTGCAATTTTTTTAGTTGCTTCAGTTAATTTAGTAATCGGTTTTACAATATATCTTGTACTAACTAGAACAAATACGATACTTAATACAATTGTCAGTAGAAGGAGAATGGAAAAGAGAATTCGCAATTCACCAAATTGAAGCTGTACATTTGGACGCATAAAAAGAGCCAAATGCTGATTACTAGATTTAATAGGGACGCCAACTGTATTACTCAAAGTATTATCAAAAAAACCGGTCACAAATAATGATGTTGGAAATTCGGCAATACCATGATAGACCTTCCCATTTAAAACAGAATCAATCACTTTTTCATCAAGTTTCTTTTCTCTAAAAGTACTACCATAAAAGGATTGATTTCCTCGTTGATCTACTAATAGAATTTGATATCCCAATTTACTAATACTATTTAAGTAATTTCTTAATTCGATTTCATTATTTTTTTCATAAAACGTACCAACGTCTAAAGCCATTTTAGTTAATTTTTTATCATTATAAGGTTTTAGATTATAGTGGTAATACACGTTTGAAAGAAAGAAAGCCAATAAACTGCTACAAATCATTACACCGAGGATTGTGAGAACAATTCTTATGTATAAAGTTTTCACTTTCTTTTGACCTCCAATTTATAACCAACACCTCGAACTGTTTTTATACTAAAGTCATCCGTTAAAGTAGAAAACCTCTCACGTAATCGTTTTATATGAACATTTATCGTACGGTCATCACCTTCAAAATCAGCCCCCCAAATTAATTGGATCAACTCATCACGTGTAAATAGTCGATCCGGATAACTTGCCAATTGAGACAATAATTCAAATTCCTTCATCGGAAGCATCAGTAATTTTCCATTACAATACACTTCATAGCTTTTTCGATCGATAACCGTTTCGTTCAGTTTTATTTTTTGAGCACTAATCATATTGTATCTTCTTAATAGCGCCTTAATCCGGAAAAGAATTTCTTTTGGTTCAAAAGGCTTGGTCAAATAATCATCTGTGCCTACTGCAAACCCTTTTTCTTTATCAGAAAGTTCGCTTTTTGCAGTTAATAATATTACAGGAAAATCATAATACTCTCTTATTTCTTCACATAGCTGATATCCATCTTTACCAGGCATCATTATATCTACGATTGCTAAATTTATTTGTTGATTTTCAAGCAATATAGAAGCCTCGTCTCCATTAGCCGCTTCAAATGTCGTATAGCCTTCAGATTGTAAATACATTTTCAGTAACTCCCTTATATGAGAATCATCATCTACAATTAAAATTCGAATCATAACTTAACCCCATTCTTTAAAATTAGTACAATTATTTAAAAAATCATATCATATTTCAATATTAATATCCTTTTTGTATTTTTCATGGGCCGAAATACTAATGTATGATTAAATAATTAAAAAAATTTTTGTAATATAGTTTGTCCCCCATACATTTCTGTCATTTTTAACATAGAATTATTATGTAGTTTATAATGACTGATTTCGTAAATCTTGTTGCCCTTAAAAGAGATGCCCTGTGGATTGACTCGGAAGGGTATCTCAAATTTTCACTTTTTTTCTGTTACTCCTACAAAAACCCCACCTTGTTTACAAATTGCTTCTATTTTTACTGTGTGTTTTAAAGATCGGTTTATAAACAACAACCTTTCGAAAAAAGTCATTTATAATAGAAAGGAGCATATCCAAATGGCACTTCAACTAATGAAAATTCTAGTTTCTGCTTCTTCAACTATTGAAACTGTCCCAACAGATTCAAGATTCTTCTATGTTACAACCACTTCTACAGCAGCTAGTGCAACTTTAACAATTGACGCAGCTGACTTTTTAACTGATACTGGCGCTGCAGTTACTACACTGCCGACATTACCGACAAATAATAGCTACTTTAATGTCTACATTAACGGTGTTTTACAAATGAGTGGTATCTCAGCTTATACTCCTGGAGAAACGGGTGTTGGCTCATTAGCGATTACTGTACCTGCTGGAGGAGACGGAATTTTAGCTGACACTCCAATTGTGTTAGAAATAGTAAGTTTTGCACCGACTTCCGATATTACTGTTTCAACATAATAATTGCTCAAAAAAAAGTTCCTAAAAAAGGAACTTTTTTTGAATCTATTTTTATTTAGTAGTGTATTTTATAACTTCTAATCAATCAACCATCAAAAAAATATAGAGATAAATTGAATGATTATGATTGTACCTTTTAATGGAATATCTTCCGTGAGCAGAGTCAACTTACCACGTTCAATTTTATAATTTACAGTTGGCTGAAGCATGCCATTAATAAACAAATTTATATAGGAAACCTCATCTGGTGACCTGATCGTTGTTATACCATACTCCTCTATTCCGTCACGACTCGTATAAATTTTCCTTAAACCGTCTGATACGGCGAAAAATAAATGATTTGTAGTTTTTAAAAGAGTAGATGTTGTTGATGTTGTTGATGCAGTTGATAGAGCTGATGGATCTGACAAACCTAAAGCTCCAATATTGACATTTGTAATTAGAGCTTCCCACTTTGAACCATTGTATCGATAAAAAATACGATACTTTGTATCTAAAAAAATGCTACCTGTTTTAGGATTGTCCGGCCGAGTGGAATATGTACCTGCTTGTATAGAGGGAATATTTCCTGCATTAATAACAAAATTTTGGTCAGTTAAAAAATCCTTAGTGATATACATTCACCCCCTATTACCATTAAGTTCAATCTATTGACATTAAACTTTTGAGAATAAGTTTGTATTAAATATATGTTTTTAATTGAGAATGTAATGCACTATTCTATTATTTTTTTAAATTTTATTTAAAACTAAGGAACTGCCTTATAACAGTCCTTTAGTTATTGATTTTAATAAGATTTATTAAGAAGTTAGACATTTCGACTGCCTTTTCAAACTCCTTTTCTTTTACATAGTAATCATACAATACTTTACCATATCGTTTAATGAAAACAGTATGATCACGTGACTTAAAATATGGAAAAGCTGTCTTTTCTATGTACTGAATATATTCATCCGTTTTATTCTCAATCAAATAAATTAGTAATGTAAAAAGAATTTGATAGTGTTGATTTTTTAAATTCTTTGCGATGATTAGACCTTTTTGAGCACTATTTAATAAGGCTGACTTACGCATTAATTTACCTTCAAATGAACTTTTAAGATAATTGTTCAGTCGTTGAAGATAAATGACCGATGGCTTTTTTTCCAATTGTAATGCTGCTTTATAATATTTTTGAGCTTTTTCATAATCTTTTCGTTTAAAATATTCCAAAGCAAAGTTATTTAATAACATTCCCGTTTTATCTGGTGCATTGAGTGATTCACTATCATGAATCAAATTTTTATATGATTGTTTCAATTTTTTAAAGTCTAAGTGCTCATCGTTGCTTGATTGTAGGAGCATAATTGATTCAGCATTTATGGCACGTAAATAATTACTTGTATCTTTAAAGTATTTAAGCGATTTTTCTGCGTATACATAAGCCATCACCTTAGAATCGGCCCATCCATATGCTACTGCTAAATGATAGTAATATTCTGGATTTCCGTACTCTTTTAAATCAATCTTCTTTAATGTTTGTATTGCTTTATGATGATTCTCTGTACTTGAATTATTATAATTATTTAAATAATAAATTCCTATTACATGCAAAAGGAGATTTCTTTCAAAAGGAGGTAGATCTTTATAGATTTTTTGTATATTTAAAATAATTGTATAAGTATTTTTATAGTCATTCTTTAAAAGATAATATCTTGCAAGAAGTAATTGATACAAAGCATCATATTTTGACGAATGGATAAAAAGGCTTTTTTCTAGCTCTTTTTTTAATGATTCAACTTCTTTCATTCTTAGTTTAATAATTGCTTTATGCCAGTTTTGCAATTTATTTCCAAGACTTTCAAAGTTAGCAATTTCTTTTCGAATATCAATTTGTAATCGTTCAGAAAACAAGGTAATAATCTCAGAAGAATAAGATGTATTCCCTCTTTCGATTTTTCCTACGTGCTTGGAAGAGCAGATTCCTTTTCCTAGTTCTTCTTGTGTTAGTCCGGCTTTAATACGATAAAATTTTATAACTTCTCCCTCGACCATTAATTGCTCCTCCTATCCAAAAAACTTATACTCAATATACAATAATTCAACTATGTTTCCATCATGCTATTCACACAATTTATGAGGATATTTTAATGAAAAAATTAATCATATTACATAGTATTTTTATACTACTTTCATACTACTTTTTAAAATAAATAGGAAAAATTTAACAAAAAAAAAAAAAAAAACAAGAAAACCATGAACAGGCAAACTAGTTCATGGTTTAATTTTGTTATTCGTACACACCTACAGAAGAATATGCATCCATAACAGCTTTTGTTTGTGCAGAAGGTACTCCATTTTTATCTGGGAAGAAATCACGTGAAGCCCTAATTACTGATGCTCTCATTTCTTTAAAGTTAGAATCGGCAGTTAAATATTTCATAGCTTGGTAGTAAATTTTTTGTGCATTATTTACACCAACACCAGTAATCGTATAGCCGTTATTTGTACCACCTTGTGTAATTAAGTATGCAGCTTTATTGTTAATACCACTATTAATATGCACCCCACCATTATCTTCAGTACCTAAATATCGATCCTGATAAGTATCTGGATAGTAACCTGAAGGCATATACTTCGTGCTTATACGTACTGAACCAGGGTCGCTTAATGAACGAAGACCACCATCACCTGCTTTAGTTGGCGTATAAACATCTTCTCCCATTTCCCACTCGTTTACCTTTGTTGTATAGATTTGAACGAATGTTCCAAAGATGTCTGCTAATGACTCATTAAGAGCTCCTGACTCACCACTATACGTTAAATCTAGGCCGGACTTTTCAATCACACCATGTGTCATTTCATGTCCAATAACATCTAGCCCACCAGAAAGTGCACCTAAAACAACTCCATCGCCATCTCCGTATAACATCTGTTTACCATTCCATGCTGCATTATTCCATTTAGCACCAACGTGAACTGTACTAATTAAAGTCATACCTTTATCATCTAAGCTATTACGCTTAAATACATTTTGATAATATTTGTTTACTTTATCAGCATTAACATGAGCTGATACTGCAGCAGGGTCATAGAAGAAATTTGTCGGGCTTGTCGTTGTTACTTCAAATCCAGTAAATCCTAAAAGTGCTGATAAAATGATAAATGAAGTTTCAGGCATGCGATGAGCATCAAATGTTGCTAGTGGTACGATAGTTGAACCAGTAACTGAACCTCCATATAAATAGCTAGAACCAGTTGATGCGTCTTTTCCTACTGGGAAAGTTTGCAGTTTACCAAAGACATCCAAGCCTCTTCCAGTAGTAACTGTAAGTTTTGACACATCGACATTATCAATTGCATTGTAACTATTAATGATTTCGCCATTGGTCGCATCTATAAAATAGTGGAAATATCCTGGTGCTGGAACAGAAGTTGAAGCTTTAACTAAATACGTTAAATAATACTTTCCTTTATATGGATAAATCATTAATTGTGTATCGATTCCATCATAATTTTTAACAGCTCCGATTTGTGAATCGATTCTTTCTTTCGCAGTTGCTACAGCATCTTCCTCAGTAATCGTTGCTTCAGTCGGAATAATTTCGCGAGATAATGTTTGAGTTACATCACCAAATGATGCATATACATTATTATTTGCGTCTAATGCTACAGTTTGTCCTGAACCATAAATCGGAATTCCTTTATATTGTTCAATTGTTCTGACATGGTAAGTATCAGTCACACTGTTAGCTTCTTCACTTACAATCTTAAATTGTTCCTATCCAGAACCTGATCTAGCAAGATTTTTTACCTTAGAATTCAAGTATGCTTTTACAACCTCTTCCTTACTTAACGCTTGATTAACTGTTGCTGCACTTGCTTTTACATTTACAAANNAATGAAGGTAAAGTTGTTAATCCCCCACTAAATGCCACAGTTAATGCCATTACTGCTGGAATTGCTTTTCTTCTCATTCTTTTCTCTTTTTTCATTTTCAAAACTTTCACCCCTTATTTAATTTTGTTGTGATTGCAATTTTTATTATTGAGAAAATTCTAAATTAAATCAATATGTCGAACCCGGGTTCTTTTTTAGGTGATTTTATAGCTTTTATCCCTATTAGCGACTAATTTTGACAAAAAACTACCGTCAATCGACCCGAAAATAACCCGGTTTCAATTTTCTGATAACTGAGCAATAATGAATTTCAACAGGGCTTTTGTAAAGGAGTGAAAATTTGAAACAAGCAAGAAAAAAAGTCTCAATCATCGTAAGTTTATGTTCTATTCAATTTTACTTGGCAATGCAAACAGTTGGTCAAACGGAGGCTACCTTTTCTAGTCAAGCATCTTCAGAACAAGTTGTTTCAGCAGCAATTGTGTTTCCAAAAACAATCCAACAACTAGAAATCGCTGCAAAAGATCATGCAACAAGAGCTAATCATTTATATAAATCAATCCTAAAGACATCAATTAATGGTACTAGCTCTGAATTATCAAATTTACTTACTACTGTTCTTAATGAGGAACAAGAAATAAATAACGAGATTAAGAGTTTACAAAGTATTGGCGAGGAATTGAACTCGTATCACAATCAAATCCATGAACTTCCTGAAACTGAACAAAGTAACTATGAATACGAGAGAAAGGGATATCGGGTTGTTAATCAACTAATCCAACAAATAAATGAAACAATTAATCTTCAAAAAATAGCGTCTATTAAAGCTACAATTCAAACCCAGCTCAAAGAAAGTAAAGAAAAGATTAACAACGATTTTAGTAAACCTAAAAATTCTATAGAAACAAGCGAAAGTTTGAATAGCCCTGATACAGATTCTGTACGGAGCAATGATTCGAATAGTTCTGAATCTAATTCAGTTCTAAGTCAGGATTCTACTAATTCTAGTACAGATTCAGTTCCTAGCATGGATTCTAATGATTCCAATACAAATTCAGTTCTGAACCAGAACCCTAAGAATCCCGATACGAATTCAGTCCCAAACCAAAATTCTAATAATTCAGTAAATACATTTCAAAACGAATAGGTGATATCTCATGTTGAAGAAAGTTTTATCTATTGTAGCTACTTTTTTTAAAAGTATTTCTATTGTCATCCTGTGTTTCTTAGCCTTTATTGTGATTTCTTCCAGGTTTACAGGTGGAGATTCTACCATTTTAGGCTATCAATTAAAAGCTGTTTTATCTGGATCGATGGAACCTACTTTTCATACAGGTTCAATTATTGCCATTAAGCTAGGTGCAAATCCATCATCATATCAAAAAGGCGATATTGTTACCTTTCACATGGACAATAAACTTATCACTCATAGAATAGCCGCTGTCCATCATAAAAATGGAGAAATTTCTTATAAAACGAAGGGTGATAACAATAATGCCCAAGACTTATGGACAGTGTACCCTCAGAATATCGTAGGAAAATATTCTAATTTCACAGTTCCATATGTTGGTTATGCATTAAATTTTGTAAGCTCTAAAGCTGGATCTGCACTTTTGTTAATTGTTCCAGGTATTCTATTAACTCTTTTTTCAATACGCAATTTGTTCCAATTAAGAAAAGAGTTTGAACAAAAAACTGCAGGATGAAGTTGATTAGATCTCTTAAGTACAAATAAAAGCTTAAGAGTTTAATAAATAAACCTTAAGGGGGAAATGAAATGAGTTTTACTAAGAGAATTGGGCAAGTTGTAATGAGTGGAGCAGTCGGTTTATCATTAATTAGTGGAGGTACCTTTGCATTTTTCAGCGATACAATTAAAACTGATAATACGTTTGCAGCAGGTACATTAGATTTAGGTATGAACCCTAATGCTGTTGTAAACATTAGCAATTTAAAACCTGGTGATGAAGTATATCGTGAATTTACGTTAGAAAACAATGGAACACTAGATATAAACAAAGTTTTATTAAACACTAAATATCAAGTTGAAGACGTAAAAAAGAATAACTCAGAAGACTTTGCTAAGCATATTAAAGTAACGATTATGTACAACACAAGTAGTGCTACAAATGAAATCGTTGATACTACATTATATGACTTACAAAATCAAACACCTGATCTAACAGCAATTAATCAATTTGTAGGTAGTACAAAAGACCCAGACGGCATTGCAGCAGGACAAAAAGAAAAGATTTTCGTATTATTCGAATTTGTTGATAACGGACAAGACCAAAACGAATTCCAAGGTGATAAGCTAAAAGTTGATTGGACATTTAATGCTCAAACTGGTGGAAGTACATATCACGACGACACTGATCCTAACAGCAACTAATAAAATTCAAAACCACCTAAATATAATTAGGTGGTTTTCAGACTGTTGAAATAAAA
>NZ_NUGT01000057.1 GCF_002574545.1 Bacillus sp. AFS055030
ATTGTTTTGTTTAGTTTTGAAGGATTATCCTTCTATTATAGATATGGGCCTATAGCTCAGCTGGTTAGAGCGCACGCCTGATAAGCGTGAGGTCGATGGTTCGAGTCCATTTAGGCCCATCATATCTTTTATAAAATAAATATGGGGCCTTAGCTCAGCTGGGAGAGCGCCTGCCTTGCACGCAGGAGGTCAGCGGTTCGATCCCGCTAGGCTCCACCATTTTTTTATTTTGTACCTTGAAAACTAGA
>NZ_NUGT01000058.1 GCF_002574545.1 Bacillus sp. AFS055030
CCTGTTGCTCCGTCTGCTCCTGTCGCTCCTGTCGCTCCTGTTGGACCTTGTGGGCCTGTTGCTCCCGCTAGGCCTGTCACTCCAGTTGGACCTTGTGGACCTGTTGCTCCTGTTGGGCCTGTTGCTCCCGTTGGACATGTTGGACATGTTGGACCTGAAGGACCTGGTGGTATTGGTGCTCCCGTAGGACCTGTTGGAGCTGGTGGTAGAGGAAAAGCTGGTGGTAATTGTGGGCCTGGTGGGCCTGGTGGTAATGGCAAATAGATACACCTCCAAAAATATTTTGACGTACAATTTATCATATTTTTGTTGGACAAGTTTGTTTGGATTTTAATACTATTTCTATTAAAAATCCGCAAAAAAACTCTACTTACTAGACTAAAAAACTATCAATGATAGTAAATTATAATCTAGTTTAGTAGAGTCCAATTTTTAAAATCTATTTTTCTTACTTCTTTCTATTAATTAGTTTATTGATACACCCGCACTAGCATATCCAGTAACAGTGTTAATAAGGCTAAGACCTGTTCCAGTTTGTGTGAATACCATCATTAAACGAGTTTGTGCAGCGACTGGTATTGCTAAAGGTGTAGAAATATTGCTCTCGATTTGGCCTAATGAAAGTGGGCCCGCTAGAGCAGGTAAAGTAACACTTGCACCTGCAACTGGAGTAAAGTTATTGCTATTTGGCGGTGCACTATATAATTGTGCAGTGACCGAAATACTTGTTCCTAAAATATTTAAAGCAACTACATTACTAAAAGATGCAGAAATAGCCGTTATTGTACCCGCTCTAGGCATTGTAAATGCAAAATCAAGTATTTCAGTTGGCAATCCAGTTCCAGTTAAATTAATCGCTGGTCCAGGAAGTAATGCAACATTCGGAAGTGAACTTCCAAACCCTACAAGACCAGCCGTACTAGCTAAACTCACCCCAAGGAGATCTACTGATGCCATCGCGATTGGTGTACCTGATGCAAACGGAATGATTGCACCTGTACCTGCTACACCAGTTGCCCCTGCTGGACCTGTTGGGCCAGTTGCTCCGTCTGCTCCTGTTGGGCCTGTCGCTCCGTCTG
>NZ_NUGT01000059.1 GCF_002574545.1 Bacillus sp. AFS055030
CGTCCACGGTTCGGCGCCCGACATCGCAGGCCAGCAGAAGGCCGACCCCACGGCCGCGATCCTCTCCGTCTCGCTGCTGCTCGATCACCTCGGGCTGCACGACGAGGCTAAGCGCGTCACGACCGCCGTCGAGGAGGACATCGCGACCCGCGGCTCGGCATCCCGAACGACGACCGAGATCGGCGACGCCATCGCCGCGCGGCTCTCGGCTTAACCTGTATACGTCGCCGCATCGACGGAGGATCCACTCATGACCACAGAACTCCACCTTCAGGCGCCCTCGGCCTCGGGCCTCGTCTGGAACGTCCTGCCCGA
>NZ_NUGT01000060.1 GCF_002574545.1 Bacillus sp. AFS055030
AGAAGGTTCATGAGGAAGTAGAAAGGTCAGAAGCGGAGATAAACTTCCTCATAGAAGGTTCATGAGGAAGTAAAAAGGTCAGAAATGGAGATAAACTTCCTCATAAAGTGGCCATGAGGAAGTAAAAAGGCCAGATGCGGAGATAAACTTCCTCATAGAAGGTTCATGAGGAAGAAAAAAGGCCAGAAGTGGAGATAAACTTCCTCATAAAGTGTCCATGAGGAAGTAAAAAGGCCAGAAGTGGAGATAAACTTCCTCATAAAAGGTTCATGAGGAAGTAAAAAGGTCAGAAATGGAGATAAACTTCCTCATA
>NZ_NUGT01000061.1 GCF_002574545.1 Bacillus sp. AFS055030
TAATTGACAAATTCTTTTTTTTAACAGCGTGCTAAAACCACAAGATTTCCTTGTGGTTTTTTGTTTTACCAATCAATTTCTTTGTACTTAAGATTCCCCGTATACCTTTATTGTTATAGGAACATACTTTTATAGATACAAAAAAATGAAATTTTACTGATTATGTTCAAAATATCGTAACATTATCGGTCATTTGATTAGAATAATTAATTTCATAGGACAATAAGATAATACATTATAGGGGGAGATTTCATATGGAGTTGGATAATGTCACACTCAGTAGATTACTAACAAGTATGACACTAGTATTTCACATTATATTTGCAACAATTGGCGTAGGAATACCCTTAATGATTGCTATTGCAGAAGGGTTAGGAATTTTAAAAAAGGATCCACACTATACGCTGATGGCAAGAAGATGGGCCAGGGGTTACACAATTACCGTTGCAGTTGGAGTAGTAACTGGAACATGTATTGGTTTACAACTATCTTTATTATGGCCGAGCTTTATGAGGATTGCTGGTCAAGCAATTAGTTTTCCACTATTTATGGAAACATTCGCCTTCTTTTTTGAAGCGATATTCTTAGGGATTTATTTATACACTTGGGATCGATTTAAAAAACCTATTTATCATTGGTTAATCATTTTACCTGTGATATTAGGTTCAACTTTGTCGGCGTTTTTCATTACCACAGTAAATGCATTTATGAATACTCCACAAGGTTTTACTTTGAAAAACGGAATCATTAAAACGGTCGATCCAATTGCCGCAATGTTTAATCCAGCTGCTCCTTCCAAAACTTTACATGTAGTTGTTACTGCATATGTTGCATCTGCTCTTATATTAACGTCGATTGCCGCTATTCAGTTATTAAGAGGAAAAAATACGGAATACACACGAAAAGGGCTTCGATTAGCAGCAACACTAGGATTAATTTTTGCTGTTTTAACAGGTGTCACGGGAGATGTTTCCGCAAAATTCCTTGCTAAATATCAACCAGAAAAACTAGCAGCAATTGAATGGCATTTTGAGACGGAAAGAGGGGCAGATTTTGTCTTATTCGGAACGCTTGATGATCAAACACATGAAGTAAAATATGAAATTCGAATTCCTAAACTGTTAAGCTTTTTATCTTTCTCAGATTTTAATGCACCAGTAACTGGATTAAATGAATTTCCAAAAGAAGAGACGCCACCTTTGTTTATCCATTATTTATTTGATATAAAAATGACTTTTGTCGGCTTAATTATATCGATGACCTTCATATTTGTTGTGTTTTCTATTAAAAAGAAAAATTGGATGCATAATAAGTGGCTTTTACGTGGACTAGCGCNNGACCATTGGCGATGATTAATATCGAACTTGGATGGATGATTGCTGAAATAGGCCGCCAACCGTGGATTTTAAGAGGATATATGAAGGTTTCAGAAGGAGCCACAACTGCCAAAGGACTAGGCAGTATGTTTTGGTTATTTTTTGTTTTATATGTCTTTTTAGGAGTCTTTTGTACAATCGTTATTCGAAAAATGTTCATTCATAATCCACCCGAAGATGAACTTCAATATCGTTTTAAAAAATAGGCTCTGTTTAAAGGTCATTTAAAAAACTCTTGGTAAGTTATAAATATTGTAGCTTTAAAGAGTACGACTGCAATTTGAAACAAAGCCAATGAATAGGAGGGTGAACATTGAATATTGAGTTATTAGGAATAATCGTTTTATGGATATTTCTATATGGATATATCATTATAGCATCAATTGACTTCGGTGCTGGATTCTTTGCTTATTATGGAAAAGTAACAAAAAAGGATCACTTAATAAATAATTTGATTAGTAGATATTTATCACCTGTTTGGGAGATAACAAATGTATTTTTCTTTGTTGGCATTATAGGATTTTTTCCAAGTGTTGCATTTTATTATGGAACAGCCCTTTTAATCCCAGGAAGTATTTCGTTAATCCTATTGGCAATTAGAGGATCATTTTATGCTTTTTCTAATTATGGATCAAAGGAAAATAAAGTTTATTTGTTCTTATATGGAGCAACAGGTCTATTGATTCCCGCTTCACTTTGTACGGTTCTGACCATTTCTGGAGGAGGATATATAATTGAAAAAAACGGAGTCGTTCAATTTTTAGCTAAAAATTTATTAACAAGTATTTACTCCTGGAGTGTTGTCATCATTGCAATTATTTCAGTCCTATATATAAGCGCAACATTTTTAACCTATTACGCAAGTAAAGCGAAAGATGAAAGTGCGCTAGCAATATTAAGACAATATGCTTTATTCTGGACCGTTCCAACGATTTTATCAAGCTTTCTTGTCTTTGTGGGATTAAGAGATAATAACGTTAGATTTTATCAAAATATCGTAAATCATTATTGGTGGATGTTTTTATTATCATTAATTTGTTTTTTAATCGCATCATCATTAATTTTACTAAAACGGAATTACGGAACAGCCTTTATATTTGTCATGCTCCAATTTTTCTTCGCCTTTTTCGGCTATGGAGCAGCTCACTTGCCATATATATTGGATCCTTATATTACGATCTATAATGGATACACGAATCAAACATCAGGTACTATGCTAGTAACAGTATTTCTCTTAGGATTACTCTTATTAGTGCCATCGTTATTGTTCTTATTTAAACTATTTTTATTTGATGCCGAATACGTTCAAGGCAAAAAGTAAAGTGGGGGAGATGTAATGCACTCTTCTAATAAACATGAAAAGCGGCTTGTGCTTTTATGTTTTATTGTAGCTTTTATTATGGGATTATCTTTTATTAGTAAATTTTTTCATTGATAATGAGTAAGTGGCGCCTATAACTTTAAGGCGCTTTTTTTATTGAATGAAGCAAATAAAAAAAGGTGAATCTGCAATTAACATGCTAAATTCACCTTTTTATAGAAATGAAGAGTAGTTTTTGCCTACATTCATTCATGCACTTGCTAAAACTTTTCCTTCTTTTACAAGTAGTGTACGAGTCGAAACATTCTTTGCGAATTCCATGTCGTGAGTAATGACTAGAATGCTCATTCCGTCCTTTGCTAACTGTTTCATAATCTCTGCAATTCCGTTCGTTAGTTCAGGATCTAGTGCAGAAGTAGGTTCATCAAAGCAAAGAATTTTTGGCTGTAGCGCACACGCTCTAGCAATAGCAACACGTTGTTGCTGACCGCCGGATAGCTCATATGGCAATGAATTTGCTTTATCACTAAGACCAACTTGTTTTAATAGATCGATTGCTCTTTTTGTAGCTTCTTCTTTATTCATACCTAGTACAAGAATAGGGGCTTCAATAATATTTTCAATTACTGTTTTATGTGGGAATAAATTATAGTTTTGAAAAACAAGTCCAACATTTTTTCTTATTTTTAAAAGATCTTTTTTAGATTTTATCACTTGCCCATCTATTTCAATTGATCCACCATCGAAGCTTTCTAAGCCATTAATACAACGAAGTATTGTCGTTTTTCCTGCTCCGGATTGTCCTAATAGAGTAACGATTTCTCCTTTATTAACTTCAAAAGAGACTTCATTTAATACGGTTTGTTTATTAAATTGTTTTGTTAAGTTATTTACTTTTAACATTTAAAGTCTCTCCTTATTTATAATATGAATAGCGATTTTCTAATCGTTTAAATAAATTCGTTAATATTGCTGTTAGTAGTAGATAAATCACACCAACGAATACAAGAGGTAGTAGGGATGCACTTGTATTTGATGCGATTTTAGCTACTCGAAGCATATCATCCAGTCCAACAACATATACAAGAGCTGAATCTTTTACTAAAGTAATTACTTCGTTTGAAACAGGAGGTAATACTTTTTTAGTCATTTGAGGCAGAATAATTCTTTTAAAAGTTTGACTGCGACTCAATCCTAAAACCTCTGCTGCTTCATATTGACCTTTATCAACTGATTGAATACCAGCTCTGAAAATCTCCCCAAAATAAGCTGCGTAATTAAGTACAAATGCGATAATAACGGTTGTAAAACGGTCAAAGACGATTCCGACTAATGGTAAACCAAAAAAGATAAAGATTAATTGTAAAAGTAGAGGTGTACCACGCATTAATAAAATATAAGAACTAATAATTGATTTGATTGCTGTTATATTTGAAAGTCTTCCAAGTGCAATGATGATTCCAAGTGGAATTGCTAACGCTAGAGTAATTAAGAAAACCTCTAGCGTAACTTTTAAACCATCAAGCATGGAAGGTAATAAAGATGTAATTTGTTCCATGATTGTAAGCTCCTTTTTATTTCAATGTACCGAACCATTTTTTATATATTTTGTCGTAAGTACCATCTTTTTTCATAGCACCAATTTGTTTGTTAATTTTTTTAAGTAATTCAGCATCATCTTTTCGAACGCCAATTCCATACTCTTCTTCACCAAAGTTATCTTCTAAAACTTTGTATTTGTTTTCGCCTCTTTTGTTCATGTAATATCTAGCTAATGTTTCATCTGCTACAACCGCATCTACACGTTTTGATTCTAAGTCCATTAAAGCTTGGTTGTTGTTTTCATATAATACAGGTTTACTTCCGTTAAACGATTTTACTAAGTTTTTATCTTTATTAACTGCATCTAAAGAACTTGATCCTTCTTGAATCCCAACATTCTTACCTTTTAAATCTGCTTTTGTTTTTATACTTGAATTTGCTAGGGTGATAATAACTTGTCTATTTTTTAAATATGCATCTGAGAAATTTACTTTTTTCTTACGCTCATCCGTAATTGAATAGCCGTTCCAAATTGCATCAATATTTCCTGATTTTAACTCAGTCTCTTTCATTGACCAATCAATCGATTGGAAAGTTACTTTCATATTTTCACGTTTAAAAACTTCTTTTGCTAAATCGATATCAAAACCTACAACTTTACCTTGATCATCTTTAAAACCCATTGGTACAAAAGTATCATCTAATCCAACGACTACTTCGTTCGCATTTCGTTTTTCTTTTCCACAACCTGTTACAACTAATATTGAAATCATACAAATGATAAATGCTGACATAAATTTTTTATTCATTTTATTCTCTCCCTTAAAATAATTTATATTTTTGAAAAACAAAAAACTCCCGCACTCTAGCTATATAAAACAGCTAGAGGACGGGAGTATTACTCACGTGGTTCCACCTCTATTTATTGATACCTCACGATACCAACCTCTTCAAGTGCAGCAATTAAGCTATACTCTAGCACGATAACGGGTGCAGGGGATCCGGAAACAGTCTACTACCATAAAGGGTTCGGTGCTCAGCTCAGAGATGTGTTCAAAATATTGTCTTACGCCCCTCGCACCAACCGGGAACTCTCTGTTTAAGAACTTAATACTTTTACTATTTCTCATCAATGCTTTTAAAATTAAATTTTCAAATATGTTCAATACTGCAGTTTTTATAAAATCAAACTAGTTTGTTTTGCGATGACCAAATAATATTACAGATTACAAACAACTGTCAACAAATTTTATTTAAAAAAACGTTAAAATTGTCAAAACTTGGATAGGAAATTTCTCGGGAAATATAAAAAATTGTCGATTGAATGCTCATAAAACTGATTGGAATTGTCAAAAATTATCAATTCACAAAAATAACATATCTTTTATAAATTACGATTAAAAAATATGATAAATTATCATTAAGAACAAGTGCGCTAACACTCGTTCTAAGCAA
>NZ_NUGT01000062.1 GCF_002574545.1 Bacillus sp. AFS055030
GGGTCAACCGGAGCAACAGGAGCAACAGGGTCAACTGGAGTAACTGGTGAGACTGGGTCAACTGGAGCAACCGGAGTAACCGGAACAACCGGAGTAGCAGGAGCAACCGGAGCAACGGGAGTAACCGGATCAACAGGGTCAACTGGATCAACAGGGTCAACAGGAGTAACCGGAGTAACCGGAGCAACAGGAGTATCTGGGTCAACTGGATCAACCGGAGTAACCGGAGCAACCGGAATAACAGGAACAACTGGATCAACCGGCCCAACCGGCCCAACAGGAGCAACAGGAACAACAGGGTCAACCGGCCCAACCGGAGCAACCGGAGTAACAGGCTCAACAGGAACGACCGGAATAACAGGATCAACCGGAGTAACAGGTGAGACTGGTACAACAGGAGCAACAGGAACAACAGGATCAACCGGGGCAACGGGAGTAACAGGAGCAACGGGAGCAACCGGGGCAACGGGAGTAACCGGAGAAACGGGAGTAACCGGATCAACCGGCCCAACTGGGGCAACAGGAGCAACAGGTCCAACGGGAGCAACAGGAACGACGGGAGTAACCGGAATAACAGGATCAACGGGAGCAACCGGCCCACCGGGAGCAACAGGAGCAACAGGAATAACCGGAGCAACGGGAGCAACGGGAGTAACCGGCCCAACCGGAGCAACGGGAGAAACAGGAGCAACAGGAGAAACCGGCCCAACGGGAGAAACAGGAGCAACGGGAGCAACGGGAGCAACGGGAACAACCGGGGCAACGGGAGCA
>NZ_NUGT01000063.1 GCF_002574545.1 Bacillus sp. AFS055030
CTCCCGTTATTCCGGTTGGACCCGGTTTTCCAGTTACGCCCGTCGTTCCCGTTGCTCCCGTTATTCCTGTTGAGCCGGTTGCTCCCGTTGTTCCGGTTGACCCCGTTACTCCAGTTGCACCGGTTATTCCGGTCGGTCCCGGTTCTCCGCTTGCTCCTGTTATTCCGGTTATTCCCGTTGCGCCCGTTGCTCCGGTTGGGCCGGTTACTCCAGTTGTTCCGGTTGAGCCGGTTGCTCCGGTTACTCCCGTCGGTCCTGTTGGGCCTGTTACTCCAGTCGTTCCCGTTGCACCCGTTGGACCCGGTTCTCCAGTTGCTCCGGTTACGCCCGTCGTTCCTGTTGCTCCCGTTATTCCGGTTGGACCCGGTTCTCCAGTTACGCCCGTCGTTCCCGTTGCTCCCGTTATTCCTGTTGAGCCGGTTGCTCCAGTTGTTCCAGTTGAGCCGGTTGCTCCCGTTGTTCCGGTTGACCCCGTTACTCCTGTTGAGCCGGTTGACCCCGTTACTCCAGTTGCACCGGTTATTCCGGTCGGTCCCGGTTCTCCTGTCGGGCCTGTCATTCCGGTTATTCCTGTTGAGCCGGTTGCTCCCGTTGTTCCTGTTGAGCCGGTTGCTCCGGTTACTCCCGTCG
>NZ_NUGT01000064.1 GCF_002574545.1 Bacillus sp. AFS055030
GTTACGCCCGTCGTTCCTGTTGCTCCCGTTATTCCGGTCGGTCCCGGTTCTCCTGTCGGGCCTGTCATTCCGGTTATTCCTGTTGAGCCGGTTACTCCCGTCGTTCCTATTAGGCCTGTTGCTCCGGTTGTTCCTGTTGGGCCGGTTATTCCCGTTGAACCCGTTGCGCCGGTTATTCCGGTTAGACCCGGTTCTCCGGTTGCTCCGGTTGTTCCTGTTATTCCCGTTGTGCCGGTTGGACCTGTTGATC
>NZ_NUGT01000007.1 GCF_002574545.1 Bacillus sp. AFS055030
TTAGTTTTCAAAGTTCATTTTGTCGTCCGTATCTCTTGGCGACTTCTATATAATAACAAATCCTACACCCTTGGTCAATAGTTTTTATAATATAATTTATAAAAAAATAAAACATTACGCTTCATTAGTATTCCTTTAAGCCTAAAGCCTATCATACACTTTCCGAAAGTAGGAAAAATAAAAGAAAATATACTAACCAAATAGAAACAATGAGACTGCAAAAGGTATATCGGTAAATACACTTCCTATACTATATGTGAAAGTATTAGGCAATTTGGTTACTCCTAATTTACTCGGAATTAAGCTTCATAAACCCACGCTAACTTTTAGAAGTATATAAATTTCTCCTCTCATTGATTCTTATTACGAAACTGGTTTATGACCAAAAAAAAGAGAGAACCTATTAGTTCTCTCTTTACCGGTCACTTCTTAATTATTCTTCTGTTGTTTCAACATCATCTTCGTTTTCAAGATTTGTTAATTCAACCTCGTTTTCAACTTCTTCATCAATTTCCTCTTCTTCTTTCGCAGCAATTGCTACAGTTGCAACATGACCTTCTTGATCAAGTTTTATTAATTTAACTCCCTGAGTAACTCGACCTAAACGGGAAATTTGTTCAATTGGCATTCGGATCATTACACCAGACTCGGTAATTAACATTAAATCCTGTTCATCGCTTACACACTTTAATGAAATCATTTTACCATTTTTCTCTGTAACATTAAGTGTTTTTAACCCTTTACCACCGCGACTTTGAATTCGATATTCTTCTTGCGCAGTTCGTTTACCATAACCTAATTCCGTAACAACAAGAATATCTAAGTGTTCTTCAACAACTTCCATTCCAACTACATAATCATCATCGGAAAGTGTAATTGCTTTAACACCAGTTGCCGTTCTTCCCATTGATCTAACATCTTCTTCATTAAAACGAATCATCATACCTTTTGAAGTACCGACAACAATATCTTTTGTTCCGTCAGTTAAACGTACCGATATTACATCGTCATCTTCTTTTAAGTTAATCGCGATTAATCCGTTAGTGCGAATATTTGCAAAGGCAGATAGAGGTACACGTTTTGCTATTCCTTGCTTTGTTGTAAAGAATAGGTACCAATTCTCTAAGAATTCACTTACTGGAATAATAGCGTTAATATTTTCATCCCGGTCAATTTCTAGTAAGTTTACGATTGGTAATCCTTTAGCTGTACGACTAAACTCTGGAATCTCGTAACCTTTTGAACGGTATACTTTTCCCTTATTCGTAAAGAATAAAATTGTATCATGTGTTGAAGGTGTTAGTAAGTGTTCTAAGAAATCATCATCATTCGTACCCATTCCTTGAATACCACGTCCACCTCTACGTTGAGATCGATATGTGGATACCGGAAGACGTTTGATATAACCATTATGAGTTAAACTTACAATGATATTCTCTACTGGTATTAAGTCTTCATCTTCAATGATTTCAACTCCACCAGGAACAATTGCTGTTCTTCTTTCATCATTATACTGCTCTTTAAGCTGCGTTAATTCTTCACGAATAATTTCAAGAACTCTTTCCTCATCTGCAAGAATTGCTCTTAATTCTGCAATTAGCTTGATTAGCTCTTGATATTCTTCTTCGATTTTTTCGCGCTCTAATCCAGTTAAACGTTGTAATCTCATATCTAAAATTGCTTGAGCTTGCTTTTCGGATAAGTTAAATCTTTCCATTAACCCATTTTTAGCGATTTCTCCTGTTTGAGAAGCTCTAATTAAGCTAATTACTTCATCTAAATGGTCTAAAGCAATCTTCAAACCTTCTAAAATATGTGCACGTGCTTCTGCTTTTTCTAATTCAAACTGTGTTCTACGTTTAATAACAACGATTTGATGGTCTAAATAGTGTTTTAAACAGCTCTTTAGAGACAAGACTTTTGGTTCACCGTTTACAAGTGCCAATAAATTAATACCAAAACTAGTTTGAAGAGCAGTTTGTTTATACAAATTATTTAAAAGTACATTTGCGTTTGCGTCTCTTCTAACTTCAATGACAATACGCATACCAGTTCGGTCAGATTCATCGCGCAAATCAGTAATACCTTCTATTTTCTTATCACGAACTAGTTCAGCAATTCGTTCAACAAGTTTAGCTTTATTTACTTGATATGGTAATTCCGAAACGATAATTGTTTGTCTACCGTTTGGTTTTTCTTCAATTTCAACTTTTGCCCTAATAATGATAGAGCCTTTGCCAGTTTCATAGGCCTTGCGGATACCACTTTTCCCCAGAATCATACCTGATGTAGGAAAATCTGGACCTTGAATATATTCCATCAATTCTTGTGTAGTGATTTCTGGGTCTTTACTTAATGCGAGAACACCATCAATTACTTCCCCTAATTGGTGCGGAGGAATATTTGTGGCCATACCAACCGCTATACCCGTTGCTCCGTTTACTAACAAGTTTGGGAATCGTGCAGGAAGAACGATTGGCTCTCTTTCAGAACCATCGTAGTTATCTTGATAGTCAATCGTATTTTTATTAATATCACGAATCAATTCCATCGAAATTTTAGACATTCTAGCCTCTGTATAACGCATCGCCGCTGCAGCGTCTCCATCAACCGATCCAAAATTCCCATGGCCATCTACTAGCATATATCTGAAGTTAAAGTCCTGAGCCATACGTACCATTGTTTCATATACAGCAGAGTCACCATGCGGGTGATACTTACCAATTACTTCACCAACGATACGCGCTGATTTTTTATAAGCTTTTTCAGCAGTCATACCTAAATCATTCATTGCATATAAAATTCTTCTATGAACAGGCTTAAGGCCGTCTCGTACATCTGGTAATGCTCGAGAAACAATTACACTCATTGCATAATCTAGGAAGGAATTACGCATTTCATGACTAATATTTATTTCTTTAATTTGTTGATTTTCACTCAACATCGGCACCTCCCTTTAGTTTCCATATCTACCTGAGAAAAGGAGCATATAGCTCCTTACAAATACTTGTTAAATATCTAAATTCTTAACATACTTAGCGTTATCTTGAATAAAGTTACGTCTTGGCTCTACTTTTTCACCCATTAATGTTTCAAACGTTTCATCTGCTTCAATCGCGTCTTGAAGATTAACTTGTAGTAACGTTCTAGTTTCTGGATTCATTGTCGTTTCCCATAACTGTTCAGGGTTCATTTCACCTAGACCTTTATATCGTTGAATAACAGGTTTTGGTACTGCATTTAAAGTCGACATGATTTCTTCCATTTGTCGATCGTTATAAGCATATTGTATTTTTTTCCCTTGTTGGATCTTATATAAAGGTGGTTGAGCAATATAAATATAACCACTTTCAATGATTTGACGCATATAACGATATAAGAACGTTAACAATAAAGTACGGATGTGGGCGCCATCTACATCGGCATCCGTCATCAGTATAATTTTATGATATCGTGCTTTTTCGATATCGAAATCATCACCGATTCCAGTACCAAAAGCAGTAATCATTGAACGAACCTCGTTATTAGATAAAATTTTATCAAGTCGAGCCTTTTCTACGTTAATAATTTTTCCACGCAAAGGAAGAATTGCTTGGAAGTGACGGTCTCGTCCTTGTTTAGCACTTCCGCCCGCTGAATCACCCTCAACGATATAAATTTCGCTAATAGAAGAATCTTTTGAAGAGCAATCAGCTAATTTCCCAGGTAAACTTGATACTTCTAAAGCACTTTTTCTTCTTGTCAATTCACGTGCCTTTTTAGCAGCAACGCGGGCCCTAGCTGCCATTAAACCTTTTTCAACTATTTTTTTAGCCTCTGTTGGATTCTCTAATAAAAACTTTTCAAGGTTTTCACCAAAAATTTGCTCTGTAATCGTGCGAACTTCACTATTACCTAACTTAGTTTTTGTTTGTCCCTCAAACTGTGGATCTGGGTGTTTAACTGAAACGATCGCTGTTAATCCTTCACGTACATCCTCACCAGATAAGTTGCTATCCTGTTCCTTAATCAAACCATTTTTACGACCATAATCATTAATAACACGAGTTAAAGCTGTTTTAAAACCAACCTCGTGCGTACCACCTTCGTGTGTATTAATGTTATTCGTAAATGAGTATATATTACTTGTGTAGCTTTCGTTATATTGAAGTGCAATTTCTACACTAATTCCGTCTTTTTCACCAACTACAAAAATTGGTTCGTCGTGAATTACTTCTTTTGAACGATTTAAATGTTCAACGTAAGATTTAATTCCACCTTCGTAATGGAATTCTTTCTTTTGTTTGTTTTCTCTACGGTCTTCGATTGTTAAGCGAATTCCTCTATTAAGAAACGCTAATTCTCTTAAACGATTTGCTAGGATATCAAATTCATAAACTGTCGTTTCAGTGAAAATTTCTGCATCAGGCTTAAAATGAGTAATTGTACCCGTAACATCAGTTTCACCAACGATACTCATATCTGCAACAGGTATACCTTTTGAGAATTGTTGGTAATAAATATTACCTTCACGATGTACGTGAACTTCTAACAAAGTAGACAACGCATTTACTACTGAAGCACCTACCCCGTGTAATCCACCAGATACTTTGTATCCGCCACCGCCAAATTTTCCACCTGCATGAAGCACTGTCATAATTACTTCTAGTGCAGGTCTACCCATTTTTTCATGGATACCTACAGGAATACCCCGGCCATTGTCTTTAACTGTAATACTATTATCTTCTTCAATTGTTACATTAATCTCATCACAGTATCCAGCCAATGCCTCGTCTATACTATTATCAACGATTTCCCATACTAAATGATGTAATCCTTTTCCGCTCGTAGAACCGATATACATACCCGGTCTTTTACGCACGGCTTCTAAACCTTCGAGAACCTGTATCTGATTTTCATCATAATTATGTTCTTGCATCTTTTGATCCATTGTCATGAACACTCACCTACTTTTTTTATTTTACATAAAAGAATTAGTAAATTTCAGCTATGCTTATTAGGCGGCGTAGTAGAAATTTCATAAATTATTATCGAGAAGTACTTATAATTGTTCCATGTGAAACATTAATAATATTAGCTTGTTTTATCGTTTCGTGCTGAATTCCGTCGACACTTGTTGTTGTGACAAAAGTTTGTACTTTATTTTGAATTGCATTTAATAAATGCGTTTGACGATAGTCATCTAGTTCCGAAAGAACATCATCTAGTAAAAGTATAGGATATTCTCCAACTTCTTCTTTAATCAGTTCAATTTCTGCTAGTTTTAATGAAAGGGCTGTTGTCCGCTGCTGTCCTTGTGATCCAAAAGTTTGGACGTTTTTATCATTTACCATAAAGACTAAATCATCTCTATGCGGACCGAGCAATGTAGTACCTCTTGATACTTCACGCTCTTTTTCAGCTTCGAATTGTTTTATGTACTCATCTTCCATTTTCGTCAAATCTGTTAAATCTGATACATTAATGCTTGGTTTATATATAATTTCTAGTTTTTCGGTCTCTCTAGAAATTTGACTATGAATAGGCGATGCCCAATCTTGTAGTAATTTGATGAACGAAATTCGTTTTTCTATTATTTTTACGGCATGTTTTACAAGCTGAGATGTTAGGACTTCAAGCATTAAATAGTTCCGCTCTCGGCTAGATTGTAATGTTTTTAGTAGTGAATTTCGCTGTTGGAGGATTCTTTGGTACTGACTTAATTCATGTAGGTAAACAGGCGAAACTTGTCCTAGTTCCATATCTAGGAATTTACGGCGCACTTGCGGACTACCTTTTACCAAATGTAAATCTTCCGGTGCAAACATAACGACATTCATCACGCCTATATATTGACTTAACTTCATCTGTTCAAGATGATTTAGCTTTGCTTTCTTACCTTTCTTTGAGAGGATTAGCTGTAGTGTTACTTGTTGATTTTTTTTCTGTAACGTACCCTTTATTGTACCATATTCTTCATCCCAACGTATCATTTCTTTATCGTTGCTTGTTCGATGGGACTTTGTTAAAGCTAGCACATAAATGGATTCCATTAAATTTGTTTTTCCTTGAGCATTCTCACCAATAATGACATTAACATTATTTTGGAAGTTTAATTCAAGTTTTTCGTAATTACGGTATTGTTTTAGCTGTAAATCTTTAATATACAATGGGATTCCCCCAAAACTTAAGAAGTTATAATATATGAACCTTTTCCAGTTATCGTTATTGTATCATTTAAAACTAATTTTTTTCCTCTTCTATTCTCAGGTTCATTGTTAACAAAGATTTCATGCTCCGATAGAAACCATTTAGCCATTCCACCTGTGTCAATTACACCCGCAAGTTTTAAAAATTGACCTAATGTAATATATTCTGTATTTATTTTAACTTTTTCTGTTTTCATTTTTAATCACCCTCATTTTTCCATTCCTTAATTGTACTAAACTTCTGTTAGAAAAAAAACACTTAACCCTTATTTTGTCTTTTAAGTACAAAAAAGACTGACCTAAATATACTGTGCACTCTCCAACAAACAAACTTGAAGAATAAATTCTTTATTATTCTTCTCATTGGAGATTGCTAGTACATTCTATTAGGTCAGCCCCTTTCGATAGAAATTACTAACTAGTATGTGCGAACTGGTAAAATTAATTGCAATGTTCTTGAATCATTTACGGTACGAATTAAAAATGGTCTCATAGCCCCTGTGAATTGAATATAAATTTCTGGGCTTTCGATTGCTTTTAATGCATCCATAACATATTTCGCACTAAAAGAGATTTTTAACTCTTCCCCTTTAATATCTTCACAAACGATTTCGTCTACTACTTTTCCAATCTCAGGAGAATAAGAAGAAACATTGACCACTGAGTTACCTACTGTTTCTAAGTGAACAACATTATTTCTACCTTCTCTTGCTAATAAAGAAGCACGATCAATTGCTTGTAAGAATTCTTTCGTCATGACAGTAAGTTCAGTTTTACTTTCACTTGGAATTAATTTTGATGTATCTGGATAATTACCTTCTAATAATCGTGTAAAGAACAATAGATGTTTTGTTTTAAATAATGCTTGGTGCTCTGTTAAGACGATTTCTACTTTTTCATCATTATCATCTAGAATTTTACTTAACTCATTTAGACTTTTCCCAGGAATAACTACACTAGCTTTAAATTCACTAGTTGCAGAACTTCCGTCAATTTTAGCTTGCCTTAAAGCTAATCGGTGGCTATCTGTAGCAATACAAGTTAGATCACCATTTTCAATCTTCCAGTTTACACCGGTTAAAATTGGTCTAGTTTCTGAAGTTGATACTGCAAACACTGTTTGACGAATCATGAATTTTAACAAATCAGCAGAGATTGAAATTGTTTCATGTTCTTCAATTTGAGGAAGTAGTGGATATTCCTCAGAGTCAAAACCATTTAGGTTAAATTCTGTTTTTCCCGCTCTTATTGTTGTTACATAATTATGGTCAGATTCTAATTCGACGAAATCTGAAGGTAATTTTTTTACAATATCACTAAAATATCGAGCATTTAATACAATGCTTCCAGTTCGTTTTACATCAACTAGTTGTTGATCATCCAATACTGTTGGTAAGTAGGATTCTATAGATATATCTGAATCACTACCTGTGAAAGTTAGTCCTTCATTTGTAACGACTAGTTTAATCCCAGTTAGGATTGGAATAGTTGTTCTTGATGAAACAGCTCTCATAACCTCTTGTACAGCTTTAACAAGATGATCTTTTTGTACAGTAAATTTCATTGTTTGTACTCCTTATATAATTAATAAAATAATATAGTAATAGTAGTAGGGCCTGTGGATTTGTGGATAACTACATTTTATTAAAGAAAAATAAGTCTATCAACATGTGGATAGACTGTGTAAAAAAGATAGAAAGTTATGCACAGGTAAATAACTCTACTGATTTAGTTTTTCATTGATTTCTTTAACTTGAGATTGCAGCTGTGAGTCAGTTTCAATTAATTTTGAAATTTTTTCATGCGCATGAATAACAGTTGTATGATCTCGGCCTCCAAACTCTTCTCCTATTTTAGGTAAAGAATGGTCTGTAAGCTCTCTTGAAAGATACATTGCAATTTGTCTTGGGAAGGCTACGGATTTTGTACGTTTCTTTGCTTTAAAATCCTCTAATTTAATGTTAAAAAATTCTCCAACTGTTCGTTGAATATCATGTATTGATACTGTTTTAGGCTTGGTTGCTGTAATTAAGTTCTTTAATGCTTCAGCGGCCACACTAGCATTTATATCCTTGTTAATTAACGATGAATAAGCGACTACACGAATAAGTGCTCCTTCTAATTCACGGATATTTGTATCAATTTGATTTGCAATATATAACATTACCTCATTTGGAATATCTAACCCCTCAGCCTTTGCCTTTTTACGTAAAATGGCAATCCTAGTTTCTAAATCTGGTGGTGTGATATCCGTAATAAGGCCCCATTCAAATCGCGAGCGAAGTCGATCTTCTAATGTAGGAATTTCTTTAGGTGGTCGGTCACTTGAGATGACAATTTGTTTACTTTCTTCATGAAGCGTATTAAAAGTATGGAAAAATTCTTCTTGGGTTTGTTCTTTTCCAGCTAAGAACTGAATATCATCTATAAGTAGTACGTCTACATTACGGTACTTATTTCTAAATTCAATTGCCTTATTATCACGAATAGAGTTAATAAATTCATTTGTAAACTTTTCTGATGATAAATACACAACTTTTGCATTCGGATTATGTTCGAGTACATAATGTCCAATTGCGTGCATTAAGTGTGTTTTTCCTAATCCTACTCCCCCGTAAATAAATAACGGGTTATAGGCCTTTGCTGGCGCTTCAGCAACCGCTAATGATGCTGCGTGTGCAAAGCGATTACCTGAACCAATTACAAATGTATCAAAAGTATATTTAGGGTTTAACATACTTTGTCCGAACTCTACTGGTTCCTCAAATTTAACTTTTGCCTTAACTGCCGGTATATTCATCTCTATTTCTTCTACATGATTTTGAGGAAGGATAAATTTGATCTCTAATTCCGCTCCAGTTATTTCTAATACTGTATCCATTATCAAAGATGAGTACTTTGACTCAAGCCAATCACGGGCAAATTCATTTGGGGCAATAATAGTTAAAGTATCATTCTTTAAAGAAAACGCCTTTGTTGATTTTAGCCATGTTTCAAAGCTTGGTTTACTTATTTTTTTTTCTATTTCTGCTAGAACCCTGGACCACAGATCCCCTATATTCTCCAAACAGTAATCCCTCCTTACAAAGCTTGTTTAACTTTTGTGCAAGCATATAATCTACATATTTATTTTTATTCATATCATTGAATAGTCTTTATTTTATAAAACTGCAAAAATCCACTTTATTTGACAGTATTCACCCATGTGGATAACTTAAAAATAGTACAAGTGTAAAACCTGTCCACAAGTTATTAACATCTGTGGACAAATAAAAATAAAGAACAACTTATCCAAAGTGGAAAACAAATTAATAATATCAAAAATCTTTAGCTATTTCAATGAGTAGTTAATGTTATCCACATGCTAATCCACTTGTTTAAAAAAATTGTCCACAGAAAAAGAACTTGTGCAAAAAATGTCAATAACTGTTGTGGGTAAAAAATGTGTAGGAAAATATTATCCACAGAGCATTTAACAATATCAAAAAAAGGGGAAGTAGTGTTTTCTGCATGATTTTTTTATTCACTTAAAAGCCCAGTTAAAAAAATCTTTCGACACCATATTTTTACTCGAAATACTCGTTTGAAAATTTATTGGAAGGAAATGATAAAAGTAAGTTTCATTTCTTATATTAAATAAATGTGACTTAATTTTTTTTATACAAAAACTCACTGGATCAACCATTCTTCATAAATTGGAAATAATTATTCAACGTGATTTGATATCTTACATTGACATTAATAGTAGTTATTCTTTATAATTTATAGGACTGTCTATAACAGTAATTCCTCAGGGAGGTGTCATATAATGAAAAGAACATTTCAACCAAACAAACGTAAACGCAGCAAAGTACATGGTTTCCGTAGCCGTATGAGCACTGCAAATGGACGTAAAGTTCTAGCTGCTCGTCGTCGTAAAGGAAGAAAAGTATTATCTGCGTAGGCCACTGTCAACAGTGGTCTTTTTCACTAATAAGAAGGCCTTTTTTTGCTTTTATGTCACAATTTGTAAGTAAAAAAGGCCTCATTTTTTATAAAAAAATTGTTATGATTATTGAAGGAATCATTTGAGGTGTCAGTGGAACATGAACAAGAAAAACAGAATAAAAAAGAATGCAGATTTTAGTCGCGTTTTTCAAGAGGGATCGTCAACTGCAAATCGACAATTTGTAATCTACACATTAAAAAAAGAAGATCAAAAACAATTTCGTATAGGATTATCAGTTAGTAAAAAATTAGGTAATGCTGTAGAGAGAAATCATATTAAGCGGTATATAAGACAAGCTCTTACTGAATTAAGTGATGATCTTCGTGTGAATATGGATTATGTTGTAATCGCGAGAAAGCCCTGTACTGATCTACCTTTTAATGAATTTAAAAAAAGTTTAATTCATGTGTTGAAAAGGGCAGAAGCGCTTAAAATACGTGATTCAAAACATAAAATAAGATAAAAATCAAATTAAGTAATTACATATTTAAATGTAACTTCTTAAAGGAGGAACTAGTTTGAAGACTAAGAAGTACCAATTGCTTGTTACAGTTCTTTTGTTAGTAGTCGTGTTAGCTGGATGTTCGCAAACAAACCAACCGATTACATCTGAAAGTACAGGGATTTGGAATGAGTATTTCGTTTATCCACTATCATGGTTAATCACAGCTGTATCTAAAATTTTTGGTGGAAGCTATGGTATGTCGATTATCGTCGTAACACTTTTAATTCGTTTAGCATTACTACCATTAATGATCAAACAAATTAAAAGCACAAAAGCGATGCAATCAATCCAGCCTGAAATGGCCAAGCTTAAAGAAAAATATTCTTCTAAGGATCAAAAAACTGTCCAAAAATTAAATGAAGAAACAATGAAGTTGTACCAACAACATGGAGTAAATCCTTTATCTGGTTGTTTACCAATTTTTATTCAAATGCCAATCTTAATTGCGTTCTATCATGCAATTATGAGAACAATGGAAATTAAGGCACATGACTTTTTATGGTTCCAATTAGGACACCCAGATCCAATTTATGCTTTACCAATCATCGCAGGTATTACAACTTTCATTCAACAAAAAGTATCAATGAGTACTGGTACAATGACAGGACCTGCTGCTCAACAAATGAAAATCATGCTTTATGTTATGCCAATCATGATTTTAATATTTGCTGTTAGACTTCCATCTGCTTTAGCTTTATATTGGGTAGTTGGTAATACATTCATGATTATGCAAACATTATTTGTTAATAGAGGTAATACTACCGAAAAAAATAACAGTGTAGGAGGGGCTAGTAAGTGAGAGAAGTAACTGCTACTGGTCAAACAATCGAACAAGCAGTTCAAATAGCACTTCAGCAACTTAGTTCAACAGAAGAAGAAGTAGAAATTACAGTAATCGAAGACGGTAAAAAAGGATTTTTAGGATTTGGTGCTAAACCTGCTAAAGTATTAGTTGTTAAAAAGAAGACTTTAATCGAGAAAGCATATGACTACCTTTTTAATATTGTGAAGAGTCTTGACGAAACTGCAGTTGTAAATTTTGAGTTGCAAGGTAATAAGGAACAAACCTTCTTATTTACTGTAAAGGGTGATAAGGTTGCCCTTATTATTGGAAAAAGAGGTAATACTTTAAATGCTCTACAATTCTTAGTTCAAACATTTGTAAATCGTCATTCAAAACAATTGGTTCATGTTGTCGTTGACGCAGAGAACTATCGATTAAAACGTAAGGAATCACTAGAGATTCTAGCAAAAAAGACTGCTCAAACAGTTTTAAAAACAAGAAAAGCTATTTCTTTAGAGCCAATGCCTTCTTTCGAAAGAAAAATTATACATCATATACTGACAGATATGCCAAATATCTCTACGAAGTCTGTAGGCCAAGATCCGCATCGTCAATTAGTTATAGATTTAAAGAAACCAATTAAGGGTTAATCCTTAATTGGTTTTTTAATGTTCTTCTTCAAGTCATATAAGTTTACTTGTACTTTCGTACGGTTATAATATAAAAACATTCAATTATAAATTTCTTTATGCTATGCTATAGATTTAGAAGTAACATGTTAACTTTAGTTTAACATGCTCCGAGGTGATTTTTTGATGGAATTCGATACAATTACAGCCATATCGACACCAAAAGGCGAAGGTGCAATTGCCATTGTTCGTTTAAGCGGCGATGAAGCTGTTCTAATAGCGAATAAATTATTTAAAGAAAAAGATTTAAATATAGTAGATTCACACACAATTCATTACGGACATTTAGTTGATCCAATTTCCGGGAATACTGTTGAGGAAGTGATGGTCTCGGTCTTGAGAGCACCAAAAACGTTCACTCGTGAAGATGTTGTCGAAATAAATTGTCATGGTGGAATTTTTTCTGTTAATAAAGTACTTGAATTGGTATTATCACAAGGGGCTAGATTAGCAGAGCCTGGTGAATTTACAAAAAGAGCATTCCTTAATGGACGAATCGACCTATCTCAGGCCGAAGCAGTTATGGATTTAATTCGTTCTAAGACTGACAGAGCAATGGCTATAGCTATGAATCAAGTTGAAGGTCGTTTGTCGAAACTAGTTAACGGCTTAAGACAGACATTACTTGAAATATTGGCTCATATAGAAGTAAATATTGATTACCCTGAATATGATGATGTTGAAGAAATGACCAATACTGTTTTAATAGAAAAAGCAAAAACAGTTCGAGTTGAAATACAAAAACTGCTAGAAACATCAAAACAAGGTAAGATTTTACGCGAAGGATTAGCTACTGTCATTATTGGTAGACCAAATGTTGGGAAGTCTTCTCTGTTAAATACACTTGTCCAGGAAAGTAAAGCAATCGTTACTGATATTCCAGGTACTACTCGTGATGTTATTGAAGAATACGTAAATGTAAGAGGTGTACCATTACGACTTGTCGATACAGCAGGTATTCGTGAAACGAAGGATGTTGTAGAAGCGATTGGTGTTGAAAGATCTAAAAAAGTATTGAACTTAGCTGACTTAGTTTTATTTGTTTTAAATAATAATGAGCAACTTAGTGAAGAAGACCGTAAATTATTTGGCGAAATGAGCGGCAAAGATGTAATTGTGATCATTAACAAAACAGATTTGTCACAAAAGCTTGATATGGATGAAGTAAAAGCGTTAGTCGGTAATGCTACAATTGTTACGACTTCTTTAAAAGAAGAAAGAGGAATTGATGATCTAGAAAAAGCAATTGCCAATTTATATTTTGAAGGGCAAATTGAGGCACAAGACTTAACTTATTTATCTAATGCTCGACATATTGCGCTATTAAAACAATCAGAACAGACAATTAATGACGCGATTGAGGCAATGAAAAATGGTATGCCGATTGATTTAGTACAAATTGACTTAACAAGAGCATGGGAACTGTTAGGTGAAATCGTTGGAGATACAGTTCAGGAAAGTTTAATCAACCAGCTATTTTCTCAATTCTGTTTAGGAAAATAAAATGGTTAGGAGGAGAAAAAATGAGTTTTGAAGCAGGCAATTATGATGTAATCGTCATTGGAGCTGGTCATGCTGGATGCGAAGCCGGTTTGTCATCTGCTCGAATGGGTGCAAAAACATTAATGCTGACAATTAATCTCGATATGGTAGCATTTATGCCTTGTAATCCATCAGTAGGTGGTCCTGCCAAGGGGATTGTTGTACGTGAAATCGATGCACTTGGCGGTGAAATGGGCAGAAATATTGATAAAACACATATTCAAATGAGAATGTTAAACACGGGTAAAGGTCCTGCAGTACGTGCATTGCGTGCTCAAGCGGATAAATTCGCGTACCAACACGAATTAAAGAAAACCATTGAAAATACGGAAAATCTAACACTAAAGCAAGGTTTAGTAGAGAGATTAATTGTAGAAGATGGACAATGCACGGGTGTAATTACGCAAACAGGTGCAATTTATCGTTCAAAGACAGTTGTCATTACAACTGGTACTTTCTTACGTGGAGAAATTATTGTAGGAGAATTAAAATACTCAAGTGGGCCTAATAACCAACAACCGGCAATAAAGCTTTCTGAGCACTTAGAGGAATTAGGAATAGAACTTGTTCGATTTAAAACAGGTACGCCTCCTCGTGTAAATAGTCATAGTATTGATTATTCAAAAACAGAAATTCAACCTGGTGATGATGTACCTCGTGCATTTTCTTTTGAAACAGAACCAGTTGAAACAGAACAAATACCTTGTTGGTTAACTTATACGAGTGAAACTACACATCAAATCATCGACGATAACTTACATCGTTCGCCGATGTACTCTGGTATGATTAAGGGAACTGGGCCACGCTATTGTCCTTCTATTGAGGATAAAGTTGTCCGATTTAATGATAAACCGAGACATCAAATTTTCTTAGAGCCTGAAGGAAGAAATACTCAAGAAGTTTATGTACAAGGGTTATCAACTAGTTTACCTGAAGATGTACAAGAAAAAATGCTTCGTTCGATTGCAGGCCTTGAAAATGTTCAAATGATGAGAACTGGATATGCAATTGAATATGACGCGATTGTCCCTACACAATTATGGCCAACATTGGAACTTAAGCAAATTAAGAATCTGTATACTGCTGGTCAAATTAATGGAACTTCGGGTTATGAAGAAGCGGCTGGTCAAGGTTTAATCGCAGGAATTAACGCTGCGTGTCGTTCTCTAGGTAAAGAAGAGTTAATTTTAGATCGCTCTGAAGCTTATATTGGTGTTTTAATCGATGATCTTGTAACGAAAGGGACAAATGAACCATACCGTCTTCTTACTTCTAGAGCAGAATATCGATTATTATTGCGTCACGATAATGCCGATTTACGTTTAACAAAAATTGGTCAGAGACTTGGTTTAATAAGTGATGAAAGATACGCAGAGTTTGAACAAAAGAAAATGTTAATTGAAGAAGAAATAGAGCGTTTAAAAGCAACGCAATTAAGACCGACAAAAGAAGTACAAGAATTAATTGCACAAAATGGTGGTAGTGAGCTAAAAGATGGTATTCGTGCAGCAGATCTTTTACGACGTCCTGAAATGCTTTATGAACATATACACCTTCTTGCTCCATCTGAAAAAGATCTACATCCAGATGTTAAAGAGCAAGTTGAAATACAAATTAAGTATGAAGGTTATATTGAAAAATCATTAAATCAAGTAGAACGCATGAAAAAAATGGATTTAAAGAAAATCCCTGAAAATATCGATTATCAAGCTATTCACGGCCTTGCTACTGAGGCAAGACAAAAGCTTGAGCAAGTGCGCCCTCTATCAGTAGGTCAAGCTTCTCGTATATCTGGTGTTAATCCAGCAGATATTTCAATTCTACTTGTTTATTTAGAACAAGGAAAAATTGCAAGAATATCGAACTAATAATAGATAGGGGTATTACTAGTGAATAAAGAACAATTTATCGCTGCTCTTAAAGATAAAGGAATCGATTTGTCAGATTTTCAATTAAAACAATTTGATATATATTTCCACACACTAGTTGAGTGGAACAATAAAATGAACTTAACTGCTATTACAGAAGAAAACGAAGTATATTTAAAACATTTTTATGATTCCATTAGCGCCGCTTTTTATTTCGACTTCGCTGATGAAATCACTTTATGTGATATTGGTGCAGGAGCGGGCTTCCCTTCTATTCCAATTAAAATATGTTTCCCATCTATAAAATTAACGATCGTAGACTCCCTTCAAAAAAGGATTACATTTCTAAACCATTTAGCGAAGGAATTAGAATTAGAGAATGTATCATTTATTCATGATCGTGCAGAAACTTTTGCTAAAAGAACTGGTATGAGAGAATCTTTCGATGTTGTAACTGCTAGAGCAGTTGCTAGAATGTCCGTGTTAACTGAATTATGCTTACCACTTGTTAAACAAAACGGTCATTTTGTTGCACTTAAAGGTGCTGCTGGTCAAGAAGAGTTGGATAAAGCGAATTATGCTATAAAAACACTTGGTGGAGAAGTTAAATCAATTAATCATTTTACTCTCCCAGGTGAGGACAGTGATCGAAATATTGTTATAGTAGAAAAGAAACGTAAAACACCAACTAAGTACCCTCGTAAACCGGGTACTCCTGGTAAAGAACCATTAGAGAATTAATATGATAAACTAACAAATGTTTCACGTGAAACATTTGTTATGTTTATTCTATTGTGAACGAAATTCTAAAAGGGTGGGAATCACATTGAAAAGCACATTATCTAGGTTATTTGGCTTATCAGAAAAAGAAAATAGTGATGACGTTCAAGATTCGGTTTCGAGTAATGAAGTTATTCGCCAGATTCCAGTATCGGACATTGTACCGAATCAGTATCAGCCTAGAACATTCTTTGATGATGAAAAAATTAAAGAACTAGCGCTAACCATTCGAACTCATGGTATTATTCAACCGATTGTTGTTAGGGAAATTAGACCAAACTTTTATGAAATAATTGCCGGGGAAAGAAGATTCAGAGCTGTTTCATCTTTAGGTTGGGATACAATTCCTGCAATTGTGAAAACGTTTAACGATACAGAAACTGCCTCAGTTGCTCTGATTGAAAATTTACAACGTGAAGAACTATCTCCATTTGAAGAAGCTGTAGCTTACCAAAAACTAATTGATTTACATAACTTAACTCAAGAAGCTCTTGCACAGCGACTAGGTAAAGGTCAATCGACTGTTGCAAATAAATTGAGATTGTTGAAACTTCCTGGGGAAATACAACAAGCATTATTGGATAAGTCGATTACGGAACGTCATGCACGCGCACTTATTCCATTAAAGTTACCTCAACTCCAAATTACTCTTCTTCATGAAATAATTGAAAAGCAATTGAATGTTAAACAAACGGAAGAACGAGTAGTTACATTACTTACTGAGAAAAAACCAAAGGCTAAACGTAAATTTAAAGCGATTAGCAAAGATATAAGAATTGCGATGAATACGATCCGTGAATCTTTACAAATGGTTACTAAAACAGGCATGAACATTGATAGTCAAGAAGAAGAACATGATGACTATTATCAAATAACAATTAAAATTCCAAAGAAATAATCCTAAAATTCACCTCTTTTAAGTGGTGAATTTTTTTATTGATTTATAAATCTAAACACAACGATGAATCTATTCATGGTAAAATAGAAAATAAGAATTGTTTGTTGTGGAAGGAGTAGATTACATAGTGGTTAAAGTAATCTCTATAGCTAATCAAAAAGGTGGTGTTGGTAAGACTACAACATCGGTAAATTTAAGTGCTTGTTTAGCTCACTTAGGAAAAAAAGTATTACTAGTCGATATAGATCCTCAAGGTAATGCAACTAGTGGTATTGGAATTGAAAAGGCTGACGTAAATCAGTGCGTTTACAATGTATTAGTTGATGATGTTGAGGCAAAAAATGTCATTTTAAACACTGCTATTCCAAATTTTGATATTATTCCGGCAACAATTCAACTTGCTGGAGCGGAAATTGAATTAGTACCTACCATTTCTAGAGAAGTACGATTAAAACGCGCTTTAGATACAGTAAAAGGTAACTATGATTATATTCTAATAGATTGTCCTCCATCACTAGGTTTATTAACTTTAAACTCATTAACTGCATCCGATTCAATTATTATTCCAGTTCAGTGTGAGTACTACGCACTTGAAGGTTTAAGTCAGCTATTAAGTACTGTACGTTTAGTACAAAAACATTTAAATAAAAGTTTAGCAATTGAAGGCGTACTGTTAACAATGCTAGATGCTCGTACAAATTTAGGACTCCAAGTTATAGAAGAAGTAAAAAAATATTTTCAAGATAGAGTCTATAAATCAATTATTCCAAGAAATGTACGCTTAAGCGAAGCACCAAGTCATGGTAAACCGATCATTACATATGATCCAAAGTCAAGAGGTGCAGAAGTATATCTTGATCTGGCAAAGGAAGTGATTGATAATGGCTAAAGGTTTGGGTAAGGGTATTGGAGCATTTTTTCAAGATATTAATCAACAAGAAGAGTTAGTCCAGGAAATCGATCTAAAAGAACTTAGACCTAATCCATACCAACCTCGTAAAGTATTTGATGAGACTGCAATGTTAGAATTAACTCAGTCAGTAATTGAACACGGGATTCTTCAACCAATCATTGCAAGAAAAAGTATAAAAGGTTTCCAAATCGTAGCTGGTGAAAGAAGATATCGTGCTGCAAAAAATGCAGGTTTAAATACGGTTCCAGTTATTGTAAGAGACCTGACTGAAGATCAAATGATGGAGTTAGCTGTTTTAGAAAATTTACAGCGAGATGATTTAAATCCTCTTGAAGAAGCAGAAGCATATCAAACTTTAATTGAACAATTACACTTAACCCAAGAACAACTGGCGAAGAAACTTGGGAAAAGTCGTCCACATATAGCTAACTATTTAAGAATTTTAACTTTACCAAACTCTGTTCAAAAAATGGTCGAAGAAGGTACTCTTTCAATGGGACACGGAAGAGCACTTTTAGGACTAAAACGAAAAGGGTTAATTGAAAGTACAGCATTAAAAGTAATTGAAAAAAACCTGAGTGTTCGAGAAGTTGAGACGTTAGTTAATGAACTCAATGAAAATGTTTCACGTGAAACACCAAAGAAAAGTCCAACTAAAAACATATTTTTTAGCGAGTATGAGGAGCTTTTACAAGAAAAATTTGGAACGTCGGTTAAAATTAAATCGGCTAAAGATAAAGGGAAAATAGAAATCCAATTCTTTAACAAAGAGGATTTGGAAAGAATTCTTTCAATTATAAAATGAGTTATTCATTAGGGAATATTAAATGTGTTGTCTTTCAATGCAGTTAATACTCCCTTTTTGTTTTGATTTGCCTTTTTATAATTGAAAGTTAAGAAACTATTATGCTAATAATCTAATTGACGGGTAAATTTTCTTTCGGTTTCTTTAATTGAAGTCGCAATAAACTTAGCCATTTTCATTACTAGGCTTAGTCTAGTATTTTGTAAAACATAAAATTCCATAAATCCACTAACATTTACTACGCCGGTTAAGTTAATTTCGCCTACTAAAGGTAACTCCTTTTTCATTGCAGCTCCAGGTTTTAAAGGACCATTGGATAAGCGCACGCTACCGATGCTTTTTACTCTGCCTAAACATGCATCTACAGCAATGATAAAAGGGTTGTTATACTTGCCTTTAATTATTTCAAGTTGTTCTGAAAGATTTAACGCATGAATTGGTTCATCAAGAGTACCATAATAGTGAAACTTACTTAAGTTTAATTCTCCTAACATGGTTCCCACTAAAGGACCTAAAGAGTCTCCTGTAGAACGGTCAGTTCCAATACATACAAAAACAATTTCTTTAGTGTGTAAACTTGGAAGCGACTTACATAAACGATCTGCAAATCTGTTAATAGCGTTTTCGTCATCTAGAAATACAGAATAATCATCCTTGAATAGGTTACGCAAAGGATTTGCTGAAAATTGCATAATATCGCCTACTTTTCATTTAAGAGAGTAGTATTAGTTTATGCAAAATTTAAACAATTTATACTTTCGTCAAGCGACCTTCGTCATTAAAATTAAACTATTATTACATTTGTTCATATTTGTAGTTTTAAAGTGATAATTCGTTTAGTATTACGTTTGAAGTCATTTGAAAATAGTTAGGGGGAAAAAAGACAGTATGAATAATGCAGCAGAAAATATAGAAAGTGCTGAAAAAGTAATAAAGAAAAGCATGCTAACGCCAGAACAATGGGACAATATTTTAAGATCATCAATAAAAATAGTTATAATTATTATTGTTTCAGTATTGGTTGTAAAACTCGGAAGAAAGTTAATCCGTAATCTCTTAAAAGTTAATGCTAGAGGACCGTTACAAGTATCAGAAAGAAGATCAGTGACGCTTATTAAGTTAATGGAAAATGTACTTGCATATGTCATATTCTTTATTGCTACTTTGACGATTCTCCCGATCTTTGGTGTGGAAATAAAAGGACTTTTAGTTGGAGCAGGAATAGGTGGGGTAGCAATTGGTTTTGGTGCACAAAGCCTAGTAAAGGATATCATTTCTGGATTTTTTATTTTGTTTGAGGATCAATTTTCAGTTGGTGACTATATTAGAGTTCAAAATTTTGAAGGAACAGTATTATCAATTGGTTTAAAAACAACAAAAATTAGAAGCGGAACAGGTGAGCTTCATATCATCCAAAATGGAATGATTACCGAAGTAACTAATTTTTCATTACATAATGCTGTGGCAATGGTAGATGTTAGCATTTCTTATGAGGGCGATATTGAACATGCGCAATCTGTAATCGAAGAGCATTTAGAAACGATGCCAGCTAGATATGAAGAAATGGTAAAACCTCCGGAGTATCTAGGAATCCAAAACTTAGGCCCATCAGAAGTAACTTTGCGAATCGCTTCAGAAGTTAAACCAATGACACAATTTAAGATTTCTAGAGCAATTCGAAAAGAAATTAAGGAAGTACTTGAAAGAAATAACATAGAAATTCCGTATCCAAAGATGGTATTATATAAACAATTAGAACCTAAAAATGAAAATGCGAATGTATAGTTTATATGCTACTATTTTAAGGAAGTGAAGTTTTCGAATGGAAGAAAAAGAATTTAACCTAAATGATATAGTAGAGATGAAAAAACCTCATCCTTGTGGAGTGAACAGATGGAAAATTATTCGAATGGGTATGGACATTCGATTAAAATGTGAGGGATGTGAACATAGCGTATTAATACCTCGTAGAGAGTTCACTCGAAAATTAAAAAAGGTTTTAGTTCGCTCTGAAGAGTAGAACGTTTTTTAAAACAATGGGTATCTAGTAGAGCAACTTGAAGGATCGCTCGTATTAGATACCTTTCGTATGTTATGAATTAATGTTTAGATTTTCTTGTTATTTTTTTTTGAAATCAATATAATTGTGAAAGATTAACTAAGTTCGTATAGGAGTGGAAAATATGGCATTAACAGCAGGAATTGTAGGATTACCAAACGTAGGAAAGTCGACATTATTTAATGCAATTACACAAGCGGGTGCTGAATCAGCAAACTATCCGTTTTGTACAATTGATCCAAACGTAGGTGTGGTAGAAGTACCAGATTACCGTTTAGAAAAGTTAACTGAATTAGTACAACCTAAAAAAACTGTTCCAACAACTTTTGAATTTACTGATATCGCTGGGATCGTTAAAGGTGCAAGTAAAGGTGAAGGATTAGGAAATAAGTTTTTATCTCATATTCGTGAAGTGGACGCGATTTGCCAAGTAGTACGATGCTTTGCAGATGATAATATTACTCACGTATCTGGAAAAGTTGATCCGATTGCAGATATTGAAACAATTAACTTAGAACTAATTCTTGCAGACTTAGAATCAGTTGAAAAACGTATTGATCGTGTAGCTAAATTAGCAAAACAAAAAGATAAAGATGCATCTTATGAACATGAAATTTTAGTGAAATTAAGAGAAGCATTTGAAAATGACAAGCCAGCTCGTTCAGTAGAGTTTACGGAAGAGCAAATGAAAGTAGTAAAAGGATTGCATTTGTTAACGACTAAGCCAATGCTTTACATTACTAATGTTGGTGAAGATGACCTTGTAGATGCTTCAGCTAACGAATACGTTGAAAAAGTAAGAGAATTTGCAGCTAAAGAAGGTTCTCAAGTAATTGTAATCAGTGCAAAAATTGAAGAAGAAATCGCTGAGTTAGATGATGAAGAGAAACGTACATTCCTTCAAGAACTTGGAATTGAAGAATCAGGTTTAGATCAATTAATTCGTGCAGCGTATTCTTTATTAGGATTGGCAACTTATTTTACTGCAGGTGTACAAGAAGTAAGAGCTTGGACGTTTAAAAAAGGTATGAAAGCTCCACAATGTGCTGGTGTGATTCATAGTGACTTCGAACGTGGCTTTATCCGTGCAGAAACGGTTTCTTTTGAGGATTTATCGACTTATGGTAATATGACAGCAGCAAAAGAAGCAGGCAAAGTACGTCTTGAAGGGAAAGAGTACATTGTTCAAGATGGAGATGTAATGCATTTCCGATTTAATGTTTAATCGAATAGCAACTAAATTATTGATTTGCTATCTTAAAAAAACTATGCTATAATTTTAACTCGTGAGTGATTAATAAAATTGCTCCTTGCCCTTAATTGGGCCGTTAGACCAAAAGGAGGTGACATTGTGATGAATAAATACGAAATCATGTACATCGTTCGTCCAAACATGGAAGACGAAGCACAAAAAGCATTAGTTGAGCGTTTCAACAGCGTTTTAACAGAACAAGGTGCTGAAATCACAAACGTTAAAGAGTGGGGTAAACGTCGTTTAGCTTATGAAATTAACGATTTCCGTGATGGATACTACATGCTTGTAAACGTTTCTTCTAAACCAGAAGCGGTACAAGAATTCGATCGTTTAGCGAAAATCAGCGAAGATATCATCCGCCACATCGTTATTCGTGAAGAAGAAAAATAATATTTTTTAAATGCTTTAGGGAGGTAGGAATCAGATGATCAATCGTGTTGTACTTGTAGGTCGCTTAACAAAGGATCCGGACTTACGTTATACACCAAGTGGGGTTGCCGTAGCAACATTTACTCTAGCGGTGAATCGTACCTACTCAAATCAGCAAGGTGAAAGAGAAGCAGATTTTATTAACTGCGTAATCTGGAGAAAGCCTGCTGAAAACGTAGCAAACTTCTTGAAAAAAGGAAGCTTAGCTGGCGTTGAAGGACGCATTCAAACTAGAAGTTATGATGGTCAAGATGGTAAGAGAGTATATGTAACTGAAGTTGTAGCTGACTCTGTTCAATTCTTAGAACCAAGAAATGCATCAGGTAACCAAGGTGGTTCATTCGGTATGAACCAACAAAATCAAGGTTTTAACGCTGGAAATCCTTTCGAAGCACCATCTCAAAAGCCTAGCTTTAATGATGATCCATTTGGTGGGACAAGCAAAACGATTGATATTACTGATGACGATCTTCCTTTCTAATAATAAAAACAGTGTAATGCTGATCGGTTGGCATTACTAAGAAACTAATTTTATAGTAGAGGAGGGAAATAACAATGGCAATGGGTGGACGCAAAGGTGGACGTGCTAAACGTCGTAAAGTTTGTTACTTTACTTCAAATGGCATCACTACTATCGACTTCAAAGATACTGAGTTATTAAAACGTTTCGTTTCTGAGCGTGGTAAAATTTTACCTCGTCGTGTAACTGGTACTTCTGCGAAATACCAACGTAAATTAACGATCGCAATCAAACGCGCTCGTCAAATGGCTTTATTACCATACGTAGCTGAATAAGCTGAGTAATAAAAAGTACAGCATTCTCATGCTGTACTTTTTTTGTATTTATGAAAAAATAAGTTTTATGGTAAAATAAGAAATAGTATGCTTATCGTGAAATAAGTAGGGGTAGTTGAAAGGAGCTTTATTTTGAAATCGACTCGATTTATTACCGAGGGGGCAGTACTATTAGCTATTTACTCAGTACTACTGTTAATATTTAGATTTGTACCGTTTCTCTCATTTATTATGGCATTCCTTATGCCGCTGCCGTTTATTATTTTAAGTATTAAATACTCTATTAAGGAATCACTTTTAATTTGCTGTGTGGCGTTGGGATTAACAATTGTGATTACCTCATTTAATTTACTTCCAATTACATTAATGTACTCAACAGTTGGTGTAGCGTTTGGTTATCTATTGAAAAATGAGCGAAGTAAAGGGGAGATTTTACTTACCAGTACTTTTTTATATTTAATACATACAGTACTATCCTACATACTATTCAAAGCTATTTTTCATATTGATTTCGTTAAAGAGAATATAGACATGGCAACTGAGGCTATAGAAAAAAGTAAGGAACTTAGTGCCAGTCTTGGTACAAACACCAATGAAAAGGCATTGGATAGTCTCACAAATGCTATTAAATTAATTCCTACATTAATTCCTTCATTACTGTTAATGGTTAGTTTTATACTTGCTTTTTTAACACAACTAGTGACTTTTCCATTAATAAGGAGATTAGGTTATAAGACACCGAAATTTAAGCCATTTAGAGAGTTTAGACTCCCAGTTGGATTCATGTGGTTCTTTTTAATTGTAATGATTTTTTCATTCTTCAACTTGGAACAAGGCAGCTTCCTCAATACTGCAGTGATTAACTTAACATATGTACTTCAAATTTTGCTGCTCGTTCAGGGTTATGCATCGATTTTTTATTTTAGTTATTTAAAACGATTTTCTAAGGCAGTACCAATTATTATATTGATAGTAAGTTTTATCATTCAACCATTAATTTATATTGTTTTACTTATTGGAATCGTCTCAATTGGAATATTTAATAGAAGAAAGATTTAAAATTAAAAACATATGTTACTAATTTGTTGTAAAAAAGTGAATAAACTTTAATATGTAAGTTAGATTTTATTTGGCTTAGGGGTTGAACGTATGCAAGATTTTCATAAGAAACAGATGTTTCTTATACCCGTCTATCTTTTAACTGCTCTTTCAGTGTTTCTGATTGGAACCGTGGTCTATATTCAACCTAAAATAGGGATAATTTTTATCGTTATCTTTTTATGCGTTATTTTTCTAGTTGTAAAATTAGAAATTAAGTATCGCTACGTTTTAGATATGTATATAGAATCAGTTATGTCGAGAGTGAAGAATTTAAGTAATGAAGCAATTACAGAAATGCCAATTGGAGTATTACTTTACGATAGAGAGTACCATATTGAATGGGGCAATCAATATATTTTAAATATTTTAGACGATCGTTCATTAATTGGTAAACACATATATGATCTATCTGAAGGATTAATGGCTTTAATTTCGAAAAAAGAGAAAAAAGAAGATGTATTAAATATAAGTAAAAGAACATATCGAGTTGTTATTAAGAGGGAAGAACGATATATTTACTTATTTGATGTGACAGAACAGGCTCAACTAGAGAAGTTATACGAAGATCAAAGAACAGTAATCGGAGTTATTTTACTAGATAATTACGATGAAATGACGCAGGGATTAGATGATCAGGAGCGTTCTAGCGTAAATGGTGCAGTTACAACGATGTTAAATAGTTGGGCTAATAACCATGGTATATTCTTGAAACGTGTTTCATCCGATCGTTATAGTGTAGTTTTAAATGAAGGTATTCTGGCAACATTAGAAAATAATAAATTCACTATATTAGATCAAGTAAGAGAAGAAACTACAAAACGTAATTTGCCTCTTACTTTAAGCGTCGGTGTCGGAGTAGGCAGTTTAAATTTAACTGAGCTTGGACAATTAGCCCAATCAGGTTTAGATTTAGCGCTAGGCCGAGGTGGAGATCAGGTAACTGTTAAAAACATTAACGGTAAAGTAAAGTTTTTCGGTGGAAAGACAAACCCTGTAGAAAAGAGGACGAGGGTTAGAGCAAGAGTGATCTCGCATGCATTAAGAGATTTAATGAAGAGCAGCACCAATGTTATGATAATGGGTCATAAGTTACCTGACATGGATGCTCTTGGTTCAGCAGTTGGTATTTTAAAAATGGTAATGCATAATGAAGTAGATGGTTATGTAGTAATTAATAAAGATGAAGTAGACAAAAGTGTTCATCGGTTGATGAAGGAAATGTCTAAAAATGAACAATTTATGTCTTGTTTTATTTCACCCGAAAAAGCAAAAGAAATTATTTCTGAAGATACATTAATAATTGTAGTAGATACTCATAGACCAACAATGGTTGAAGAAGAATCACTTTTAAATGAGACAGATAAGATTGTTGTTATAGACCATCACCGAAGAGGAGAAGACTTCATTAAGGATGCAATTTTAGTTTATATGGAGCCGTATGCTTCCTCTACTGCAGAATTAGTAACTGAATTATTGGAGTATCAACCTAAGAAGATAAAATTAAGCATGCTTGAAGCAACAGCTTTACTAGCAGGTATTATTGTTGATACAAAGAGTTTTACTTTCCGAACGGGGGCACGAACTTTTGACGCAGCGTCATACTTACGTTCGAATGGCGCGGATACGATCCTCGTCCAAAGTTTATTAAAACAAGATATGAATGAATATATACGTAAAGCAGAATTAATAGAAGAAGCCTATATGTACAAAGAGGGCTTTGCAATTAGCTTTGGAAAAGATAATGTAAACTATGATCAAGTGTTAATCGCAAAAGCTGCCGATACATTATTAACGATGACGGATGTTATTGCATCTTTTATTATTGCGAAAAGGTCTGATAATGTTATTAGCATCAGCAGTCGTTCATTAGGGAATATAAATGTTCAATTAATTATGGAAGAGCTTGGCGGTGGTGGTCACCTAACAAATGCTGCTGCCCAAATTGAATCTTCTTCAATTAGAGAAGTTGAACAACGTTTATTGAGAATAATCGATGAATATATTGAAGGGAGAACAAACAAATGAAAGTAATTTTCTTAAAAGATGTAAAAGGGAAAGGTAAAAAAGGAGAAACTAAAAATATCGCTGATGGCTATGCAAACTTCCTAATCAAAAATGGAGATGCTATTGAAGCTACTGCAGGTAATATGAAAACTCTTGAAGCGAAAAAAAATAAAGAATTAAAAGATGCACAAATCGAATTAGAAAATTGTAAAAAGCTAAAAGAAACAATTGAAACTTTAACGGTAGAATTAAAAGCTAAATCGGGCGAGGGTGGCCGTCTTTTCGGATCAATCACAAGCAAGCAAATTGCTGATGAGCTTAATAAAGTACATGGAATTAAACTAGATAAGCGTAAATTTGAAATGAATGACGCGATTAGAGCACTAGGTGTAACAAATATTAAAGTGAAATTGCATCCTGAAGTAAGTGCAACTTTAAAAGTACACGTTAAAGAACAATAAGAAAAACAAGCATCTGGAGGACAAGAAATGAGTGATTTGCTAAATGATCGTACTCCACCACAGAATATAGAAGCTGAACAGGCTGTATTAGGGGCCATTCTGTTAGACTCAGAGGCGCTAATATCAACATCAGAACGGCTTTTACCAGATGACTTTTATCGAGCAGCCCATCAAAAAATATTTGAAGCGATGCTCAAGATTGCTTCAAGGAATGAGCCTCTTGATGTTATCACACTAACTTCTGAACTAGCTAATCAAGGTGTGTTAGAAGAAGTAGGAGGAGTATCATACTTAAATGATTTGCTGGCTTCTGTACCAACGGCATCTAACGTTGAATACTATGCAAAGAGCGTTGAAGAAAAATCTACTTTAAGAAGATTAATAAGAACCGCTACAAATATTGTAACCGAAAGCTATGCTCCAGATATTCCAGTAGATGTTGTACTAAACGAGGCTGAAAAAAGTATTCTAAAAGTAGCTCAGCGCACAAACGTTTCTGGTTTTCAAAGTATTAAAGATGTAGTATTTACTACATTTAGTAAGATTGAGACACTATTTAATCAACGCGGCGAAATTACAGGCGTACCTACAGGATTTACTGATTTAGATCGTATGACAGCGGGATTTCAGCCGAACGACTTAATCATAGTAGCTGCTCGTCCTTCAGTAGGTAAAACAGCTTTTGCGTTGAATATCGCACAAAACGTAGCGACTAAAACAGATGAAAATGTAGCAATTTTTAGTCTCGAGATGGGAGCAGATCAACTTGTTATGCGTATGCTTTGTGCAGAAGGAAATATTAATGCCCAAGCATTACGTACAGGTAATCTTGAACAAGAAGACTGGAATAAGCTTACGATGGCTGCTAGTAGCCTAGCTGGAACAGGCATATATATAGATGACACACCTGGTATTAGAGTAAATGACATACGAGCTAAGTGTAGAAGACTGAAACAAGAGCATGGCTTAGGGATGATTCTAATTGATTATCTTCAGCTTATACAAGGGAATGGCAAAAGTGGAGAAAATCGTCAACAAGAAGTATCTGAAATTTCACGTTCTCTCAAAGGACTAGCAAGGGAATTAAAAGTACCTCTAATAGCCTTATCTCAGTTATCACGTAGCGTTGAATCAAGACAGGATAAACGTCCAATGATGTCTGATATCCGTGAATCAGGAAGTATTGAGCAAGATGCCGATATTGTCGCGTTCTTATACCGAGATGATTACTATGATAAAGAATCAGAGAATAAAAATATTATTGAAATTATCATTGCTAAACAAAGGAATGGTCCAGTAGGTACTGTTTCGTTAGCATTCGTAAAAGAATATAACAAGTTCGTAAACTTAGAACGAAGGTTTGATGAGCAAGCACCTGGTGCCTAATAATATTTTCAATTAGTATGATTTCGACTATTTTGTTCTCATTTAAAAAATAATCACATAGTGAATCTATGTGATTATTTTTTTTTGTTAGGGTAAACTACTTTTATCAATTTCTTTAGTTTGTATTTACGAACAAATAAAACTTAGAACATATTTGCTAAAAGAGATTTATTGACAAATTCCGTAAGTTTGATATACTAGTTTTGGTTTTAGTTCGGAAATAGCGTATTTTTAATCGGAGGTGCAGTACATTGTCATCAGTAGTAGTAGTTGGTTCTCAATGGGGAGACGAAGGAAAAGGAAAAATTACTGACTTTTTATCACAACAGGCAGAAGTAGTTGCTAGATATCAAGGTGGTAACAATGCAGGTCATACAATCGTATTTAATGGTGAAAAGTACAAACTTCATTTAATTCCATCAGGTATTTTCTTCTCAGAAAAAATTTGTGTTATTGGAAATGGTATGGTTGTAGATCCTAAAGCTTTAGTGAAAGAGCTAGCATACCTACATGATAAAGGTGTTACAACTGACAACTTGCGTATTAGTAACCGTGCTCACGTAATCTTACCTTATCATTTAAAACAAGATGAGTTAGAAGAAGAGCGTAAAGGTGATAATAAGATTGGTACAACTAAAAAAGGTATTGGACCAGCTTATATGGATAAAGCTGCACGTGTGGGAATCCGTATGGCGGACCTTTTAGATAAAGAAGAGTTTTATGTAAAGTTAAAACGTAATCTTGAAGAGAAAAATAACTTATTTGAAAAAATGTATGATTCAAATTCATTAAATATCGATGAGATTTTTGAAGAATATTATGAGTTCGGACAACAAATTAAAAAATATGTGTGTGATACTTCTGTTGTATTAAATGATGCAATTGATGGTGGAAAACGCGTATTATTTGAAGGCGCACAAGGTGTAATGTTAGATATCGACCAAGGTACATACCCATTCGTTACTTCTTCTAACCCAGTTGCGGGTGGAGTAACAATTGGATCTGGTGTTGGTCCAACAAAAATTAACCACGTTGTTGGTGTATGTAAAGCTTACACTACTCGTGTTGGTGAAGGTGCATTCCCAACTGAGCTTTTCGACGAAGTTGGAAATACAATTCGTGAAGTAGGTCGCGAGTACGGTACAACTACTGGAAGACCAAGACGTGTTGGTTGGTTTGATAGTGTAGTAGTTCGTCACGCTCGTCGCGTTAGCGGTATTACTGATTTATCACTTAACTCAATTGACGTATTAACAGGACTAGAGACTGTTAAAATTTGCGTTGCTTATAAATTCCGTGGAGAAACAATTACTGAGTTCCCTGCTAGCTTAAAACAACTTGCAGAATGTGAGCCAGTTTATGAAGAACTTCCAGGTTGGACAGAAGATATTACAGGAGTAAAAAATCTTGATGAATTACCAGTTAATGCAAGACACTATGTAGAACGTGTGTCTCAGTTAGTAGGTATTCCATTATCTGTATTCTCAGTAGGTCCAGACCGTAATCAAACAAATATCGTACGTAACGTTTACGGAGCTTAATATAATAAAAAGCCCTTAAATAAAATTTTAAGGGCTTTTATTATTTTTTTTAAAAAACTATTGCAAATTTATTTGAAAGTATGATAAGATAAATCTTGTCGTCATAACTAATACATTGTTTATGAATTTTTAATTACGAGCCATTAGCTCAGTAGGTAGAGCACGATCGAATAAACTTCGAAGTAATTACTACAGCGTACTTGTCGAGCTGCTACTTGAATTACGACCTGAGACAAGGACGTCATTAGAGACTAAATAAATTTTTTAAACTGTTTAAGTAATATTTTTAATTACGAGCCATTAGCTCAGTAGGTAGAGCATCTGACTTTTAATCAGAGGGTCGAAGGTTCGAATCCTTCATGGCTCATCTTTTCTTTAATTAATGTGGCCCGTTGGTCAAGCGGTTAAGACACCGCCCTTTCACGGCGGTAACACGGGTTCGAGTCCCGTACGGGTCATCCCTTTATTAAACTTATCTTTGGTCCCGTGGTGTAGCGGTTAACATGCCTGCCTGTCACGCAGGAGATCGCCGGTTCGATCCCGGTCGGGACCGCCATATAATGGCTCGGTAGCTCAGTCGGTAGAGCAGAGGACTGAAAATCCTCGTGTCGGCGGTTCGATTCCGTCCCGAGCCATCATAAAAACTACTGTATATACAGTAGTTTTTTATTTTATATAAACCTTATAGAAATTGAATAAAACAGTTCAAAATTACGGCTCTATACTATTTGTTTGGGTTTGTACACAATTTTAGATAAAAAAACACGTAACATCCAATAATTGTTATACTTGAATTGTCGAGAAACAAGTTAAATGAGTGGAGTTACGTGGAAATGAATTCCTAGTGGCAAAAGTAGAGGAACATAGCGGGGAAATTTGCCATTTTGTTGAAATATTTCGTTATCAAAGAGGCTCGATTGAATGGTTTTCAGCTTTATCGATTCAGGCGATTAAAAGCAGATGGTGTAAGAAAACGAGTAAAATCTAGTTGGGATGATTATGACTGAAAGAAATGTAAGAAAATGCGTCACGTTTTCTATAAAAAGGTTGAAAATTTAACCGAAGAGGATAAATGGTAAATAAAACGCTATTTAAGTTTTCAAAAGAATTAAAACCAGCTTACCAGTTACATCACCTAAAACATTTAACATAGAACCGATTTTACAAAAAAACATACTTAATTTAAAATAGAAGTAAGTGGAGTAGACCTCTAGCAACAAGCTAGGGGTTTTTTTCAAAAATCTAGGTGTATGTAAAAAAAACAACACGTAAAATTGTAGTCATATTATATTTAGAGAGATAGTCCACAAAACGAAATTACTATGAAAAGTTTATTTGTTGCCTAATTTAATAATAAATTGCAAAAGATATGTATAGAATTGATGGTAGCAAAAACTGACTAGAAAAGGAGTGCGGGGAATGAATAAAAAAATATTAATAGTTGATGATGAAAAACCAATTGCAGATATATTGAAGTTTAATTTAGAAAAAGAAGGTTTTGAAATTGTTTGTGCGTATGATGGAGAGGAAGCATTACAAAAAGTAGATGAGTTTCTTCCTGATTTAGTTTTATTAGATATTATGCTACCAATTAGAGATGGTTTAGAAGTTTGTAGAGAAATTAGAAAGAACCATGAAATGCCGATCATTATGATTACTGCAAAGGATTCTGAATTAGATAAAGTACTAGGTTTAGAAATGGGAGCAGATGACTACGTAACAAAACCATTTAGTACACGTGAGTTGCTTGCCAGAGTAAAAGCAAACTTACGTAGACATCAAACAGGAACTACATCTGAAAAAGAGGAGTCAGTTGAAGTTATTATTGGCTCGCTTGTTATTAATCCAAACGCTTATATCGTAACTAAACGAGGCGAGAAGATAGAATTAACTCACCGCGAATTTGAATTACTATATTACTTAGCGAAGCATATCGGACAAGTTATGACGAGAGAACATTTACTTCAAACAGTTTGGGGTTATGATTACTTTGGGGATGTACGAACTGTTGACGTAACAATTCGAAGACTTCGTGAAAAGATTGAAGACAACCCAAGTTATCCACTTTTCATTGTAACAAGAAGAGGAGTGGGATATTACCTACGTGATCCGGAGCAAGATTAATGGCAGCTTATAATAAAGTTGGTTTATTTAAATCAATTGTATTTAAATTTGTACTTGTTTATATTTTACTCATCTTAGTAGCTATGCAAATTATTAGCGTTTATTTTTCGAGAGAACTCGAAAAGCAACTCGTAAACAGTTTTACTGTTGCGATAAACGAACGTGCTAAGCTATTGGCTTATAATATAAAAATTGAGTATGAAAAAAAGAAAACTCTGGACGATCCAGAGGTAAAAGCTAATATCCAAAAAATTGTTTCTGACTTTGGGAAAAATATTGGAATATCAGACGTAAGAGTTATTAACCAAAATAGTGAAGTCATTGCTACTTCAGATTCTAGTAATCGGTCTATTGTTGGAAAAAGGACAACTAATATTTTAGTTAAAAGAGCACTTTTAGTAGGTACTAGAACCGAAAAAGTGTTAATCGATCCTAAAAATGGTCATCGAATGAAAACGATTGTCACTCCAGTAATGGAAGGCGACGAAATTGTTTCAGCCATATATACGAGTGCTTCAATGGAAAGTACTTATGAAAGAATGGAGTTAATTAATCGTATTTTTTCAACTGGTACACTAATAGCAGTCGCGATTACCTCTATTTTAGGGATATTATTGGCTAAGGCAATTACGAAGCCAATCTCTGAAATAAGAAGACAGGCACAAGAAATGGCGAAAGGAAATTTCTCTCGGAAATTAAAAGCCTATAGTGAAGATGAAATCGGTGAATTAACATTATCATTTAATAATCTATCACGTAATTTACAACAAGCTAGAGCTTCAACAGATGGAGAAAGAAGAAAGCTTCAATCTGTACTAGAGCATATGTCGGATGGGGTTATTGCAACTGACCGTAGAGGGAAAATTATTCTCTTAAACGACCCGGCAGAAACGATGCTAAATGTTTCACGTGAAACAGTATTAAATAAATCAATCTTAGAGGTATTAGGAATTGAAAAGGTTAATACTTTAGATGATTTATACGATGAGCCAGATTCAATAATGTTAGATTATAGCGATAATAAGATACCAATGATTATACGAGCTAGCTTTTCAACTATACAAAAAGAGTCTGGTAAAGTTAATGGTCTAATCGCTGTACTTTATGATGTCACTGAACAAGAAAAAATAGATCAAGAACGTAGAGATTTTGTTTCCAATGTGTCACATGAATTAAGAACGCCGCTAACAACGATGAGAAGCTATCTAGAAGCATTATCAGATGGGGCTTGGGAAAATAAAGAAATTGCCCCTAAGTTTTTACAAGTAACTCAAGATGAAACTGAACGAATGATTAGGTTAGTAAATGACTTATTACAATTATCTAAGTTAGATAGTACCGAGTATCGTTTAATGAAGGATTGGGTTAACTTTACGGAATTGTTTAATCGTATAATTGATCGACATGAAATGAGTAAGTCTCAAGAAGTATCGTTCAAACGAGAGTTTATAAGCAAGACAAGATTTGTATTTATAGATGAAGATAAAATTACACAAGTGTTAGATAATATTATTTCAAATGCTTTAAAGTATTCACCAGAAGGTGGGACGATAACTTATCGTATTAAAGAGTCTAGAGATCAAATACTAGTTAGTATTACTGACGAAGGTATGGGAATTCCAAAAGAAAATTTATCCAAGATATTTGATCGTTTTTACCGTGTAGATAAAGCTAGATCGAGACAAGTTGGAGGCACTGGACTAGGGCTTGCTTTGGCAAAAGAAATGATTTATGCGCACGATGGTCATATATGGGCTAAAAGTGAAGAAGGAAAGGGTACAACAGTCTATTTCACACTTCCAGTGGCTGATGACCAAGAGGATGAGTGGGAATGAGAAGAGAACATATAAAATCTGTTATATTAACTACGCTTGTTATAGTAAGCTTAGTTCTTTCGTATAGCTTATGGTCATATCAACCAACATATGATGTACTTCAAAATCAAGACTATGTCCAAAAAGTTTCGATTGGTGCGAAACGAGACTTTGGGGACATAGTTATTCCGAATTTGTTAGTTGTTCATGAATCAAATAAAAATTATGAAACAACTAAACAAAGTAACATATCACCAATTTATAGGTCATTGCAGAAATCTGAAATCACAAACTTTGAAAACCTGACAAATAAAACAACTGAAGTTGCCTACCAAACAATAACAAAAGGAAAAAATAAAATAGAAATTATCTTTCCAACTGTAGTGCCGGTGGAGACATTAGGTAAAGTACTTAATTTAGATGCAAAACGATTACAAAATGTTTTATTTGATAGAATTATTATCAATTTATCTACTAAACAAGATTCTTCTGCAAAGATCTACTTTTCAAATGAAGCACAAAATATTCTGTATGGTGCATCTTTTGATAACTCTTTAATTATTACTTCCGTTGAAAAGATAAGAGACAATTACGAAAGCTTTACTGAAAGCTTAAGATATGAGTTAGATTCAGGTAAAATAATTTATCTACCTAAAAAACCAATCAAATTAACAACGATGGAGTTTCTTACAACGGATATAGATGTTGATAAATTAAAAGATGCAATATTTAGTGATCCTTCAAATGTCCGAAGAGAAAGTACTGATTCAGGAGATACTTTCACAGATGGTACTAGGTTAATGTCAGTGTCACCATTAAATCGTTCAATTTCATTCGTTAACCCGACAACAGCTGAAAACAACAATAATCAAAGTCCTAATTTATTAGTTCAAAGAAGCGTTGATTTTATTAATGCTCATGGTGGCTGGACTGATGGATATATATTATCTAGTGTTAAACCAGAGAATAATGAAGTTTCATTTAGACTTTTTGTAAATAATTTACCCGTTTATAATAATTCAACAATTACGACGAGTTGGGGAGTAGATGATATAGAAACCTTTAGACGTCCATTGTATAAATTTACTAGAATCCAGGTGGACAAGAAGGAAAGTGAAATGGAGTTAATGGCTGGTTCTCAAATTATGGAGATCATATCGAATAATAAGTCTATTAACAAATCTCTTATTAAAGATATTAGCTTAGGGTACGAGACGATATTTGATGATGATAAATCAAATATCAATCAACCGTACTATAACAGAGCAATCCAGTTAAAACCTGTTTGGATTATAAATTATGATGATTCATATAAGAAGATTGATCAAGATTTGCTAAGTAGAACTGGGGTGAATATTGTTGGATTGGAGTAGAATCAAAACAATATTTATTTTAACTTTCTTAGTATTAGATTTATTTTTAGCGATTCAATATTATCAAAAGCGAAGTTCCGATCAGTTTGATACGATGGCTGAATCGAGTATTGAGGATCAATTAAAGGAAAATGATATCACATATGTGACATTACCTAAAAATTCTTTAAAGGAATCTTATATATCAGGTAATAGTAAGGATTTCTCGAAAAAAACTGTTGCTGATAGAAAAGGACAGAACATAGAAATCTACAAAGATGTATTACAAAGCCAATTAAAAAAACCAGTTCCCATTGCAACTACAAATAAAATACTCTTTTTAGAAAACTTTGTGAAAGAGCATGTTTGGAATGGTGGTAACTATCGTTATTGTCAAATAGACCAAACAACAAAAACGATATACTTCTGTCAAACCTATAAAGATCGCCTAATTTATAATATCGAAAGCTCAGTAGTTGAAATAAAGTATAACGATAAAAATGAGATTTACGGGTATCGCCAAAGATATTTAGAAAACTTAAAAGAAATGATTGATAAAAAGAATGTGCAAGAAGCTTTACCAGCAATTAAAGCCATTGAAAATTTATTTGTGAAAGATGAGTTAAAACCGAGTGATCGTATTACAAAAGTTGATTTTGGCTATTATACAGTAATCCCATTATCAAATGGAGTTAAGTTCATAGCACCAGCATGGCATATTGTTATCAATGAAAAGCAGGATTACTTTGTAAATGCTATTGAGGGGCAAATAATTAAGATAGATAAAGAGCAATGGAGTGAATAGAGATGAGTCTGCATTTTAGTGTACTTGCAAGTGGAAGTACCGGAAATGCGTTATACGTTGGGACGGAGAAAACGAAGCTACTAGTTGATACAGGACTAAGCGGTAAAGCGATGGAGTCTTTATTTAAAGAAATCAACAGGGATATAAAAGAAGTTTCAGGTATTCTAGTCACGCATGAACATAGTGATCATATTAAAGGACTTGGTGTTCTTGCCAGAAGATATCAAATCCCAATTTACGCGAACGAAAAAACATGGAAAGCAATGAACCATTTAATTGGAGAAATTCCAACAGAACAAAAGTTCATTTTCAACATGGAAACGACGATTCAGTTTGGGGATATTGAAGTAGAATCATTTGGTGTATCACATGACGCTGCTGAACCAATGTTTTACGTATTTCATCACAACGACAAAAAATTTGTTACAATTACGGATACAGGCTACGTGAGTGACCGAATGAAGGGAATCATTTCTAACGCAGATATGTACATTTTTGAAAGTAACCATGATGTCGAAATGTTACGCATGGGTAGATATCCATGGAGTATTAAACGTCGTATATTAAGTGACGTTGGTCATGTATCAAATGAGGATGCTGCACTAGCAATGTCAGATGTAATTGGAGATAAAACAAAACGTATTTATCTTGCTCATTTAAGCCAAGATAATAATATGAAAGAGCTTGCCAGAATGTCTGTTACACAAACATTAGAGGGAAAAGGATTTGAAGTTGGGATGCAATTTGAAATTCATGACACGGATCCTCAAAAACCAACAGATATAGTGTATGTATAAAACAAAGCACATACTTAAGGGGAGAGTTTACTTTCTCCTCTTTTTTATGTTAAAAAAAGGAGCTGTGTATAAATGGAAAAAATGATATTAAGCTGTGATGAGCATATCGAATGGGCTCTTGACGATTTTGTGGATAAGTATAGTGAAACACCTTTGTTGAATAAAGTCGAAAAATCGCATAATATATCCACAACCTGTGAATATTGTCAAAATGATGCCATATATATTGTATCGAACATAGATTCCCCCACTAAATGTGGATAGAAATTGTGGGTATGTGGATAACTTTTGTGTATAACTTGTTTGTAAAGTGAGGATACAGTGTGAATATCTCAATTATCAGTGTTGGAAAGTTAAAAGAGAAGTATTTAAAGATGGGGATCGATGAATACATAAAACGATTATCTAGTTATGCAAAAATGGATATAATCGAAGTTGCAGATGAAAAGGCACCAGAGAATTTAAGTGATGCAGACACGCAAATCGTGAAGGAAAAAGAAGGGGAAAGAATTTTAAGTAAAATAGCAGAAGACACATATGTAATTGCATTAGCAATTAAGGGAAAAGAACATACATCTGAATCTCTAGCAAAAAAATTAGATCAACTTGCTACATATGGAAACAGCAAAGTAGCATTTGTAATTGGTGGTTCATTAGGTCTAAGTGATGCTGTGATGAAAAGAGCGGATGATACATTGTCATTTTCAAAAATGACTTTTCCACATCAATTAATGAAATTAGTTTTAGTTGAGCAAATTTACAGGTCATTTAGAATCAATAGGAATGAACCTTATCATAAATAGATTAGGCTCTTTTTTAGAAGAATAGTTAAAACAGATGGTAAAATTAATATCGTACATGGAGCAAATAATACAAGAAGAAATGTTAGTAGTAAACGATAACTTAAATAGAGTGGAGAATGTTTACAGTGTGACGAAAATTCTAGAGTACGGTTCATGGCTTAGTAGCTAGAGTCACCCCTATAAAAGAGTGGGAGATTAAACTATGATTGACATCAGAAAAATTATTCAAGGAAAGAATCTTTCAGAGGTAGAAATCCAAATAGTGCAATATATCATTAATCATATTGATACAGTTTTGCAAATGGGAGTTCGTAAAATTGCGAAGGAAAATTTTACTTCCCCCGCGACAGTGATTCGCCTGTCAAAAAAATTGGGATATGCTGGATTCGTGGATATGTATTATCAACTGTTGCCATTAGTGAAAAAGGTAGAATTAACAACAAGTGGCGTTGTCGGAGATTTCTTAGAGATTAGTGAAAGAGACTTTTTGAACAATAATTCAATAGAGGATATTCAGTCGTTTATACAAAATGTATTAAATCTGCGTCAAAATTATATTTTTATTTATGCTACTGGTTTTTCAGCTATTGCAGCTGAATACTTGTATAAAAAATTATTAGTATTGGGTAAAAAAACAATCTTTGCAAGTGGTAGTGATTCGATTGGCGTTTTTGAAAATAACCTTGAAGATATTGGTGCTTTAGTGGTTATCTCAAAATCGGGCGAAACACAGTTAATCATTGATAAAATACAGGCTGCAAAAGAGCATAACATTTTTACAGTGTCGTTCACAAAAGAAATAGAAAACCGAATTGCAGGACTTTCTGATTTGAATTTTAAAATCATCGATCATAATAAACTTGATGACCGAAACGTTCTGCCAAATAGCTTTTTTCCAAGTTTGATGTTAATGTTTGAATTTATCGTCAAGCAGTATGTAGAGACGATTATTACCAAAAAGGATAGGAATGAATGAAACGTGTTTCAATATGTGAAACACGTTTTTTGTTCCCTTAATTCTATCGACTATAAAAGGGCTTACATTGTATTCTTAACCTATAAACGAAAACGATTACATATATAGGAGGGGTAAGGCAAAATGAAAATGAAAGTCATGGAGGCCATGCAACGATTTTCAAAAGCAATGTTCATTCCAATACTTATTTTACCGATTGAGGGTATTTTAATTGCATTCGGTAATTTATTTACTAATCCAAAGCTAATGGAAGTCTTTCCGTTTTTGGATAATCCGATTACTACCGGTTTTGGGACAATCTTAACTGGATCATTGGTTTCGATTCTTGCTAACTTGGGACTGATATTTTGTGTAGGGATTGCAATTGGGTTAGCTAATAAAGAAAAAGCGATTGCAGGATTTACAGCTTTATTAGGTTATCTAGTATTTGTAAACGCTATGAATAAATTTATGCAACTTAGCGGAATTCTGTTTGAAGGTGAAACGTTGCAAGGATCAGGACAAACTACCGTATTGGGTGTACAAATCCTTGATATGGGTGTGTTCCTTGGACTTATTCTCGGAATTGTAACCGCTATCGTTCACAATAAATTCGTTGATAAAGAATTTAAAGGTGCGTTCCAAATTTACGGAGGATCACGATTTGTATTTATCGTACTTATTCCCGTTGTTGTACTTTTATCTATTGCACTTACTTATATTTGGCCAGTCTTCCAATCTGGAATTAATGGTCTAGGGTCGTTTATCCAACATAGTGGAAGCTTCGGAATATTTTTATATGGAGCATTGGAACGTTTATTAATTCCTACTGGACTACATCACTTAGTCTATACACCATTTTTATATTCATCATTGGGTGGTGTCCAAGAAGTTGGCGGACAAGTATTTGAAGGAGCAAGAAATATTTATTACGCGGAAATTACAAATCCTTCTGTAAAAGAGCTTTCTCCAAGTGTCGTTTGGGATGCTCGTGGTATTTCAAAAATGTTCGGTTTAATTGGTGCATGTTTAGCGATGTACCATACAGCAAAGCCAGAGAACAAAGCAAAGGCAAGAGCGATTTTAATTCCTGCTGCTATTACATCATTTATTGCAGGTGTTACAGAACCTATTGAATTCTCTTTCATGTTCGTGGCGCCATTATTATTTGTCGTACATGCTGTGTTAAGTGGTTTGGCGATGGTGACGTTCCATCTATTTGATGTTCGTGCAATTGGTCCAAACGGTATGATTGACTTCTTATTGTTCAACGTACCACTTGGAGTCGAAAAAACACATTGGCCAATGTATATTTTAATAGGATTAATCTACTTCGGTATTTACTATGTAGTTTTCCGCTTTTTAATTACGAAATTTAACTTCAAAACAATTGGAAGAGAAGATGAAGGTGGAGAAACAAAGTTATATACGAAGCAAGAATATAAAGAAAAGCAAAGCCGAGGAAAAGCCGAAGCTGCCGCGACGCAAGGGGATGACGGAATTGCCCCAGTGATCGTTGGTGCATTAGGCGGAGCGAGCAATATTACTACAATTACCAATTGCTATACAAGACTTCGACTGACACTGGATAATCCAGAAAAGGTTAACGAAGATGTATTAAAGAGAGAAACAGGTGCTAGTGGCGTTATTATTAACGATAAAAACGTCCAGGTTGTCTACGGCTTACAGGTAAATAACGTTCGTAAAGCAGTTGATAACTATTTGGGATTAAGTAAAAATGAATAAAAATAGAAACAAACATAGAACTATAGATTAGAAGGGAATGGAGAAGATGAAAAAATTCTCAGTTGTTATTGCAGGCGGAGGAAGTACGTACACACCAGGGATTGTCATGATGTTATTAGATAATCTTGACCGTTTCCCACTTAGAAAACTAAAATTATATGATAATGATGAGCAACGACAAGCGGTATTAGGTGAGGCAATTGAGATTGTGCTAAAAGAAAATGCCCCTGATATTGAATATTGTTTTACAACTGATCCAGAAGAAGCTTTCAGTGATATCGACTTTTGTTTTGCCCATATCCGTGTTGGAAAATATGAAATGCGTGAAATGGATGAAAAAATTCCATTAAAACATAATGTTGTCGGGCAAGAAACGTGCGGACCTGGTGGAATCGCTTATGGAATGAGAAGTATTGGACCTATGATCGAAATGATCGACTTGATGGAACAATATTCTCCGGATGCTTGGATGTTAAACTATTCTAATCCTGCAGCCATTGTAGCTGAAGCTTGCCGTGTCCTTCGTCCGAATTCAAAAGTACTAAATATTTGTGATATGCCTGTAGGTACTCTTCGTAGAATGTCACACATCGTTGGTAAGGAACCAGAGGACTTAGAAGTACGCTATTTTGGATTAAATCACTTCGGTTGGTGGACAAGTATAAAAGATAAAGAAGGAAAAGAATATCTACCTCAAATTCGTGATTATGTAGCGGAAAACGGCTATTTAACTCAAAAAGAAGTCGATACTCAGCATACAGACGCTAGCTGGCAGGAAACACATAAAAAAGCTAAAGATCTTTTAGCGATTGATCCAAGATTTCTGCCTAACACTTATTTAAAATATTACTTCTATCCTGATTATGTAGTAAAAACATCTAATCAGGAATACACAAGAGCAAATGAAGTTATAGCTGGAAGAGAGAAGACAGTCTTTTCTATGGCAAGAACGATTATTGAAAATGGAACTTCCAAAGATTGCGAATTTGAAATGGGAGCCCACGCAACTTTTGTTGTCGACCTTGCTCGTGCCATTGCATTTAACACGCACGAAAGAATGCTGTTAATTGTAGAAAACAACGGAACGATTGCTAACTTTGATAATGATGCGATGGTAGAAGTTCCATGTATTGTTGGAACAGATGGACCAGAACCATTAAGCCAAGGAAAGATTCCTGAATTCCAAAGAGCATTAATGTACCAACAAGTAACAGTAGAAAAACTAGTCGTACAAGCTTATATTGAAGGCAGTTACCAAAAACTTTGGCAGGCATTAACGCTATCTAAAACGGTACCAAGTGCAAAAGTAGCCAAAGAAATATTAGATGATTTAATTGAAGCAAATAGAGAGTATTGGCCAGAATTAACATAAATGGCCGTTTATAAGGAAAATAGAAAAGGGGATGTGCTACCAAAATTTTTGGGTGGCACATTCCCTTTTCTATTTATTAGATATTAATTGTGGCACCACTTAGATTCTCCAATCAGATATCAACATGATCAGTCCTCTTTGTATTAAAGCCTTCAGGACGTTAGGATGTTTCTTATTTTTTCGAACCAATTTTTTATATATGAATTCACGAAAAATCTCTCTAGAAAACTGAAATCTTTTTTTATTAATATTAAGAAAATCTTAAGATTTATATGGGGTGGTTTTTTTAATAAGAAAAAACTATAAATAACAAGTCATGCAGAATCAAACAAAGTATACTTATAGTTAGTGAATTGAACGCCAAATTCAATTAAGGAGGATCTACAGATTGAAGGGAAAAGTAAAAAGAATACTTATAACATTATTAGCAAATCCACTTTTCTTAATTGGATACTGGATATTTGGAGTAAAGTTAGCTGCAATTTGCAAGTATGGAAGTATCGATAAAAATCTACCTATGCTATTAATAAGCTTAGCCCTAATAATATCGGTCATTTTATTTACCGCAATAAAAGTTATAAAAGGTAGTGAGCGGAAACAGAACAAACTAACAGATATAAAAGCATGGAAGTGGATTTCTATAATCTTGTTTGTTGCAATAACATTATTTTATGGAGTAAACATATATAAAAGTGCGACAAATTTTGGTGGTAAACTTGCGTGGTATATAGAGTCATTGAAAAACGAAAGATCGATTAAATTTGAGCATAATAATATCTATCAATACGGTGTAGAGGGCATTTTTGAAGATATTGATAACAAGCATAAATTGCCTAAAAAACTTTATATGGAAAATAATTTCTCCCTAAAATTTAATTCGAATGGAATCATTACATCTTTTGACACATTTGTTTATGGGAAGAATGATGATGGAAAAGAAGAAAGTTTTCTAATAACTTATGATAAAAATAAGTCGAAAAATATTACAGTCTATTTAAACGGTTATGCTGCTCCTACTTATAATAACGATAAACTATTAAAACCTTTACTTGAAACCGTTAATGTGATTCCAATTAAAAAAGCAGTTAGTAAATGGGATGAAAATCAGTATGGATTGCTCTATTACGGCAAAAGAAATTGGGGGTACAATCCAAATGGAATCATTAATATTGATAAGAATGGAAGAGAATATCATCCGGAAACAGCGAGTACAGAAATCATTGGGTATACTGTATCGTTATTTGTTCCTGGAATGGATCAATTCATTACACCTTCTAGATATAACTTAATAGGCGATCCAAATTGGAGCAAACCTTCTTCAAATCAAGTTACTTCAAATGAGAAGAAAAATGAACAAACAAATACAAACGAACAGTTTTTCCAATCTAAAGAAGTCGGTTATAAATTAAACGTTGCTGATAAGGCTTTAGGGAGCACGTTTTATTCATTAAGCAAAACCACTGATGAAGGCAATACATGGACCGTTATAAATAATGACCCATACAGCGGAACTGTTGGAGGCGCAACGGGAATCATCTTTTTTGATGACAAACTCGGATTTTTAGGAGCAGTTAATCCTTCTGGAAATGAAGGATCCTTATACCGCACAGACGATGGGGGTAAAACTTTCAAAAAAGTAAACTATACACCTCACGAAGTAAAATTGCATTCCGGACAGACTATAAAACCATTTGATACGCCAAGTCTACCTTTTAAGGAAGGCGGAGTTTTAAGCATGTTGGTTGGTCAAGGTTCAGACGGGGATTATAACGGTAATAGTAGCGAACTTTATCAATCAAGGGATAATGGGCTAACGTGGAAATTTGTGAAAGAGGTTAAAAAATAGGCACTCATATTCAAACAGATGATTCTATAAGGAATATAAAGAAAGTTCTCTCAAAAAAATGAGGGTTCTTTTTTTATGTTCTTTACTTGAGTATGTAGATTAAAAATAATTAATTTATCATCAAAATATTGAAATTATTAAAATTTTTAGTGTAACAAGTTACAATTCCCCCAAATCCATCTATATAAATTACTCATGTAAAACAATGAGAAAATGAAAATCACCTCAAATTTTAACAAAAAATGACAAGTTTCGTCCCGCATTTTACGCTAGAATTCCCCAATTTACTGTTCTTATAACCCAAATTATAATGAAGAATGGCGACTTAATTGTCGTAAAATTTTTAAAAGTATAAAAATTTTGTTGTTAAAAGGGGGAAATGGCTAGGGGGGAATAGGACTTTTACTCTATATTAAATTAAGAAGGGAAATGAGAAAGGTATGAGCCATCGTAAAATGAAAAAGATGGTCATGTCAACGTTTCTTGCAACTTCCACACTACTAGGATACACAGTTCCGGCGTTTGCCATGACAGGTGGAACATTTGCAAGTAATAGTCAAACTGTTCAGTTAGGCAGTAATAGCAAACTTGACTTGACTCAAGCACAACAATTACAAAATTTATATTTAGAGAAGCTACAATTTGATCCAAAGCTATTAAATTCTTCAGACCAACTAGATTTAATTATTCAATTTAATGTTGATCCAGCTCCAATTCAAATGAAAAATCAACAGAAGAATGCATCTTCTGGAAAACTTTCTGTTAATCAAGAAAACACACCTGCTGTTACGTTAGAAAGTGCTCAAACAGAAGTAAATAAAACACACAGTGACTTTAAGGGCTTTGTTAGTAATGAGTCTAAAAAATTGAAAGCAGCAGGCGAATCTAGCTCTATTAAAATAGGAAGAGAGTATACTCAAGTATTTAACGGTTTAGCTGTCAAAATTCCTAAAAGTTCCCTTAATGATCTGTTAGCATTACCTTACGTAAAGAGTGTCTATCAAAATGTTAAATATGCTCCAATTCCAGCTTCTCAGTCAATCGATGCTCCTGCGAGCGCAACAGGAGACGGAAAGGTTTCAGATCAAAAAACAAATCCTAATTTATTATCAACTATTCGATTAAATCGCTCTAATATACAAGCAACAAGTAGTACTAAAGAGAGCTCTTCTGTATCAGAAAAAACAGTTAATACGCAGTCTGGGACTGTTCCACCTCCAGGTCCAGAAGGTCCACAATCTGGTGAAACAGCAATTCTTGATTGGTTAAAAATACACGATCTACAAAACGAAAACATCACAGGAAAAGGGGTAAAAGTCGGCGTTATTGACACAGGTCTTGACTATAATCACCCAGATCTTGCTGGAGAATACCAAGGCGGTAAGGATTTTGTAGACAATGACAACGACCCAATGGAAACGGTCTATTCTGACTGGTTAGCTGCAAAGAATGCCAATGATTCACTTCCATCTGATCAACAAGATCCAAACTTTCCAACGGATTATCATAATTATATTACTTCTCATGGAACTCACGTAGCTGGAACAATTGCAGGTCAATCAAGAAACAGTTCTCCATATGCACTTAGAGGAGTTGCTCCAGAAGTTCAGTTATATGCTTACCGTGTGTTAGGTCCTCATGGTGGTACAGATGAGGCTGTTATGGCAGGGATTGAACAATCATATAAGGATGGGTGTAAAGTAATTAACTTATCACTTGGTGCGAATTATAATGATTCTTTGTCTTCTAATGCGGTTGCAATTAATAATATTTCAGATCTTGGAGTTACTGCGGTTATTGCTGCTGGTAATTCTGGGCCGGGGGCTGGAACATTGGGGACACCGGGGACTTCAGCAAAGGCGATAACTGTCGGCGCAATTGCTGCACCTACCCAAATTCCAATGTTTGACATTCATTCATATGGAGCATCAGGAGAAGATTCATTTTCGATTACAAATACTCGTTTAATCGGAAAGGATTTCTCAGAATCGAATTCAAAGCTTAGTGGATTGACTCAGTATGATATCGTAGATGCTGGATATGGCACACCTGCTTGGTACGATTCTTTACGTAATAAAAATATTGATGTGAAAGATAAGGTTGTTATTGTTAAGCGTGGTGCCGCTTCTATGGACCAACTAATGATGTACGCGGCTAATGAACATGCTAAAGCGATGATTTTATGGAATCCAACAGACAATCCTGATCTTCTATTTGATGAGCAAGGGTATTATCCATTTTATTTTGGTTCTAAGGGTAGTACGGTTTACACTTTACAAATAGGCAAGAATGATGGAACAAAATTCTATAACGCTTTTAAAGAAGGTTCGATCAAAAAAATATCTGTATCGAACGCTGGAAACTTCACAATGCCAGGTAATTCACTTGCTAGTTTTAGTTCCACTGGTCCTGTTTCAGGTTCATTAGCAATTAAACCTGATGTAGTTGCGCCAGGTATAGATATTTTCTCAACAGCTCCATATGATATATGGGAACCAGATAACAAAGATTATTCGTATGCTTACCAATCAATGTCTGGTACATCAATGGCTACTCCTCACGTTGCAGGTATGGCAGCATTGATTTTATCAGCGCATCCAAACTATAAGCCTGAAGATGTTAAAGTAGCATTGATGCAAACAGCGGATGCTATCGACTCACAAAAAAGCTTATTCCAGATTGGCTCAGGTAAAGCTGATCCATATCAGGCAGTGCATTCTGATATGCAATTTAAAGTAAAGGACTATATTCAATCGCGGTCATCAACTGATGATTCGTCAAGTTCCAATATCATTACAGTAGCAAATACAACAGGTTCGTTTTCGTTTGGTTATACAGCTCGTTCACTAGACGGTTCTGTTACGAAAACAGGCGACTTGTATATTACTAATAATGGAGATAGTAAAAAGACTTTCGATGCATCAAGTGTATTCTTTAAGGATTCGTTTGTGACAAGCGGACAAGATGGTAAGGAACAAGGCGCTAAAATTAGTATAAGTAATGCAACATCACCTGAGACTGAATTAAAGTCAATTACAGTTCCAGCAGGAGGAACAGTTCAACTAAATGTAAAATTCAATGCCCCTGCTTCAGCAGCAAGTGGGTATTATGAGGCATATATTAACTTTGTTAATACAGCTAATCCTGATGAAACTTACCGTATGCCTCTTGCTATTAACGTTCAAAGTAGAGGACTAGATTTTAGAATTCAAAGAAAAGCCTTTACGCTAAGTGGCGATAAAAACTTTAATCCTAATACATTTGCTGTTACTCCTCAATCTTGGGCAGAGGTTCGAGTGAAAAGTCCATTAGACCCTTCATTCGGCTTTAAACTTTATATTATGGATGTAACTGGCAGTAAATATATAGGATATATTGCTACATTTAATCTTTCTGCTTTTACTCTTGGTAATCTAGTTTATGCACCGCTATTACTTAATGGTAGTTATTATCCTTATAAAGATCCAATTTCCAAGGATGATCCTAATTTATCAGTTAAACTGACACAACAACAATCAACCCAAAAGCAACTTGGAGAAGGTGGCTATACAATACAAGCGCGTGCTTTAGACGCTTCTAGTGGTCAGTTATATGAAAAAAACAGCACAGTTTATGTTGATAACACTCCACCAACAGTACAAATGGATAAAGGTAGTGAACCAGGTATTTATGAAATTGATCCAAATGGTCCTATGACAGATGGAGCGCTAAAATGGTTCTCAGGAAAGGCTTATGATTCAAATGTTGATTATATGAAGAATGTTGGGCATGAAACGAAAGTTCCTGCACCACCTAACTATGATACTGATACAGATGTAAGTCAATCTTTAGGTAGAATTGACGGAATGCTCGGTGATTCAAACTCAGCACCTTACGTCAATTATTTCCTTACTCCTAGTGGTGATGGACAATTTAAATTTGGTATTAGTAAAGAGGACCTCGTGAATACTGATGCTGACCCTCAAAAAGAAAATTACGGGGTACAGTTCAGAATTTATCCTGAAGATTATTCTTTTGCAGGTAATCTTGAAACGCAAGGACAATTTTATTATTTTGTTAAAAAAGGTAATGAGTATGTAGTGAATCGCTTCGCACGATTAGATTCACCTGGTTCTACTACATTAAATGGGGTCGACCCTGACTTCCTTGTTGATAAAACATTAGTCTCAAAAGGAGACAACTTTAAATCAACTTTATCTATTAAATATCCGAAAAATCTTGTTGGAGCGAAATTCTATATTGATAGCCTTTATTTTGCTGAACTTAAGGATATCGATTTTAGTCCAGAATATAAAGCCTTTTTAGCAACAAAGGGTATCACAGCTGATAAGACTTGGATTCATCAAGACACGGATGTAAATGGCGATTTTATATTCAGTTTCAATCTTCCAAAAGATATACAAGCTCAAGGTGTATTAAATACAGCAGACACAATGAGCGAGGGTGTTGCCAAAGAAATGCCTCTTCTTGATATTAAATACAAAGTGACAAATGATGCTGGATTAGATACATTATGGCTTCAAAGTTCAGCGAATATCCCGGAAATCACAACATATGAAGGCGGGAAAAACGGGATGGATCGAGTCCCTACATTCCTTGATAAAAAACTTTATATTAGAGGCTCAGCTTATATTAGTGGCAGTATTAGACCAGAAGGATTTCAAAACTATCCGACCTCTAATGTATTTGGTAGATCAACGCCAATAACAGCTACTGATTCGGGCGTTGAGATTAATTTTGAAGACCCTAATGCAGGTGGTATTACGTCTAAATTACAGGTAGCTGAAGATACTACAGCCGGCGCTACAAGTGCAAATCCAGGGATTGTTCAGAATGGTTTATTCACAACTGACCTTCCTATGCAAGCAGGAAATAAACCATACAACTTTACAATGAAAATGCCAGGTCATTTAACATACTATGGTACATTAGCTGTTAATACTGAAGGACAATATAATTACGCAGCAGGAGGAAATTATTTTGTTCCGAATGCAATCATGCTTGCAGGTGACGTAAATGATGACGATGTAATCGATATGAAAGACATTGAGGCAGAAAGTGCAGCCTACAATAGCTTTGTCGACACACCATCAACTTACACTAGAAATGCTGATTTAAACTTCGACGGTACAATTGATTATACCGACTTTGAATACATCATCAAAAACTTTGGAAAATATAATACGACTGCACCAAATGCTTCAACTTTAGAAGGAAAAATCGTGTTAACTACAAGTAAAACAATAACGATCACTGGGTTAGGCACATTACCAAGCGGTTCAGATCTTGCTGCATTTAATACTGTTGTAAAACCAGTGCCATATATTAAAACAAGTGATAGCAACGCTTTCGTATATTATGGAAAAGTTAATCCGTTTCAATTATTTTCTGTAAGTTATAAAACACCAGACGTTGTATCGGGTGCATCTACAGTTACACAAATTGAGGACACAACATGGAGAGCTGCAGTAGACGGAGCAGGTGGACAAATTCTGATTGATGGAGTCGACCGAAAAGAAGCTACTAACGTATATAATGGCGTTTCAACAAATTCGATTACCGAAAAAGTTGTAAATGGAAAAGGGCAATATGAATTTGATCCATCATTGTTCAAAAAAGCAGGAGTCCACACAATTGTGTTCAAGGCACCAGGCTATATGGATCGCTCTTTAAAATTTAAAATGCAAAATGGTGGAGGAAATAGCTTTTCACTATTGTCACCAAACAACGTTGCAACAGTTGGAAAAGCGTTGACGTTCACTCGATCAGATACGACGGGCTCAACAGCTGCGCACTATCGTGATATTTGGCAATCGAATATTAATTCAATAACAGTAACCGATCCAAGTAATAATGTTGTTAAAAACTTTAAGGGAGATGAATTAGCTGCTCTCTTTAACCAAGTAACACCTGCAAATGCAACAACATTTAACTTTACGATTCCGGCAGGCGTTTTCTCGACGCCATCATTAAATGGAGCAGATTGGAAGATTTCAATCGCAGCGGACAACTATGACACGTATTCATTCTCGCAAAGAATTAATGCGTTCGCGTCTCCAACATTAACGGCTGAACCAAATCGATATTTTAATGATAATAATTCAAACCCAATTTCAATTGGAGTTGGAGCTACAACCGATACACAAGCATGGAGAGATGCAATAACAGCAGTTCAAATAGGTGGCACTACAATTCTAAGAGCAGATTTTACGGCTAATAATATTATAGTCGATGCACCAGGAACACCTATTAAAATAGATAAATCGTTGATTACAGCACCAGGAAGCATAGCGATAAGCGTCATAGCAACAAATTACCAAACTGCTACGGTTAATCAACCTTTATACAAGCAAGGTATTACCCTAACAGCTCCTACTGGTACAATCTTTGCTGGAAAAGACCTAGTGATGAATTTCAATCCTAGTACTGCTTCATCTGATTGGATTTCGGCAGTGAAGGCTACTGGTAATATTAAATTTGCTGGAAATTCAATCAAAACTAGAGTTGTGATTGATGAAACAGCAGGAACATTAACAATTCCATATGATTTAGTAAGAACAAATGGTGGCTCTGCAGTTACAAGAAGCTTTGTTGTTTCAGCTCCAGGTTATGCTGACGTTAATGTAAATGCAACTGTTACACCACAAACTGCACCTTCAATTGCACTTTCGTCAACTACAGAAACGCCTCAGTTTGGCGATACGATTACTTACTCTATTAACGGGGATGATAATCCTTTATGGAGAAGCTCAATTTTACTTGCACCAACGTCAGATCAAACGATAGATAATGGTGATGTCACTATTCAGTTCACATCTGTTTCATCAGTAAAACCATATGTCACAACATCTGTAAAAAATGGAACAGGTTCAGTAACGATTGATGGAAATGCAACACAATCTAATACTACTGCAGGTAACAAGAACGTTAAGTTCATATCACCTTACTTTACGCCAATCACAATCGCTCAACCATTTGCTCAAAGAACGGCACCAACACCGGACTTGACGCCAAGTGGAATTAATAAACCAGTGATTATTACAGTACCTAATAATACTGAAAATATGAGATGGGCAAATGCAGCTAAGGCAGTTTCTGGTGATATTACAGTAGAGGGAGTATCGGTTAAATCTGACGCGACAATCTCATCAGATAAGAGCAATATCACAATAACACTTCCTGGAACAGCATTTACAACAACAGGAAACAAAGAGATTAAGTTTACGGCATATTGCTACCCGGACACAAAGGTAACTCAAGTAGTTAAGAACAATGCACCAGTGTTTGCATCAAAAATCGCTTATATTCAAGAAGATACGCAAATCACTACTAGCTACAATCAAGATTCAGATTGGCTTGCAGCTAACCCTGTTGTATCACTAAATGGCAAAGTCGTTGATTCTAGCAAGTACACGCTTACAGCTAAAGAACTGACATTTGTTGATCGATCATTATTTAATGACTTAGGTGATTATCACTTTACAATTTCTGCGCCTGGTTATATCGACACGTCATTTACGATTATCATAAGTGATGATTTATCACATTTGATTTCGGCAACAACTGACAGCAACGGTAATATTGATCCCGAAGGCTTTACTTCAGTGAAACATGGATCAAATCAAACGTTCAAAATCACACCGAATACAGGTTTTGAGATTGGAAGCGTTCGTATTGACGGGCAAGAAGTTACTGTAACAAACGGCGAGTACACATTTACAAATGTAACGAAGAATCATTCGATCAATGTAACGTTCAAACAAATCGTTCACATTATCACGGCAACAGCAGGAAGTAACGGTACAATTAGTCCGAGCGGTAGAATTACAGCAAATTACGGAACAAACCAAACGTATACTGTTACTCCTTATGAAGGTTATGAAGTTGCAACGTTTAAAGTAGACGGCGTCGATGCACAATTAACAAACAATACGTACACGTTTACGAATGTAACAAAAGATCATACAATTCATGTAACGTTTAAACAAATCGTACACACAATCACAGCAGCAGCTGGAAGCAATGGAACGATCAGTCCGAGCGGTAAAGTTTCTGTAAACCATGGGAAAGATCAAACGTTTACGGTTACACCGAATAAGGGCTATGAAGTTGCTACATTTACTGTTGATGGCGTGAATGCAAATCTTACAAATAACTCCTATGTATTTACGAATATAACGAAGGACCACACAATTAACGTAACGTTCAAGAAAATCGTATATACAATTGTAGCATCAGCTGAAGGCAATGGAACGATCAGCCCAAGTGGAGTGCTTACATTAGATCAAGGTGTAAATCAAACATTCAAAATTACACCTGCTAAGGGAAGTTATGAGGTTGCAACGTTTAAAGTTGATGGAGTAGATACAAAGTTAAAAAATAATACGTACACGTTTACGAATATAACTAAGAATCATACAATCAGCGTTACGTTTAAACATAAAGGTAACAGTGAAAAGTAATGGATCAACCGTAATTGACAGAGAATGTAAGACGTTCAAAAAGTAAATGTTTATATAAATAGAAAATATATTTTTTCGAACGGGGAATGAAAGGACTCAAATTGAGTTGAACTAGGCTGTCGGGATTTTCTCGACAGTCTCTTTTTTGTGTATAACTTACATAAATTGGAGTAGTTTTAGACTAAATTTTGGTTACATTAAATAATTTTAAAATAATAAGCAAATCTTTCCTTCAGATATTATAAATTGTTCACGAGACAAAGTTAAAATAAGCGCTTACTATATAAAGGTAGGGAATATTAAATAATAGTGGGTCAGAATTTGTTTTTCTAAAATAAGGACCTTAATGATAGATTTTTAACTTTTTTACATTGTTTAAATAGTTTATAATTATCAGATAAAGAAAAAAATTTTTTGGACAAATTATAATAGAAATATACTATTAATTGGTTATAATTAAATAGTGATATACTATTATTAAAATGTAGTTTAAATGTGTTATACTATTAATAAGATATAATTGAGACAGAAAAGGTGTGTTCCTAGGTGGTGCCTTGCTTTTTGTGACACCTAAGCAGGAAAACCTACTTTTTTGCAAAAAAAGGGGAAAAGGAAGGTTATTATGAGCAACAGACAAACTAGAACAGACGTTATCTTAATTGGTGCCGGAGTCATGAGCGCGACTTTGGGATCATTACTAAAAGAGTTAGCACCGGAAATGGAAATTAAAGTATTCGAGAAATTAGAAAAGGCAGGAGAAGAAAGCTCTAATGAGTGGAATAATGCAGGTACGGGACATGCTGCGTTATGTGAGCTTAACTATACATCAGAAAAAGCTGATGGATCGATTGATATTAGCAAAGCAATAAAAATTAATGAGCAGTTTCAACTTTCAAGACAATTTTGGTCATATCTTGTAAATAAAAACTTGATTGGGAATCCAGAAGAATTTATCATGCCAATTCCTCATATGAGTTTAGTGCAAGGTAAAGAAAATGTGGAATTTTTGAATAAACGATTTGAAGCGCTTTCCAAAAATCCTCTATTCAAAGGGATGGAATACTCGGAAGATGCTCAAAAGTTGAAGGAATGGATCCCGCTAATCATGGAAGGACGCACATCTAATGAGCCAATAGCGGCAACAAAAATAGATTCAGGAACGGACGTGAACTTTGGCGCTTTAACACGTATGATGTTTGAGCACTTAGAGAGTAATAATGTAGAAATAAATTATAGACATAGTGTTGAGGACATTAAACGCACTAGTGATGGCGGTTGGGAAGTGAAAGTGTATGATATGAGCACTGGTAACATCGATTCCCACTTTGCAAAATTTGTCTTTATCGGTAGTGGAGGAGCTAGTCTGCCATTACTACAGAAAACTGGCATCCCAGAGTCAAAACATATTGGAGGCTTCCCTGTAAGTGGACTATTCTTAGTATGTAACAATCCAGAGGTTGCCAAGCAACACCATGCAAAAGTATACGGAAAAGCTAAAGTTGGTGCACCACCAATGTCTGTTCCGCATCTTGATACAAGATATATCAATAACCAAAAGTCTTTATTATTTGGGCCTTTTGCTGGGTTTTCACCAAAGTTCTTAAAAACAGGTTCAAACATGGATCTGATTAGTTCTGTAAAACCAAATAACGTTATGACTATGTTAGCAGCAGGCGTAAAAGAGATGGCTTTAACTAAATATTTAATCCAACAAGTCTTATTGTCGAATGAAAAACGTATGGAAGAATTACGTGAATTTATTCCAAATGCTAAGAGTGAGGATTGGGATATCGTAGTTGCTGGTCAACGTGTACAAGTTATTAAAGACACTCCAGCAGGGAAAGGGACACTTCAATTCGGTACTGAAGTAGTTAGTGCAGCTGATGGTTCAATAGCGGCATTACTTGGAGCATCTCCAGGTGCTTCGACAGCTGTTCACGTAATGCTTGAAGTATTAGAAAAATGCTTCCCACAACATATGATGGAATGGGCACCAAAAATTAGAGAAATGATTCCTTCATTTGGATTATCTCTACAAGAACATCCAGAACTTTTGGAAGAAATTCAGGCTTCAACTTCAAAAGCGCTTGGATTAAGCGAAAAAGAGCTAGCTTATAGTTAAAGGTAAAGAACCTTCAAACTAAATTGAAGGTTCTTTTTGTTGTCATCAATAGTTGAGAATAGTAACTAAATAAGGGAGATCATGGTGAAATATGTCGATTTAATTTTTTGGAAAATTTAAAAAAAGTATTCATGATTTAAAAAAAGGGTGATATACTACTTACAACTGGTAATGACATCATTACTAAGAAGGTATTATGAAATGAATACAGGGGGTGAACTGACCGTTTAATAACAGAAACAAACACTTTTGTAAGCCTTTTCAATTTAACTGGTAATAACATCATTACAACATGTTTATAAGGCATATTATTCCGATTCATGTCATTTAGAGTAACTACTGGACTAAAGAGCTATTAAACTTTTAAGAGAAAGAAGGGGAATTAGATGAAAAAGTGGCTTGTTTTGCTACTAACCTTGACTTTAGGATTACTAGGATTAGCTGGATGTGGTAGCAATGACACATCGGGGAATGCAAAAGATGGAAAGGTTGAAATTACTTACGGTTTTTGGGATAAGAAGCAAGTTCCCGCGGTTGATGAAATTATAAAGTTATTTAATGAAAAGTACCCTAATATTAAAGTGAAAACTGAGCTTACTCCTTATGCACAATATTTCCAAAAGCTAGAAACAGCTGCTACAGGAGGAGCATTACCAGACGTTTTATGGATGAATGGTCCACATGTAGTCCAATATGCGGAAGGTAAAGTAATTGTCCCACTTAGTGACTTAGCATCAAAGGACAACTATAGTTTAGATAATTATCCGAAGTCATTAGTCGAACTTTATACAGTAGATGGAAAGCTTTATGGTATTCCAAAAGACTTTGATACTACTGGACTTTGGTATAACAAAAAGATTTTTGATGAAGCGAAAATACCTTATCCAGATGATACTTGGGATTGGAATAAGTTAAAAGAGGTAGCTAAGAAGCTTACAAATAAAGATAAGGGAGTTTACGGATTTGCAGCTTTAATGGGTAATCAAGGCGGCTATTATGATTTCATTTGGCAAAATGGTGGACATATTATTTCTGATGATGGTAAATCAGTCGGATTTGATCAACCTGAGGCGATTGAAGCACTTAAATATAATATTAGCTTTATAAAAGAAGGCATGTCTCCAACTCAAGCTCAAATGACGGAAACAGCCCCATCAGAGTTATTCTCTTCTGGAAAAATTGCTATGATGTTTGATGGACCTTGGATGGTTCCAGAATATAAGAAAAATCCAGATTTAAATGTAGCTGTTGTACCAAAAGGAAAACAACGTGCAGTTTCTATTCATGGGTTAGCAAACGTTATTGCGGCAAATACGAAGCATAAAGATGCTGCTTGGAAGTTTGTGCAATTCCTAGGTTCTAAAGAAGCAGCAGAAGTATATGCGAAAACTGGTACTGTGATTCCTGCTTATAATGGTACACAAGATGCTTGGTTAAAATCTGTTCCAAACTTAAATCTTCAAGCGTTTATCGATGGAGTTGATTACTCTGTTCCATTACCTAGTGTGAAAAATACCGGTGAAATCTGGCAGTATGAAACAGATATCCTGAAAAAGGCATGGAGTAATGAAGAAAGTGTTGAAGATGCTGCGAAAGAATTAACGAAAAAGGCAGACGAGGCATTAGCTAAGAACTAAAAAAATGGAGAGAAGAAGTTTTCTAAAGCCTAAAATTACTTCTTCTCTTTATTTCCCTTAAAAGGAGTGAATACAGTGAAAGAAATGCCTTTACAAGTTGAAGTGAAATCAAATAGTAAATTAAAAATACCAAGCCTTTCAAAGACGAAAAAACGATCAGATTATTTTTGGGCGTATTGTATGATTGCACCGACAATGATTGGTTTAACTATTTTCTATTTATGGCCAATCATTCAAACGATTTACTTTAGTTTCACAGAATGGGGAGCATTCGGCCAATATGAGTGGACTGGATTAGACAATTATAAACGAATGCTAGAAGACTCTAACCTATTACAGTCGTTTAAAAACACAGGAATTTATATCGTTTTTACAGTTCCGATTGGTATTTTTTTATCCATTCTTATAGCAGTTCTCTTAAATCAAAAAATTAAAGGCAAGTCTGTTTATCGAACTTTATATTTTTTACCTGTTATTACAATGCCAGCAGCGATCGCTATGGTTTGGAGATGGTTATATAATTCGGATTATGGGCTCCTAAATTATCTTTTATCCACCTTTGGAATAAAAGGTCCACAATGGGTAAGTGATCCAAAAATTGCATTGTATTCAATTATTGTAGTAGCAATTTGGAGTGGACTTGGTTACAACATGGTTATTTTTCTTTCAGGACTACAAGGCATTCCAAAATCATATTACGAAGCAGCGGAAATAGATGGTGCAGGGCCAGTCAAGGTCTTCTTTAAAATAACACTACCGTTACTTTCCCCGGTTATATTCTTCGTAACAATCATGTCCTTTATTGGAGCGTTCCAAGTGTTCGATTTAATTTTTATGATGATTGGGAAAAGCAGTACAGCACTCGAGAATACCCAATCAATTGTGTACTTGTTTTATCAACATGCATTCGTAATAAATGACAAAGGTTATGCAGCTGCAATTGCAGTTTTACTATTAATCATTATTTTAATCATTACAGCGATTCAGATGGTTTTGCAAAAGAAATGGGTTCATTATGATTGAAGGAGGAGTAACCATTGGAGAAAGCAAGACATCATATTACAAGTAAAACAATCTTAATTCATTTAATTCTAATTGTCGGCGCCTTGGCGATGGTCTTCCCTTTTATATGGATGTTATTAACTTCATTAAAAACTTATGCTGAATCGATTCATGTTCCACCTGTTATTGTTCCAAAGCATTTCCAGTGGGTAAATTATAAAGAGGTGTTTGATTTACTACCATTCTTTAAATTTATGTTTAATACGCTAATCATCACTGTCATTCGCACAATTGGTCAATTATTATTATGCTCTTTAGCTGCATATGCTTTTGCCAGAATTGAGTTCCCGGGAAGAAATATTCTTTTTTTAATCGCATTATCGGTTTTAATGGTTCCAGGGCAAGTCTTTTTATTACCACAATATATGATTATAGTGAAATTAGGCTGGTTAAACACTTTACAGGCAGTAATCGTTCCAGGTTTATTTAGCGCATTTGGTACATTCCTTTTAAGACAATTTTTTATGGGGTTACCAAAGGAATTAGAGGAGGCAGCTAGATTAGATGGCTGTAATCATTTCCAAATCTATTGGAAAGTCATGCTTCCTTTAGCAAAGCCAGGTTTAGTTGCATTAGGTATCTTTACGACATTATGGAGTTGGAATGAATTAATGTGGCCAATGATTGTTAATAGCTCACCGGAATCAATGACATTGTCCGTCGGTTTGTCATCATTACAAGGACAATATTTAACCAATTATCCAGTTTTAATGGCAGGATCATTTTTAGCGATATTACCAATGCTTATTTTATTTATGATTTTACAAAAACAATTTATTGAAGGAATTGCAGTTACAGGTGGTAAATAAAAATCTTACAAAGCTTGGAGGAAACTGATTATGAAAGCAGCGTTAATAGGAGCGGGAAGTAGAGGATTTTATGCATATGGATCATATGCATTACAGTATCCACATGAAATTCAATTTATTGCTGTAGCGGAGCCAAATAAAGAAAAAAGAGAAAAATTTGCAAAAGCTCACAACATCCCCGAGGATATGAGATTTGAAGATTGGACTGAGTTATTAGAAAAAGAACAGCTGTGTGAGGCATTATTAATCTGTAGTCCAGACCGTAATCATTATAAACCTGTTATGAAGGCAATTGAAAAAGGATACAGTATTTTATTAGAAAAGCCGATGTCTCCAGAACCAATTGAGACGTTAAAAATAGCTGAAGCAGCAGAAAGACATAATACATTGTTAACGGTATGTCATGTTATGAGATATGCGCCATTTTATCAAGCATTAAAAGAAGTAGTTGATCGAAAGGTAATCGGTGATATCGTATCGATCCAGTGGAATGAGAATGTAGGTTACTTTCACCAAGCTCATAGTTTTGTCCGCGGAAACTGGCGAAACTCATCTGAATCAAGCTCCATGCTTTTACAAAAAAGTTGCCATGATATGGATATGCTTGCGTGGTTAATTGGCACAGAGTGTAAGAGTGTGTCTTCATACGGAAGTTTAACGTACTTTAAAAAGGAAAACGCACCAGAGGGTTCAACAGATCGCTGCTTGGATGGTTGTAAGGTGGAAAAGGAATGCCCTTATTCAGCGGCAAAATGGTATTTACACGACCGCGATGTTTGGCCAGCAAATGTTATTTCAGCAAGTTCAAGTCTTGAAAGTAGACTTAAGGCAATTCAAGAGGGACCATATGGTCGCTGTGTATATCACTGTGATAATGATGTTGTTGATCATCAAGTAGTTAATTTATTATTTGAAAATGACGTAACAGTAGCATTTACTATGACTGCATTTACAAATGAGACATTCCGTAACTTTAAAATTATGGGAACAAAAGGCGAAATAATTGGAAATGATACGAAAAATGAAATTGAAGTTAATTATTTTTCCGGTAAGAAGGAATTAATTAAGCCATCAACTGTAGATGGTGGTCATATGGGAGCCGATACAAGTATTATGGCTGATTTCATTCAACGCGTTACTAAAAAAGACAAAGGCAGCTTAACATCAGCAATTGTATCTGCTAAAAGTCATATGATCGCTTATGCTGCAGAAGAATCAAGAGTTTCAGGAACAATGGTTTCACTAGATGACTATGAGAAAAAATTAAGAATGACAGAAGAGAGAGTTTTGTAGAAAATTCTGTCGCGACATAATGTGGTATCTTTTTCAATATTATGTATAATAGATGTATATTCAACTGGTTATGACAAAGATACCACTAAAGGAGCTAATCATGGTAGAAAAGGATTCCCGACTTCCTCTTTATTATCAATTAATGGACATTTTATTAGAAAAAATCGAATCAGGCGAGCTTGCTGAAAATGATCAGCTACCATCTGAACGAGAATTATGTGACACTTATCAAGTTAGCCGAACAACGGTAAGACAGACGATGCAAGAGCTTGAAAAACAAGGTTATATTTATAAAGTCCACGGCAAGGGGACATATGTTTCCCAAAGAACGTATAACCAAAGTCTCGTAAAATTTTATAGTTTTACAGAAGAAATGAAAAAAGCAGGGAAAATACCAACGACATCGGTCGTTTCTTTTGAAAAAATCAATTGTGACAGTAAAGTAGCAAAGGTCATGGAAATACCGGTAGAAGAAGAGGTATTTAAGATCGTTCGGTTAAGACTTGCAGATCAGGAACCGATGTTATATGAAACCTCCTATGTACCCGTAAAGGATTTTAAAAATTTATCTAGTGAAGAATTGCAACATACACCGATGTATGAAATCTTTAGAACTCAGTATAATGTAAATATTTCTAGCGCCTTAGAAAGCTTTATGGCTGTTAGTGCTAATAAAGTGGAATCAGAAATGCTTAACATTACTGAGGGTGCACCATGTCTTATGCTTAAACGGGTAACTTACGAACAAAGCAAAGTAATTGAGTATACAATTTCGATTGCAAGAGGAGATAAATTTACTTATACAGTAGAGCTGAAATAGGCACTAAAGACTGCTTATCAAACGAATACATGCGGTCAGTCTAAAACCAGCTTTTAAAGTGTTTTCTACGTGCTAAAAATAGATACAGAGGTATCTATTTAACCAAACTGGTAATGATGACATTAACAGTTAAAATAGGAGGAAATAGAATGGAGCTATTAAAATCGAACGAATATGAAAGAATGAACGTTGGCGCGACTCATACAGCAAAAGAAATAGCCCAGCAACCTAGATTGTGGAATGAAACAATGGATATTCTTTTATTTAATAGAGACCGAATTCTTACATTTTTAAAAAGCATTGAAAATAAACATGATCAGTTACGAATTATTTTAACCGGCGCAGGTACATCAGCATTTGTTGGTGACACAGTCCTTCCTTATTTAAAACAAATTGTAAATAACAAAAAAATAGTAGTAGAGAGTATTGCTACAACAAATATTGTGTCCAATCCATATTCTTACTTAAGCAAGAATATTCCTACAATTATGATTTCATTTGCTCGTTCAGGAAATAGTCCAGAGAGTTTATCTGCTATTCATTTAGGAGAACAAGTTATAGATGATTTTTATGGAATCGTTTTTACATGTAACCAAGATGGACTACTGGCCCAAGAGAAGAAAAATGATAAGAATCATTTGGTCATCTATATGCCAAAAGAAGCAAATGATCAAGGTTTTGCAATGACGAGTAGTTTTACGACTATGCTGTTTTCAGCTCTACTGCTTTTCAATATTGAACAGATTCATACATGGGAGAAGAAAGTCGATGAACTAATCCATGCTGGTCATTCAATTATTAGTGGGAGCGAGGAAAGTATAAAACAGCTAGCGAATTCATCTTTTCAAAAAGTTGTATATTTAGGTTCAGGGGTTTTTGAAGGATTGGCAAGGGAAGCATCATTAAAATTATTGGAGTTAACAGGCGGAACAATTCCTTCTACTTTTGATACTTCATTAGGATTTAGACACGGCCCTAAGTCCATTTTAGATAAGAATACCGTTGTATTTGTATTTTTATCTAGTAACCCTTATACGAGACAGTACGACCTGGACATTTTAGAAGAGATTTACAAGGAAACCAATCGAGGGAAAGTAGTAGCAATTTCATCTTTAAAGGATCAAGTGGCAGAAGAGTATAGTGATCTTTTCTATTATGTGGATCTTCCTGGAATTAATGAAGATATTCTTCTAACTTTCCCTTTTATTTTATACGCACAAACTTTTGCTATGTATAAATCTATTAATCTAGGCTTTTCTCCGGATAACCCTTCTCCATTAGGAGTAGTTAACAGAGTTGTTAAAGGAGTTACGATTCACCCTTTTACAAATGAGATAAAGAATGGAGGAGATTTATCTTGATTACATCAAGAAGTACGATTCTTTTAGAAGCACAATCCAAAGGCTACGCAGTTCCGGCTTTTAATATTCATAACTTAGAAACGATGAAAACAGTTTTAGAAACAGCTCAAGAGCTACGTTCACCGGTTTTGATTGCAGCTACACCTAGTACAGTAAGTTATATGGGGGAAGAATTTCTAATTAGTATGATGGAGGCTTCAAAAAAAAGATACGATATTCCAATTTGTTTTCATTTAGATCACCATGAAAAAGTTAATGATATTAAAGCTTTAATTGATAGTGGAATCAACTCAGTTATGATTGATGCCTCCCATCACGAATTTGAAGAAAATATTCGAATCGTTCGTGAAGTAGTCGATTATGCTTCTTCATTTGGAGTTGCTGTTGAGGCGGAGCTCGGCCGTCTCAGTGGGGTAGAGGATGACCTTGAAGTGGATGAAAAGGACCAAATTTATACAAATCCAACTCAAGCTAAAGAGTTTGTTTCAAGAACGGGGATTGATTCGTTAGCCGTTGCCATTGGGACGGCCCATGGTCTATATAAAGGGGAACCTAAATTAGATATTGAAAGATTAAGTGCAATCCAAAAAGAAGTTGATATTCCGCTAGTTCTACATGGGGCTTCAGGCTTACCCGATGAATTAGTACAAAAAACGATAAAAAATGGAATATGTAAAGTAAATATTGCTACTGAATTAAAAATCGCTTTTGCTAAAGGATTGCGCGGTTACTTAAGAGAACACCCAGATGCTAATGATCCTAGATATTATTTTAAAGATGCAGTAAGAGAAATGAAAATAGTCATTGCTGATAAAATTAAAATGTGCGGTAGTATGAATCGGGGTTAGAAAAATGATTGCTACAATTACATTAAACCCAGCTATTGATATTCGGTATAATCTACCCGTCTTTCATTTAGATGGTGTTAACCGTGTTACAACTGTAGATAAAACAGCTGGTGGAAAAGGACTTAACGTATCACGTGTATTATCTCAGTTAGGGGCTAAAGTTACTTGCACCGGTTTTTTAGGCGGTAAAAGTGGCGAATGGATATCCGAGCAACTCCCAAATTACAATTTAATTAATCGTTTTGTAAAAATAGAGGGAGAGACAAGGTTTTGTTTAGCAATTGAATCGAAAGAAGGTCATACAGAAATTCTTGAACAAGGACCAGATATAGTAGAAAATGAAAGAGAAGAATTTTTGAAAACTTTTGATACCATTCTAGAAATGAATAACTATATTGTAGGTTCCGGTAGTTTGCCTTCTGGAATCGATTCTGATTTTTATAGAAATATAATTGAAAAAACGAATCAAAAAGGGAAGTATTTTCTATTAGATTCAAGCGGAGAATCACTAGCCCATGGTATAAAGGGGAAGCCTTTTTTAATTAAGCCGAACAGAGAAGAGTTTTGCAGGTTAATTGGGTTACACCAATTATCAATAGAGGATATGATCAAGTACGCCCGGGATATATGCCAAAAGGGTACCAAATACGTTTTACTTTCATTAGGAAGAGAAGGTGCTCTTTTAATTAGTGAAAATACTACACTGCAGGCAGTTATTCCATCTTTAACAAATGCGCACCAAGTTGGATCAGGAGATAGTATGCTTGCAGGATTTACCTTTGCTCATTCGAAAGGTTTTTCAATAGAAGATACTTTAAAGTGGTCATGTGCCTGTGGGATTTCCAATGCTTCCTCAGAGAGGACTGGGTCAGTTGAATTATCAAAAGTTCAATATTACTTTAATCTCATTAAGGTGAAGGATTTAACAGGGGGAGATCAAGGTGGAAAATATAGTTTGTTTTGATATTGGGGGTACATTTATCAAATTTGGACTAATAAATCGTGATGGGCAATTGGTCTACAAAGATAAGGTGCCAACACCTAAAAATAATATACAAAAACTGCTTCCTGAACTTTTGACTGAGAATATAAAAAAGCTCCAAAATAATTTTTTAATAGCAGGAATCGGTATCTCCTCCTGTGGTCTTGTAAATCAAGAAACAGGTGAAATTTTATTTTCCAACAATATACCCGACTATTCAGGAATGAAGTTAGGCGAAATACTTTTCAATTTATTTAAATTACCGGTTACTGTAGAAAATGATGTAAAAAGTGCTTGCCTCGGTGAAATGTGGAAGGGAGCAATTCAAGGGAAGAAAGATGTAGTTTTTTTAACATTAGGAACAGGAATCGGAAGCACCATAATCATAGATGGGAGGATTGTAAGCGGCTCACGTCATTTAGCTGGAGAACTTGGTCATACCGTTATCATTCATAATGGACGTTCTTGTGGGTGTGGACGGAGAGGGTGCTTTGAAAGATATGCTGCTACCTCTGCCTTAGTAAGTGACTTTATTGATGAAAAGAACAAAAATGGTGAAGTTATAGGGAAAATCGCTGGAGAAGAAATCTTGGCTCTTGTAGAAGAAGGAGATTCAATTGCTTCTGACGTGTATAAAAGATTTATCCATTATATAAGCATTGGTCTATCAAATATAATCCATCTTCTGAACCCGGAGGCAATTATTATCGGGGGAGGAATTGCTGAGCAAGGGGACCGGTTTATACAGGACATCAACTCTGAGATTAAAAAGGAAACCATGCCAATTTATCATCAAGAAACAATCGTATTTCCTTCGATTCTTGGGAACGACGCCGGGTTGTATGGAGCATGTTACTTAACTTTAAAAAAATTAAATTACTTACATGTATAAGTATTAAATTATACAGGCAGCATCCTAATTTGGTGTTGCCTATTGTTCTTTTTGAAAAAGAATTCTTGCGAACAATAGAGGGGGAAGTAGTGTGAAAGCAATTAAGCTAGAAAAAATTTATACACCCGGTAAAGTAGTTGCAAATGGCTATATACTGATTGAGAACGGAAAAATAAGTGAAATAACAACAGACAGACCTAGTTGTGAGATTTTGGATTATGCCAATTTTGTAGCCATTCCAGGCTTGATTGATCTACATATTCATGGGATTGCTGGAAATGACACGATGGATGCTAGTATTCATTCATTACGAGAAATGTCTCTGTCACTTGCACGTCATGGGGTGACGGGATTTTTGCCAACTACACTGACTCATGATTTCGAAAAAATTAAGAAAGCTGTAAAAATCGTAAGTGATTCGATGGGACAAACAGAAGGAGCAGAAATCATTGGATCATATGTAGAAGGTCCGTATATTACAACTGAGCATCGCGGTGCCCATCCAGTCAAGTATATCCGTGAACTTCAAACTGATGAGTTATATGAACTTATAAAAGTTTCAAATAATACGGTTAAAGTAATCACAATAGCTCCAGAAAAAGAGAATGCGGGGGAAGCTATTAAATTGCTAACAGATAAAGGAATTCACGTGTCGATCGGTCATACAAATGCAGACTTTGACACAACGAATAACGCAATTGAACATGGGGCAAGAATATCTGTTCACACTTTTAATGGCATGAGGGGATTTAATCATCGCGATCCTGGCTGTCTCGGTGCAGTTTTAACAAACGATCAATGTTATTGTGAATGTATAGCAGATTTACAGCATGTCCACCCTGGAGCAATTAAACTACTATACAAAGCAAAAGGGATTGAGCATATTCTTTTAATAAGTGATTCAATGGCTGCTGCTGATTTACCAGATGGATTCTATACTCTTGGAACATTAGATGTTAAAGTGGAAAATAAAATCGCTCGAACAATAGAAACTGGCTCGTTAGCAGGAAGCACGACAAATTTAATGGAGTGTTTAAAAAATGTAAATGACATTTTAGAGGTCCCTTTAGAAACTATTTTACCAATGGTCAGTCTTAACCAAGCAAAATTACTTAAAATTGATCATGAAGTTGGAAGTATCGAGTGCGGGAAAAAAGCAAATATCGTCTTAATTGATCGTAAGTTTAATGTTCAAGCTACTTTTGTGAATGGCGAACTTGTATTTTTGAATGAACATAAATAATATTTATGGCGGATTTTAATAAAAAGTAACTATTTGAAGTATGTACAAAAAAATTAATAAATAATAATGATGACCTTACTATAAGTGGTTTAATGATCATTTTTTGGTGGGTCATTTTACTTTTTGAGTTTATGAAACTTAGTCATTAAGATGAAATAATGATGAATTTATATGAGGACTATTGCTTTAAAGATAAAAACGTGGTAGATTAATACAGTATATATAATAGAAATTATGAAGAGGTCATATTTTCCCTATTTTAATTTTACTATACAAATCCTCTAGAGTCAACCCCCATTTTTATCTTTTAAAGGAGTGCATGAAATGAACAACGAACTTCAAAAAGAACAGGTAAGAGTAAATGCTGTGCTTGAATTAATCTCGGACAAAATTAGTAAATTAACAGAAGAAACAGCCCAACGTAAAAACGAAGTAATCAATGTTCGTAAAAACTTTTGGGATGAGGTTAAAGTTAATACAGATAGCTTTGATGACTATTTAGAGACAGTTATTAGTTTGAGACAACAATCTCAACTTTTAGCGATCGGCCAAATTAATCATAAGCAATCTTCCAACCGACTATCAGCACTTCGTCGTATGAAAGAGGTTCCTTATTTCGGTCGCATCAACTTTACAGAAGAAGGATTGTCTGAAACGGAGCGTGTTTATATTGGCGTTTCTACGCTAATGGATGAATCAGGAGAGAATATTTTAGTCTATGATTGGAGGGCCCCGGTTTCGAGTGTTTACTATGATTATCCACCAGGTCCTGCTGAGTATGATACACCGGGTGGAAAAGTAAATGGCGTATTAGATGAAAAGTGGCAATACATTATACGTAACGGTGTAATTGAATCCATGTTCGATACTAGTCTTACAATCGGTGATGAGATTTTGCAACATGTGCTAGGCAAAGGAACGAATAAGCATATGAGAAGCATAGTAGCCAGTATTCAAAAAGAACAAAATCAGATTATACGCTATGACAAAGGCAGATTACTGATTGTTCAAGGGGCGGCTGGTAGTGGAAAGACATCTGCAGCTTTGCAAAGAATTGCCTATTTGCTATATAAATATAGAAATTGGATAAAAGCAGATCAAATTATCTTATTTTCGCCTAACGCAATGTTTAATAACTACGTATCTAGAGTTTTACCTGAACTTGGCGAAGAAAATATGCAACAAGTTACATTTCAAGAATATCTAGTCCATAGGCTAAGTGATGCATTCCAAGTTGAGGATAATTATGAGCAATTAGAGTATGTGCTAACTGCTATGGATGATCCTTCCTATAAGACTAGGACTTCAAGCATTCGATTTAAAGCTTCAACTCATTTCTTTGAAACGATTAAGGCATACAGACAATCGCTTGAATTATCCGGTATGGTCTTTAGAGGATTTAAATTTAGAGGTAAATCAGTCGTTACAGCTAAACAGATATATGAAAGATTTTATAGCATCGACACTTCTTTAAAATTTAACAACCGCTTAGAGAAGTTAACGGAATGGTTAAACAAACAAATCAATGAAATGGAAAAGCTAGAATTGAAAAAAACATGGGTACAGGATGAAATCGAGTTACTCAGCAAAGATGATTATCAAAAAGCATATAAGTATTTACAGAAAAAACGTTCTAAAGAAGATACATTCGATGATTACGAACAAGAAATTAAGGTATTAGGTCGGATGGTCGTGCGTAAAAAACTAAAGCCACTACGTGAGTGGGTTCGAGGATTGCGTTTTATTGACATAAAGGGTATATATAAACAGCTATTTTCCAATCCAACTCAAATTGAACAATGGATTGAAGGGGATACCCCTGAAAATTGGGAAGACATATGTCAGTTAACATTAAATATGTTAGATGAAGGCAAATTGTTTTATGAGGATGCTACACCTTACTTACTTTTAAAAGAATTGATTCAAGGCTTCCAATCAAATGTTACGATTAAATTTGTGCTTGTAGATGAAGCACAAGATTATTCTCCATTCCAATTTGAATTTTTAAAGAGATTATTTCCTTCTGCAAAGATGACTGTTTTAGGAGACTTTAATCAGGCTATTTTTGCGCACGCCAGTGAAATGGGGGATTTTAATGTTCTTCAAGGGTTATATGGACCAGATGAAACAAAAGTGATTAATCTGACACGCAGTTACAGATCAACAAAACCAATTGTTGAGTTCACACGTAGACTCATACCAGGAGGCAATCTAATTACACCTTTTGAACGTGTTGGGGTTAAGCCTGTGTTAACACAAATATCTAGTCGAGAAGATTTGCACAGTCATATTGCATCTAAAATAGAAGATTTAAAGAAAAGTGAATTTAATACAATTGCTGTCATTTGCAAATCTGCTGAGGAAAGTTTAGAGGCATATGAAGCATTAAAAGATGTAGAAGGAATCAAGCATGTGAAGAGAAACTCCGTTGAATATGAACAGGGAGTAGTCGTTATTCCCGCCTATTTGGCAAAAGGGATTGAATTCGATGCAGTGATTATTTATGATGCATCAGCTCGAGTTTATGGAGATGAGCGACTACGAAGACTATTCTATACTGCATGTACACGAGCAATGCATCAGTTACACCTATATAGCTTAGGTGAAGTGACTCCTTTTCTGCATGAAATCGATTCAGAGTTCCTACAACTAAATCAGACGATCGTACATGAATAATCATAGACTTCCCTTCATTTATATGAGGGAAGTTTTTTGCATTGGATATGGAAAGAAATTTTTTTATCTAAAGTTCATACTTAATTCATAATTAGTCGATATATTCATCTTGTAATAAGTCGTAAAGGAGGAAGTAAATTGGAATATTTAAATAAAAAAATAATTACCCCTAATAATGGAGATTTAGCCGTAGAAGCGAGTGGTTTAGTGAAAGTATTTGGTGAAAATCGTGCGGTTGATGGAGTAGATTTAAACGTTCGTGCTGGAAGTATTTACGGTGTACTTGGTCCAAATGGTGCGGGGAAAACAACGACAATTAGAATGCTGGCTACTTTACTAAGACAAGACGAAGGTACTGCACGCATATTCGGACATGATGTTTTAAAAGAGGCTCAAATTGTGCGTCAATTAATTGGCGTTACTGGTCAGTATGCCTCGGTTGATGAGTCACTAAGTGCTACAGAGAATCTGATCATTTTCTCAAGATTACTAGGTTTGGGTAGAGCGGAATCTCGAAAGAAAGCAGCTGATTTATTAGAAGAATTTGGATTAACGGAAGCAGCAAAACGTCCACTAAAAAATTTCTCAGGTGGAATGCGTCGTAGGTTAGATTTGGCTGCAAGTTTAATTGCTCAGCCACCACTTATCTTTTTAGATGAGCCGACAACTGGTTTAGACCCTCGTACGAGAAATCAAATGTGGGATACGATTCGTCGTTTAGTAAAAGAAGGATCAACCGTTCTATTAACAACACAATATCTTCAAGAAGCAGATGAACTAGCTGATCGAATTGCAGTAATAGATCGTGGTCATGTAGTTGCAGAAGGTACTGTTGATGAATTGAAAGCTTCAGTTGGTAGTTCATCGTTACAATTAAAGATTCAAGATATAAAAGATGTTCAAAAGGCCCGTCAGACAGTAGAACGTGTACTTAAAGTAAAATCTAATATTACATTAGTAGAAGGAAAGATTACTGCACCAATGACAGATCCTGACCGAGTGACAGACTTACTGGTCGCCTTGCGTGATGAAGGTATTCATCTAGCCGAGATGAGTGTACAAAAGCCGACTCTTGATGAAGTATTCCTTACGATTACTGGTAATAGCGTAGAAAATGATGGATTAATGGAGTCAGATAAAGTAAAAGAATTGGAGGGAGAAAGAGTATGAGTACTTCAATAAAACAAGCTGCTTATCGTGAATTGAAAAATAAAACTAGCTTTAGACAATCAGTAAAAAATTCATTTACGATGGCTTATCGTGGTCTATTAAAAATAAAGCGTACTCCAGAACAATTATTTGATGTTACATTACAACCTATTATTTTTACCCTTATGTTTACTTATATCTTTGGTGGAGCAATCTCCGGAGATGTTAAGAGTTATTTGCCGGTAATCATACCAGGAATATTAGTTCAGACTGTCATTACTACTTCAATTGTTACAGGTGTACAATTGCGTGAGGATATGGATAAAGGTGTATTCGATCGCTTCAAGTCGCTGCCGATCGCTCGAATTGCACCACTCGCCGGTGCTTTATTGGCTGATACGATACGTTATACAATCGCTACAGTTCTTACTTTCTCTATGGGATATATAATGGGATATCGCCCTGAAGGTGGATTGGACTATGTCGTTTTAGCCGGGCTACTTGTCATTGTCTGTTCATGGGCGATTAGTTGGATTTTTGCCTTTTTTGGAGTAATTGCACGTACAGCATCAAGCGTACAAGGAATTTCTATGCTAGCACTATTTCCATTGACATTCCTTTCTAATGCCTTTGTGCCAGTCGATACAATGCCAAATTGGCTTCAATGGTTTGTAAAAATAAACCCAATTTCACATTTGATCACTGCTGTAAGAAATCTTACGAACACAGGAACTGCAGGTTCAGATCTAATCATTTCGCTTATTGGAGCAGCCGTAATTGTAGCAATTTTTGCACCACTAACTGTAAAAGCTTATATGCGTAGAACATAATAGAAGGTGTTCCATTAGTTTTTTTCTAATGGAGCACCTTTTCCTACATTTTCTACTTGAAAATATTGAATAGCATGTGTAACATTATCAAGGTACAAATAGATAAATAACTCATATAATCATGGGGATATGGCCCATAAGTTTCTACCGGACGACCAATATAATCGACCGACTATGAGTGAAAGCACATCTAGGGTTCCGCATTTACTGTATAAGTTAAATGGCTGGTCCAAGCGATGTGGGCACTACACGTGCTACACCATTAGGGATAAAAACCCAGAAGGACAGGTTTCACTTGAGAGAAACATACTCAAGCGGAACCTGTCCTTTTTTGTTTATAAAGAGTAATAACTGTACAACAAAATATAGATAAATTAAAGCAATGACAAGGGAGAGAATCAGATTGTTAAGTAAACAAAAAGCATTCACATTAGGTTTTCAACACGTCATGGCTATGTATGCCGGTGCAGTTGTTGTACCTCTTATAATAGGTGGCGCGCTTAAACTTACGCCAACTCAGATCGCATATCTAATTGCAGCAGATTTATTTACTTGTGGTATAGCAACAATTCTGCAAAGCATGGGAACTAAATACTTTGGTAGCAGATTACCAGTTGTTTTAGGATGTACCTTTACGGCGGTTGGTCCAATTATTGCAATTGCATCCACATCAAACTTACCGACAGCTTACGGTGCTATCATTATTTCGGGGATTTTCGTGGTTTTAGCTGCTCCTTTTTATGGCAAGCTTTTAAAATTTTTCCCTACAATTGTAACGGGATCAGTTGTAACGATTATTGGGCTTTCTCTAATTCCAGTGGCTATGAATAATGCAGCGGGTGGACAAGGTAGTCCAGACTTCGGTAAAGTACAAAATTTATTACTAGCACTTCTTACACTTATCGTAATTTTAGTTGTTAATAGATGGGCTAAAGGGTTTTTACGTACAATTTCTGTACTTGTTGGTTTAGTTGTAGGTACAATTGCAGGCTATGCAATGGGTATTGTCCATTTTTCAAGCGTATCAGAAGCATCGTGGTTCAGTATCGCTCAACCATTCTATTTCGGAACACCGAAAATTAGTATTACAGCTATTATCACAATGATTATCGTATGTATTGTTAGTATGGTGGAATCAACTGGAGTTTATTTTGCAGTTGGAAAAGCGACTAATCAAAAGGTTAAACAAGATCAAATCGTTAATGGATTGCGTTCAGAAGGTCTTGCAATTATGCTCGGTGGTATTTTTAATGCATTTCCGTATACAGCTTTTTCCCAAAATGTTGGTTTAATTTCACTTACAAAAGTGAAATCTCGTGAAGTTATTTATGCTGCTGGAGGTATTATGGTTGTTCTTGGCTTATTACCTAAACTAGCGGCTTTAACGACAGTTATTCCGAATGCTGTTCTTGGAGGCGCAATGATTGTTATGTTCGGATCTGTCGCGGCTGCTGGGATCTCAATACTATCAGAAGTCGATTTAGGAAAAGGAGACAACCTATTAATCGCAGCGTGCAGTATAGCAGTAGGGTTAGGTTCAGCAACACTTCCACAAATGTTCGACCAACTACCTGACTTTTTAAAAATGTTAATGCAAAATGGAATCGTGACAGGCTCCTTAACTGCGATCATTTTAAATCTATTCTTAACAAAACGAAATGTGTCAGTAGAAGCAAAAGCGCAAGAACAAGTTACGAAAAAAATATCATAAACTACACACTAGAGACCCCTAATAATTGTAGGGGTCTCTAGTGTGTCGACAAAGTACAAAAAATCTGATTTTCAGACTGATTGCAAGCGCTTGTCTTTCGAGGCGCGAAGCCTGGTGAGGAGCGGAGTTACCCTAGACGGTAATGAGCACCGCAGNNCGTTTGTCAACAGTCTGAAGACCCCTAATAATTGTAGGGGTCTTTTTAATATTTATTACTAATAAACTTCGATTTTAAATAATGAAAAATCATGTGTGAACTAACAACTAACCTCGCCGTACTCCCATAAACACTAATAAACTTGCCTTGAATTGCTGAAAACTCGATATTAAATTGCATACGTTTCGAATACCGATCCCAACAGCCAAGCATTATAACAGTCAGGAAACAAATTTGCGGAGAGAACACAGGTTCATCAAATACACCTGTAAACAAAATAATTGATAGGCCGAGCAAAAAACTGTTTAAGTAACATTTCCTACTGCGCTCAAAAAAGAATAAATGAATCCATTTAACAATTTGTACACTAATTAATGTTAAAAAAGCCAATCCACCTAATGTCCCATATTCTACAAACATACCTAGCAGTAAATTATGTGCATGGGTGATGAAATGACCATATTGCATTTCATACTCTTGACCAAATCCAATCGGTGTCACACCAAATAGTGGGTGATTTCTCCATATCAAATATGCGTTTTGCCAAATGTCCAATCTTTTCTGCCCTTCTTGAAAAATAGAATCGGCTCTTGGCATTATATAAAGCAACCATTTCGAAAAGAATAGCCCGATGGTTGTACAAAAAAAGAAAAAGATTCGATTAAATCGGAAGAAAAAAAGTAAATAAATCAGAATCATTGTCGCAAAGCCAGCTCTTGAACCGGTAAGATAAACTCCATAACTAAGTAGTAGTTGGATTGGAAGCTGCCATGCTAAGTTTATATAGTGCTTTCTGTCTAAACTAGAAAGTAAACTAGCAAGGAGAAAAGAGAGAGCGATTAATAAAATAAAAACAGTAAAATTGGGATTGTATGCACAACCAATTAGACGGTTAAAATTTTTAGGTTCTATTTCTCCAAAAAGCACTGTTCCTAATAAATAACCAACTATCTTAGGAAGTGCAAACCATTTAGAAATCCACCCAATTACACAACTATATACGCCCCCAAAGATTATGATCATACGAAATCTCTGAAATAATTGACCTTTCTCAGTTACTAAAACCCTACAATAAATTCCCCAGTAACTAAGAATCGTGATACTGACCAATAAAAATAATCTATTTCTACTTAATAGAGCAGCACCAATAGTAGATAAAAATAAGCATAAGAAAAAGTATGAACTAAACGAATAAATAAAACGTTTTTTAATAAACCATTGAGTATACAGTGTATGAAGCCCGATGATCAATAGCATTGAAATACCTATTGGAGGTAAGAGAAAGCAAAGAAGTATGCTGATCTCCACTAAAGAGAAATTTTGATAAAACAAAGTAATCTTTTTCATTGTAAACCCCTAGTTAGTGACAAAATATCCTTAATCATATGGAGGATGTTGTTGTCTTTTCATCTATATAAATGCATTTTATTTTAATGAAGTTGTCATTCGATTAACAAACATATTTTAAATACATAGGTTTAAAATGCCACAATGGTTTATTAATTATGTTTTGAAATTGTAATTTTGAAATTAAACTTTTTTGCTGGATAAATAATAAATTTATGCAACTTTTAATAGAAAAAGTGTTAGTAGGGGTTTTATGAATATGACATTTATTTGAACAAAAATACGAATTAATAATATGAAATTTCTTCCTAATGGATTTTAATGTTGAAATTTTATTTCAAAGATAGTTATAATATATATGAAATTAAATTTAGTTTTAAAAAATTACTTGAGGTGAAGCGAACATGCTTGAGAATTTAACAACCGAGACAAGAAATGAAAAAACAATGAATTTAGATGAGATGTCTATAGAAGAATTTTTAACCGTAATGAACGAAGAGGATGCTAAGGTTGCTGCTGCCGTTCGAAATGAAATTCCTAATATTTCTAAAGCTGTTGAAAAAATTGTAACTGCTTTCAAAAATGGAGGTCGCTTGATTTATATAGGTGCTGGTACAAGTGGCCGTATTGGACTTTTAGATGCAGTGGAATGTCCTCCTACTTTTGGAACAAGCCCAGAAGAGGTAGTGGGGTTAATTGCAGGGGGAGAAAAGGCTTTTATAAAAGCAGTTGAAGGCGCAGAGGATAGCGAAGAACTAGCAGTTGAAGATTTAAAGGAAATTAAGTTAAGTAAAAATGATATTGTAGTTGGAATTGCAGCAAGTGGTCGTACGCCTTATGTTATTGGTGGTTTAAAATACGCCAAAGAAGTTGGTGCTTCAACTGTAGCGGTTAGTTGTAACAAAGGATCAAAGATAGGACAAGAAGCAGAAATAGCAATCGAAGTTGTTAATGGACCTGAAGTATTAACAGGTTCAACTAGATTAAAGGCCGGTACTTCTCAAAAGTTAGTATGTAATATGTTATCTACAGCTTCAATGGTTGGTATAGGTAAAGTATACGGTAACCTAATGGTTGATGTTCAATCAACAAATGAAAAACTAGTTGAGCGTTCAAAGCGTATTGTAATGGAAGCAACTTCTTGTACGTATGAAATTGCAGAAGAGTATTTAACGAAGTCGAATCAAAGTCCAAAAGTAGCAATCGTTATGATTCTTACAGGATTTAGTTATGAGCAAGCAATTGAGCAATTGAAAAAATCAGAAGGATTTGTTCGAAAAGCGATACAAAAATAAATTTTTGGAGGAGAAGAAGATGGATAAATATCAAAGAATAGCTTCTGAAATCGCTGATGCGATCGGTGGTACAGATAATGTAGTTTCATATACGAATTGTATGACAAGACTTCGTGTTAATGTGGCTGATCGTAGTTTAATCAATGAAGATCAAGTTAAAAAAATTAACGGTGTTTTGGGAACTGTTGATGATGAAACATACCAAATTATTTTAGGTCCTGGTACAGTAACTAAAGTTGCAGAGCAATTTGGTCATCTGAAAAACAGCTCATCGGGAAAACAAGGAACTTCATCAGCGGCTTTAAAAGAAAAAGGATCAGATCTTAAAGCTGAGTTAAAAAAGAAAAATAATACACCTTTTAAAAACTTCTTACGAAAAGTCGGTAATATCTTTATTCCATTAATTCCAGCATTCGTAGGTGCAGGTTTAATTGCTGGTATTGCTTCAGTTTTATTAAATAATATTACTGCTGGAAATCTAGAGGCGGCTACTTGGTCACAATATGTAACAGTTTTAAATGTAATTAAAAACGCAATTTTTGCTTATTTAGCAATTTATGTTGGTATTAACGCAGCGAAGGAATTCGGGGCGACACCATCCCTAGGTGGAGTAATTGGTGGGGTAACACTTTTAACAGGTATGCTTCCTGATCAACCAATTAAAAATATCTTTAATGGTGAACCATTGGCTCCAGGACAAGGTGGTATTATTGGTGTACTACTTGCAGTCTATTTATTATCACTTTTAGAAAAACAATTACGTAAAGTGATTCCAGATTCTTTAGATATTATTATTACACCTATGATTGCTTTATTAGTAGTAGGTTTGCTAACAATTTTCTTCATCATGCCATTTGCAGGATTTATTTCTGATAACTTAATTGGCTCAATTAACTGGGTTATTTCAAAAGGCGGTATTTTGGCAGGATTTATATTAGGTATGGGATTCTTACCATTAGTAATGTTAGGTTTACATCAAGTATTAACACCGATTCATATCGAATTAATTAATACAACAGGTGCAACAGATTTGTTACCAATCCTTGCAATGGCAGGTGCAGGACAAGTTGGTGCAGCATTAGCATTATGGTTACGTTGCAAAAAGAATAAATCATTATCAAATATGATTAAAGGTGCTCTTCCAGTAGGTATTTTAGGTATTGGTGAACCATTAATTTATGGTGTTACATTACCTCTTGGTCGTCCATTTATCACTGCTTGTATCGGTGGTGGTATTGGAGGTGCAGTAATAGGAATGCTTGGTCATGTTGGAGCAATTGCAATCGGTCCTTCAGGTCTAGCGTTAGTTCCACTTATTGCGCACGGAATGTGGATTAAATATTTGATCGGATTACTTGCTGGTTACGCTGGTGGTTTCGTTCTAACGTATTTATTCGGTACTCCTAAAGATGCAATGGCTGAACAAGAATAATTAACAAATATAACCCGAATAATTAGGCACATCAATGTCTACTATTCGGGTTTTTTCATTTAATAAGTATTAGAATCGATATACTGAACGATTCTTTCACAAATTTCGTGAGTGATTAAGGAATCATCTATTGAAGGATCTGGGGTTTTATTCTGTTTTAAACAGTCGAGAAAGTGGTCAACTATTTGGTAAAATCCGCGTTTATATAAGGTTGGTTCCCAATCACCAAATTTCGTAATATTTATTTCTTTATTATGATAATGGGTTGTTTCGACTAAACTACTTACTACATATTTATTTTGTGGTGTCATATATTCAATAATTTCTTCCGTAACACCATTATTTCTGTTCATTATTCCAATTGCCGTGCAACCTTCTCCTATAAGATGGATGACTAAGTGTTCGAGCATATTATCTTTTTTTAAGAAGTTTACTTTTAAATCAACTACATTAGTGGACATTAAATACCTAAGTGTGTCTACTACATGAATAAAATCCTCTACAACAAATCTTCTAGTATATTCAGGAAAGTTAAATCTATTTTTTTGCATGATTATTAAGTTAGCTTTTCCATGCATAGTCAGCTCTCTTACTCTAGGGATAAATCGTCTATTGAAACCAACCATCGCTATTTTTCCTTGTTTCCTGGTCAGATTTACAATTTGTTCAGTTTCACTAAAGTTCAATGAAATGGGCTTATCGATATAAACGTTTATACCATTTGATAATAACTTTTTAGTTATCAAATAATGAGCTTCCGTAGCTGTACTAACAAATGCTGCATGAATATTCTTTTCTAACAAATCTTCTACTGAATTTACTGTTTCAACGATCCGATATTTGTTTGATAAAAAGCCCAGTTTTTCATTATTTCTTGTACATAGCACTAACTCGATATTTTCTTTTTCAGAAAGAACTGGTAGATATGCCTTTGTAGCTATATCTCCTAGACCGATTATTCCAATTCTCATATGCTAACACCTCACTTGTTATTAATTGAAACATAGAAAAGTGGTAATTGTATGTGATTTTACTAAAAAAATTTTGGATACTCAAACTAAGTATTTTTTAAATTTTCAAAAAACTATTTATTCATTTAAGCTTTTCCATTATAATAAAGTCTAAAGTTAACAATATTGATCATATTTTACTATTCCACACATTTCCTTTCCACACTAAACTTAGCAAATACCTCACTTTGTAATTTACTTTCAGTTAATTTTCAGGAGATCCTATTTAAATCAAATGATTTGTAAGCGTTTTCTGTTCTGGTGGTTATTTTATTAAATTGCCCTGTACTTTTTTGTTAATGACTAACATTTGTATACATACAAGAAAGAGATGTCAGTATTAAAATTTAATATTAATAAGGTACATAAGCGAAAGGGGAAATTTATGAGTACTTCACATTTTGCACATTGGCCAAAAAGGGTTTCTAAATCTTTAACTTTACCTGAGACAACACTTTATGATAATTTAGTCGTTTCAGCAAAAAGATATCCAAATAAAACTGCCATAGAGTATTATGGCGCATCAAAAACGTATAAGCAGCTTCTTGAAGAGGTTGATTATTTAGCAGGATATCTTGAGCATGAGTTAGAAATATCCCCTGGTGAACGTGTAATGCTTTATATGCAAAACTCACCTCAATACGTGATCGCCTTTTATGCAATATTAAGAGTAAGAGGAATTGTAGTACCAATTAACCCGATGAACACCACTAATGAACTTGAATTTTATCTAAATGATTGTAAAATTAAAACCGCAATCATTGGCCAAGAACTAACCTCTCAAATTGAACCTTTACATGCTACAACTGAATTAGAGAATTTAGTCGTTGCAGTTTACTCTGAATACTTACCAACCATTCCTTTAGTTTCCGATTTAACGGCAGAAATAACTGAGCCAAAGAAAGTTTATCAAAATAAAAATCTATTTTATTGGGAGGATGCTATACAAACACAGCTCACTCCATCACTTTATGAAGGTAATTCAGAAGATGTTGCAGTTCTTCCATATACTTCAGGAACAACCGGTTTACCGAAAGGCTGTATTCATACGCATAAAACGGTACAAGCAAATGTAGTAGGATCTGCTGTTTGGATGAATATTTCTGCAAATGCCGTTAGTTTTTCAACTTTACCTCTATTCCATGTTACAGGAATGGTTCATGGAATGCATACTCCGATTCTCACTGGTTCAAGTATGGTATTGCTAACTAGATGGAATCGAAGCCATGCATGCAAACTGATTAAACACTATCAATGTACTCATTGGGTAAATATAAGTACTATGCTAATCGACTTTTTATCAAATCCAAGTTTAAATACTGACGACATCAAGTCCCTTGTAAATATTGCAGGTGGAGGGGCTCCTCTACCAGAAGCAGTAGGAGAGCAACTTTTCCAATTAACAGGTTTAAAGTTTGTAGAAGGGTATGGATTATCTGAAACAATTGCTCAGACGCATTTTAATCCACCAGATCGACCAAAACTTCAATGTCTTGGAATTCCGTCATTTGACGTAGACGCCAGAATTATCGACCCATTAACAATGAAACAGTTAGGTGTTGGTGAGGTTGGTGAGATTATTGTCAATGGACCACAAGTATTTAAAGGCTACTTTAATCGACCAGAAGAAACGAATGAAGCTTTTATAGAAATAGACGGAAAACTATTTTTCCGTACAGGAGATATTGGTCGGTTTGATGATGAAGGGTACTATTTTATCGTTGACCGTGTTAAAAGGATGATTAACGCGTCAGGCTTTAAAGTATGGCCAACTGAGGTGGAGAACCTATTATATAAACATTCGGCTATTCAACAAGCATGTGTTGTTAGTAAGCCAGATGAAAAAAGGGGAGAAACAGTAAAGGCATATATAATCTTAAATCCAAATTATTTAGGCAAAGTCAGTGAGGATGACATTATCGATTGGTCTAAAGAGCATATGGCTAACTATAAATATCCAAGACATGTCGAGTTTATTGATCGATTACCAACTACTGCAAGCGGGAAAATTTTATGGAGAACTCTTCAGGAGGCAGAATGGAGTAAAGTTGGACAAATTAATAAGTGACAGGGTAGGTGTAAATGAATAGTAAATAAGGAAGTAGAAAAGGGAGCCTCAACATCAAATGTTTAGGTTCCCTTTTTTGTGTTGTTTTCATTTAAACTAACTATTATCTCAAGATTAATTTCACCTATCTGGTAGTTATTACTAGGTAGGTGTTTTTAATATTCAGACTAATGCTAAATATAGTATGATTATTTTAATATAAAGCCCTTACATTATCTTACTACTGAGGAGGTGATTAAAATCCTCAAATTTAGACTACGGATCAGAAAATTAAACACTTTACGAAATCAAATATTGGCAGTTTTCTTGATTGTTATGGTGATTGTTTTATCGATTGTATCCATAATGGTATATAACCAAGTTGGAACTTTAATGAAAGATACAACAGAGAAACAAATCAAACAAACGGCTGTTGAAGCAAACGGAAGAATGGAAACCTTGTATAAGCAAATTGATACTTTGTCAAATCAATTAATGACTAACGAGACGGTTCAGCAAATATTACTTGGATTGAAAAACGGAGAAAGTGTTGATTTTGCGAAAAGACAATCATTAATTAGAGTAATAAATAACTTTTTAGCTTATTCAAATGGAATCTCTTCTTTCGAGTTATATTCTTCGGAAGGTAATCGTATTTTTCCATTCGGTGAAAAAAATTTATCTAGTGTAATCGATGAGAAATGGGTAAAGGAAGCGGAAGCTGAGAAAGGAAGATTAGTGTGGGTAGGAAAAGATCCTAAAAATAGTAACTATTCTTATGCAATAAGAAGGGTAAGCTTAATGGATCGCTGGTTTTCAAATGGAGGCTATTTAGTAGTAAGAATTCTTAATAGTTACTTTCAAGTTGAAGAAAGTAATTTATCTCCTGGGGAGAAGGATTATATGATGCTTCTTGATAGGGATTTAACTCCGATAACGGATAATTATGGCATTGATATTCAAAAATTTTTAGTAGAAGGATACGAATCGATAAAAGTAAATAAAAAGCAATATATGATTGTCACACAAACATCTACAAAAACAGGCTGGACGCTTGTTATTTTAAAACCTACAAGCTTTTTAAATGAGAGAGTAACACCGGTAAGAAAAGTAACTCTTTTATCTGGCGCAATTGGTTTTATCATTTTTGTCGTGTCATCCATTATTCTAGCAACAATGATTACAAGACCGATAAAGAAACTTACAAATACAATGAAGAATGCGAAAATGGACGAATTGAAAATTAACAAGGAAAGCGCAGCTTCATTAGAAATTATTGAATTAAATAGAACGTATAATCAGATGGTAGAAAACACCAATCATTTAATACAGGTCGTTTATGAAAAAGAATTACTTCGTAGTCAAACTGAGTTGAAGGCACTACAAGCCCAAATTGATCCGCATTTCCTATATAATACGCTAAATGCACTTTATTGGTCTTTAGATGATAGGGGTGAGGATGATTTAGCAGAAATAGTGATTGCAATGTCAGGATTATTTCGCTATACAATTGGTAACGCAAACAGTAGTGAATGGGTAACTATACAAGCTGCTCTTGACCAAATTGAACGATATTTACAAATTATGAAAATGAGATTAGGAGAACGGTTGTTATGGGAGATATCTGTTGAGCCTAATCTATTAGCCATTAAAATACCTAAACTGTTAATCCAACCTTTAGTTGAAAACGCTATTATGCATGGTATTGAGAGTAGTCGGGAACAAGGGCTTGTATTAGTCAAGATTGAAAGAATTGAGGACACTTCTAATTTACTAGTAATTGTTCATGACAATGGACCAGGGATTGATCGAGAAGCCCTTGATGCTCTTAATCTAGCAATTAAAAATGATAATATGTCATCCTTTAAAGGGATCGGGATGGCACTTACTAATGTAAATAAAAGAATTAAATTATATTACGAAGGTTATGACTTAAGAGGCCTTCATTTAGAAAGTGAGGTCGGTAAAGGTACAACTGTATTATTCGAAGTTCCAGACAAAGGTGGAGAATAATTTGGATACAAAGACGATTCTAATTGTTGATGATGAACAAGTGACTAGACAAGGATTAAAAAAAACATTAGAGAAATGGTCAAATGGTAAATTTGAAATTCTGAGTGCGGCAAATGGTCAAGAAACATTTGAACAGATGAGCAGAACAAAAATTCATTTATTAGTAACTGATATTTGTATGCCAGAAATGAATGGTTTAGAGCTTTTAAAAACCCTAAAGGACAAAGGTCATAAGTTTGTTTCCATTATTATTTCTGGACACCCTGACTTCGAATATGCCCAGGAGGCTATTCGTCTAGGAGTTGTAAATTATTTATTAAAACCGGTAAGTAAACAAAAATTAATTGAGGCTATTGAGCAAGCGCTTGAAAAGGAAGCGAATAATGAACGGATTGAGTATATGGAAAAAGTGACTGATCAGAAATTATTAAAGCTAGATCAAGTTCATAATCACTCTAATTCAATTAAGTCAGCTAAAGTATTTATTAATCAGAATATAAGTAATCAAATTTCATTAAAGGATGTTGCAGAAGCGGTACATCTAAATGCGAGTTATTTTAGTGTGTTATTTAAAGAGCAGGTGGGGTTAACGTTTAGTGAGTATTTGACTAGAAAGAGATTACAAATTGCAAAAAATCGGCTACTGACAACTGATTTGCAAATTGGAGAAATTGCACTAGAAGTAGGCTATCAAACAGCTAAATATTTCATTAAGATCTTTAAGGACTACGAGGGTATTACCCCTAGTAAATTTAGAAAAATGTCAGAACTTGATGATGCACTAATCCAAAAATAGTGGAATTTTATCCAATCGTGGTTACCTTACCGCGTTTTTTTTTTAGTGCTAGAATTTACTTGTAACGAAAAATTCAAAAAATGGAGGTTTGACATGTTTAAGAAAGCGTCTTCATTAATGTTAGCATTAGTCCTTATTCTTATGGTTGCTTTAACTGGCTGTGGTAAATCGAATAACGCCTCAACTGAAAGCGGTTCCAAAAAGGTAATTAAGTTTATGCATCTTTGGCCGGCTGGAAGTTCTAAGCAACAAAACTTAATTGTCTCTGACATTATTAAGCAATATGAGGCTGAACATAAGGATGTAAAAATCGAGGTAGAAGTTCTTGAAAATGAGCAATACAAGAATAAGATTAAAGTTCTTTCTTCGTCTAACGAACTTCCTGATGTTGGGTTTACATGGGCAGCAGGATATATGAAACCATTTGTAAAAGGTGGCCTTTTTGCTGATTTAGATGATGTGTTAAATAACGGATTAAAAGATTCATTTGTAAGTGGAACAACAGAAGCATATGCAGTTGATGGTAAAACATATGGATTACCTCTAGAACTAAACATCGCTCCAATTTATTACAATAAAGCAATTTTTGAAAAATATAATCTTCAAGTACCACAAACTTATAGCGAATTCCAAAATGTTGTTAAAACACTTGCTAAAAATGGAGTTGCTCCTATTGCTTTAGGAAATAAAGATCGTTGGACAGGTTCACTTTGGTATATGTATTTAGCAGACAGAATTGGTGGAGCTGATGTATTAAACAAAGCAATTAACCGTACAGGAACATTCGAGGATCCTGCACTTGTAACAGCGGCAACAGAGGTTCAAAACTTAGTGAAAGAAAAAGCATTTAATAAAGGTTTTAATGGATTATCTAATGATGAGGGTAAATCTGAATTCTTAAATGGACATGCAGCTATGTACTTAATGGGAACTTGGGAGCTTCCAAACTTTACGACAAATGAAGAAATTCCTAAAGATTTCCGAGACAATGTAGGTTTCTTTAAATTCCCTACCTATGAAGGCGGAAAAGGAAATATTAATAGCTGGGTTGGTGGACCTGGTGTTGGTTTATTCGTAGCAGAACATTCAAAAGTTAAAGCTGAAGCTAAAGACTTTGTGAAATTTTTTGTAGAGAAGTGGGGAGAGCAATCTGTTGAAAAAGCGGGTGTAATTCCTGCGACAAAGGTTGATACTTCAAAAGTAAATTTACCACCGTTATATATTGACGTGTTAAATGAATTAAATAAAGCTAGCAACCTAACACTATTTGCTGATGTTCAAATGAGTGCTTCTGTAGCGGAGACTCACTTAAACTTAATTCAATCTTTATTTGGAAATGAAGTAAAACCAAAAGATTTTGCAAAACAACATGAAGAAGCTTTAAAAGCAGAAGAAAAATAAATTCTAATGTACAAAAAGAAAAGGGCATATGGCTTCATATTGAATATGCCCTTGATTTTTAAATAGAAAGGAAGGAGTTGAATCAAAATGAATAAAGCTATGTCAAATAAAAAAATAATCGCCTTATATATTACACCAGCTCTTTTTCTAATCCTTGCTTTGATTTACGTTCCAATTGTACAAACTGGATACTTTGGCTTAATGAAATGGAATGGAATTGGGGAAAAGGAATTCATAGGTTTAAAGAATTACTCCCACTTATTACATGATCCTCTATTTTGGAAAAGTGCTTTCCACTCCTTTTTATTAGCGGTATTTTCGGCAGTTAGTTTAATTGGTTACTTGTTCATCTCATTTATACTTGCCGGAAAAATAAAAGGTGCAGACCTTCTTAGAAAGATCTATCTTATTCCAATGCTGCTTGCTTCCGTTGCAATTGCTCAGCTTTGGCTTAAAATCTATCATCCCACTAACGGTATTCTAAATAGCTTACTTGTTTCTCTAGGGGTTAATAATCCACCGGCATGGTTAGCAGATACAAACTTAGCACTATATGCGATTATTATTCCGATTATTTGGCAGTACGCTGGTTTTTATATTCTGATTTACTATGCAGCTCTTAAAAATATTCCAGATTCTCTAATCGAAGCTGCAAGAATTGACGGGGCGACCCCAATTCAAATCGCATTGAAAATAAAATTACCGTTAATTATGAATGTCGTTAAAGTAACGATTGTTCTTGCTGTTGTTGGATCACTTAAATATTTTGATTTAATTTATGTTATGACAGGTGGGGGGCCAAACGGTTCAAGTGAAGTAATGGCATCTTATATGTATCAAAAAGCATTTAAAGGTTTTGACTTTGGATATGCAAGTGCAATTGGATTTTTCTTATTAGTTATTTGTTTAGTCGTTACTTGGATTATTCGTAAGTTTACTGAAGCAAATAACGATATTTACTAAAAGGAAGGGGGATTTAAAGTGGATACGGTAAGAGCTACAGGATCTCAAGCCATTGTAACAGAAAAGAAAACTGACCGTAGCAAAAATAGTATTTTTAGTAAAATTGCTTACGGATTTATGTATCTTTTCCTTACAATCGTAGCGATTTTTCAACTATTTCCGATCGTATGGTTATTCCTTTTTTCATTAAAAAATAACCAAGAAGTGTTTAATATGTCACCTTTTTCTTTACCTGAAAGCCCAAAGTGGGAGAATTATACGAAAGTTTGGACTGAGGGAAATATTAGTCAGTATTTTTTTAATAGTGTAACTTATACAATTGCTGCCGTTATTTTAACAGTTGTATTAGCTAGTATGGTAACCTTTGCAATTACAAGAATGAACTGGAAAGCAAGTAAATGGGTATTAGGGTTATTTATGGTTGGTTTAATGATTCCGGTCCATTCAACGCTGATTCCTTTATTTAATACTTTTACAAAAATAAATTTAATTGATAATCCACTCTCGGTAATCCTTACGTACACAGCTTTTAACTTGCCAATTACGATTATGATTTTAATTGGTTTTTACGAGGCTCTCCCTAGGGAGGTAGAAGAAGCAGCGATTATGGACGGGGCATCAATTAACCATATCTTTTTTAAGATTACTTTACCAATGACATCACCAGTAATTGCTACAGCAGCAATCATAAATATGATTTACAACTGGAATGAGTTTGTTTTCGTGAATACATTTATTAGTTCAGATCAATTTAAAACACTCACAGTTGGTATTCAAAACTTTATTGGACAGTATACGACTGATTGGGGAGCAATTGGGGCTACATTAGTTATTAGTATTCTACCAATCCTAATTGCCTTCTTAATATTAAGTAATCGAATTGTAGAAGGAATTGCTTCTGGATCGGTAAAAGGTTAACGCCATTAGATAATGCTATAGATGAATTCGTAAAGGAGGGTGATTAAATGATACTCGGAAAAACAATGGGAAAATTGTTTACGTTATGTGAGTGGGTTATGAAATTAGCCTATGTCAATCTACTATGGTTCCTCTTTACAATTGCTGGACTGGTCATATTTGGTTTTTTCCCAGCAACAGTGGCCCTTTTTACAATTGTACGTAAATGGATCGTAAAAGAAACAGAACTTCCGATTTGGAGAACATTTCTAACTGTCTTCCTGAATGAATTTAAAAGTTCTAATAAACTTGGCTTGGTATTCATTTGTAGTGGTATCTTCTTAACGTTTGATGTATTTTACATTCGAATGATAGAAGGGATGCTCCAATTTATATTAATCATTCCTTTATTAATCATTGCAGCAGTTTATTTATTGGTTTTCCTATATATTTTCCCACTTTATGTACATTACGAATTTAGTCTTAAAGACTATTTAAAAAACGCATTCTTTTTAAGTGTTTTTCATTTTCACATTACTTTACTAATGCTAGTTAGTCTAATCGCTATATTATTTTTGCTACTATATCAGCCAGGACTAATACCATTCTTTAGTGTCGTATCAATTGCATGGATTTTCATGTTCTGTGGTATGTACAGTTTTAATCGCATAGACGAAAGACAAGGCAAGATTAGTAAAGTCTAAGTGTAGAAAATATGACAGAACGGGGTATCTAGATGAATACTTATGCTGAGGAAATCACTTTTTTAGATGAACCGGCGATAAAAGCAGGTAATAGTGAATTAGAGATTATCATTATTCCTGGATGGGGATCAAACTTGATTTCCATGGTTCATAAAAAATCAAATACTGAGCTTTTAAGAGTCCCAGACTCAACTGAAGAGTATTTGGCTAATCCAGTTCTCTACGGTACACCAATTTTGTTCCCACCAAACCGAATCGATCAAGGTAAGTTTCGATTCGGAGAGAGAACGTATCAATTTGAAATGAATGAAATGGACAAGCAGAATCACATTCATGGTTTTGTTCACAAAAGAAAGTGGACGATTTCCAGTGTAGAAGTTAATAAGCAAACAGTGAAAATTACTACTGAGTTTGATTCAAATAAGCATGAAGATGTTATGGAGCAATTCCCGCATCATTTTGTGATTAGGATGAGCTTTATTCTGAATGATAATTTATTCGCTAAAAGAGCAGAAATAATGAATAAAAGTAATGAAGTCTTACCGTTTGGCTTTGGTTATCATACTAGTTTCTTATTTCCAGAAGAAACTTCAATCTTCAAGCTTCCAGTTGATAAACGCTGGAAACTAAATGAACGATTTTTACCAACGGGAGAATTAGAAGATATTGAGTACAAGTATGAGCTAGGTGAAGGCATGAGTTTGTACGGGTTAGAGTTAGATGATGTTTTTTTAGCTAGTCCTAATAACAGTGGCCTACAGACGGCACAAATAACAAACAAATCAACAGGAATTGAGATTAATTATACAGTTGACCAAAGCTTTAAGCATTGGGTTGTTTATAACAAAGATGGGAGAAGTGGCTTTTTATGCCCAGAGCCCTATACGTGGGTAACTAACGCCCCTAATCTTGGAGTTAATAGAGAATTGACTGGCTTACAAGGTATTGAGCCAGGTGATTTGAAAGTATTGCGCACATGGATTGTCGTTTCACACAAGTCATAACATATAAAATTATTATTTTAGGAGGAATTAAACATGAGTTACTTTACTAATATTAACAAAATCAAATTCGAAGGTCCTAAATCAAAAAATCCATTTTCATTTAAATATTATGATCCACAAAGAATAATTAATGGCCAAAAAATGGAGGATTTACTTCGTTTTTCAGTTGCTTACTGGCATACATTTACTGCAGATGGTTCAGATCCATTTGGAGCAGGTACAATGCAACGTCCTTGGAACCATTTAAAAGGAATGGACCTTGCTAAAGCACGTGTAGAAGCATCATTTGAGTTTTATGAAAAGTTAGATGTTCCTTTCTTCTGTTTCCATGATTCAGATGTTGCACCTGAAGGAAATACATTAGGTGAAACTTATAAAAACTTAGATGTCATTGTAGAGATGATAAAAGAATATATGAAAACAAGTAAAACAAAATTACTTTGGAATACGGCAAATATGTTTACTCATCCTCGCTATGTAAATGGGGCTGCTACTTCAAATAACGCTGACGTATTTGCATATTCAGCTGCAAAAGTGAAAAAAGGATTAGAAATTGCAAAAGAGCTTGGTGCAATTAACTATGTATTCTGGGGTGGACGTGAAGGTTATGACACGCTTTTGAATACAGATATGAAGCTTGAGCAAGACAACCTTGCACGTTTCTTCCATATGGCTGTAGATTATGCAAAAGAAATCGGTTTCGATGGTCAGTTCTTAATTGAACCAAAACCAAAAGAACCAACGAAGCATCAATATGACTTTGATGTGGCAACTGGACTAGCTTTCTTACAAGCTAATGGTTTAGAGAAACATTTTAAATTCAATATTGAAGCGAATCATGCGACACTTGCTGGGCATACATTTGAGCATGAATTACGCGTAGCTCGAATAAACGGAATGCTTGGTTCAGTTGATGCAAACCAAGGTGATAAGTTAATCGGTTGGGATACAGATGAGTTCCCTACAGATCTTTACTCTACTACATTAGCAATGTATGAAATCTTAAAAAATGGTGGCTTAGAAAAAGGCGGCCTGAACTTTGATGCAAAAGTAAGAAGAGGATCATTTGATGTAGAAGATTTATTCCATGCACATATCGCTGGAATGGATAGCTTTGCAATTGGCACGTTAGTAGCTAATAAACTAATTGAGGATAAAGTATTTGAAAGTTTTATTGAAGATCGTTATAGCAGCTTTACTTACGGTATTGGTAAAGAGATCGTAGAAAATAAAGCAAATTTCCATACGCTTGAAGCATATGCGTTAAATCTAAGTGATATCCAAAATAAATCTGGTCGTGAAGAACGTCTTAAATCAGTACTAAACCAATATTTATTAGAAGCGATTTCTGAATTCGCTACAGTTTAAAAACCATTTGACCATGAAATGTGCTGGGAAATTTATAATTTCCAGCACATTTTTCTCATACGATTTGATCAAAAACAATAAAAGGATGATTGTTATGAAATATGTAGTAGGAATTGATTTAGGTACAAGTGCTGTAAAAATTTTATTAGTTAATCAGTCCGGAGAAGTATGCCAAGAAGTATCTCGTACCTATCCATTAATACAGGAGAAATCCGGGTATAGTGAACAAAATCCAGAGGAATGGTTTGAAAAAACAATCGACGGACTCACCGAACTAGTTAGAGACTTTAATGGTCACCCAAATGATATAGAAGGGATTAGTTTTTCTGGTCAAATGCATGGTCTAGTGCTATTGAATAAAGAAAATGAAAGCCTTCGTAATGCAATTTTATGGAATGATACAAGAACGACTGAGCAATGTGAACAGATCAATTCAATAGTAGGTAAAGAATGTTTACTTGAAATAACAAAAAATCCAGCGCTAGAAGGATTTACCTTACCAAAGCTTTTATGGGTAAAGGAATATGAACCAGAAATTTATCAGCAGGCAGCAGTATTTTTACTTCCTAAAGACTATCTTCGTTTTCGTCTGACAGGAGAAATTCATACTGAATACTCAGATGCTGCCGGTACATTACTTTTAAATGTAAAAGAAAAGCAGTGGAGTGAACAACTATGTACTAAATTTGATATTCCTCTGCAACTTTGTCCACCAATCGTCGAGTCTCATCATTGCGTTGGAACAATTACAAAAGAGGTTTCTAATTTGACGGGACTTAGTCGTGAAGTGAAAGTATTTGCAGGGGGAGCTGATAATGCATGTGGCGCAATTGGCTCAGGTATTTTAAAAGAAGGTAATACGCTATGTAGTATTGGTACTTCAGGAGTTGTTCTTTCTTATGAAGAGCACGCTGAACATGACTTCAAAGGTAAAGTTCATTATTTTAACCATGGTAAAGAAGATGCTTTCTATTCAATGGGTGTAACGCTAGCGGCAGGATTTTCATTAAGTTGGTTCAAAGATACTTTTGCTGAGAGTGTAAATTTTGATCAACTTTTAGAGGATGTCGATCGTGTTTCAATTGGATCAAATGGTTTAATGTTTACTCCGTATTTAGTTGGTGAAAGAACGCCTCATGCTGATTCAGTTATAAGAGGATGTTTTATCGGTATGGATGCAGCACATAAGAGAAGTGACTTTGCGAGGGCTGTCATGGAAGGTATTACTTTTTCATTAAACGAGTCAGTTGAGATTTTCCGAAACAATGGTAAAAAGATTGATTCAATTATTTCAATTGGTGGCGGTGCAAAAAATCCTATTTGGCTTCAAATGCAAGCAGATATTTTTAATGCGACAATTATTAAGCTTTCAAGTGAGCAAGGTCCTGGGATGGGTGCAGCGATGCTTGCTGCTTATGGATGTAATTGGTTTGAATCATTAGAAGCTTGTGCAGAAGAGTTCATCAAGCCAGTCACTTCATATAAACCAGTTAGTGAAAATGTTAAGCAATATGAGAAGCTTTATTCAATTTATAAGCAAGTTTATTCTAGCACGAAGGAACTAAATAGAATGTTATCTGAATTTAGAAAGTAGTATAAGACGTTAGATTGCATTAGAGGAGGAGTTTCACTTGAATTATCGAGAACTTGGTAATACAGGTTTAATGATTAGTGAGGTAAGTTTTGGAACTTGGGCAATTGGTGGAGCATGGGGAAAAACAGATGATGCAACAGCTTTAAAATCCTTACAACATGCAATCGATCAAGGTGTAAATTTTTTTGATACTGCAGATGTTTATGGTGATGGTCATAGCGAAGAACTATTAGCTAAAGCCACAAAAGGACTAGAAGATAAAGTTTATATAGGAACAAAATTTTGCCGGAGAGGTGATATCTTTTCATCGGATAATTACTCATATGAAGCGGTTAAGGCTTATTGTGAGGGTAGTCTTAAACGATTAAACCGAGATGTGATTGATTTATATCAAGTACATTGCCCAGCAACTGAAATTTTAAAGGATGGACAAGTATTTGATGTACTTGACCGCTTAAAAAGTGAAGGGAAAATCCGTCATTACGGGGTTAGCGTTGAAACGGTTGAAGAAGGGATGATTTGTTTAGAAAACCCGAATGTGAAAAGCTTACAAGTTATCTTTAATATTTTTAGACAAAAGCCATTAGAAGCATTACTTCCTGAGGCTTATAAACGTGGAGTTGGAGTTCTTGTAAGATTACCACTAGCCAGCGGACTTTTGTCTGGAAAGTATAAGGCTGACCATATTTTTGAAGAAGATGACCACCGAAACTTTAATGAAAATGGAGCGGCCTTTAATATCGGGGAAACATTTGCAGGCTTAGGTTTTAAAAAAGGAGTAGAGTTGGCAAACCGAATTAATTGGATTGCTGAAGGAAGATCATCAATGGCAAGTGCGGCTCTTAGATGGATTTTAGATCATAAGGAAATTACATGTGTAATTCCTGGATTTAGAAATGAAAGCCAAGTGAGTGCCAACTTAGATGCAATGAATATACAATCTTTTTCGAAAGCTGAATTAGATCAATTAGAGCTTTTCTATCAAAAGAATGTTTCTGATTTTATTAAAGGTGCTTATTAAAGAAGTAAAGTATTGAACGATATAAATACATATGGAGGAGTTTAAAATGGCTAAAATTAGTAATCCAATTTTACCGGGATTTAATCCGGATCCAAGTATTTGCCGAGTAGGGGAAGATTATTACATTGCAGTTTCAACCTTCGAATGGTTTCCAGGAGTAGGGATCTATCACTCAAAGGATTTAAAGAATTGGCGCTTAGCATCAAGACCTTTGAATCGTTTAAGTCAATTAAATATGACAGGCAATCCAGATTCGGGCGGAATTTGGGCTCCAGCATTATCTTATCGTGACGGACAGTTTTGGTTAATTTACACGGATGTAAAAGTAGTTGAAGGTCAATGGAAAGATTGTCATAACTATCTTGCAACATGTGAAACGATTGATGGAGAATGGTCAGATCCAATTTATTTAAATAGTACTGGATTTGATCCGTCGCTATTCCACGATGAGGATGGAAAAAAATACTTAGTTAATATGGTTTGGGATCATCGCGTAGGAAATCATCCTTTTTATGGTATTTCATTACAAGAATACAGTGTAGAAGAACAAAAATTGGTGGGTAAAGCAGAGGTTATCTTTAAAGGAACTGATATTAAACTGACGGAAGCACCACATTTATACAAAATAAATGATTACTATTACTTATTAACGGCAGAAGGCGGTACGAAATATGATCACCAAGCTACAATTGCTAGGTCAAAACAGTTAAGAGGTCCATATGAAGTACACCCAGAAAATCCGTTAATTTCGTCATTCCATGCGCCAAGAATTCCCCTTCAAAAAGCAGGACATGCATCAATTGTTCAAACGCATACAGATGAATGGTTCCTAGTGCATTTAACAGGCAGACCATTACCAAGAGAAGGACAACCATTGTTAGATCCAAGAGGCTTCTGTCCATTAGGAAGAGAAACTGCTATTCAAAGGCTTGAGTGGAAAAATGATTGGCCGTATGTTGTAGGCGGGAATAGTCCTTCACTTGAAATAGAAGGACCAAAAATAGATGAAGTAAAATGGGAAATTGATTACCTTGAGAAGGATGACTTTGACTTAGAAATCTTAAACCATCACTTTCAAAACTTGAGAATTCCATTAGGAGAGAAGATCGTTTCACTAAAAGACAATCCAGGGCATCTACGTCTTTACGGAAGAGAATCCCTAACATCTAAGTTTACTCAGTCATTTATAGCAAGACGCTGGCAACATTTTAACTTTACTGCAGAAACAAAAGTAGCATTTAATCCAAATACATTCCATCAATCAGCTGGTTTAGTAAACTATTACAACACTCAAAACTGGACTTCATGTCAAGTTACATGGAATGAAGCAAAGGGCAGAATTCTTGAAATAGTAACATGTGATAATTTTAAGTTCGATCAACCTCTTCTAGGCAACGAAATTACCGTTCCGGAACATGTTGAATATGTGTATCTTCGTGTAGACGTGAAAACGAATGTTTATGAGTACTCTTACTCATTTGATGGAGAAGAATGGACAGTAATCCCTGTAACACTTTATTCATATAAACTGTCTGATGATTATATTCAAGGCGGTGGATTCTTCACAGGTGCATTCGTTGGGATGCAATGTCAGGATACGACTGGTCAGGGGCTCCATGCGGATTTTGATTATTTTATATACAAATACTAAAAAAGTTCAACCTTAATAAAAAAACTATGCAGCTTTAAGAAGATGATCTCTGTATTGAACAGGATCATCTTTTTTAAGTTGAAAATGTTTGTTCTTTTAAAAGCCCCCTTAGTTAACAAGTATACAGTCCATCTGTAGGGGATCATCATACGTTTGAAGTCCCTAGAAATTATAAGCTAATCATTCAAAACGTAGAGGACTGAATGGACCAAACTGTAAAACCTCTGAATAATACAAAATGCACCCCCTAATATTAGTATTGACTAACATTTGAGGTGCACTAGTAATTATTTTAGTATAGTTGAACAACACAATACATAGGTTCAACAAAATTAGATTTTAGTAACCATGGTTTACTTTGCGCTTGAAAAGTTTTTCTCGAGACCCCCATTAAGAGCTCATGATTAAATGACTTATCTTTTTTATTTATTAGTTTACACCTACAGAAGTATATGCATCCATGACTGCTTGTGTTTCTGCTGAAGGAGCACCGTTTTTATCTGGATATAAGTCACGTGCAGCTTGGATTGCAGCTTCTCGCATCTCTTTAAATCCAGAAGATTGAGTTAGATAGAGAGTAAGTGCACGGTAATAGATTTTTTCTGCTTTTTTATTTCCAATTCCTTTAATTGTAATACCATTATTCGTTCCACCTTGAGTTAATAAATAAGCAGCTTTGTTATTGATTCCACTGTTAATGTGTACGCCACCATTATCTTCAGTACCTAAGTAACGATCTTGGTATGTATCAGGATAGTGACCTGATGGCATTAAACTTTGAGCCTTACCTGCAGGGTTACTCATTGAACGAAGTCCTCCGTCCCCATTGATGTAAGGAGTAAAGATTTCTTCTCCAAGTTCCCACTCAGTTACTCCAGTAGTGTAAATTTGAGCGAAATTACCTAAAATATCTGCTAGAGATTCATTCAGAGCTCCAGATTCATTTTTATAAATTAGATCAGCAGAATTTGTAATCACACCATGCGTCATTTCATGGCCCGCAACATCTAAACCACCAGCTAAAGAGCTATATTTAACTCCGTCGCCATCTCCGTATACCATTTGTTTTCCATTCCAGCCGGCATTATTCCATTTAACTCCAACGTGAACAGTGTTAATTAGTGTCATACCTTTATTATCTAAACTATTACGTTTATGAATATATTGATAGTATTGGTTGACTTTATCCGAGTTGTATTGAGCTGAAATGGCTGCAGGATCAGTAAAGAAATTACTTGAGCTAGTGGTTGTAATATCATAACCACTAAAACCAAAAGCAGAAACAATTTGAAAGGCTGTTTCATTAGCACGATTTGCAGTAAAAGTAGAAATAGGAACAGTATTAGTTCCGTAAACTGATGCACCGTATAAATAACTAGTTCCAGTTGAAAGATCCTTTCCGACAGGGAAAGTTTGCATCTTGCCGTGAAGGTCTAATCCTCTTCCAGTTACTGTTGAAAGTGTTGTTGGGTCAATTGCAGTATCTAATGCGTCATAGCTATCAATCACTTCTCCGCTATTTGCATCTACAAAGTAGTGGAAGAAACCTGGAGCTGGTGCTGAAGTTGACGCTTTAACTAAATAAGTTAAATAATATTTTCCGTTAAAAGGATAGATTGTTAGTTGAGAATCAATTTGATCATAACGTTCAACTGTTCCAATTTTTGATTCAACTTTATCTTTTGCAATCTCAACAGCATCTTGCTCTGAAAGTGTTGCTTCAGTCGGTATTAATGAACGCGATAGATCTTGTGTTACCTTCCCGATAGATGAATAAACATTATTATTTTCATCTAGTGCAACAGTTTGCCCTGATCCATAAATTGGTATTCCTTTATACTGCTCAACTGTGCGTACATGATAAGTACCAGTTAAAGAATCCGTTTCTTCGCTCACAATTTTAAATTGTTCACCAATATTGACTAGTCTTGTTCTTTGATTTTCTACTTTTGAATGTAGAAACGCTTTGATAATCTCGTCCTTATTTACCACATCTGAAACGGTTGCAGCACTTGCTTTTCCAGATCCAAATGTTGTAGCTGGAATTAAGCCACCCATTGCAACGGATAAAGATAATACTGCTGGTATAACGGTTTTACTTCTAGTTCTTTTCGAATTTCTCTTTTTCACTGTTTACACCCCTAAATTTGAATTTTGGAACAATTACAATTATTGAAAAAAAACCCAACTAAATCAATGGATTTTCGATTATTTAATCTTGAGAGATATATGAGTAGATACATAGATTTTTCATACAAATAATTCAAAATTCGACAAAATTCTACCATGATTTTAATAGAAAATATCTCGGTAACAATTTTCAGCAAATTCTGTATAATAAAAATCAATTGAGTTTGATTACATCACAAGAGGGGGGAACACATGAGGAATTCAATTCATAAAATGATCATTTTGCCTTGCTTATGCAGTATTTCATTTTACGTTGGGGTGAAAATCGTTGGAGAAACAGAAGCTTCCTTTTCTACTAAAGAAACGTTAAGTCCAGTGGAAGTATCAACAGCATTTGTATTTCCATCAACAATTAAACAGCTAGTGAACGAATCAAAAGAAATTGCTAAGACTATAAACAAAGAATATGAATCTATTGATCCTCCATCTACAGATGATTCTCTCCAAGAACTGAAGGTGAGTGAAGAGAAGATCAAAGAAACTGATCAAAAAGTTCGTCTTCAATACAAAGCTTTAGAAAGTAATGTAGAAGAACTTTCACGATTCAATAGTCAAATACAAAATCAAAAAAATGCAGACCCTAAGGCATTCGATTATGTAAGCGAGGGATACCATGATGTACTGTACATTTCAAAAAATGTTCAATCCACTGTTGACTTTGACTATATAGAAGAAGTTCATTCACTAATCTCATTTCAAATAAAACAACTAGAAAGTGAAACAAATAATGTACAGGAGTTAAATGGAGAACAAAAATAATTTTATGTAGGTGAAGAAGTTGAAGAAACTATTAACTATATTAGGTAATTTCATCAAAGTAATGTTTGGAGGACTAGTCTGTATTTTAGCATTTGTTGTTATTTCTTCAAGATTATCCGGGCATGAACCTTCGATGCTTGGTTACCAAGTGAAATCAGTATTATCTGGCTCAATGGAACCGACTTTTCAAACAGGATCGATTATCTCAATAAAATTACATACAAATCAAACTAACTACCAAAGAAATGATGTTATCACCTTTCGGGTTAAAGAAAAGTTAATAACTCATAGAATCATAGAAAAAAAAAATAAGAACGGCGTCATCACATATAAAACAAAAGGTGATAACAATAATAGCCCAGATTTATGGACAGTCACAAAGCAAGACATAGTAGGGAAATATACTGGTTTTACGATTCCTTATTTAGGTTACGCGTTAAACTATGCGAATTCAAAAATTGGATCATCGCTTTTATTAATTATACCAGGCATCTTACTTATTATTTCTGCTATCTATTCAATTGGAAGTGCAAAAAAAGAGCTAGAGCAAACAGCAAAAGCCTGATTAAGTTGATTAGATCTCATATGTATCACCTATAGAATACATAAGAGTTTAATATATTATACCTAAGGGGGAAATAAAATGAGTTTTACGAAGAAAGTAAGTCAAGGAGTCATGAGTGCTGCATTAGGATTATCTTTAATTGGAGGAGGAACATTTGCATATTTTAGTGACACAGTTGAGACACATAATACTTTTGCTGCAGGAACATTAGACTTAGGATTAAATCCTAAAGCTGTTGTAAATATTAGCAACATCAAACCTGGAGATGAAATTTACCGTGAATTTACATTGGAAAACAATGGCTCATTAAATATCAGTAAAGTATTATTAGACACAAAATATAATGTGAAAGATGCTAATTCAAATAATAACGGTGATGATTTAGCTAAACATATTAAAGTAACAATTATGTATAACACTAGTAGTGCAACAAATCCAATTGTTGAAACAACACTATATGATTTACAAAATCAACAACCAGATATCACTCAAATTGATACTTTAAATGGTCCTATCCCAGATGGCATTTTAGCAGGCAATAAGGAAAAAATCTTCGTATTATTCGAGTTTGTAGATAATGGACAAGACCAAAACCATTTCCAAGGAGACAAGCTACAAGTAAACTGGACATTTAATGCACAGCAAGAAGCTGGGACATATCATGATGATACAGATGAAAACAGTAACTAACTATAAGCTCATAGAAGAAGAGGTTTCATTCTGATTTTAAGATAAATAGTAATCCGATCCTCCATTAATAAATATATCCAAAACATCTCAAACAGATTGCTTTATAAAGAGCGTCATGTTGGAGGTGTTTTATTTTATAATGATTAGATAATCAAATACTTTAATGTGGTTCCTAAAACATTTTTCCATATACTAGCAATTAGATTTGAAGAATTGTCAACTCTTTGCAAGTGATGATATATTAAGATAAAGTTAATTATATTAAAAATTTAATTAATTAGGTTGAGTTTGAAGGAGTAGAGTATATTGTCAGTTGGGCAAATCATCAGATTTTATCGGCAAAAAATGGGGTTAACACAGGAAGAATTAGGGAGGGGCATTTGCACACTTTCCTATATTAGTAAAATTGAGTTAGAGCAAACAGCTTATTCCCACGATATTATTAAGGTTATTTCAGACCGGTTGAAGATTGATATAGAAAAAGAAGTTGCTCTTCTTTATGATATGGAAAATCAACTTAATCGTTGGCATAAGTTCATCATTATGCAAAAGATGGATTTTGTAGAGGCGATGTATAAAGAATTTGAAAGAATTCCATTTCTAAACTCTACTGAGTACGCAGCTTACTATACCTTGTTAAAGGCCAGATATTATATCTTAAAAAAAGATTATGTTAAGACATACTCTATTTTACAAAGTGTAAAAAAGATCTATCAAAATCTTCCCCCTTTCGAAAAGAATCTCTACTTGCATGTGTGGGGAATCTATTACATTGAAACAGATGAAATATCATTAGAAAAAGATACACGACAGGCGATCAATATCCTAAAAGAAATTGATATAGATAAATATAGAAATGATGAATACTACTACCACATAGCGAGAGCTAATTACTTAATTCAAAACAAAACAATGGCATATGCACAAGCTGAAAAAGCTCTGCGTCACTTTAAAGATACGAAAAACTTTAAAATGGCTTTAGAGACTGAAGCTTTTATGCTTGCACAAATTCACAATGATAAAAATACAGACATTAAACAAATAGAGGAAAGCTATTATAATTTAATTCAGGAATGTGATTTATTGAATGCAGTTGAAATTAAGTCAATACTATTAAGTAATTTATCTTTCATTTACTGGGGAAGAAAGGATTACTTAAAATCACAAAGATTATGTATAGAAGCACTTAATCTGGTTGAAAAACCTTCAGCCCCATATCTCAAAACTCTACGTAATTATTTGATTCTTTGCCAAGACGGTAAATTAATCAAAAAAACAGAAGCGTTAAGATTGGCACATAAAGGTAAAACAATCGCAAAAAATATGAACAATATGTTATATCAAATTTTATTTAAAATAATTATTTTTCGTATAGAGTATAAAAAAAAGCAATACTACGAGTATATAGAGGAAAAAGCGCTTCCGTATTTCCAGTCAGCAAACCACTTATCTTTGTTAAAAAAATATGCTATGGAATTATACGAATACTATCTTGAAACAGAGCAATACGAAAATGCCGCTAAAATTTCGTATATTTTAGTAGCAGTATAAAGTTAACATTAGCAATAATCATGGAATAGATCTATTTCTATAAAAATATATGTAAAAGACTAAACCTATGTTTCCAAGTAATATACTTGCTAACAATGGTTTAGTCTTTTTTGTGTCCACTTTCTATTGGTATATCTTGATGGTATGTCTTAAAATTTGTAGATTTTTTAAGTTTGGGAATGCTCTATTTTAATTCTCCGCTAACTTTTTCTTAAAGTTAGTACTAGTAGTTTTTTCTTTTACGACAGGTTCCTCTGCAGCTGTTACACGTTTGATAAAGAAAGCAAGTACTAGCGCAACTGCGGCAACGAAAACCGTCACATAAAATGAGAAATTAATTCCTTCTAACATTGCTTTCATTGTGATCTCTTGTTTAATTTGAGCAAGCATCTCAGGTGTAGGTTTACTAGTCACATGTTTCATCGCTTCGGCAGCAAGTTCTTTAGCTTTTGATTCTGTACGATTCGACATCACTGTTACGAGTAAAGCAGTACCAATCGCACCAGATACTTGCTGTAAAGTATTATTCATCGCAGTACCATGTGGATAGAATCGTTTTGGTAATTGATTTAAACCATTTGTTGATACTGGCATCATGACCATCGACATACCGAACATACGTAATGAGTATAAAATAATAATATGTGTATAAGTTGTATCCATTGTTAATTTACTTAATAAATAAGTAGTAACCGTCATAATCGCTAATCCTGTTACTGCAAGTATTCTTCCGCCAATCTTATCAAATAACTTACCCGTAATTGGCGACATAATTGCCATTAATAAAGCACCTGGTAATAGCATTAACCCTGCATCAAATGGTTTGATGCCGCGAAGTGTTTGAGTGTAAATCGGTAAAAGCATCATTGCTGAGAACATAGCCATTGTGACAACAATTGAGATCGCTGATGATAAAGCAAACATAGGGTAGCGATAAATTCTAAAGTTTAACATTGGCGTATCAAGTTTTAATTGACGTACAATAAAGGCGACTAATGAAATAACCCCTGCAATTATTGTAACGAAAACTTCTGGACTATCCCATCCTTTCGTTCCTGCAGTACTAAAACCGTACAATAATCCACCAAAACCAATACTTGATAAAAGAACAGAGAAAAGGTCGATTGTACTGTTTGATTTCTCTTTTTTATCTTTCAGTAAGAAAAAGCCAATAATTAAAATCGTCAGTGCAATTGGAGAAACAACATGGAACAGCATTCTCCAGTCATAATGTTCGATAATCCAACCTGATAAAGTTGGTCCGATTGCTGGTGCACCCATCATTACTAACCCAAAGAAGCCCATTGCAGTTCCTCGTTTTTCAACAGGGAAGCTAGTTAGCATAACATTCATTAATAATGGCATTAAAATAGCCGAACCGGAAGCTTGAATCATGCGGCCCGCTAATAATAAAGAAAATACATGTGCAAATCCTGCAGTTAAAGTACCAATATTAAATAAAAGTAGTGCAGTTAAAAATAAATGTCTAACAGAAAATTTTTGGATTAAAAAAGCAGTAGTCGGAATTAATATTCCATTTACTAGCATATATCCAGTAGAAAGCCATTGAACAGTCGAAGGCTCTACGTCTAAATCCTTCATAATGGAAGGTAAAGCAATATTAAGTAAAGTATTGTTTAAGAAAGCAATAAAAGCTCCAACCATTAAGATTGTAATAATTCCGTATGGTGGATTAATCGATTTATTCATGGACTGATCCATGATTTCCCCTCCTCTTTGTACATCTAGTTCAATTTTTTGAACTATGTTTCCATCATCTATATAAGATAATATGATATACCATTCATTCATTAGATGCAATTATAATAACCATTAGAAATCTTTAATAAACTAAGAAGATATTTACTAGTTAAAAATGCTAAAATAATGTACTATGTTTTTTAAGCAGTCATTAACTAGAACCAAGGTGATTATATGAATGATCGTAAACAGCATGTTGTAAAAATAGCTCATGAATTGTTTATTGAAAAAGGATTTCAAGCAACATCTATTCAAGACATATTAGACTATAGCGGTATTTCGAAAGGTACATTTTATAACTATTTTTCGTCAAAAAGTGATTTAGTAGTCGCACTATTTAATATGATTTATAAAAAGCTTGAACATGAAAGAAATGAGTTGTTGATCGGACAGAGCCCTTCAAATATTGAAATTTTCATTAAGCAAATAACTTTATTAATGGAGGCAAATAGAGATAATAAATTGATTTCTCTATTTGAAGAAGTAATTTATATAAATGACTTAGATATTAAACAGTTCATAAGAGAAGGTAATTTTAAGACATTAAATTGGGTATATACACGTTTAATAGACATCTTTGGTAGTGAGAAGAAAGACTTTTTATTAGATAGTGCCATTATGTTTTTAGGAATTATACACCATAATGTGAGGTACTATGACCTCGCAAAAGATATGAATATTAGTATGGATCAAGTTGTTCGATTTAGTGTAAAACGTTTGATTAAGATTGTTGAGGATGTTGAGGAATCTGGTGAACAATTATTCAATTTACAATTATTAGATAGATGGTTACCAGTAAGAAAGACCGAAGAAAATTTTCAACAAAAGCTATGTAGTGTTATTTGTACAATAAAAAAATCAGTTATAAATAGTAAAGAACAACAAAAGTACAATGAGCTACTAGATTTTATACAAAACGAATTGTTGCAGTCAAAAACGCCGCGAAAATTTTTAATTGAAAGTGCATTAGCATCCTTGAACGACGGGAAAGCGTTACTTGGAGAAAAAGGAATAAAAAGGCTGAATGAGTTGATCGACGTTAATTTTATTCAACATGTAAAATAACTCAATGAATATAAAAGAAGACCATTCTGTAGCTTTAATGCTTAGGATGGTTTTCTTTTGTTTTAAAAAATGATTAGGTCAAATGTTCCGAAGCTAAAGTTGTTTTTTCCCTTTGATTTCTTCAATTCGATAAGTTCAATACAACTTTCGTCTACTTTTATGAAAAAAAACTAGATTAGAATCAGTATAAATGTCGTTATTATACTTTTTTTACCACTAATTGACAAAAAATTCTGAATTGGTGATATACTTTCTTTTATAAATGAAAAAGGAGGATCTTGGTTGTGAAATCTTTAAAATCAATAGTAGTTTGGGGATTAATTTCAATACTTGGAGCTTTCTGTTTTTCTGTATTAGCTTTAAAAAGAGGGGAAACAATCAATGCAATTTGGCTCCTCACAGCTGCAGTTTGTACATATGCAGTAGCTTATCGTTTTTATAGTAAGTTTATTGCAGAAAAAGTATTTAAACTTGATGAAGATCGTAAAACACCTGCGGAAATTAATAATGATGGTAAAGACTTTGTACCAACGAATAAGTGGGTATTATTTGGTCATCATTTTGCAGCGATTGCAGGGGCTGGACCTCTAGTTGGACCAATTTTAGCTGCGCAAATGGGTTATTTGCCCGGAACAATTTGGATTATTGTAGGGGTTGTATTTGCTGGAGCAGTACAGGATTTTGTCATATTAGCTGCTTCGACACGTAGAAATGGTAAATCGCTTGGAGAAATGATTAAAGAAGAGATTGGTCCTATAACTGGGGTCATTGCTTTAATTGGTATTTTAGGAATTATGGTTATTTTATTAGCTGTTTTAGCGTTAGTTGTAGTTAAAGCGCTTGCAGGAAGTCCGTGGGGAATGTTTACGATTGCAGCAACTATTCCAATCGCGATTTTCATGGGTATTTATATGCGATACATACGTCCAGGCCGAGTAGGAGAAGGGTCTTTTATTGGCGTGATTTTATTACTAATTTCATTATTTGCAGGTCAATTTGTGGCAGAAAATCCAACATTAGCGGCAATGTTTACGTTTAAGGGAGAAACAATTGCTCTTATGTTAATTGGTTATGGATTTATAGCATCAGTACTTCCAGTTTGGTTACTATTAGCTCCACGTGATTATTTAAGCACATTTTTGAAGGTTGGTACGATTTTAGCTTTAGCAATCGGCATTATTATCGTAGCACCTGACTTACAAATGCCGGCCGTTACAAAATTTATTGACGGAACAGGACCAGTTTTCGCCGGAAATCTATTTCCATTTTTATTTATAACAATTGCTTGTGGATCTGTTTCTGGATTCCATGCATTAGTTTCTTCAGGAACAACTCCTAAAATGATTGAGCGTGAAACGCATGCACGAGCTATTGGTTACGGTGCTATGTTAACGGAGTCTTTTGTAGCTGTAATGGCTATGATTGCGGCTTGTTTATTAACTCCAGGTGCATATTTTGCTATTAATAGCCCACCTGCTGTAATTGGAACTGACGTGAATCAAGTGGCTCAAGTTGTTTCAAGCTGGGGCTTTACTATTGCTCCAAATGATTTAACTACGCTAGCGAAAGATGTAGGGGAACAAACAATTCTTTCTCGAACTGGTGGAGCACCGACCTTAGCAATCGGCATGGCGGCACTCTTTTCAAAAGTAATCGGTGGTAAGGCATTAATGGCTTTTTGGTATCATTTTGCTATTTTATTTGAGGCATTATTTATATTAACAACAATTGATGCTGGAACCAGGATCGGACGTTATATGACGCAAGATATTTTAGGAAATGTGTATAAGCCACTTGGAAAGACTGATTCACTTCCTGCAAATTTAATTGCGACAGCCATTTGCGTTTTCGGCTGGGGGTATTTCCTTTATCAAGGAGTTATTGATCCACTTGGTGGCATTAATACTTTATGGCCATTATTCGGTATCGCAAACCAAATGCTTGCAGCGATTGCATTATTGTTGGGCACAACGATCCTACTGAAAATGGGGAAAAAGGTATATGCTTGGATTACATTAGTGCCAACAATATGGATCTTAATCATCACAATGACAGCCGGTTGGCAAAAACTATTTCATCCAGCACCAAAAATAGGGTTCTTAGCGCATGCTAAAATTTTTAAAGATGTAGATGCTGGGACGATCCTTGCTCCGGCAACTAGTAAAGCACAAATGAACCAGATTATTCTAAATGACTATATTGATGCAACGATTTGTGGTTTGTTTATGATCATCGTACTTTTAGTTCTAATTGCTTCGGTTCGAAATTGGATAAATATATTATCTAATAAACCAATAAAATTACATGAAACTCCATACATTAAACGGGAAGAAAGTGAACCGAAAAATTATGCATTATAAGATGGAGGAGTTTAAAAAATATTATAAGCAGTTTATTAGTTTATTAGTAGGTGTACCAAGCTATGAGAAATATGTAGAACATATGAAAGCACACCATCCAAATCAACCAATTCAATCTAGAAAAGAGTTCTTTATCGAAGCGCAAGAGTCACGTTATAATTCTAAAGGTGGTAAAGTTACTCGTTGTTGCTAAAAAAGTATAATAAAACAGGCTACACTTCTAAATAATTTAATACATGAAGAAAATCCACAAGAATATCTTGTGGATTTTTGACTTTTATTTTTTATTCCTGCGATATAAATCCATTGTTTTATAACCAGCACCTAAGGCCATTTTCATTTCTTCACGCCTTTTTGTTTTCGTTGCTTCTTGCTTAGCGCTATATATATAACGAGCCCAGTCTTTACGATACCCAGGAGTTAGAGAATTATAGATCTTAAGTATATTAGGAGAATCTTCTAAATCTTTTTCAACGTTTGGAATCATATCGATATAGTCATCGACACATTGACTTGGTTTCGATGAGTTGTCAGCTTTTGTTTTCGTCGTATCTTTTAATCCAACAACCGTAAAGACATCATCAAGTCCAACCATTCGAGCAAATTTAATTGAACTTGAACCAATATAGCCGCTCTCATCAGCACCTAATCCTTCGAATAAATCGTCACGATGAATATAAGTCGGGTAGACTTTGTTTCCTTTTTTAGGATAGGCAATAAAAATATAACCATTTTTATCTAAATAATGATTCTGGATAATTTTTGGGACTAGTTCTTTTAGTGAGTCCATATCAAGTACAAAAGCAAATATGAGATCGTAAGGATGGTTTTGTAGATCCGTATCAAAATGTGGTAAATCTGCAAAATAATTTGCATCACTCGGTTGATTTAAAATGGTAGCTTTTTTATACTTTTTTAAATTTAGTTTTTCAACAATGGTTTTCGTCATCCCGATCCTCCTATAAAGTAGTATGTATAAAGATTTTATAAATCAAAATAAGTAAAAAAATAATAGAAGCTCAAGGTTCCAGCTTCTATTATTTAATAGGAAGTAGTATTAGTCTAAAGAGCTTCTTTAATTACTTTTTTATAATAAAGAACGGATAAAAGACCAAATACAGAGTATAAAATAGCATATAAAACCATCACGATTATCATTGGTGTCCAAACTTCAGTACCGAATAAGAACCATCCAGATTGGACAGCAAAATAGCTATGGATCAGTCCGATTACTAAAGGGATACCGAAATTAAATAGTTGTTTAGAGCGTATTCCTCTTAATAAGTCTCTACGAGAGAAACCTAGTTTACGTAAAATTGTATAATTCGGTTTCTCGTCAACACTTTCATCCATTTGTTTAAAGTATAAAATACATCCTGATGTCATTAAGAACGTTAGTCCTAAAAATCCGACGATGAACATAATAAGACCCATATTTGCTTTCTGGGTTTTAATGATTTCAATTCTAGAATCATTAGGATAATTCTTATCTAATTGATGATTCATAAAAATATCATTTGCTTTTTCGATTAGTTTTTCATCACTTATATTAATGCCATTATAGATAGTAGAATCTTTTTGAATTGATGGATCAAGATTCTGTTTTAACGTTTTATACACTTGATCGTCTACTATGACAGTAGGAAATCCACCATTTGTGAAGTAGGAAGGTATAATCTTTTCACGTTTTAATCCTAAATAGTTTAAATTAAACTTTTCCTTATTGCTAATTAATTCAACTTGCCCTGATTCCTTTATCGTCATAAACTTTTGTAGCATATCATCGTATCCAGTAAATAACGCTTCATTAGAATGGAGGTTTACTTTAATTGACTTTTCACTTACGACGGCAAGTGGAAACTTTTCTGTATCCTTCATCATACCGTCTAACCCTTTTTCTAGTATATTCTTTATATTTGCATTAACTTGAATAACCTCAGTATGTTCTTCTGTATATTTAATACCATTTTTATTTAGCGCAGATGTGAAAGTTTGTAAATCCTTCTTATTATTTAAGAAAAAATCAGCAGGGACATGGCTCTCAGCTGTCTTTTCAGCAGAATAATAAGAAATATAGCTTAAAGATAATAAACCAATTGCTAGTGCCGATACAGTTGTAATAATGGTTAGTAACAAAGCATTAGACTTCATTCTAAACATAATTGAAGATAAAGAGAGAACATCATTAATATTTAAATAGCCCTTTTTCTTTTTTCGAACGATATTTAAAATAAAGCGAACAGAGCTTTTATATACTAAATAAGTCCCAATGATGACAGACGCTAAAATATAGATCATTACTGCAAATAGTTCAGTCGTAGTTGTAAAATCACCATCAAATAGTTTTGATGATAAATAGTAACCTGAAATAATTAGTAAGATACCTAAAATTCCAATAGCTATTTCAAAAATAGACATTTTTTTAAGCTTACCTTCAGTCGATGAGACTACTCGGAATAAAGATAAAATAGTTTGTCTTTTTATAAAGACATAATTCATTAACATAATGAAAGCATAAATGACAACAAATACAATTAATGTCTGTACTAAAGCTTCTGAAGAAAAATGTAAAGTAGCGATCGCTTTAACGCCTACGATTTTATATAAAATCATAATGATTAGCCTTGAAATCGAAAAACCTACTAAGATCCCAAGAGCCAGTGAACTAAAATAGAGAATACAATTTTCAACTGTTAAAATACCAAAAATCCTGTTTTTAGTCATACCGATTAATTGAAACAAACCAATTTCTTTACTTCTTCTTTTTATGAAAATCATATTTGCATATAAAAGGAAAATCGAAACGATTGCAACAAGTAAAATCGACGCCGAGCGAATTGCTGCTGCTCCTTTGATCGAACCCTTTGTCGCTTCCATTGATGGGTCATATTGTAAGGTAACAAATGAGAAGTATAAAGCAGCACTAAACACTAAAGCAAAAACATATAAATAATAGTTTTTTATATTCTTTTTTAAATTTCGGAATATCAAATGATTAATGCTCATTGTGAACACCACCTAAAACACCTTGAGTTTTCATGATATCTTTAAAGAAATTCTGTCTCGTATCATCACCTTTGTGTAGTTGCGAATAGATTTGTCCATCTTTAATAAAGACTACGCGGTTGCAAAAGCTTGCTGCTACTGGATCATGTGTAACCATTACAATTGTCGCGTTTCTTTTCTCATTTAGTTCACTTAGTTTATTTAATAAATCTGAAGCGGATTTTGAATCTAATGCACCTGTAGGTTCATCAGCGAAAATAATACTCGGTTCATGAATAAATGCTCTAGCGGCTGATGTACGCTGTTTTTGACCCCCAGAGATTTCGTTAGGGTACTTATCTTTTAATTCATAAATACCAAGCTCTCTAGCAATTACTTCAAACTTTTGATTGGCTTCACTTGATGAAGTTTTTGTTATTGATAAAGGTAAAAGTATATTTTCTTTTACTGTTAATGTGTCGAGTAAGTTGTATTCCTGGAAAATAAAACCTAAATAGTTTTTACGAAATTCTGCTAATTGTTTTTCTCTCATGTCCGTTATATCTTTACCTTCAATTGCAATCGTTCCACTGTTGATCTTATCAATTGAGGAAAGAACGTTTAGTAAAGTTGTTTTACCAGATCCAGATGGACCCATGATACTAACAAATTCACCTTTTTCGATGTTTAAATTAATGCCACTTAACACTTCTTGTTTATTAAATTTATTTCCGTAACTTTTATGAATTTTATTTGCTTCTAAAATATTCAATTCATTCACTCCTTTATTTTCATTCGATAAAATTAGTATAAATGGTTACTAAGACCGTTTCCTTTGATTAACCGAACAATAAACAAAAGCATGTGACAATTTTGTCACATGCCTGTTATTTTTACAAATTCATTTCGATTAGGGAAGATTAGTGTGAAAATCGAACCCTTTTCTAATTCTGACTTTACTTGGACAGTAATATGTAGGGACTGGGCAGCTTTTTTTGCTAAATATAATCCCATCCCTGTAGAAGCGTTGTCTTGATGTTGGATTGTAGAAGTAAATCCTTTTTCGAAAATTCGCGGTAAATCTTTTGAGTGAATACCACGACCAAAGTCCTGAATTTCAAGAATCACTTGTTCATTTTTTTGCTTACTTATAATCCGAATGTCAGAGGATGTACTATATTTCACCGCATTTGTTAATAGCTGTCGTATTATATATGATAACCATTTAGCATCACTGAATACTTCTAGCTCCTCTAACTCAATATCAAATCCAATACCTTTATGAATACACCATGATTGCAAAGTTTTTATCTCTGGATAAATGACATCTTCAAGTTGAATTTTTTCGATATAAAGATCATTTTCAATAAATGGAATCCTTTTTTGGTGAAGCTGTTGATCTAGTAATAGGTGGATACGTAACCATTCATAAGTTAAATTTGATTTCAACTTTTCATCCTTCATCCGATCAATCATTAAATGCATTGCTGTTAAAGGCGTTTTTACTTCATGGATCCATGATAGGAGCTCATCTTTTTCTTGCTCTAAATAAGTTTGATTTTGAATAGCTATTTTTTTAAATAAGATTGTTTGGTTCGTTAAACTGTTTTCTACAATTTCTTCAAATGGACTATTTGAATCTTCAATACCAGTCAAATCAAGGTTATCTTCACGTTCGATGAGACTTTTATAAAATTTTATTTCTTTAGGATATCGAACGACTAAAAAAATAAAAAACAATAATAGTGATAGAAAGACAATGTAAAGTAATGATTTTATTGGAATTGACGAATCAATAAAAGAAACAAATACAATGAGTACTTGCGTTAATAGAAAAAAAAGTATCCAACTAAATCGCTCAATTAAAAATGTTCTAAACATTAGATCGCCTCTTCTAAAGCAATATATCCTTGACCAACCTTTGTTTCAATAAATTGCCCTAAACCTATTTCATCTAATCTTTTACGTAATCGATTTACGTTTACAGTCAAAGTATTATCACTAATAAATCGCTTATCATCCCAAAGGGCATTTATTAATTCCTCACGACTTACAATTTTATTTTTTTGTTCAATTAGCAGTTTTAAAATATAAATCTCATTTTTTGTAAGTTCAATTGCACCATTTTCATTCGATACCGTATTTTTTTCATAGTCCACGGTTGCACCACACCAAGTTTTAAGAGCAATTTTTTCAGTATTGTAATTATAAACGCGTCTAAGAGTAGCTTGGATTTTTGCAATTAGTACATCAAAATGGAATGGTTTTTGTATAAAATCATCTGCTCCAAGCTGCATTGACATGACCATATCTGAAGGGTGATCTCTTGAAGATAAAAAGATAATTGGTACGTTTGAATGGGAACGGATCATACGGCACCAGTGAAAACCATCGTATTTTGGTAGTTGTATATCAATGATAACTAAATCTGGTTTGATCTCTGTAAACTCTTGAATTACCTTACTAAAGTCATTTATGCCATATACCTCATAGGACCATCCTGATAAACGGTCTTTAATCTCAGTGAATAGGGAAGAATCATCTTCAATGAGTAATAGTTTAAACAAAGAATTCACCACACTTTTTTATTTACTTTCCATTAATTGTAAAATAAAACGACAATGAATGCTATTAACTATAGAATTTAATGAAATTAAGAAGAAATAGAATCATAATTAACTCGAGTAGGATGAAAGTAGTGAAATAATAAGTTCTTACGAAGCTGATACTCCTAAGAATGGAGTATCAGCTCTTCATATACACAGACAATAGACATATTTTCAAGGACTCTAATTCGAAGATTGTCATATTAAATCATATTTTACACAGGAATACCATACTATTAGACTAAAAATCCCCATCCATCGACAAATCAAATCAAGATCATTTAAAATCCTGTATTGTTAATAATTCTGAATACTCATAATATTAGGTTGTTGAGTGCTCAATCTATTATTTTTTCTAAAAATCCATATGATCGTAAGTTTAGTATTTCTTCAAATACTAGTAATTTGTTATGAAAAAGTTCTAATTTCAATCTGAATTAAAATTTTAGGAGGACAACAAATGAGGTTACAGAGCCTTAATCGGGTTTTTACATTAACGATCATTTTTACATTATTTATCTCTTTATTTAGTAATTTGACCTTTGCAGCATCGAAAACAGAAATAAAGGTCCCTAAGAGTAAAAAAATTGTAAAAATGCTTCCTAGTGAGTCTACGGTATCTTTTGCACTTTCAGAAGTCAGCCATAAATTATCAATTGTAGCAGTATACGAAGATGGCACTAAAAAGGATGTCTCAAAAGAAGGACAATGGACTTCTGCCAATAAAAAGATTGTAACAGTAAAAAATGGGACACTAAAGGCTATTTCTACGGGATCTACACAAGTTCAATTTAAGCTTGGAGCAGCAGTATCAAAAGTTGATGTTTCGATTACTATAAAGAAAGACAAGCCTAAAACTCAAAAAAAACCGAAAATAGTCACTTTAATGCTATCAGCTTATCGAACAACTTTTATTAAACAAGGAGAAAAGAAATCAATTCAATTGAAAGCACTTTATAGTGACGGTTCTGTAAAAGACGTAACTAGTTCTGCTACTTGGAAATCGAGCGATACTTCAATTGTAAAAGTCTCAAAAGGAGAAATAAAAGGTATTACAGCAGGTGATACTTTTTTAAAGGTTAAATATTCAACATTTCCTGAGATTAACTTTTTTGTTTCAGTTAAAGAGGTTTATGTAGAAACAACAGGACTTGAACTTTCAGTAGGGCAGTTAAGACTAGAGGCAACTGACAAGCCTGTCCAAGTTGAAGCTCAAACTAGAACATCTTTAGGTGTAGTGAAAGATGTGAAAACACTTGGTAAATGGGAAGCAACAAATACTAATGTTGCAACCGTAAATAGTAGTGGTTTGATCACTCCGGTTGGGGTAGGAGAAGCATATATTTATTTTAAGTATGATAAATTTGTAGATGCTGTACGGGTTAAGGTCGTTAAACCGAAAAAACTTGTAACGGATACACCTAATATTGAAATTTTACCAAATGCTTCATTCGAGGCAACCTTAAATGAAGTATTTAATGACGGTACGTCTGTAGATGTCAGAGATAAAGCAGCTTGGACGAGTGATAATCCTAGCATTGCCACAGTAACAAACAATGGTTTAATCATTGGAGGTAAGACAGGTAAAACAAAAATTAGAGCTTCCTACCGCTCTAATCTACATCCTCCAATTGAAATAAATGTCAACATCACAAATAAGCTTTCTGCACCTAAACCAATTGGCTTAACGGCTACACCTTCCAACTTCTACTTAAAAGCTGGAGAGGAAAAGAAAATATCAATTAAAGCCATATATAGTGATGGAATGGTAAAGGATGTAACAAATTCCGTTGAGCTAATTAGTAGCGATCCTAGAGTAGCGTCAGGTAGTTTAGATAAGGTGACGGGCCACAATAAAGGTACAGCTATATTAACTGCTATTTTTGAGAGGCAAACTGTCGATATTCCAGTAATAGTTAAGCAATACAATGCTACTCCATTGCCTGAAAAAATTACCGTTACACCTAATGTGACGAATATGATTGTAAACGAGCAAAAGCAGTTAAACGTGAAAGCATACTATTCGGATGGATCTGAACTGGATGTAACTTCTTTATCACTTTACAATTCTTCTAACCCAAATGTCGTTTCGATCGATAAAGATGGATTGATTACAGCTCATGGTAAAGGTACAGCAAATGTAAGCGTATATAGTATGGACTACACAAAACGATTTGAAATTGTTGTATCAGATAAAAAGATAGTTAGTCGAATAATTGATTTAGAACCAAGTGAAACAGACATTAAATTTAAAATAACTGAACGAACGCACCCGTTTTCTGTAAAAGCAAAATATCAAGATGGTTCAAATGCGGACGTTACATCTCTTGGAAGATGTACAACACTAAATCCAGATATTGTTACAGTAGAAAATGGTGTACTGACTGCGGTCTCACCTGGTACTACACAAGTTCTAATCAACAACGGTACAATTACAGAAATACTTGATGTCACAATTTTACCTGAAAGTCCACAACAAGAAAAACAAGAAACGGATTTAAAAATTGAATCATTACTAGTTAATACCTTCGATGTTGTCGTTCAAAGAGGTAAACTTTATCCTTTTAAAATTTCAGGGCAATATAATGATGGCGTTCAGAGAAATCTTACACAGTTGGTAAAATGGAAAGTAAAGAATCCATCAATTGCTAGTATTTCAGAAGGAAAGATTATTGGTAAAAAGAATGGAAAAACTACTATTATAGGTAAAATAGACGGATACCAATTTGAAATTCCTGTTAATGTAATTGAAACACTTGGACCCGTTAACTTATTTTCACTTACTTTAAGTCAGGGGTATCTGCTAATGCAACCAGGAGATCAGCCAGTAGATATCATTCCATTCGCAGAGTATACAAACAGTGAAGTTGTAGAAGTCGATCGAGAGGGAAAATGGGAGTCTACAGATGAGAGTGTTGCTAAGGTTGATCAAAACGGGGTTATCACGCCAGTAGGCACGGGTGAAGCCCATGTCTTCTTCCGCTATCATAATGGCTTTAATGATGCAGTTTGGGTGAGAGTAATGAAGCCTAAGGAATTAGTGTCAAATGTCGGTGATGATAAAGTAGTTTTAGAACCAAAAGAAATGACGAATATAAGCATTGATGCAGTATATGGTAATGGTCGGTGGGACAGATTTGAAGTAACAGATAATGTAGAATGGAGTGTTGCAGATGAAACAGTTGCAACCATTTCTGATACCGGACGGATTACTGCCCAGTCCGTTGGAAAAACGACAATTACCGCATCCTATTTAGGAGTGACGAAAGAGCTAAATATTGAAGTTGTTGCTAAACATGCCACTCATGTAGTAGGAATATTCGCTACACCAGACAATGTTGTTAAATCAGTAGGTTCAAAAATGAAATTAAAAATTAATGCATTATTTAGTGATGGTACTGTAAAGGATATTACAACTGAAGTGTTTTGGAGAATGTCAAACTCTGATGTCGCTTATGTTACGAAAGATCATTATGTATTTGCAGCCTCTGAAGGAGCAGCAGTTGTAAGAGCGGAGTATGCAGGATTTAGTTATATTATCCCAATTGTGGTAATAAAATAATAAAATTTAGTTCCCCCCTTAATTAAGTTTAATAAAAAAAAGCTCATTTCTAAGTTATAGTCTGAACCCCATTTTTGGGACTTCAGAAAAAACACCTATGCCGCAACCTGCTCCCGATATTTTATCGGGGGTAGGTTATTTAGTTTTATTTGAATTCGTTCATTGTTATAATAATAAATATATTCTTTCACAATCTCAATGATTTTGGAGTTGGTCGCTGCGTAATCTTGAGAGTAGAAGGCTTCTGTCTTCAAATGTGAGAAGAATGATTCGATTTGAACATTATCGTAGCATACTCCTTTTTGGGACATGCTTTGGATAATGTTCTTTTCTTTTACGTATGCCTGAAATTTGGGCGATGTATAGAGACCTCCTTGATCAGAATGTAGAATAACTTTGTTAATTTTCCTTTTCTCCAAAGCTTGATCTACTGTATCGTAGGCTAACTTTAGATTGGGAGAATCACTTATTACAGCGCTTATTACCTCGTTATTAAATCCATCAATAATAGCTGATAAATATAAATGGTTTTCTCCAAATGTTAGAGTCGATACATCTGTATACCACTTTTGGTTCGGAGCTTCAGCTTTAAACTTTCTTTTAATTAAATCTTTCATTTTTACACTTTCAGAAGGCTTATAGTGCACAAACTTTCTTCTTCTGATTTTCGCAAATAACCCAATTTCTCGCATTAATCTTCTAACTTTCTTCCGATTAATTTTCAAACCGTGAACTGTCTTTAATTCACCTGTAACTCGTCGGTAACCATACCTTTTCTTATGTTTCTTGTATATTTTTTTAATCAATTTAATTAATTCCTGATCATCATTTGAAAGCTTTTGTCTTTTCCAACGGTAATAACTACTTTTTGGGATCTCAAGAAACAGTAACATTTCTCGAATTGGATATTTTGTCTTTAGTTCCTCTATTACCTTTACAATACCCGTCTTCGTTAATTTTTTGAGATCCCTTTTAACTTTCCCAGTAATTCATTTTGCATCTCAAGTTGCCTAATCCTTAATTTAAGTGCTTCAACTTCCGAAATGCTTCTATCCCTTTATTAAAAGTATATTGTTTACCCACTGGCTGATTAAATCGATGTGTCTCTCCAGCACGATGCCACTTCACCCATGTCTTAATTTGTGAGACATTTTTTATTCCTAACGTTTCCATAATCTCTTTATTCGAACAGCCATCCTCTTTCATTTTTACAGCTTTCCATTTTACAACCGGATCATAATGAACTCTTGTCCCCATAAAAAAACACCTCTTATGAAATATAGTTTAACTATACGACATAAAAGGTGTTTTTTCTTGTGTCCCACTTAGAGGGTTCACTCTA
>NZ_NUGT01000065.1 GCF_002574545.1 Bacillus sp. AFS055030
CATTTTGCCAAACTGATTTTTAAACTCTCTGTTACTTACTTTTAAAACAGAACGTAATAAAGGTTTTACTGTTTCCGGATCAGCTTCCATCTCAGTATGATGAGTAAAATTAATTCCTTTATTTTTAGGACAAATTGTCTGACATGTATCGCATCCATATATGCGATTTCCCAGCTCTTTTCGAAACTCAACAGGTATCATTTCTTTTGATTGGGTTAAAAAAGCAATACAATTTTTAGCATTTAATTGACCTGGAGAAACAATCGCACTTGTCGGACAAACATCAAGGCATTTTGTACATTCTCCACACTGCTCTTCAATAGGTGAATCAGGTTCAAAAGGTAGTGAGGTAATCATTTCGCCTAAATATACATAAGAACCGAATTCTGGCGTAATAATTGAACAATTTTTAGCACTCCATCCGATCCCCGCTCTTTCAGCCACTGCTCGATCTACTAGCTCACCAGTATCGACCATCGATTGAACCTTTGCATTCGGATAATGTAATAAAATAAAAGACTCAAGCTGAAGTAATTTCTTTTTTACAACTACATGATAATCTTCCCCCCATGAGGCCCTACAAAAGATTCCCCTTGTAGATCCCTTTTTACTTTTAGGAGGATTTTTTAATTTAGATGGATAAGCTAGAGCAATTGCAATAATTGAATTTGCTTCAGTCATTATTTTTTTCGCATCTACTCTTCGTTCAATATCCTTTGTCTCAAAACCCGATTGATAATTTAATTCTTGCTGCTTATATAATCGATTTTTTAATGTTAAAAAGGGATCAACAGTCGTAAATCCAATCTTATCTATTCCAATTTCTTTACTATATAAAATTAATTCTTTTTGAAATTCTTTCATATTCACAAGAATCACCTAACTGCCTGTTAATTATATTTCCTATTCTAGTCAGAAAATTATTTCATTATCTAATTATGACACAAAAGCCTGTAATAATAGACTTTTTAATATAAAAAAACGCAATGTATCGTTCTCAAATGAATCAATACACTGCGTTGTTATCAAGTTATAAGTGCTAAACTACTAATACAAATGAAATAAGTATTTAGTAGGTTTTAATGAACTTGTAATTAAATTTATCATAAATATGTCACATATTCAAGAATAAAATCATATTTTGTCGAAAATGTTATCATAATTTAAGAAAAAATCGAGAATTGAAATTGTTAAAAGCCATATAAAATAACAGATGAAGAGTATAAGTAGCTAACAGCAGAGGCTATTGAAAGATTTGTAGAAATTTGAATAAAGGTATAATGAATTTTCTCATAGAATTCTTCTTTATAGGATAAATTTAGGAGGAGAGTAATTATGACAAATCCTTTGGTAAAAGAAGAAAAGAATCCTTTAGTCGAAAGTTTTGAGGGTGTCTGTAGTTTGATTGAAGAAACAAACGACAGAATTGATCTTACACAAGATACACTTAAAGAACTTGATCGATACAATAATGAGAAATTAAAAGATGCAAAACAATTTACGATTAAAGTAGCTGCTGCAAGCCTATTAATAGCAACAACTGGTCTTGTAGTTACTTTAGCAAATAAAAGAAATCCAAAACAATTTGATTGGCTTAAGCAAAAACGTAAGTATGTAAAAATGTAATGTTAGGATTGCTAATATCCACATAAAGAAGGCAGCGACTATATAGATGTTCGCTGCCTTTCTTTATGTGGATGTTAATAGCTCTATATGACAATTATTTAATGCTGATGAAGAATCAATTAAAGTTCCAAGAATAATGCAGTAAAATCTGTGTTTTAGGATAAAAGAAAAAGACAGCCATTAAGCTATCTCTGATTTTTTAAATAAGCCATATAATCATCCACTTTTTCTGCATTTCCATTTCCAGCTTTTGCGCTATTGAAAACAACAATTCTTCCTTGGGTATGATTAATCTTGTTGTCTAAATCGTGCATTATTCGATGAGTATACAACAAAGCTTTCATGTCTTTTTGATCAATTGCCAATTTCATTAACTTGTTAGCTAAATCTAAATCATCGTGCAAATCGCTATTTTCATCTACATTGCTAAGTATTTTTTCAAAATATGTGAGAATAGATTCCAATTCAGATTTTTTATCTTCCCAAGCTGGAGAGTTTGGATTTTTGAATTGTTGATAATTTAACCAACCAGTTAAATTATTTAATATATCGTGTGTTCTTGCAATATCTGCTCCTTCCTTTGAAGCTGGAGGAATCTTTTCTTTGTCATATTTTATATTTGCAACATGATATTCATTTTTAAAAACAATAATTTTAACTATTTTCCAAGATAAAAATGAAACAGCAATCAAACCTACAAACAACAAACCAATTTTCAAATATTTATTTATTGCAACTCACTCCTTTTGTCTACATACTCATAATAATTTTAACATTAATATTGTAAAGAGTTGGTTTGAAAATTCAAAAAAATTCCTTGTAGAACGATTTACTATCTACTGGTAAATTCCTTTGCGTACTAGTAAATCATCGCAACGCATGACTTCTTTTACTAGCTAGCAATCTCGTGTTAATGCACGTTGTTTACAATCCGCTTTCTTGCATAGGATCAATATAAAATGTTTAATATCAATTTCTGTCATTGTCACTAAAGGTTTCTTATCAGCTGACAACATTATTTGGAGATATTTTGCCATGTGCAAGAAAAACAAAAAAAGCTTTGCACAATTAGTGCAAAGCTTTTTTTGTTAGCATTTATATAGCGGTGACAGGACTTGAACCTGCACATCCGTGAAGATACCTGATTTTGAGTCAGGCGTGTCTGCCATTCCACCACACCGCCAAAGTTATACAATAATTATAATATATGAAAGACAAATTGTCCAATCAAATCTGAAATTAAAAACCTCTTACAAAGTAAGAGGTTTTTTTGATGCCGAGGGCCGGACTCGAACCGGCACGGTTGTCACCAACCGCAGGATTTTAAGTCCTGTGTGTCTGCCAATTCCACCACCCCGGCGTGGGGTAAAATCTAAAAGGCGGTAACCGGATTTGAACCGATGATAAAGGTTTTGCAGACCTCTGCCTTACCACTTGGCTATACCGCCGTAATTTGGAGCGGAAGACGGGGCTCGAACCCGCGACCCCAACCTTGGCAAGGTTGTATTCTACCACTGAACTACTTCCGCATAAATGGCTGGGCTACCTGGATTCGAACCAGGGCATGACGGAATCAAAATCCGTTGCCTTACCGCTTGGCTATAGCCCATTAATTAAGAACTTTATATACTATATTCAATTTATTATAAATTATATTACTCACTTGAGCAATCGTTATAAATTATATGGGGCGACCGATGGGAATCGAACCCACGAGTGTCGGAACCACAATCCGATGCGTTAACCACTTCGCCACGATCGCCATTATTTTATTTAATTGGCAGGGGCAGTAGGAATCGAACCCACACCAAAGGTTTTGGAGACCTCTATTCTACCGTTAAACTATGCCCCTATAAATGGTGGAGGGGGACGGATTCGAACCGCCGAACCCACAGGGAGCGGATTTACAGTCCGCCGCGTTTAGCCACTTCGCTACCCCTCCGGTTAAAGAGTGCCGACTAGAGGACTTGAACCCCCAACCTACTGATTACAAGTCAGTTGCTCTACCAATTGAGCTAAGTCGGCGTATTAAAATTTATTTGTTGCCATATTTAGTTCGTTTATTAGTCGTCCTTGTCTCAGGAAGAATTCCAAGATGTTGCTCGACAAGTACGCTGAGGTTTTGCTACGAAGTTTATTCGTTCGTGCTCTACCAATTGAGCTAAGTCGGCGTATTAAAATTTATTTGTTGCCATATTTTTCAAGATGGTGGCTCGGGACGG
>NZ_NUGT01000066.1 GCF_002574545.1 Bacillus sp. AFS055030
AAACAAGCGAAAAATGGAAATGTACTTCCTCATAAGAGGTTCATGAGGAAGGAAACCAGTGAAAAATGGAAATGTACTTCCTCATAAGAGGTTCATGAGGAAGGAAACCAGTGAAAAATGGAAAGGTACTTCTTCATAAGAGGTTCATGAGGAAGGAAACAAGCGAAAAATGGAAAGGTACTTCCTCATAAGAGGTTCATGAGGAAGGAAATCAGTGGAAAATGGAAAGATACTTCCT
>NZ_NUGT01000067.1 GCF_002574545.1 Bacillus sp. AFS055030
TAGTTTTCAAAGTTCACTTTATCGCTTTAGAAGCGACTTTAATATAATAACATTTTGCCGAACGTTTTGTCAACAAGTTATTATATTTTTTTGTTGTTCGAACTTGTTTTGTCGTGACAACATATATAAATATATCATCTCGTCCAAATGATTGCAAGCATTTCTTTATAAAAAATTTAAATTGTTTTATTTGATCTTTTTTTAGATGTTTTCTATATTTATTGCTATATAAATATTAGTTTTGATTTTAAATATATTAAAAGGAAACAATCTGAAATGCCGCTTCCCTATTAGGCTTGTCTAAGTTCAAAGCCATTCAATAATAAGTAGCGTATATATATCCTTTTTGAATCAGGTGAAGTAGACAAAAAATCACACCACCTATAATTTAATGTTATAAGTCGTTTCTCGTTTCTTTTTACAGAATATACTCTATGAAAAATACTTGGACTATTCTCAAATTTTGATCACATAGTGTATTTAGTAAAGAATTGTATTCGAATTTATTCTCGTTTTCCATTTTAAACTAACTTATGCGTTTAGTATAATCCTTCTTCCTTATCCCCGGAAAATTTACATATCGTTTACTACAAATACCATCCACTGAAGAGTGAATCGCTTCTAATTAAGTTTTACTCTTTTATAACAGCCTTCTAAAAAACCATTTGAATAGTTATAAGCAAAATTATTAAATATCTCGATTTTCCAGTTTTGTAGAGTTTTTATAACTCGGTTAAATTCAGGAATATCAACATCTTTTACTTCTTTGTAGAACGATTCGAGTGCTTCTTTCGTTTTAAGAATATCCTTCGATTCATTCTCTTTACCCTTTTTAAACTATTAACTAAAACTTTCCTTTAATTGATAAGCCGATTTTAATTCTTTTGAAAAACTGAAGTAACGTTGTAGGTACCTTTGATCCTCTTTGGTTAATTTTTCAACCTTTTTATAGAGTAAATGACGCATTTTCTTTCATTTCTTTCGGTCATACTCATACCACCTAGTTGTATTCGTTTCCTTACACCATCTAATGCCCAATAAATATATCTCACAAAGTGAAAATGATCAGCCACTATGACAGGTTTCCCTAACGCTTCCTGAACTGCGGCTTTAAAAGAAGGGCTCATTTCCATGATGACAATTCCTACCTTTGCCCCGTACTTTTTAAAATAGTCCTTTATTATTTTTTTCTACGGTTTGGTAATATGTCGATGAGCTTTCTCGTCTTACCATTCACAATAATTAGTTGATACTTACCTGCTTGGGTGTCTCCTTTATACTCATCGATGGCAATTACTTTTGGGAGAGCTGTCACTTGATTAATTTCTTTCTTTGAGAGTTCATCAAACCCTCTAATGACTGTCGTATAAGAACCTCTGAAAATCTCACTCGTTTTCTTAAAACTTCTGCTTTTAATCGCATGAATCGATAAAGCTAAAAACCATTCGATCGAGCCTCTTTTATAACGAGATACAAATGATTTGCTTTCTGAAAAACGCTTACCAATACACAAACATAACGACGTTTTCTATACCAAATTTCTGTCTTTTGCTGAAACCAACTTAAATGTTTAATTTTCTGTAGTCAGTAATCATGTGCTTTATTTGTCTTATTCTTACAACTCGGACAAGAGTGAGGTGCTATTTTCATTTCAACAAAAAGACAAATTTTTTCACTATATTCCTCTACTTTTGTCACTAGACAATCTTTTAATCCTGGGATGTATATGTTAGAATTCATTTACACGTAACTCCATTCGTTTATCTTGTTTCTCGACAATTCAAATATAACGAATATTGGATGTTACGTGTTTTTTTACCTAAAATTGTACATACCCCAATAGTATAGAGCCTTTAAATAATCTATCGTTTCATATTTCAACACAAAAAAACATCAGCTAAATA
>NZ_NUGT01000068.1 GCF_002574545.1 Bacillus sp. AFS055030
TACTCCAGTTACTCCCGTTGAGCCTGTTATTCCGGTTGCTCCGGTTGGGCCGGTTGAGCCTGTTGGGCCGGTTGCTCCCGTTGTCCCGGTTGTTCCCGTTGCTCCCGTTGGGCCTGTTACGCCTGTTACTCCCGTTGCCCCGGTTGCTCCTGTTGCTCCCGTTGCTCCCGTTGCCCCGGTTGCTCCCGTTGCCCCGGTTGCTCCCGTTGCCCCGGTTGCTCCCGTTGGGCCGGTTGCTCCGGTTGGGCCGGTTGTTCCCGTTGCTCCTGTTGCTCCCGTCTGGCCTGTTTCTCCTGTTGCTCCCGTTGCCCCGGTTGTTCCAGTCGTTCCTGTTACTCCCGTTGCTCCCGTTGCCCCGGTTTCTCCCGTTGCTCCCGTTGGGCC
>NZ_NUGT01000069.1 GCF_002574545.1 Bacillus sp. AFS055030
GAGGCCATCACCGAGCCTTCCACGACGAGGTTGGCGTCCTGGGCCTTGATGCCGGCGATGCGCGCCGAATAGACGCGGCTCATCTGGCCGGCGCCCACGCCGATCGTGCGGTTGTCCTTGGCGTAGACAATGGCGTTGGACTTGACGTACTTGGCGACGCGCCAGGCGAACAGCAGGTCGCGCAATTCCGCTTCGCTCGGCGCGCGCCGGCTGACGACCTTGAGCTCGTCCAGCGACATGCCGCGGGTGTCGGCGCTCTGCAGCAGCAGCC
>NZ_NUGT01000070.1 GCF_002574545.1 Bacillus sp. AFS055030
CCCCTCACCACGCCTATAAGCAAATGATCTACTCCCAAGATCGGGCTTCGACCTTGGGCCACATCAGCATTCCACGACATTGACGGCGAGGCCGCCAGTCGAAGTTTCCTTGTATTTCTCGCTCATGTCGTGACCCGTCTGGCGCATGGTTTCGATGCAGGCGTCGAGTGGTACGAAATGCTGGCCGTCGCCCTTGATCGCAAGCGAAGCGGCAGTGACCGCCTTGACCGCACCAAGCGCGTTACGCTCGATGCAAGGCACCTGCACCAGGCCGGCGATTGGGTCGCAGGTCATGCCGAGGTGATGTTCAAGCGCGATTTCCGCGGCATTCTCGATCTGCTCCGGCGTCGCCCCCATGACAGCGGCAAGTCCCGCAGCCGCC
>NZ_NUGT01000071.1 GCF_002574545.1 Bacillus sp. AFS055030
GTTGACGAAGGCCGGCGCACGCTTGCAGATCCAGTACTTGCCGGCGGCGGTGGCGATGCGGGCGAATGCCGCTTCGCCCGCATCATGCGCGGCCGCGTCCACCGCGCGCGCCACGCGCAGCGAGAACGCCAGCGCCGCCTCCGCCTCCAGCGCCAGGTCGGCCAGCACGTTGCGCATCAGGGCATGCCCGGCCAAGGGCTTGCCGAACGCGCAGCGATGGCGCGCGTGATGCAGCGCCTGCGC
>NZ_NUGT01000072.1 GCF_002574545.1 Bacillus sp. AFS055030
GTGGTGAACGTTCTCGCCCTGTACGCGGCACTGCGGGTGGCCGCCGGGTCCGCCGTCCGCGCCCGTGCGCCGATCGCGGGAGCGCTGCTGGCCCTGGGCGCGTTCGGCCTCCTTGCCGCCTCGGAGCGGTCGCCATCCCGCGACGCCCTCGAACTCGCGTCCCTCCTCGTCACGACGACGTACTACAGCGCCACGGTCATCGGCCTGGTGCTGGCCGTCGGGCTCGCCCGTCGCGCGCTCGATCGAGCCCACGAGGCGCACGATGTTTCACGTGGAACGCGCCCCTCCTGGGGCGCGCTGGTCGGGCTCGGGCTCGTGGCCGCGGCGAACAGCGGATTGG
>NZ_NUGT01000073.1 GCF_002574545.1 Bacillus sp. AFS055030
GGCGCAGGTGGACGGGCTTGCCGATTTCCCGGTCTATACCCGAAAAGTGCATACCGACGTCTCCTACATCGCCTGCGCCCGCAAGCTTCTGGCCGCGGCCGACGTGGTCTTTCCGCAGTTTGCCACCCACAACGCCCAGACGCTTTCGGCCATCTACCATCTCGCCGGCCCCGATTTCACCGTCGGCAAATACGAGTTCCAGTGCCTGCACGGCATGGGCGAGCCGCTCTATGACGAGGTGGTCGT
>NZ_NUGT01000074.1 GCF_002574545.1 Bacillus sp. AFS055030
GATTGTGATCGCGGTTGCCGGTGTTGTCGGTGTGCCCTTCGATGGAGAGACGCAATTGCGGGTCTTGCTGCAGTAGACGCTCCACCTGTCGCAGCTGCGGCTCGGAATCGGGGAGGATCTGCGCGGCGTCTACGGCGAAGTTCACCTGGATCGCGGCCTTGCCTTGGGTGTCCAGCGCCTGCTTCAACGCTTCGGCAGGCAGCGCTTTCGCGGTGGCCTGGAAAGGCTTGGTTTCGGCAATGATCCATCCAGCCTCGTTGCCCCCGGCGCAGACATGGATCCAGATATCCCGGTCCTCGCGATGGATGACGTAGGTATCCGCTGGCTCG
>NZ_NUGT01000008.1 GCF_002574545.1 Bacillus sp. AFS055030
CAGTGAAAATTTTCACTGGCTATCGTTCTCAACATAATGATTCTGTAGGTCCAACAAAGGGTGGAATTCGTTTCCATCCTGAAGTTAACGAAGACGAAGTAAAAGCTTTATCAATGTGGATGAGCTTAAAATGCGGTATCGTTGATTTACCATACGGTGGGGGAAAAGGCGGTATCATTTGTGATCCAAGAAAGATGTCAATTTTTGAGTTAGAGCGTTTAAGTAGAGGATATGTTCGTGCGATTAGCCAAATCGTTGGACCAACAAAAGATATTCCTGCTCCAGACGTATACACTAACCCACAAATTATGGCTTGGATGNNTGAATATAGTAGAATTCAAGAATTTGATTCTCCTGGATTTATTACTGGTAAACCACTTGTATTAGGTGGATCAGAAGGACGTGAAACAGCTACAGCTCAAGGTGTTACAATTTGTATCGAAGAGGCTGCTAAACGTAAGGGAATCGATTTAAAGGGTGCTAGTGTCATTGTTCAAGGATTTGGAAATGCGGGTAGCTTCTTAGCGAAGTTCATGGTTGAAGCAGGTGCAAAAGTAGTTGGTATTTCTGACGCACTTGGCGCATTATACGATCCAGACGGTTTAGATATTCATAGCTTACTAGAAAAAAGAGATAGCTTCGGAACAGTAACTAACTTATTTACTGATGTCATTTCGAATAAAGAATTGCTTGAAAAACCTTGTGATATTTTAGTTCCAGCTGCAATTTCAAACCAAATTACAATTGAAAATGCTCATAACATTAATGCATCAATCGTAGTTGAAGCTGCAAATGGTCCTACTACTTTAGAAGCTACTAAAATATTAACAGAGCGTGGAATTTTACTAGTTCCAGACGTATTAGCAAGTGCTGGTGGAGTTTCTGTTTCATATTTTGAGTGGGTTCAAAATAACCAAGGTTATTACTGGTCTGATGAAGAAGTTGCTCAAAAACTTCGTGAAAAAATGGTACGTTCATTTGATAGTGTTTACCAAACTTCAGTTAATCGCAAAGTAAATATGAGATTAGCGGCATATATGGTTGGTATTCGTAAAATGGCGGAAGCATCTCGTTTCCGTGGATGGGTTTAATAGACTAATAGATTTGCTCCAGGTGGAAATTCCATCTGGAGCACTTATCTTGTATTGACAGATAATAAACTCTATTTTTATAATTAAGATATTATTTCGGTACAATAAGTTTGTATCCGCTTACAGATATTATCTGAAAATTTAGTCTTAAGGTAAGTTGATTTAGAGCGTTTTAGTGTTCATTAAGGAAATAAGTAAACTTGAATTCTATTATGTCAGAATATTTTTACTTATACGCACAATTTGCATCTAGAGGAGGGACTTTCATGAAACAACAAGAACAGGGGTTAAAAAAAGAGCTGAAAAGTAGACACTTGTTTATGATTGCTCTTGGGGGAATTATTGGGACAGGCTTGTTTATGGGATCAGGCTATACAATTAGTGAAGCTGGTCCGGGTGGAGCAATATTAGCCTACTTAGTAGGTGGAATCGTAATGTATTTAACAATGCTATGTTTAGGAGAATTAGCAGTTAGTTTACCAGATGCTGGTTCATATCAAACTTATGCAACTAAATATATTTCTCCGGCGTCAGGCTACGTAGTTGGATGGATGTCGTGGTTAAACTGGTCGGTAACAATTGGTTTAGAGTTAATTACAGTTAGTATGTTAATGAAGAGATGGTTTCCAGATGTATCAACTTGGATCTGGTGTGTAGTATTTGGGGTTCTATTGTTCGCAGTAAATGCTTTATCAACGAAATCTTTTGCTGAAGTTGAGTTTTGGTTTGCAAGTATAAAAGTAGTAACAATTGTTTTATTTATTATTTTAGGTGGAGCAGTCATGTTTGGTATTGTACCAGTAGAAGGGTCAAAAGCTCCAATGCTGACTAACTTTACAGACCACGGTGGACTATTTCCAAATGGCTTTTTAGCGATTATCGTCACAATGGTTGCAGTTAACTTCTCTTTCCAAGGAAGTGAGTTAGTAGGGATTGCAGCTGGTGAAAGTGAAGATCCAGCAAAAGCTGTACCAAAAGCGATTAACAACACTGTATTTCGAATTCTAGTATTCTATATTTTATCAATGTTTGTTTTAGCAGGCTTATTCCCTTGGGAGAAAGCTGGTTTAGTAGATAGTCCGTTCGTAGTAGTATTTGATAACATCGGTATTCCATACGCAGCCGATATTATGAACTTTGTTATTATTACAGCGGTTTTATCAGTTGCTAACTCAGGTTTATATGCTACTTCACGTATGATGTACTCAATGGCTCAAAAGGGAATGGTTAGTGCGAAGTTAGGTAAATTAACGAAAAAAGGTGTACCATTAAACGCGTTAACTTTTAGTATGTTCTTTGGATGTTTATCACTATTAAGTGGTATTTACGCAGAAGATACAGTTTACTTATGGTTATTATCAATTGCAGGATTTGGAGCAGTATTTATTTGGGCAAGCATTGCACTATCAAACCTTTTAGGTAGAAAGAAATATATCCAAGAAGGTGGAAAAGTAGAGGATTTAAAATTTAAAACGCCTCTATATCCAATCGTTCCAATCATTGCTCTAGTTTTAAATGTAGCTGTAATCATTAGTCTTGCATTTATCCCAGATCAACGCATTGCATTGTACTGTGGTGTGCCATTTATGATTGCATGTTTAATTTATTATCACTTCTCAGCTAAGCATAAAATTGAAAAACACGAGCAAGAAGAGAAGAAAAAAGTAAGTTAATATTCGTTTTAAGATTTGCTAAAAAATTTGTTGGACTCGCTAGTAATTTACTACTAGCGAGTTTTTTTGTAGTTGTTTAATTCTACTTTATTAACAAAGTTCACAATTTTTATTAACAATGTATATATATTGGTTAGTTTTTATTGGTTTTGAAGTGGAGAGAGACAACTTATCCACTGTTTTGATGTTAATAACCTTTCATTCATTCAATAAGGGAAGGCTACTTATCCACATTTTCACTATTATGATTTATAGAATTAAAAGGTAGGAGTATAACAAAAAAAGAACTGTCCCAAAAGTACATTGACTTGAGTGACAGTTACATTTTTACTGCTTATTTATTTTTTTCAGACTCTGCACTTGTTACAGAGATATCTTGTAAGTGACCTTGGAAGCCTTGACCAGCTGTTAAATCATAGCCTTTAACGCGCTTATTAACACCATCTAAACCGAAGCGGAATAGAGTAGGGATTACTGGCACTTCTTCATTTACAAGCTCTTGCCATTTATCGTATACTTCTTGACGGTATTTTTCATCAAACGCTTTTGCTGAAATACCTTCTTTTAATAATTTATCATTATCTTCATTTACCCAACGAACGTAGTTGAATGGAGCATTTTTCGCCCAAATTCCAGATGGGTCTGGGTCAGAACCTGTTCCCCAAGCTGCTGCGAAAATATCGATTTTTGGATTATCTTTTTCTACCATATCGTAGAATGAGTTGAATTCATGTAAACGTCCATCTAATAATTGAACATCTAAGCCAACTTCTTTCCATGATTGTAAGTAGAATTGAGCTAATGGTTCAGCGATATCGCCACCACTCATAGAAGCGAAGTTGATTTTAAATGGTTTTCCGTTTGGATCTTCACGTAAACCATCTCCAGTTACATCTTTGTAACCAGCTTCGTCTAGTAATTTTTTCGCTTTTTCAGGATCATGTGAATATCCTTTTAATGCTTTATCAAAGTATTTAGGGAATGATGGTGGAATGACAGATGTTGCTGGCACTCGTAATCCTTTGTATAATTTTTCCCCAACTGCTTTGTTATCAAGGGCAAAAGCCATTGCTTGACGTACACGCTTATCTTGGAATTTTGGATTATCCATTACGTTTACACCATTTTTTGCATCATAATGACCTAATTTAAATCCGATATAAGAGTAAGCTAATTCTGTTTTACCGACTAATGAGATATTTTTCAATTTTTTAGCTTGCTCATATTGGTCAGCTGATACAGAAGCGACATCGATATCTCCATTTGCTAGAGAAGATGTAGCAATAGTTGGATTAACAACTTTTAAAAGTACACCGTCAAGTTTAGGAGCACCGTTCCAATAATCTTTATTCGCTTCAAACTCTACAGCTTCGCCTGGAGTGATCTTTTTAATTTTAAATGGTCCAAAGCCGATTGGAGCTTTACGAATTTGGTCAGATGATACTAATTTTTCGATTGGAACATTCCCTAAATATTTTTTAGGTAGTGGGTATGTCCATAATCCAGTCAATACAGATGGATTTGCTTCTTTAAACGTAATTGAAATGTTATGATCATCAATTACTTTAACACCAGAAATATTCTTTGCTTTACCGTTATGGTATTCTTCCATACCTTCAATCATAGACATTTGTGAATCATAGCGTACACCAGTGTATTTTGGATTTCCAATTACAAGATATGCATACTCTAAATCTGATGCTGTAACAGGATCACCATTATGCCATTTTACATTATCACGAATTGTTAACGTAATTGTCTTTTTGTCATCGCTCAATTTGTATGTAGCAGCACCATCTTGGTCATAAATATAGTTTTCATCTGTTGAAAGTAGTGCCTCATCAAAGAATTGGAGTACTTGAGAATCTGGATCGCCTTCATAGAAAACTGTATTTAAAATTCCTTCAAATGGTGTATCAGAAACTAAACCGTATTTTAAAACGCCACCTGAGATCGATTTTTTGTTATTTGTTACTTTGATAGGGAAAGCAGCTTGATCAACTTTCTTAGGTGTAGTAGCAGTCTTTGTGTCGCCACCTTTACATGCTGAAAGGATCATCATAGATACTGCCATTGCGCTTAATACTTTTGTAAAACTTTTTGCATTTTTCATATTTCCACTCTCCTTAACTTTTTATTATCCTCTTCTTTGTCTAGCATCAGCTGCACGCTTTAGCGCTTCACCGATGAAATTTATACTCAGCATGAGCACCAAAATCATGCACGATGCAGGTAACCAGATCCACAGCTTATTTTGTAAAACATCAGGATTTGTTGCATAACTAACTAGTGTTCCTAAACTCGGTGTACTTTCTGGTAAACCAAATCCAAGGAAGGTAAGACCAGATTCAATTCCAATATTTCCTGCTAGGTTTAAAGTGAATGCAACGATAATTAATGAGCTTACATTTGGTAATACGTGTGAGATAATGATTTTCCAATTCGGCGTACCAATTGCTTTAGCTGCTGCCACATAGTCTAATTCGCTCTCTGATAAAACTTTTGAACGAATTAATCTTGCTTTACCTGTCCATAAGAAAAGACTCATAATAAGGACAAAATTTATAATTGAGAACTTAGGAACAACAGTTACGAATACAATAATTAACATTAATGTTGGTAAGGATAAGAAAAAGTCAATAATACGCATTACGACACTGTCAACCCAGCCACCAAAATAACCAGCTATTAAACCTAATGTTAGGCCCAGTAGATTTGTAATAATGGTGATAAAAAGTCCAATCGTAAAAGAATTTCTAGTACCAATAATGAGTTGTCCAAATATATCGCGTCCCCCATAGTCAGTACCTAACCAATGAGTTGAGGAAGGGGGCTGATAGATTGATAGAAAGTCGACTTTAACGATTTGGTCTTGGTCTAAAATAAGCGAAGTACCATACACACTTATTAATATTAGGCCAAGCACGATAAGAGAACTTAAAGCTAACTTATCTCGTCTAAATTCTGCCCAAATGACACTAAATCCAGATGGACTTTTTCGTTGCTCTGTAATATGAGTTTGATTTTCGATTTTTAATTCCATAAATTTCACCTACCCTATTCAATCCGTATACGTGGATCTACGATGCTTAGAATAATATCTGAGATTAATGTCCCAAATAGTGTTGCAAGACATGTCATTAAAACAAGCGCATTTACAACAGTAAAATCACGTAACATAACGGATTTGACGAACAGCTGCCCAATTCCTGGATAGCCGAAAATAGATTCTAAAAATACAGAACCAGCTATTAAACCAGTAATCTCATAACCTAAAAATGCAGCGATTGGTAAAAATGAATTTCGTAAAATATGTCGAGAATAAACTTTTGCTTCAGGAACACCTTTTGACCTAGCTGTTCTTACAAAATCTTTTAATTTTGTATCAATAATTTCACTGCGTAAATATTGAGAAATCCCTACAGTTGAAATAAGTGCACCTGATAAAGTTGGTAAAACAAGATGATCTAATTTACTTACATAATAAGCAAACGTTCCGTCAGCAACTTGAGGGTCTACGCTACCACCCGTAGGAAAAAGATCAAAATAAAATCCAAAAACAAACAACATGACAATACCAAAAATAAATAAAGGGGTAGCAAAACCTAAATAATTGTATCCGGTTATGAGCTTATCCGCCCACGTGTCATTATAGCGTCCACTAATAATACCAAGTGGGATTGCCAGTAAATAAGTCACAAGAAACACGCATAGGGCAAGTAATACAGTATTTCCAATACGATCACCAATTACATCTACTACATTGATTTTATGTGTATAGGAAACACCAAAATCTCCTTTTGCAACATTTTTAATCCAATGATAATACTGAACATATGCCGGATCATTTAAACCCATTTCTTCACGAATTTTTTCAATCTCTTGTGGATTAGCTTTTGGGTTGATCGATCGACCAGTTAGTGCATCACCTGGCATTGCTTTGGCTAGTGCAAAGATTAGTATACTCAAGATCAGTAGCTGAGGGATCATGATGAGTATACGGCGAATGACAAATTTTAACATATTCGTTACTCCTTTCTAAGGTAATGCTACTCGATGAGTATCTGAGATTGGTTTTAAATCAAATGGTCGACCATTTGCATCAAAGTAAGAAGAAGCATTTTGTTGATATTCCTGTCTAACTGCTTGTCTTTCTTTAATTTTTTCTTCACGAACTTCTGGACGAATATCTGGTATTGCCGCAATTAATCGTTTCGTGTAGATATGTTGCGGGTTGTTTAAGATATCTTCAGTAGTGCCTTCCTCAACAAGTCTTCCTCTATACATAACACCAATTCGATCACATAAATGGCGAATAACACCTAAGTCATGACCGATAAATAAATAAGTTAGTTTGAATTCTTCTTGTAAATCTTGCAAGAAATTAAGTACTTGAGCTTGTACTGAAACATCCAAAGCAGAAACAGGCTCATCTGCAACAATTAACTTAGGTTGTAAAGTTAAAGCTCTAGCAATCCCAATTCGTTGACGTTGCCCACCAGAAAATTCATGTGGATACTTATATAGTGACTCTTTAGATAAACCAACTTTATCAAGGTAGTAAAGTACTCTTTCACGCTCTTCTTCAGCAGTTAAATTTTCAAAGTTTCTTAGCGGTTCTGCAATTAAATCAATAATACGCTTTTTAGGATTTAAAGAAGAGTATGGGTCTTGAAAGATCATTTGAATCTCTTGTCGAAATGCTCGCAATTGCTTTTTATTTAGTTTGATTAAGTCATTGTCTAAAAACTTAATACTCCCATTAGTAGCATGTGTTAATTGAAGAATAGCCTTACCTGCAGTAGATTTTCCGCTACCAGATTCGCCAATTAAACCATATGTTTCGCCTTCTTTTAGTTCAAATGAAATTCCATCAACAGCTCGAACATGATCTACGACTGTTCGGAAAATACCACCACGAATCGGATAATGTACTTTTAAGTTATCAACCTTTAATAGAGACATTTACAATCGGTGCTCCTTTCTCGTTCTTGAAATGGAAATGCTTATAACAAGAACAACGTACATAATGATTTGGTTTAACTTCGTGCAAGATAGGTTGAATTTCATGAGCATAATTTTGAATCCATGGAATACGGTGGCTGAATCGGCAGCCACTTCTAGGTAGTTTGTCTAAAGGTGGCACTGTACCTTCAATAATATGAAGTCGTTGATTTTTTGAATGAGTAGTAGGAATAGAGTTTAATAGTGAGCGCGTATATGGGTGTAATGGATTATTTAGTATTTCTTCAACTGAACCAGTCTCAATGATTTGTCCAGCATACATAACAGCAACACGGTCCGCTACTTCAGCAACAACACTTAGGTCATGCGTAATTAAAATGATGCCTAGCTTCGTTTTCTTTTGAATTTCTTTTAATAAATCTAATATTTGAGCCTGGATCGTTACATCTAAAGCAGTAGTTGGCTCGTCTGCAATAATAAACGAAGGGTTACATGCAATGGCAATTGAAATCATAGCACGTTGTCTCATACCACCAGATAATTCGTGCGGGTACTGTTTATAAGTAACCTCTGGCTTTGGAATTCCAACTTGATCTAGTAGCTCTAGTGCACGCTCTTTTTTTTGTGTCCGTGAAAGATCAGTATGGAAATCTAAATTTTCTTCAATTTGTTTACCAATCGTCATTAATGGATTTAAAGCAGTCAGAGGTTCTTGGAAAATCATTCCGATTTCCTTCCCTCTAATTTTATTTAACTTACTATCATTTAGCGTTAATAAATTTGTACCTTTGTAAGAGATCGATCCATTCATTTTTGTACGATTATTTGAATGTAGTCCTAAAATCGATAGGGCTAATGCACTTTTACCGCAACCCGACTCACCCACAATTGCAAGAACTTCATTTTCATGGACAGTCAGTGATACATCATCCACAGCAGGGTAATATTGGTTGTTTATACGAAACGATGTCGTTAAATGTTCGATTTCCAAAAGAGGTTTTGACATTTCGTGTCTCCTTTCGAGATTTTATGCGCAGAATTATTTATATATTTTGAATTTTCATAAGTATAATATTATTACGCGAATGTTTCAATATGAAAACATTTACTGTAATATCTAGTCCTTTATGACTATAATTCATTCGGAATTCCGATTAACTAGTAAATTAATAGGAAAAAAATGTGATCGTGTTTCGGTGAAAAGGTTGATAGAGTAAATAAAATAAGGGAGAGTAAGAAAAATACAAAATGAAAACGTTTTCAAAACGATAGTTGAAGTTGATTATGAAATGTGTTTGAAAATGAAGGAGAAAAATAGGGGTTTTTGTCGGAAAATGGAATAATTTTGTGGAAAATATTATTTGGATGAGCAATTTGTAGTTTGAAATTCCTAGTTCAAATTGCCTGTTTTTCACATTGAAAATTAAGAAATAGATTAAAAAAAATAAGTATAACTAATCCTCATTTATAGATAAAGAGAAATGAAAAAAGCAGTGTAAACATAGAAGGATCACTAATCCTTTTATTTTACACTGCTTTTCTTAATTTAAGCTTAAGTTTAAATTCAATTTAAGTAAGCTGTTAACATCCAAACATGCTTTGTAAGCTGTTCACGAATGTCTAATAGTAAATCATGTGTAACTGAATCATTTTCAAACTCTGCAATTTCCATACCATCTTTTAATTCTTCAATTAAATAGTTAAAGTCCTTAGCAATGTCCTGTACCATTTCATCAGAAGTAATATTTTTATTAGCTTCTTTAAGACTTGAAGTATCAAGATACTCTCTCATTGTAGCTAGTGGTTTTCCACCAATTATTAACACTCGCTCTGCTAGCTCGTCAATATGTAAACTCGCTTCATTGTAAAATTCCTCAAATTTAGTGTGTAGAGTGAAAAAATTTGGACCTTTTACATACCAATGATAGTTATGTAACTTTACAAATAGAATATTCCAATCTGCTATTTGTTTGTTTAGCACATCAACAGTCGTTTTTGAGATGGACGATGTATCCATTAAAATCCCTCCTCTAAATGATGTAAAAGATTAAAAAACCATATAAACCATCTTAACTGATATTCAGTAAAAATAGTCATGGTAATATTTGATAGCTCAGACAACAATTAGTAAAATTAACGTTAAATTGTCAATAGCATTATATTGAAATAAAAAAACTACATTTTATTTGAGGGGGAGGATTAAAAAATGATTCTTTCTTACCCAAGAAAAGTTTGTAAGTTAACGGAAAGATGAAATGAAAATNNCTGTTATGAGGAAGTATCTTTCAAATTTTCGGCGGTTTTCTTCCTCATGAACCTGTTATAAGTATCTTTCAAATTTTCGGTGGTTTCCTTCCTCATGAACCTGCTATGAGGAAGTATCTTTCAAATTTTCGGCGGTTTCCTTCCCCATGAACCTGTTATGAGGAAGTATCATTCAAATTTTCAGTGGTTTCCTTCCCCATGAACCTGTCATAAGGAATATGAACCTGTTATGAGGAAGTATCTTTCAAATTTTCGGCGGTTTCCTTCCCCATGAACCTGTTATGAGGAAGTATCATTCAAATTTTCGCTCAAATATAAACTTAAACTTCTGTTGTTCAATATTGACAATGCTTTATTTCAACAGTAAAAGAATACCCCCATCACTAGGATGGGGGGGTATTCTATGAATGCTCATTTTCTTTAGGCAGAGAAAGTTTCGGATCTATTCTAAGTGCATCATCCTTATTTAAAGCTCTTTTCAATAACAAAAATAATGAACCAGTCATACCAAGAAGAATAATGACAAAAAAGAAAAAGATGAGTACATCATAGACCAATGATAAAACCCCCTTTTAAAATTTTTCTGTAATTATATATATGAATGAAGAAAAGGACAGATAACCAAAATTCACAAAGTGTTCAAAAATTAAATGCATATTTAAAGTGTGAATAAAATATTTTTATTATTTGGTGATTGAATGAACTAAAAGATAGCGATAACAGCATTCGTAACAGTTACACCTAAAATCTGGATTAGAACACGAAACAAAAAAATAGTTAAAACTCAAACTCATTACCGTTGACTTAGGTAAAAATAGTCGTTGAACGATCGAATAGTATCATGTTACATTTTTCACATATTTAACTGTGAGAATTTGATGGGGGTTTCAAATATAGTAGGCAAATAGTTAAACTATTTGTGTATTGCAAATAAATCGAATAAAGATACTAAACAAAAGTAATCTAATTTGCATGAATTTTTTTAGTCAAGATCAAAAAAGGAGCTATCTATGAATGTACTAAAAAAAATGATTATTATTTTCTTTCTAATAAATATTAATAACTTTCATGCAAGTGCAGCTGAAATGAATTTTGCAGTATCGCCTGTTATGCCAACTAATCAAATTGATCAGAGCAAAACTTATTTTGATTTGAGAATGAAACCAGGACAAAAACAAATCTTAAATGTTCAAATTAAAAATGATACGAATAAAAATATAGTTGTTCAGACAAAAGCTAATTCAGCGACTACAAATAGTAATGGAATTACGGATTACAGTGTTTCAAATTCAAAAGTAGACGATACGTTAGAAATACCTTTCGCTACGATTGCTAAAGTAAAAAAAGAGACAAAAATTCCAGCAAAAAGTGAGTCAACAATAGAGATTACGATTGAGATGCCGAATCAGCAATTCGATGGTGTTATACTAGGTGGACTTCATTTTAGTGAGAAAGAAGACGAAGGAAAAGCAAAAAAAGAAGATGGAAGCGTTCAAATAAAAAATAAATATGCGTATGTTATTGGTGTTTTATTAAGAGAAACCGATAAAGTAGTCAAGCCAGATTTGAAATTAAATGAAGTGAAACCAGCACAAATCAATGCACGAAATGTAGTGACAGCAAATTTACAAAATATAAAGCCAGCTATGTTAAAAAATTTGAGCGTAGATGCGAAAGTATATACGGAACATGGTGAAAAAATCCTTCATGAAACAATGAAAGAAAATCTAAGAATGGCACCGAATTCAAATTTTGATTATGCAATAGATTGGGATGACCAAGCGATTGAGCCTGGTAATTACCGTATAGAAATAAACGCCTCAGATGGTGAGCAATCATGGAAATGGACAAGAATATATACCGTTAAGAGCAATTCAGCAGAAGAACTAAATACTTTAGATCTGAACAAGGATAGTAAAATGTGGTACGTAATCGGCGGTATTTTATTCCTTTTACTAGTCATTTTTACGTTTATCTTAATTAGACGTTTAAAGAATATAGAGAAACAGTAAAGAAAAATTAATTTTGAAATGGGGAAACAAAATGGTGAAAAAAAGAAAACGTCTTTTTAAAGCAATTGTTTTAGCTTCTATTTTTGTCATCATAATGAGTGTGACAAAGCCGAATGAACTTGGAGTTAAGGGATTACTTAAACCTACTACTACAGAAGCAGCAACCTTTCCAAACTTATTTCAAAACTCTACATTTAATTTTGATAGTCAAACAACTACTTTTCCAAATTGGACATTTGTGTCGTATTTAAATAGAGGCCAAGAACTAGGTCCTTATAGCCCTAATTTTGAAGGGCAAAGTGGAGGTTGGTATAAGGTGTTTGGTGAAGTTGATCCACAAAGTTATGTTAAACCTATTTCAGGTATTGGAGGGATTTTATTAAAAGTTTTCAACACTGTAGATTCTCAAGAGTTTGTAGGTATGAAGCAAACGATTAATACAATTCCAGGGCAAACTTATACCTTAAAGTTTTCTTTTAACCTTATTGAACATAAGTATACCAAACCTAGGTATAGCTGGTTATTAAGTGATACTCTTCCTTCGCCAGTAAATGAATGGAAAGACTACACAGATCCTGAGAATATAACGTATACTTTCACCGCTATTGGAACAACAGTAAATTTTAGAATTCTTTTTGAAGACGGTGGACATGAAGCTATTGATGGTAGTGGATATCAAATCTTTCAGGTTTTTCCTGTTTCAGTCACATTGATCGATGCTCAAGCACCAAAAATAACGGATGCTATTATTACCATACCAGAAGATTACACAGGTGGTACATCATGGACCAATAAAAACACGACAATTCACTTCACAGCAACTGATGATTATGGGGTTGATCCGACATCGTACGAGGTTTCTACAAATAATGGTGCTACATGGAATAAAGATGGATTAAGTAATGCAACCTCAACAGGCGTTGATTATACAGTTTCAACCCAAGGTACGACAAATATTCAAATTAGAGTAAAAGATGATTCTGGAAACCAAAGTAATCCGGAAACTGATCCTGGAGCTAAAATTACTGTCAAAATTGATAAAGAACCTCCTATTACTAACTATGCAAACGGGCAATTATATAATAGTAATACAGCAACAAATATTACATTTAGTGATGCGCTAAGCGGTATTGATACAGCAAAATTAAATGGGACTACCATTACTTCTGGTACGATCAATCCTGATGATGGTGAACATACATTAGTCATCACGGATCTAGCAGGTAATCAAACAATTCGACACTTTACAGTAGACAAAACGATTTTACCGCCAGTTATTAATTCCATTACAGATATAAGTACAAGTATAACGGGAACAGCAGAGGCAAGTAGTACAGTAAGGATCATTTTACCAGATCAATCAATTCTAACGACAATCACTGAAACAGATGGTTCGTATTCGGTATCTATACCGCCACGGACGTTGTATGAGGGAGATGTAGTGAGGGCAACTGCAACCGATATTGCAGGGAATACTAGTACAGAAACATTTGCTACCGTAACAGCAGAAACAAAAAATCCAGTTGATCCAACAAACCCAACAAATCCAGTCGAGCCAGTAAACCCAACTGATCCAAATAATCCTCATGAACCAGGAACAAAGAGTTCATTAAGTATTGATTATGTCTCAAATTTTAACTTTGGTGAACATGAAATTTCAGGTAGTAATGAAGTTTATACTGCTCAATTAGATCAAGTAAAACAAACTTCCGATGGTTCAGTCATTCAAGTACCAAATTTCATTCAAGTAACAGACCACCGAAGAGCAAAAACAGGGTGGAAATTATCCGTACAACAAAATGAACAATTTAAGAGTGGAAATAATGAGCTATCTGGTGCCGTATTAAAATTAACTGATCCTATTTTAAACTCAACGACTGACGAGCAGTATAAACCAGTAGCCAAAACAGTAACATTGGTTCCAGGTGGAGGTGCACAGGATGTAGCCTTTGCAGATGAGGGAAAGGGATTCGGAACATGGACGATTTCATATGGTCTGAATTCATCAAATGTTACTCTTTTCGTGCCAGGAGGGGCCTATAAAGAAGTAGGAGCTAAATATAAGACGACTTTAACGTGGACTTTAGCAGATACACCACTTTAAAATCATGAAATAATTTGAAGTAAAAGGAAAAGTTAACCCCCTATCAAGCTGAATAATTGATGGGGGATTCTGTTCCTTTTTAATTTATTTGTAAAGGTTTCTATACTTATGCTGCTTGATTACGGTTCTTTTTAACATGAACAAGAACTGGCGCAGAAGAAAGTAAAATGATTAATAGAACTGCACTAATAATAAATGAAGGAACCATGTACCAAGCATTATATACTAATGAATAAAGTGAAACTGGTGTACCTTTTGGTGCGTATGAACCGTAGAAAACGATCCCAGCAATAAAGTGGCAGATGAATCGAGCAAGTGAGCCGATAAAAGTTCCTAAAATTATATAGGCTGCTGCTCTTTTTTTATTGCCATTTGTTAAGCTATTTTTTATTTGTTTATAAACAAGACCAGCTAATCCGAGACTTGTAAATGCGACAATATAGTCTAAAAATACTTGAATTGGATGAACGAAATATAGCTTTGTAACGATTTGTAGTGCTGCTAATAATAGACCAGTAATTAATCCTTCTTTAAATCCCCAACGAAAAGCAATTAGAAAAACTGGAATCATTGATAATGATACAGAGCCACCTTGAGGTGCAGTAAACAATGGTAAGAAATCAAAAACGATTGCTAGTGCTGCACACATTGCTATTTCCGCCATTAATTGAATCTTTGATGTCTTCATCTCTATTTCCCCCTTTATCTAGTGGACAACCTATGTAGTGAAACACTTTGAAAATAATGAAGTTAGCGACTAGTCGCATACATTTGTCATGCCTAGTTCGTGCGCCTTGCCCTTTGTGGAATCGAGGTATGAGGCGTGCCACTTCCACATTTCAAATTTAGGGAGATTTTAGTAGGAATAAATAAAAAAAGCAATACTGGGTAGCATGATGATCCCGGCATTGCTTTTCATCGTGCCACATCCCTACGTTAGTACTAACTAACAGGTTCAGAGGGTAAGAATAGCTTAATCTATTCACTCTCAGCCAAATGGCTCCCCTTGTGGTTTAACTTACATTTAGTTGTCTTTACTAAATATAGTCAAGGTCATTTAAAAATACAATTAATTTATCTGTAAAAATTAAAAATGTTGATCAAATTTAATGGAATTTGTGAAAGTATCGGTTCATACCTTACAAAGTTTTTTTTAGATAATCAATGAAATTATTTTAAAAAAATGAGTGTAATCATAGCTATTCTGTAAAAAATAAGCATGATAACTCTTATCTTATTTATACTAGCCATAAATTATTCACAATGGCTTGCTTTTCATTTTAAAATATACCGTGTAGAATAATACAAAAGAAACAGCTAAATTTTGGCATAAAGTGTAAATAATTTGAAGGAGACATTGAGATGATTCAAGTATTATTTGTCTGTTTAGGTAACATTTGTCGATCGCCAATGGCTGAGGCTGTTTTTCGTCATTTAGTGACAGAAAAAGGGTTAGATAAACAATTTATGATAGACTCAGCTGGTACTGGAGATTGGCATATTGGCCATCCTCCGCATAAGGGAACACAAGGTTTATTAAGTGAAAAAGGTATAAACTTCGAAGGTATGAAAGCTCGAAAAGTGACAGAAAATGACTTTAAATATTTTAGTTATATTGTCGCTATGGATGCACAGAATAAAGAGGATTTAATGAATTTAGCAAGAAATAATTGTATAGGAGAGATTTCACTACTTTCAGATTATGTTCCAGCATCAATGTGGAAGGAAGTGCCTGATCCATATTATACGGGTAATTTTAATGAAGTATATGAGATCATTACAGAAGGATGCACTCATTTACTTCAGCATATTTTAAAGCAACACCAATTAACAGTTTAGAGGAGGATGTAGAATGTCAAAACGTAACAAAGCTTTACGCAATATTCTAGTCGGAGTCGCAATTGGTGCAGGGGTTACTCTACTTAACAAAGAAAATCGTGAGAAAATCTCACGTAAAGGAAGAAGCGTAACAAACAAATTAAATCAAATTAAAGAAGATCCAGAAATAGTAAAAGGTGCTGTTCGAAATCAGTTGAGAGTAGTACAAAACTCAGTTGAGAAATTAGAAGGCAATGTACAAATTGTAAAAGATAAATGGATCGAAATTAAAGATTCAACACTAAACAAGTTTGATAAAGGCTCTTCTAAAGTAACAGAAAAAGCAGTTGAAGCAGTAGAAGAGAAAATTGAAGATTCAATTGACCTAGAAGAGGGTAAATCGCAAATTTCAGCGACTTCATTAGAAGTAAATCATGAAAATGAAACTTCTCAACATGAAACTTCTGAAACTGACGAGCAGTTAGAAGCTACTCTTGAAGGTATTGAAGAATTAACTGAAGAAAATGCAGATGAAGTACAAGAGAAAGTAGAATCAATTTTATTGGCAGGTAATACATCTAAAGAATAACAATTGAAGGTGTCAATTTGATTAAGAAAAAGAATTCTATTGTAGCATTTGTTTGGGATTTAGTGAAAAAATGTATGGAAGACGAAATAGTATCTCGTTCAGCGGAGCTAGCATATTACTTGATGCTATCTCTTTTTCCATTTCTACTTGTTTTAACGCAAGTCGTAACTTATTTACCGCTATCTACTGAGCAAATATTGTCATTTTTGAGTCAATATGCTCCGCCAGATGCAATGGCGATTATTCGAAGTAATTTACAGTTAATAATCGGACAATCACATGGTGGCGTTTTATCAGTCGGGTTAATCGCGACGATTTGGGCTGCATCCAACGGGATTAATGCAATTATCCGAGCGCTTAATGATGCGTATGATGTTGAGGATAAACGAAATTACTTTGTTGCAAGAGGTGTTTCAATCCTTTTAACCATTATTATGATTTTTGTGATCGTGTTTGCATTGTTAATACCAGTGTTTGGGAAAGTAATTGCGAAGTCTGTATTTGAATTTTTAGACATATCTAATGATTTCTTGGCCACTTGGAGCATTATTCGTTGGTCACTAAGCTTTGTGATTTTAATGGTTGTATTTACTGTTTTATATTCAATTGGACCGAGTAAAGTAGTTCACATTAAAAAAGTATTCTTTGGTTCTCTATTTGCAACATTTGGATGGATTATTTCTTCATTTGGATTTGCTTTTTACGTAGATAATTTTGGTAATTACACAATTCATTATGGTAGTTTAGGTGGAATTATTATCTTGATGATTTGGTTTTTTATTTCGGCAATGGTTGTGATTATTGGTGGGGAGCTTAATGCATTAATAAAGCAAAGACAATATGGTAAGCACAAACCTAAACCAAAATTAATTGACCCAAATAATCCAAATCCAAAATAATTTCTTCTATTGTATAATGGAGTTTTCTTCCATGAGTAGTCTTATTTTAGAGAGGTAAACTAAAATAGACTTCAAAAAGGGAGGAAATTTGAAATGAGTAATAATAAGAAAAATCATAATGATAAATCGAATAAGAAACAAAAAAGCAGCTCTCATCCAAAGAACAAAACTAGTGGTTCGGCAAACGGTCATAATGATTATCATTAAGTTTAGACTGACTAGAATAATTGCTTTTCCTGCTAAAAAGCTCATTATTAGTTAGTTTAAAAAAGAAAGCATCGTACAATTTTGTACGATGCTTTTTTTTTAATCTCTTAATAATCTTAATGAGTTAAGAATAACTAAAATTGTACTTCCTTCGTGACCGATAACACCATAAGGTAAATCAATGATTTGTAGGAAATTTGAACAGATCAGAAATGCAATTATGCTAAGTGAAAAGATAATATTTTGTTTTACGATTTTGTTCATGCGTTTAGATAAAGTGATTGCTTTTGAAATTTTCGTTAAGTCGTTTTTCATTAAAACGACATCTGCCGTTTCTAAAGCAACTCCAGTTCCGCCACCCATTGCAATACCTACATTTGCAGTTGCTAGAGCAGGGGCATCGTTTATACCATCACCAACCATTGCAACTTGACCATAGTTATCTTTTAACTTTTTAACAATCGAAACTTTTTCATCCGGTAAGCATGATGCAAAGTATTCATTGATTTCACTTTCGGCAGCAATTGCTTTTGCCGTTTGTTCTGAGTCACCTGTAATCATGACTGTTTGAACACCTAATTTATTTAAAGTTGATAAGGCTTGCTTTGATTCGTTACGAACTAAATCTTTTAATGAGAAAATCGCAACGACTTGATCTTGAGTACCAACATATACGATTGTATTTCCTTCTTGTTCCCATTGTTGTTCAAATTGAATAAGAGGATTTTGTTTCATCGTTACGAATTCTTTTTTACCTACTCTGTACTCAGTACCATTTAAAATCGCTGATACACCGAAACCAGGATGATCATCAATTTGTTCAAATGACGAAGATACTGTAATTCCTTGTTTCATTGCGTACTCAACAATCGCTGCAGCTAGCGGGTGAGTTGAGTATTTTTCAATTGAAGCAACGATCGATAATAACGCTGTACGATCAAAATCTTCTACTTTTTCAAAACCAGTTACCTCTGGCTTACCAATTGTTAAAGTACCAGTTTTATCGAATGCGATTGCTTTTAATACGCCTAATCGTTCTAAATGAATACCACCTTTAACAAGAATTCCTGACTTTGCTCCATTTGAGATAGCAGATAAAACAGCTGGTGTAATCGATGCGACTAATGCACAAGGTGATGCAACAACTAGTAAAATCATTGCTCGATAAAATGTTGTTGTCCAAGACCAATCTAATGCAAAATGCGGTAAAAACATCATCAATAATACGGCAATTAAAACGCCTTTAACATAAACGCCTTCAAATTTTTCAATAAATTGCTGAGAAGGAGTTTGTTCACTTTGAGCTGTTTGAACAAGATTAATAATTTTTTGGAAAAGAGTCTCATCACTATGTTTCGTAATTTCAACTACTAGTGTTCCTTTAATGTTGATTGTTCCAGCAAAAACTTCATCATTTAAGTTTTTAACAACTGGAATTGATTCACCTGTAAGAGCAGCTTCATCTACTAATGTTTCACCTTTAACGATTTGACCGTCAGCAGGAATTCGTTCTCCAGCTTTAATTAAAATATAATCGCCAATATTTAAACTTTTAATGCCGACAACTTCTTCAACATCATCCACTAATCGAATAGCAGTTTGTGGCTGAAGAGATAAAAGTGAAGAGATCTCTTTATTTGTTTTATTTAACGTATAAGTTTCAAGTGCACCACTTAAAGCAAATATGAAAATCAGTACCGCACCTTCAGTCCAATATCCAATTGCAGCCGAACCAACCGCCGCAATAATCATCAGCATTTCAACATTTAGTTCTTTTTCAGCAATCGTATCTTCAATACCTTCCTTCGCCTTTGCATATCCCCCAATACAAAATGCTAAAACATATAAAATAATCGACATGATTGAACTATCGTTTTTAACGAATGAAGCAATTAGAATTAATACACCCGAAACTAAAGCGGCAATTAATTCTCCATGTTTTGAAAGAAATGATGTAGATTCCACATGGTCAGCTTCATATGTAGCATGAATCGTAGTAACCTTTGGACTTGCTTCCATAATAAATACCCCTTTCTTATTTTCAATTGAGAAAAATAATCAAATTCACTATCCTTATAAAACACGAAAGCTGCCGTCCTTGGACAGCAGCGTACAGATTATAATACTTACTATTTATTTAATCACTATTTATTTAATCTCTATTTATTTAATCTCTTAGTTGTAGAGTTTCTTATTTAAAATAATTCTTATTAAATATATATTACCACATTACTTTAAATGTGATGAAAAAATTTGCTTGTTAATTAAAAAAATTTTAATGAATGTGTTTGAGTTGTGAAAATGTTGGTTAGTGGGGGGGAGACAGGACCAAAATTTTAAAATTTTTGACATTCATTAAAGAATTTTAAGCTACCAACCGATATTTATACAGTGAGCACAAAGTATATCAAATAAATAAAATAAAAGGCTGGTAGTGATTTTGAAAAAAAAATTAATACAATCAATTGCAATCATAGGATCTGTTTCATGCATTAATTCTATGGATCTATTAGAAGCAGATGCAGAAAGTACAAACACAAATCAACCTAAAGTATTGATGCCATCCGCAGACAATTATATTTCAAGTGGGAACGGAGTACGTATTCGTTCAGGGGCAGGAACGGATAATCCGATTTTAGGAAGTGTATATAAGAACGAAAAATTAGATGTTATATCTTCTGAAAATGGTTGGTATAAGGTTAATTATAAGGGAAGAATTGGATACATCGTTGGTACTTACGTAAAGAAACAAAATAGTTATGTTGAAAATGAAAAAATAGAAAACAATACCTCTAATTATATTTCAACAGGGAATGGGGTACGAATTCGATCTGGAGCAGGAACGAATTATCGTATTTTAGGAAGTGTAAATAAGAACGAAAAATTAGATGTTCTATCTTCCTTAAATGGTTGGTACAAAGTTAATTATCAAGGAAGAATTGGCTATATAAGTGACACCTATGTTCAGAAACAAAAGAAAATTGAAGACGAAAAACCTGTATACAATACGAGTAAATATACTGTAACTGGGACCGTAGTAAATATTCGCTCAGGTGCGGGAACGAATTACAATATAATAGGTAGTGCGACAAAAAATCAGAAGGTAGATGTTATTTCAACTTCAAATGGTTGGCACAAGTTTGTCTATCAAGGAAAAACTGCTTATATAAGTGCTGGATATACTGAAAAAGAAAAAGTTCAATCAAATAGTTCCTCTAGTAATGAGCAAGATATGCTTTCATTTGCAAAACGATTTTTAGGAGTTCCTTATAAGTGGGCAGGAGTTTCTCCTTCGGGGTTTGATTGTAGTGGCTTTATTTATTATGTCCTGAAAGAAAATGGTAAGCCATATGGAAGAACGAATGTATCAGGTTATTGGCATAATAATACTTTATTCCAAAAAGTAACAACTTCACAGCCCGGTGATTTGATATTTTTTCAAAATACATACACATATGGACCATCTCACATAGGAATCATGTTAAATGAAAATGAATTTATTCAGGCTAGTAGTAGTAGAGGCGTTACGATTTCGAATATAAATGAATCATATTGGAAAAAGCACTTTTTAGGATATAAGCGAATCATATCATAAAAAGACTCTAAGGCATTGTCTTTAACTTTAGGCACTTTATTTGAATCAAACCGATAGTAGGAATGTCCTATAGATGATAGAATAAACTGTATTCTATAGAGAGAAAAAGGCTTATGGGGGGAAACAATGTCTGCTAAGAGATTTTTTACACATCCTTTGGGAGTGATTGCATCAGCGGTTATTACAACTTTTTTATGGGGAAGCGCATTTCCGTTTATTAAGCTAAGTTATGAGCATTTGCATATTGAGAAGAATGAGATTTGGAAACAAATGATTTTTGCGGGTTATCGTTTCTTTTTGGCCTCATTATTAATTTTACTATTTTTTACGATCATTGGTAGAAAGTTAACCTTTAAGCGAGATACTTTTTTTGTAGTAGGAAAAGTAGGTTTGTTTCAAACGTTTTTACAATATGTGTTGTTTTATATTGGATTGAGCTTTACGACTGGAGTTCAAGGTTCGATCATTGCTGGAACTACTTCGTTTTTTCAACTGTTAGCAGCGCATTTTATGTATAAAAATGATCGTTTAAACTTACGTAAGATTCTTGGTGTAACGGTAGGGTTTGCGGGTGTCATTATCGTGAATATGACAAAGGGCACGCTTTCTTTACATTTAGGAATTGGCGAGATTTTATTATTGTTTGCAATGGCGTTTGGTGGCTATGGTAATGTACTTGCTAAGGAAGCTGCAAAGAAAGTGGATGTTGCCTATTTAACAGCCTATCAAATGATGATCGGTTCGATTGGATTGTTATGTATTGGTGGTTTAACAGCAGGATTTTTACCGTTCCACTTTGATTTAAAAACGTTTGGCATGTTAGTTTATTTATCGTTACTTTCATCTGTCGGTTTCATCCTTTGGAACAATGTCATGAAATATAATCAAGTTGGAAAAGTATCAATGTACTTATTCTTAGTTCCTGTTTTTGGTGTGATTTTATCATCAATCATGTTGAATGAAGTATTATCTTATCTTGTTTTTATTGGTTTAATGATGGTTACATCAGGTATTATCATTGTGAATTATCAAAAGGATCAACGTAGCACTCATATGAAGAGTGCGTCTTGACTCAAATAAAGTATAAAAGCAACTCTACTTTTTCATAATAAGGTGGAGTTGCTTTTTTTTGTGTAGATCGTTTATGAAGGGAGGTACATAGTTGTCGAAGTTTGATAAAGAGGTGAATAAAGAAGTTGAAACAGTTGTAGATGATGCTACTGACTTTAAAGTCTCCTTTCGAAAGAAACGTAGAAATAGTGGAAGTTTTATCGTATTTGTCGGTCCAGCCTTTCTAGTTTTTGCAGCTTTAGTACTTATTCCATTTTTAATGGGTCTGTATTATTCCTTTACAAACTGGAATGGGGTAGTTGGCAATATCCAGTATGTCGGTTTTGATAATTATAAGTACATATTTACGCAAGATGCAGATTTTAAACGGTCTTTTATCATTACGACAAAGTATACGTTTTTCGCAGTAATCTTAACGAATTTGATTGGTTTTGGTTTAGCTTTACTAGTGACAAAGGGGCTAAAAACAAGAAATATTCTTAGGACGATTTTCTTTTTACCAAACTTAATAGGTGGATTATTACTCGGGTTTATTTGGCAATTTATTTTTAATAAAGGTCTCACTTCATTAGGAGCAGCGTTAGGAATTGATTCTCTCATGCAGTCATTGCTAGGTACTGCAAATGGAGCGTTTTGGGCAATTATTATTGTAGCGATCTGGCAAGGTGCAGGTTATATCATGATTATTTATGTAGCCGCACTCCAAGGCGTACCGCAAGAATTGATTGAAGCAGCTCAAGTTGACGGCGCAGATCGTTTTACAACTTTAAGGAAAATTATCATTCCAATGGTAGCACCAGCTGTAACTGTCTGTTTATTTTTAACAATCTCATGGTCCTTTAAAGTATTTGACCAAAATTTATCACTAACTGGTGGTGGACCATTTAAATCGACAGAAATGCTTGCGTTAAACATTTATACAGAAGCATTTGTAAACAACCGATATGGTTTAGGGGAAGCAAAAGCAATTGTCTTCTTCGTCGTTGTCGCAGCTATTTCAATTCTCCAAGTTTATATTACGAAGAAAAGGGAGGTTGAAGCATAGTGGAAAACGAACGCTATACCGGACTGACGTTTTTGCTTGAGCTATTTGGAATCATATTAGCGATATTTTTCCTGGTGCCTTTTTACTATGTATTAGGAAACTCGTTTAAATCCTTTGCAGATATTTTGCAAAATACATCAACGCTACCAAAAACTTTCGATTTTACAAACTACTCACAAGCAATTGTCATTATGGATTTCTGGAGAGCTCTTTTGAATTCTTTAATCATAGCAGTTGCGAGTAATGCCATTATCGTTTTATTTTGCTCAATGGCAGCTTATAAACTAGTTCGCACAAAGCATAAAATTTCAACGATCATTTTCTTTATTTTTGTCGCAACAATGGTAATCCCTTTTCAATCAATAATGATTCCACTTGTTAAAGTCGGAAGTACACTTCATTTAATGAATAGTCATTATGGACTTGTTGTGATGTATTTAGCGTTTGGTTCAGCACTTTCGATTTTTCTCTATCACGGTTTTATTAAAGGGATTCCAATTGAGCTTGAAGAAGCAGCGATTATTGATGGATGTTCACCATTTATGGTTTTTTGGAAAGTAGTGTTCCCTTTACTAAAACCGATTACCGTCACAATAGTTATTTTAAATACGTTATGGATTTGGAATGATTTCTTGTTACCATCTCTCGTTTTGCGTGATCAAGAGCTACGCACAATACCACTGGCTACTTTTTATTTTTTCGGCGCTTATACGAAACAATGGAATTTAGCACTTGCCGGATTAGTTTTAGGCATTACGCCATTATTGATCTTTTTCTTTGCTGCCCAAAAGCAAATTATCCGAGGTATTACAAGTGGCTCAATAAAGTAAGTTAAGGAGGATCATATGAATAAAAAATTAGTTAAATCGATTGCCGTTTTATCAACTAGTATGTTGTTGTTTACTGGATGTAATAATAAAAAAGAAGAAACAAAAAAGCCTGGTGCAGGTGAAAAAATTACATTAAATATTTTTCAGTTTAAAGCAGAGATTGCAAAAGATTTAGAGGCTTTAACAAAGGAATATGAAAAGGAAAATAAAAACGTAACGGTAAAGGTTCAAACAGTAGGTGGAGGTGCAGATTATGGGGCAGCATTGAAAGCTCAATTTGCATCAGGAAATGAACCGGATATATTCAATAATGGTGGATATCAAGAAGCTGTTACTTGGAAGGATAAACTCGAGGACCTGTCAGATCAAGATTGGGTGAAGGATTTATATCCAGAAACCGAAAAACCGATGACAGTTGATGGAAAATTACTCGGAATGCCTATGAACACAGAAGGCTATGGATTCATTTACAATAAAGACTTATTTGATAAAGCTGGTATTACACAATTACCAAAAACATTAACTGAATTAGAAGCAGCGGCAAAAAAATTAAAAGCCGCTGGTATTACGCCGTTTTCAGTTGGCTATGGTGAGTGGTGGATTTTAGGAATACATTTATTAAATATTCCATTCGCACAACAACCAGACCCAGATCAATTTATCGCCGATTTAAATGCAGGCAAAGCAAAAATCCCTGATAATGATAAATTTAAGGACTTTATCAAATTATTTGATTTAACGATTAAATATGGAAATAAAAATCCATTAACAACGGATTATAATACACAAGTTACTAATTTTGCATCTGGAAAAACAGCTATGATGCAACAAGGAAACTGGACACAAGGTATGATTGATGGCATTACGCCAAATATGAATCTTGGTCTTTTACCAATTCCGATTAATGATGATAAAGAAGCAATGGACAAAATCCCGGTCGGCGTACCAAATAACTGGGTAGTAAACAAAAATTCAAAAAACAAAGAAGAAGCGAAGAAGTTCTTAAATTGGATGGTTTCTTCTGATACAGGTAAAAAATATATCGTAGAAAAGTTTAAATTCATTCCAGCAGTTAAAACAATCGAAGGAAAAGGCTTAGGTCCGATTGCTGATGATATTCAAAAATACTCAGCAGACGGAAAAGTACTTTCTTGGAACTGGTTTAAATATCCAAACGGTGCAACAAATGAATTTGGTGCTTCAATGCAAGCATATGTTGGCGGACAAAAAAATCCACAACAATTACTACAATCGCTTCAGGATACATGGGATAAGTTAAAGAAATAGTATATAGGAAAGACAAGCTTTATTTCGAATTAATGTTTCGAATTGGTTTGTCTTTTTTAATGCGGATTTTGTTGGTGATTTAACGATTGGAAGATTTTATAGGATGAATCAAATTAATTATCGTGATATAGTAATTATCGTTGTGGAAATAAATGAAATTCCTGAATTAACCTAAATCAATAGATTAATAGTAAGGGAGAGTAATCAACTATGAAAAAATCGATTAAAAATGTGATCTTATCAACCGCGATTGTCTTTTCTTTAGGAACAACAGTAGTCGGATCAGCTGATGCTGCTTCTGTTGTTTATAAAGTTAAAAAAGGGGACACGCTTTATAAAATTTCTAAAAAATATAAAACAACTGTTACAGAGCTTAAAAAGCAAAATAAACTAAAATCGAACTCAATTCGAATTGGACAAAAAATAACGATTCCTACGAAAACAAAAGTTGCTCCAAAGAAACCAACAACACAGACGAATAGTCCTGTGAAACTCCCAGCAAGTGAATCAGTGAAAAAGATGGCACTAGAAATCACTTCATGGTATGAAACAGCATCATCTGAAGCTGATGCATTCGGTGCAACAAGTGGTAACTTCGATGGTGCTGGTCTATCTTTTGGTGCGCTTCAAGAAAACTTTGGAACAGAAACTTTACAACCAATTATGAAAAATATGTTCACAAATCATAATGGTGTCGTCCTAAAAGCTTTCAATGGAGATATGAATTCATATAATACATTCAAAGATGTAGTGATGAACAAAACAACAAAAGAACAAGTAGCCTGGGGAGATTCAATCAGTGACCCTAATAATAAATACAAAGTTGTAGAGCCTTGGAAGACTTACTTTAAAAATCTAGGGACAAGTAAAGAATGTATTGATGAACAAATTAATGCGTCAAAATGGTACTTCGATCAAGCAGAAAAGTATTACAAAACATTCGGATTATGGTCAAAAAGAGGATATGCACTAATGTTCGATATCTTTGTTCAAAGTGGTGCAATCTCAGATAAAACGAAAAATTTAATTTTAGAAGACTTTAAAAAAATTGATACAAAAAACATGACAAAAGAACAAATCGAAACGAAGAAAATGAATATGATCGTAAATCGTCGAGCTGCAGATGTAAGTGAACAATGGAGAGAAACATGGAAATCTAGAAAATCAGTCATCGCAAACGGCAGCGGAACTGTTGTTGGTTATGGAGACTTCTTTGATGTAACTCCGTATGGTGCGACGTTAACACATGTTAATAAGTAAGTTATTTGAGGGAGTCCGAATGTGGGCTTCCTTTTTTTGTGGAATTTTTAATGAGTGAGGCAATCAATAATACAAAAAAACTGTATCCGATAAAGGACACAGCCGTAGTTATTGATGGAATATATGTTGTTTTTTAGTTGCTCCTAAGGAAGTATATAAACCTTTTGCCCATGTATATTCTATACCCAATGTAAGTCCCTAGAGTATTTAATATAACATCATCTATATCTGACCATCTAAAAGACATCATATATTGGACAACTTCTATACTTACTGATAAAAACAAGCCAACTAATATAACCTTTTTTGTTCGTTTAATGGAAGTCAAAATAAATCCAAATGGCACAAAAAGAAGGATATTTCCAATAACATTAACGATGAATTGCTTAAGACCAAACCCATTAAATAGTTGGATGAAAGGGATTAAATTTAATCCACCCTCGGATACGCCTATGCCTAAAGAAGCGACCGGAAAAAAAGTAAACCTAAAAATAAACAGAAGTGAAAAAATTAACAGTAAAATTTTGATGAAAATCGGCTTCAAAATAAATCTCCCAAAAATATGTATTAATTCATTTATTATACATTAATCATTTTGTATTTCCTCAACAAACCTTTCATTAAATGATGATCGATTCGTCGCACACTTAGATATGCCTGTCTAATTTTAGGAGGAAGAGTTTTGAAAAATGAGCCTGTCAACTACGCCAATTTTTGATTGATTTCCCCTAAAACCTGTCATGAGTAAGAAACTTTCTAATTTTTGGCTCGTTTACTTCCTCATGAATCTGTTATGAGGAAGTACCAATCTATTTTTGGTTGGTATACTTCCACATGAACCTGTTATGAGGAAGTACCTTTCAATTTTTGTTTGGCAGGTATACTTCCACATGAACCAGTTATGAGGAAGTATCTTTCAATTTTTGGCTCGTTTACTTCCACATGAACCAGTTATGAGGAAGTATCTTTCAATTTTTGGTTGGTATACTTCCACATGAACCAGTTATGAGGAAGTACCTTTCAATTTTTGGCAGGTGTACTTCCACATGAACCTGTTATGAGGAAGTATCTTTCTATTTTTCACAGGTGTACTTCCACATGAACCTGTTAAGAGGAAGTATCTTTCTATTTTTCACAGGTGTACTTCCTCATGAACCTGTTAAGAGGAAGTATCTTTCTATTTTTCACAGGTGTACTTCCACATGAACCAGTTATGAGGAAGTTTCTTTCAATTTTTGGCAGGTATACTTCCGCATGAACCAGTTATGAGGAAGTACCTTTCAATTTTTGGCAGGTATACTTCCTCATGAACCAGTTATGAGGAAGTATCTTTCAATTTTTGGTTGGTATACTTCCACATGAACCAGTTAAGAGGAAGTATCTTTCTATTTTTCACAGGTGTACTTCCACATGAACCTGTTAAGAGGAAGTACCTTTCAATTTTTGGCAGGTATACTTCCGCATGAACCAGTTATGAGGAAGTATCTTTCTAATTTTTGGCTGGTGTACTTCCTCATGAACCAGTTATGAGGAAGTACCTTTAAAATTTTTGTTTAAATAATATATACTTAGACGTTTGTTGTTCTATATTGACAATGTTTTATTTCAACAGTCTGCCGGCTAATTTTAGGCGGTTTTTGTGTTAATTCAAAATAAATTTTCCTAACATTAAAAATTAATAATGTTACATGGGTATTTGGAATAGACTTAAATGTACCGTATTTACATCTTAGGAGGGATCACTCGTGGAATGGTATTTAAAAGTATTAAAGAATTACGCAGTATTCAGCGGAAGAGCTAGAAGAACAGAGTATTGGATGTTTTTCCTGTTTAATGCCATTATCACTATTATACTTGCGATTTTACAAAGCATTGCCGGTATCGATGAACTATTAACTGGAATTTACGGTTTACTTACGTTACTACCATCTTTAGCAGTAGGTGCTCGCAGGTTACATGATTCGGGTAGAAGTGGTTGGTGGCTGTTAATTGGAATAATTCCGTTAATTGGTACGATTATTCTATTGGTTTTCTTCTGTTTGGATAGTGATGAGGGAGATAATCGATTTGGGGCTAATCCTAAGTAGTAGGTTATTGGATAAATAATAGAAGTGGAGGCCACCTTTTAAAGGTGGTTTTTTGTGTTTGTGGATTAACTTTGAACAAAGTGTATTTCCATACGATCATTTAAAGAAATAATATTAACTATTTCTCCATTTTGGTGAAAAAACCATTGAGAGACATGTTTAAGAGTGTATTTTGATCGGTATTCGGCAGTTTGTAGCCTATGTAAAAAATGACTAAGTATGTAAAACTAAAAACAATCTAGTCAATATATTCCACCCTACTGTTCAAATGAATACGTTTTCACAACTTGAGAGGTATTTTATGATGATAGTGGAGGTGTTACAGATGATTGAAACGAAAAAAGTGATTGATACAAATTTAACAGATGCCAAGGCAAAGAAGTCATCTAAAAAATTAAGAGATTTTTTAAATTATCTTACGTTTGTAGGACCAGTAACTATTGTTTTTGCAGCGATCGTGTTAACGCCATTTTTGATCGGCTTTTTCTATTCATTTACTGAGTGGGATGGTGTAGCTGATTCTGCTAAGTGGGTCGGGCTTGAAAATTATAAATACATTTTTACAAAGGATACGGATTTTATCCATTCGTTTATTTTAACGGGTAAATATACATTATTTGCTGTGATTTTGACCAATGTGATTGGTTTTAGTTTAGCGTTAATCGTAACGCAAGCATTGAAGACTAGAAATATTTTAAGAACGGTCTTTTTCCTTCCAAATTTAATTGGTGGATTATTATTAGGTTTCATTTGGCAGTTTATTTTTAATAAAGGTTTAATTTCAATTGGACAATTATTGCATTCAGACTTTTTACAAAGAGCACTTTTAGGAGAAGAAAAAGGTGCGTTCTGGGCAATTGTGATCGTAGCAGTTTGGCAAGGTGCAGGTTATATAATGGTTATTTATGTAGCGGCCTTACAAGGTGTACCACAGGAATTAATTGAAGCAGCTCAAATTGATGGTGCGAATAAATTCCAAGTGTTACGTAAAATCATTATTCCAATGGTAGCGCCTGCTGTAACAGTTTGTTTATTCTTAACAATTTCATGGTCATTTAAAGTGTTTGATACGAACCTTTCGTTAACAAATGGTGGACCATTTAAATCTACTGAGATGTTGGCATTAAATATTTACACTGAAGCGTTTGTTAATAACCGTTATGGATTAGGTGAAGCAAAAGCGATTGTATTCTTCGTAGTCGTTGCGTTAATTTCAGTTATTCAAGTGTACATTACGAAGAAGAGGGAGGTTGAGGCATAATGCTGAAAGAACGATATACTGGCTTAACTTTTATATTAGAAATAGCAGCGATTCTACTTGCTCTCGTCTTCTTAGTTCCTTTTTATTATGTGTTAGGTAACTCATTTAAATCATTTGCTGATATTTTACAAAATACATCTTCGCTTCCAAAGAGCTTAGATTTTACAAACTATCAACAAGCAATCGAAATCATGAATTTCTGGAAAGCACTATTGAACTCATTAATCGTAACAATTGTAAGTAATGTTGTAATCGTCTTTTTCTGTTCGATGGCAGCTTATAAACTAGTGCGTTCAAAAAGTAAAATTTCAAATATCATTTTCTTTATCTTTGTAGCAACAATGGTAATCCCGTTCCAATCAATTATGATCCCACTCGTGAAAGTCGGAAGCACGCTTCATTTAATGAATAGCCATTGGGGATTAGTCATTATGTATTTAGGTTTCGGGTCAGCATTATCAATCTTCCTATATCATGGATTTATTAAAACAATTCCAATCGAGTTAGAGGAAGCAGCAATTATTGATGGATGTTCACCGACTATGGTTTTCTGGAAAGTTGTTTTTCCACTTTTAAAACCAATTACGGTTACAATTGTGATCTTAAATACGTTATGGATTTGGAATGACTTCTTATTACCATCACTTGTATTAAGAGATATGGAGTTAAGAACGATTCCTCTTGCTACATTCTACTTCTTTGGAGCATATACAAAACAGTGGAACTTAGCGTTATCTGGACTTGTTTTAGGGATCACACCACTATTAATTTTCTACTTTGCAGCACAGAAACACATTATTAAAGGGATTACAAGCGGTTCAATTAAATAAGGTGACTGGGTGGAAGCTATCAATATATTCCACCCATCATGTCAATTTAGGCTATCTATAGTTGCTTATTTTTAAATGTATAATGAAAGCGTATTCAAAATAAAGAATATTGAGACGGGGGTTTATAGTAATGAAAAAGATGCTAAAAGTAGCAGCTGCATTAACAACTTCAGTGATGTTATTCTCTGCATGTTCTGGAGGGTCTTCAGACAAAGCTTCAAATGAATCAAAGGATAAAAAAGTAACATTAAACGTATTCCAGTTTAAAGCTGAGATTGCGAAAGATTTAGAACAAATGGCGAAGGATTACCATAAGGAAAATCCAAACGTAACAGTTAAAATTCAAACTGTTGGTGGCGGTGCTGACTACGGTGCTGCATTAAAAGCGCAATTTGCTTCAGGTAACGAACCAGATATCTTTAACAACGGTGGATTCCAAGAAGCAGAAACTTGGAAAGATAAATTAGAAGATCTTTCTGATCAATCATGGGTAAAAGACTTATATCCAGGAACTGAAAAACCAATGACAATTGACGGCAAACTTTACGGTATGCCAATGAATACTGAAGGTTACGGCTTTATTTACAATAAAGATTTATTCGCAAAAGCTGGTATTACTGAAGCACCAAAAACATTAAGCGAATTAACTGCTGCAGCTGAAAAGCTTAAAAAAGCAGGGATCACACCATTCTCAGTAGGATACGGTGAGTGGTGGATTCTAGGAATTCACTTATTAAATATTCCTTTCGCTCAACAGCAAGATCCAGACCAATTCATGGCTGATGTTTCTGCTGGTAAAGTGAAAATTCAAGACAATGAGCAATTCAAACAATTTATGAAACTGTTTGACTTAACAATCAAAAACGGAAATAAAAATCCTTTAACAACTGATTACAACACACAAGTTACAAACTTTGCTCAAGGTAAAACAGCTATGATCCAACAAGGTAACTGGATTCAAGGTATGGTTGATGGAATTACTCCTAACATGAACTTAGGCGTATTACCAATTCCAATCAACGATGACAAAGCAGCAATGGACAAATTACCAATGGGTGTACCAAATAACTGGGTAGTTAACAAAAACTCTAAAAACAAAGAAGAAGCTAAAAAATTCTTAGAATGGATGGTTACTTCTGACACTGGTAAGAAATACATTGTAGAAAAATTCAAATTTATCCCAGCACTAAAAACAATTGAAGGTAAAAACTTAGGACCAATCGCAGACGATCTATTAAAATACTCTGCAGAAGGTAAAACATTATCTTGGAACTGGTTCAAATACCCAGATGGAGCTACAAATGAGTTTGGTGCATCAATGCAAGCTTACGTTGGAAAGCAAAAATCTGCTGATGAAATGTTAAAATCGATTGAAGAATCTTGGATGAAATTAAAAAAATAAGTTCTTAATTGGAGGCTTTCCTAAAAGTTCCTCTATAGATTAAGGCTAACCCCACAAGGAGATTACTTGTGGGGTTTTATCTTTATAAATAACGATCTGTTTAATGAACAAAACTTCTTATTTGATTAGAAAGAAAACCATCCAATCAATTTAGTTCACAAAATGTTCTGGTTAAAAGCTTATATTTTACTAATCCCGTGATATGATTTTAGTATGAAATAATAAAGTGTATTAAAAAAATGATATTAACTGGGCATGCTGATGAAAAGGTGAGTGATGCTATGCTTGATGAAATGAGAACGTTCGAAAAAGGATTTCCTGACGGAGTTTTTGTAGAACCAAACTGCACAAGTGAACCTAAAGTAAAGGTTAAGGCATAGTATGAATACTGTAGGAAAAGCGGATTAAAGCCTAAAGATTTAACAGAAAATGAAAGAAAACAGTTTCTTGTTTATGAATGAAAAAATAAACTTTGTATTTAATAGAAGAAACCCAGTGAACTTAAGGAGTTTATAAGGGTGTTATTCGCTCTATATCTTTGATAAACTAATAATAGAAAGTGCAAACGTTTCCGCAAAGGATGTTATCATGAAAAACAGTATTAGAAGAAAGTTGATTACCTTATTGTTAATCGCGACCATTATTCCATTTGGTTTATCGATTATCGCAAGTTATTTTTATACGAAAAACACGGTTACGAAGGAATTTGTCAATACGAATTATGATTTATTGAAGCGTAGTGGGAATGATTTATTGAGTTATTTTAATGAAATTTACGGTATTCCATTGTCCATTTATAGTAATCGACCGTTTTTGTCTGTGTTAGAAAATGGTGCGACAGCTTATATCGAACAAAATTCTGCTGAAATTCAGCGTAGTTTATTAGGACTTTATTTTTCTAGAAGAGAGATCGAGCAGTTGCATTTATATTTAACGAAGGGTAAGGATGATTACACCGTATACAATGCAAAGGTGAGTAGTCGAGGGAAGTTGTATAATTTCAATAAAATTCCCCCATATAGAAATTTAAGTTTTTCGAGGGATTCGTATTATATTCAACCGACTCATCTGATTCAAAATTATAATAATTTATCTGATTTTCGAATTGAGCCAGTTAAGCAGGTCGTATCATTTCATTATTTTTTAAATAATGTTACGTCCGACCAATGGCTAGGCTTTTTATCAATTGATATTGAATTAAGCAGAATTAATGAGATTTTTGATCGTATTTATAAAAAAGGAGAGGAACATCTTTTCGTTGTTGGTGATGGGAATGTTGTTTTGTATTCTTCTGAAAAAAAGCTGATTGGTAAAAAGCTAGAAACGAAATGGTATAAAAAAATTAGCTCAGATCGATCAGGGGAAACTAGTTTTGAATGGAAGGACAAGGACTTTAGAGGGGTCTATGTGTATGACAAAATAAGAAGTAATCATCAACAATGGACAATCATTAAAAGCATTCCTTATAAAAATCTCTATCATAATTCGAATCAATTATTGAAGATTACCGTTACACTTGGGGCGATTTCAGTCTTATTAGTCATCATTTTAACGATTATCGTATCTTTCAGATTTACCCGACCAATACGAATCTTAATTCGAGATATGCAGCGAATTGAGAAGGGGGAACTTGCTGTTTCTTTTGATACGTTAGGAAATGATGAGTTTGGTCAGTTAGGTAAACATTTTACTTCAATGGTCGATACGTTAAATGATTTATATATAAAAGAATACAAGCTTCAAATTGAGAATAAAACGAATCAATTAAAAGTACTTCAGTCTCAAATCAATCCGCATTTTTTATACAATGCCTTGCAGTCAATTGGAACTCTTTCATTAAAAAATGACGGAATTAAAGTGTATCGATTAATTATGTCATTATCAAAAATCATGAGATATAGCATGAAAAATAATGAAGATTTCGTAACGCTTAAAGATGAATTAAACCATATAAAAGATTATTTATCGCTTCAAAATGAACGTTATGATGGTAGATTTGTTTATAACCTGGAAGTGGATGAAGGGGTAAAGAATGTAAAAATGCCAAAAATGATTTTACAGCCAATCGTGGAAAATTTCTTTAAACATGGCTTTGAAAAACAACAAAAGCTTGGTGAATTAAATATTTCGATTCATAGACAACAAGATAATCGTTTAAAAATAGTCATTGCTGATAATGGTGAAGGTGCATCGGAAGAGGAATTAGAAATTATCAATTCATCGCTAGCAGAAGGTGGATTAAATACGAATGAGAGTATCGGTTTAAAAAATATATCTGATCGCCTTCATTTCTATTATGGTAAAAAAGCAGAAGTAAAAATAGAAAGTGTGAAGCATGAAAACTTTGTTGTAACGATAATCTTACCGATTGAAATGACAAGAGGAGAAAGTTAATCATGAAGGTTCTACTAATAGATGACGAAAAGCATGTACGAGAAGGTGTAAAACTTCTTGCAGATTGGGATGCAATTGGTGTTACTGAAATATTAGAAGCAGAAAACGGAGCAATCGCTCAAGACATCATTATAAAGGAAAGACCAACAATCATTTTTACTGACTTAATGATGCCAGAGCTAGACGGTAGAGGACTATTAAAATGGCTTCATTCAGAAAATATTAATTGCAAAGTAATCGTTGTAACGGGATATGATGACTACCATTATATGAGAGAAGCCATCCAGTTCGGTGCATCCGATTATTTATTGAAACCAATTGATCCGGATATTTTGAATGAAACTTTAGTAAAAGTAGTTTCCGATTGGAATGAAAAAGAAAAAGAGAGAATTGATGCATTAAATGACTTTCGTTTACTGCAAGAAGTTTTACCTGTTTACAGAGACAAACAATTAACAAATGCAATTTACGGTAAAGAATATAATCAGAATATATTAAACCAATTAGGATACGAAGAAGGACAAACTTTACATGTTTCTTTACTAAAATTACGAAATCTAGAGACATTCAAAGACATCTGGCCGGAGGATTTATGCTTCTTTGCCCTATTGAATATAGCAAATGAAATTCTTCAAAACCAAAATGGAGGAATTGCATTTCGGAATTTACAAGGAACAAAAGAGATTTGCTTACTATATTGGGGCGAGCAAGTAACTGACAGGATCCAACATATCGCTAAAATTTTATCGACAGTTGTGCCTTTCCCGTTTCATTTTGCAATTAGTAGAAAGTTAACCATTGATTCGATCCAGTCTGGGTATGAGGAAGTTGTAAATGTCTTGCAGCATGTAAATATTTTAGAAAAACGAGATGTACCGGTTTATTCGTATGAAGATATAAAAGAGTATCAACCGATTAATCTAGTAGAAATCATCAACTTATTTGAACAAATGGTTGAGAAACAGGATATTTATATTTACGATGAAGTCATTCAACGTTTTAGTAAACGAATCGCACAGAAGAATTATCTACCTTTTGCACAATTACAATCATTGCATCAGGAGTTTCTAATCTTCCTTAATCACTGGATTAATAAACTATCGCTTCAAACCATTCAGGAAGTGGATTTAGAATTGTTCTGGAATGCGAAAGGACATTTTGAAATTGGTAATTATGTAGCGACTCAAAGGGAAAGAGTACAATCGATTATTCAAGAAAAAAATCAAACGAACCAAGAACTAAATAGTATTGAAGCAATTGCAAATTATATTCAACTGAACTATGCTGAAGAAATTTCACTACAGGAGTTTTCAGAGAAATTCTATTTAAGCCGCGAATATATATCCCGTAAGTTCAAACAAATTTACGGTGTGAATATTTCAGATTATATCGTTTCAATTCGGATCGAAAAAGCGAAGGAATTATTGAAGTTCCCCAATTTAAAAATTTATGAAATAGCTGGGAAAATCGGTTATCAAGATGATAAATACTTCCGAAAAGTGTTTAAGAAAATCGTTGGCATGACCCCAAATGAATACCGAAATATGAATAGTTAGTAAAAAAGTTGCAGGGATTCCTTGGAATCTGGGGAATATGTAATTAGATATGTATTCTATGGTCCGGGGGATTAAAAAATGGAACAGGCAGTTGAAAGAGTTTTTACGAAAGAGATTTTAACGAACGCAGCATCACAATTTGGTATGACAGTAGATGAAAAACCAGTCGGAGAATTCGAGAACTATCTATTTAAAGGTAAACTAGCAGATGGAACAGATCGCATTTTACGATTAACACATTCATCACACCGCTCAAAAGAAGAAATTGAGGCAGAGCTTAAGTTTTTAAAATACGCTAGAGAAAACGGAGCAAATGCAGCAGGTTCTTTAACTTCATTAAACGGTAATCTAGTAGAAGTCCAAAATGCAAGCGATGGCACATTTTTTTACGCATCAATGTTCGAATGGGCAGACGGTCAATTAGTTGATCGAACAAACCCAGCTGTGTGGAATGACAATCTAATGTACACATGGGGAAAAACAATCGGCAAGCTACACGCATTAACAGTTGATTACCCAGTAACAAATCACCGTGAGCATTGGGACGAAGAAGCTTATTTAAGTGAAATGTTAGCTGACGAAGAACTTGGCATTTTTACAAAGGAATTAATAGAAGAAATTCAAAGCTATGAAAGAAAGAAAGATTCATATGGATTAATCCATAGCGACTTGCATCTCCACAATTTCTTCGTAAATGATAAAGGTGAAATAACGACTTTTGATTTCGATGACCTACAATATAATTATTTCATATCAGATATCGCAATTGTCCTATATTATACTGCTTGGGGTAGTAAAACGTCATTCGAAGAAAAATCTAATTTCGCAAAAAGACAGCTAGAAATATTCCGAAGAGGTTATGAAACTGAGTATGTTTTAGATGAAGTATGGTACAGCCGAATTCCTTCATTTTTAAAATGTCGTGATATCGTTCTTTATCACGTGTTGAATATGAAGTATGAAGAAAAAACGCAAAGGGTTATTGAGCTTTGTGAAGAGTTGAAAGATCGAATTGTGAATCAGAAGACGATTATTGAACTTTAAAAGAAAGCTACGATTCAAACATGAATCGTAGCTTTTTTTATTTAAAATGGGGAATACAGAAATTGTTTTTATTAATTAGGTTGTGTCCTCTTTAATAAGATACAAATTTTTTATATAAAAAGTTAATTAAAAAAATTTTTTTGTACATACCCAAATAGACAAAAAAATATGGGAAAAACGGATAAATTTTAACATTTTTTTAACTTAAACAACAAAAATAACTAATGTGTTTGTTTACCAAATAATGGAAAAAATAAAATTTCAATATAACAAAAAGAAATATATGAAATACTCTTTTAAAATGTTTTTATCTCAAATTGAAGAAAATAGTCGGAGAAGTAGGACTTTTGATGTCTTTTTGTAAAATCGAAAAAAAGGTTATGTAAGTAGTTGGAAACAGTATTTACCAACGAAACGATTGAAAATGGAAAAGCTAGGTGAATCTAAAAATCGGGGTCACCTAGCTTTTTATTTTTATAAGTGCAGTAAACAAAAGTTGTAAGATCTTACTCAGAGTGATGTAGCATATACGTATAAGCCGTGTCGTAAAGGTGCTCTAAATCAGCATCCGTCATGAAAACTAAGTCCTCAGTTGAAAATCCTTTTGTTAATTCCAAAAATTGAACCATGTTTTTACGCTCTTCTCTACTCATCATTAACAACACTCCCTTTGATTTAAATGATTAATAATTTACTTTCAATCTGTTTTAATACAGTGTATTTATTTAATAATTATTATATAACAGAAAAGTTGAAACGTGCTAGTGATTTTTACTAAAAATGTAAAAAAATCATTAAATCAATTCATTGCCTAAAATTTAAATTACAGCATAAGTATTATCCTAAAATAATATCTAATGTTACAATTTTCGTTATCGAATGTAACATAACTAGACCAGTTTGTAAGGGTTTCCATAAATTGGGTGAAATAATCGACAAAAAAGCCTATTTTGTGGTAAAATTAACCAAAAAATCCAATTGATAGATTAATTTTTACTTAACATTGTGTTAAGTAATTGTTATACTAGGCACTGTTGTATTTGAGGGTTTATTTTAATAGAATAATAAAGTGCTAGAATTTAAGGAGGAAACGATGGAAGAGACGATTAGTTTACAGGAATTATTCGGCGTTATTAAGAAACGTCTAATCATGATAATTAGTATTACTGTTGTAGCCACAGTGGTTACAGGAGTCATTAGCTATTTATTTTTAACCCCGATTTATCAATCTTCAACACAATTATTAGTAAACCAAAAAGAAACAAAAGATTCTTCGATTTATCAGAATAACCAAGTACAAACAAATGTTCAGTTGATTAATACGTACAATGTTGTTATTAAGAGTCCAGCTATTTTAGATGAAGTTATTAATCAATTAAATTTAGATTATACAGTTGCAGAACTGACTAAAAATATCACTGTTGCAAGCGAAACAAATTCACAAGTATTTACAGTTTCTGTACAAGATTCTGATCCAAAGCAAGCACAAGCGATTGTTAATACGATTGCAAGTGTTTTCCAGACAAAAATCAAAACAATTATGAGTGTAAATAATGTAACTGTTTTAGCAAAAGCAGATTTAAGTGAAGATCCGATTAAACCAAATAAGAAATTAAATGTAGCAATTGGTTTTGTTGTTGGATTAATGATTTCAGTTGGTATTGCATTCTTATTAGAGTTCTTAGATAACACAGTAAAAACTGAAAAACAGCTTGAAGAATTATTAGAGTTACCAATACTGGGTGTAATTTCTGAAGTATCTGAAGGGAAAATCACTCCTAAAATAAATTTAAAATTAGGAAAGGGTGCGTAAAATGGTTAAAAAAACAACTAAAGAAAAATTAAAAAGATTTCTTATTACATTAACAAACCCTAAATCACCATTTGCAGAGCAATATCGAACAGTTCGTACGAACATTCAATTTTCTTCGATTGATCGAAAAATAAAATCTATTTTAGTAACATCTTCTGAACCTTCAGAAGGTAAAACAACGACTATTGCCAATCTTGCAGTTACATATGCTCAGCAGGAAAAGAGAGTGCTTTTAGTAGATGCAGATCTACGTAAACCGCAATTGCATTCTGTTTTTAAGTTGGAAAATTTTAAAGGTTTAACAACTGCAATTACACATGAAAAGTCCTTAAAGGACGTTATACAAAAAACTGAGCTTAACAATCTATCAATTTTAACTTCAGGTCCTATCCCACCAAATCCATCTGAACTATTGTCTTCAGAAAAAATGAAGAAATTGATTGAACAAATGTATGAACAATATGATGTGATACTTTTTGATGCGCCTCCATTATTAGCAGTTACAGATGCTCAAATCATTTCACAAGTTTGTGATGGAACGATTTTAGTTGTGCGAAGAGGGCACGCAGCAAAAGAAAAAATTAAAAAAGCAAAAGAGTTATTAACACTAGTAAACGCAAATATTCTAGGTGTGGTATTAAATAGAGCAGAACAAGAAAAAGACGGTTATTACTATTACTACGGTAACGAAAAATGATTGATTTACACTGTCATATTTTACATGGATTAGATGATGGACCGACTACAATGGAAGATAGTATTAATATGGCTCGAGCAGCTGTGGACAATGGGATTCATACAATTGTTGCATCACCTCATCATCAAAATGGACGTTACAATACAGACAGAAAAGAAATCCTAGAAAAAGTAGAAGAGTTAAATAATGTATTAAAAGAAAAAGCTATACCTTTAACGATTTTACCAGGACAAGAAGTAAGACTTTATGGAGAATTGATTCAAGACTATGAATTTAATCGAATCGTTTCAATTAATGATGGAAGACGCTATTTACTTTGCGAGCTTCCTTCATCTCGTATACCAAAATTTACAGAAAGATTGTTTTACGAGATGCAAGAAAATCGAATACTACCGATTATTGTACATCCTGAACGAAACAAAGTACTTATAAATGAACCTGATATTCTTTTTGAATTTGTCCAAAAAGGGATCTTAACTCAACTTACTGCTTCATCAATAACAGGTAAATTCGGTAAAAAAATTCAAAAATATGCTTTTAAATGTATTGAGTCAAATTGGGTGCATATTGTTGCATCAGATGCACACAACACGAAAAATCGGAATTTTGAGTTAAATGAAGCATATGAAATCATCCGAGAAAAATTTGGAATAGAAACTGAGTTCCAAATGAGAGAAAATGCGCAAACAATATTGAATGGTGATGTTCTTTATCCAGAAGAACCACTTAAGTTTAAACAAAATATTTTTAGTCGTTTACTAGGAATTTAATAAATGATAGGTGATATCTCCTTACCGTTATCAATGGGGGTACTCGGCTATATTGTGGTAGATGATTAAATAGTTTTCCATTTATCTTAATGCAAATAGACCTTATGAAATCACTCAAACAAAAAGGCTATGCGTATTCGAGAAAAGGAGTAATAAACTTGTAATCATCTGCTTAGACGCTGGTCGTCAGAGGTATAGTGTGAGGGGGGGTTAGATGCCCTAATTATTTATTAATATTTGATTTAAATGAACATAGAGTTTCTTCTTGTGTATTTATTCACATGAATATAGAAGTGGTAACTTTATTAACTTGGGGAAAGAAATCAATGGAGGGACTTAGGGAATGAAGAAAGTAAGAAAAGCAATTATACCAGCTGCAGGATTAGGAACACGCTTTTTACCTGCAACTAAAGCAATGCCAAAAGAAATGCTACCAATCGTAGACAAACCAACAATTCAATACATTGTTGAAGAAGCAATCGAATCAGGTATTGAAGATATCATTATCGTAACAGGTAAAGGAAAACGTGCAATTGAAGATCATTTTGATTATTCATATGAGCTAGAACAAAATTTATTAGAAAAAGAAAAATATGCGCTATTAGAACAAGTTAAAGCTCCATCTAATATCGACATTCATTATATTCGTCAAAAAGAACCTAAAGGATTAGGTCATGCTGTTTGGTGTGCTCGTAACTTTATCGGCAACGAACCATTTGCAGTATTACTAGGTGATGATATTGTTGAAGCTAAAACTCCAGGATTAAAGCAGTTAATGGACCAATATGACAATACATATTCTTCAGTTATCGGTGTTCAAACAGTACCAGAAGAAGAAACGCACAGATATGGCATTGTTGAACCGCTTATGCAAGAAGGTAGAAGATACGAAGTAAAAAACTTTGTCGAAAAACCAGCACCAGGTACAGCACCTTCTAATTTAGCAATCATGGGCCGCTATGTATTCACACCTGAAATTTTTATGTACTTAGAAGAACAAAATATCGGTGCAGGTGGCGAAATTCAATTAACAGATGCCATTCAAAAATTAAATTCAATTCAACGTGTATTTGCATATGACTTTGAAGGGAAACGTCATGACGTTGGTGAGAAATTAGGGTTTATTAAAACGACAATAGAGTTTGCATTAAAGAATGAAGAAATAAGAGATGATTTATTGACGTATTTACATGACATGTTAACAGTAAATATTAAATAAGGATGGATGATCAGATTGAAAGCAATGAGATTGGAACAATCAGAATATGCTTCAGGGCCACTCTTATCGATAGAAACAGTTGAAAAAAGAAGGATCTATTTAATTACAAAGAGATTAATGGATTTAATCGGAGCAATCTTTGGTCTTCTATTATTATTACCTGTGTTTATTGTAGTAGCAATTTTTATTAAGGTAGAAGATCCAAAAGGTCCGGTTTTCTTTTATCAAACAAGAGTCGGTAAAAATGGAAAAGAATTCAAAATGTACAAGTTCCGTTCAATGGTAACGGATGCTGAAGAACGATTGAAGGAGCTTCTAAAATACAATGAAGTTTCTGGTGCAATGTTTAAAATGAAGGATGATCCGAGAATTACAAGGATTGGTAAATTTATTCGGAAAACATCGATTGATGAGTTGCCACAATTCATAAATGTTTTATTAGGTGATATGTCACTTGTTGGTCCAAGACCACCACTTCCTCGAGAAGTTGATGAATATACAGATTATGATAAACAGAGATTACTAGTGACGCCTGGTTGTACTGGACTATGGCAAGTTAGTGCCCGAAATAGTGTAGGCTTTGATGAAATGGTTCAATTAGACCTACAATATATCAGAGAAAGATCATTCTTATTTGATATAAAAATTATTTTTAAAACAGTCCTTGTATTATTTGGATCAAAGGATGCATTTTAGGCCACTGAAGTCGTAAGAGGGAACAATATACCCTAGTTTTTTTATTCTGAATATTAAATGGAAGAATTACCGTTGAACACCTATCGAAGGAAATAAAATGAATAAAAGGAGCATTAAAAATTGATAAAGAAGAGAAATCGCAAACCACGATTATGCTTGGTATCTTCTTCAGGAGGTCATTGGGAGCAACTTCAAAAACTGCAACCTCTTATTGAAAAGTACGATGGTTTTATGGTGACTGAGCAAACAGTGTTCGAAGCAAATGCTAAGTATTTAATGAAGCAAACTGATTTAAAGGATAAATGGATGCTACTTAAGATGTTATACAATACAGTATACTCACTCTTAATTTGGTTTAAGGAACGACCTGATTTTGTTGTAACAACTGGTACAATGGTTGCTTATCCATTTTATTTATTGGCTGTACTATTCAATAAGAAATTTATATTTATTGAAACCTTTGGTAGGGCAAATATGCCTACAGTAGCAGGAAAAAAGATGGAGAAACATACTGATTTATTTATTGTTCAGTGGGAGACTCAGAAAAAATTCTATAAGAAAGCTATATACGGTGGGTGTTTATATTGATTTTCATAACAGTAGGTTCAAGGAATTATCCCTTTGATAGACTCTTTATTAAATTAGACGAGTTATATGAGAGTAAGGTTCTTACTCAAAAAGTGTTTGCTCAAATCGGTGCATCCACATATAAGCCAAAACACTTTGAATATAAAGATTATATATCCCAAACCGAATTTCTTCAAAAGGTTCAAGAAGCTGAAATTGTGGTGAGCCATGGGGCTTCGGGCTCAATCATGAAGGCACTTAATGCTGGTAAGAAGGTAATCGCTGTTACCCGCCTTGAAAAGTATGGAGAGCATATTAACGATCATCAAATTCAGAACAATGAAGCGTTCGTGAGTAATAAATATGTCCTAATGGCTGATTTGGAGCTGACAGATTTAGGTGAATGCTTTCAAAAAATTTATGCTGGAACAGACGGACTGGTTCCTTGGGAAAATAAAGATCCAATGGCAATAATTAATCTCATAGATAACTTTATACAGGAAAATTGGAGGACATGATGGACAAAAAGAAATTATTAAAAAAAATAAAGTACTGTCTCCGTATACTCCCAGATTCATTGTATATTCAGATTTACTATTTTGCACAGTTCAAAAAGTTTTGTAATTTACACCAACCCCGAACATATAATGAAAAATTAAATTGGTTAAAAATACATGATCGAAATCCTGAATATATTAAGATGGTTGATAAATATGAGGTAAAAAAATATATTGCTCCAATTATAGGTAGTGAATATGTTGTTCCAACACTTGGGATTTGGGATACATTTGACGAAATTGATTTCGACAAGTTACCTAATCAGTTTGTTTTAAAGTGTACTCATGACTCAGAAGGTCTGGTTATTGTAAAAGATAAAAATAAATTGGATGTAATTGCCGCAAAGAAGAAAATTGAAGCAGCTCAGAAATGTAATTTCTACTATATTGGTCGAGAGTGGCCTTATAAACATCTAAAGCCAAGAATAATTGCAGAAAAGTATATGGAAGATCATGTTGATGGTGAATTACGTGACTATAAGTTTTTCTGCTTTGATGGGGTACCTAAAGCAATGTTTATCGCTTCAGACAGAGAAGTTGGAGAAACAAAATTTGATTATTTTGATTTAGATTTTAATCAGCTTGATATTATCCAAAATTATCCTAATTCCTCGAAAACACTTCGTAAACCTATAACATTTGAAAAAATGATTGAATTATCAAAGGTCTTGTCAAAAGATATTCCACATGTAAGAGTAGATTTTTATGAGGTTGATGGGAAGCTTTATTTTGGAGAATTAACTTTTTATCATTTTAGCGGATTTAAACCGTTTCAGCCTAACAAATGGGATAGAGCATTTGGTGATTGGTTAAAGTTACCAAAATAGATTTGGATGATTTAATATAAAGGATTGTATGGACGTTTTGAAAACTTGCTTTTGCAATTCATCTATTTATGAAAGTGTTATACAAAAAGCTTGATACAGCAGAAATGTTGTAACCTGCAAAAAAATGTAAGACGGAGAAATTAGATATGAAAATTATGATGGTCATTACAGGGATGCAATCTGGCGGGGCAGAACGAGTTATGGCAACGTTGTGCAACGAGCTTTCTAAAAGAAACCAGGTACGTTTGCTGGTAATGAAAGAAAAGAAAACAGATTATGAATTAAAAGATAATATTGAATTTGTTGCTGGTAATGTTACAAATCAGAGCCTTTTGAAATCCGTCCGATTTGTCCGCCAACAAATGGATGATTGGCAACCACAAGTAGTATTGTCGTTTATGACAAAATCGAACCTTATCACGCTTCTTGCCAAAAAAATGGCCAAGTGGAAGGCGCCGGTAATCATTGCAGAGCGTGCAAATCCTAACTACACTGGAAGTCTTCTGAAAGTACTCCGTAAATTTGTATATCCAAGTGCGGATGGCTGCGTATTCCAAACTAAGCAAGCTCAAAAGTATTATAATGATATTCTCAATTGTAACAGTATAGTATTACGAAATCCCTTGAACCCTAATTTTAAAGTTCAATTACACCAAGGGGTTAGAACAAAGAGAATTGTTTCTGTTGGGCGCCTATCTGTGGAAAAAAATCAAAGGTTGCTCATTGAATCATTTTCTAAGATAGCAGTTTCGTATCCGGAATATTCAGTTGAAATCTTTGGAGAAGGTCCATTAAGGAATGAATTGCAGAGCTTTATAAACAAGAAAAATCTGCAAAGTCAAGTTCGTTTAATGGGGAGAAAAGACAATATTCAGGAGTACATCTCTGATGCAGAGATTTTTGTACTTCCGTCAAATTCTGAGGGGATGCCTAATGCCTTATTGGAGGCTATGGCGTTGGGAATGGCATGTATAGCCACAGATTGTCCGATTGGAGGACCTGCAGTAATTATAGAAAATAAGAAAAATGGAATATTGGTGCCTATGAATGAGTCACAGATAATGGCTGATACACTGGAATTACTAATTGGTAATGATGGTCTATCCAGTAGGCTCAGAGCAGAAGCAAAAAAAGTTGTAGAGCATTATGACACAGAAAAAGTATGTGCAGAGTGGGAGACCTATATTAGGGGCGTAGTGAGTTCTATTGCCAAAAATGGTCGAAGTTAAAGAGAGTTAAGGGGATTGACATGAATATTATTGATAAATTTAAAAAGGATCCGAGCTTGTTCATGATTATGTCTCTTGGTCGAGTGTTGCCAGATACAGTAGGATGTGATGCATTTTATCTGAAGCTTCTATATAAAAACAGAATGAAGAAAAAGTTAGAGCTAACAAATCCACAGACATACAATGAAAAATTACAATGGCTGAAACTCTATAATCGACGCCCGGAGTACACAATGATGGTTGATAAATTTCGAGTAAAGGAATATGTTGCTTCTGTTATTGGAGAGGACTATATAATTCCAACTTTGGGTATTTGGGAACGTTTCGATGATATTGATTTTGATAAATTGCCGAATCAATTTGTATTGAAATGTACACATGATAGCGGCGGCCTAGTTATATGTAAAGATAAAACTAAATTGGACAAAGCCAAGGCGAAGAAGCAAATCGAAAGATGCTTAAAAAGAAAATACTTTCTCAACACTAGAGAATGGCCTTATAAGGACGTTTTGCCGCGTATTATAGCAGAAAAATATATGGATGACGAATCTGGAAATGGATTGAATGACTATAAGTTTTTTGCATTTGATGGTATTGTCAAAGCTATGTATATTGCTACTGATAGAGGGGCGGATACTGAAACCTGCTTTGATTACTTTGATAGAGATTTTGTACATCTTCCATTTCGTAATGGATATTCCAATTCACAAAAAAAGCTCGTTAAACCGGAAAACTATGAAAAAATGATTGAACTTGCTGAAAGATTGAGTAGAGATATGCCCCATGCAAGAATTGATTTTTATAATATAAACGGTAAAGTCTATTTTGGGGAGATTACATTCTACCATTGGAGTGGAATGAAGCCTTTTGAACCTCAAGAGTGGGATTATAAGTTTGGTGATTGGATAAATCTGCCGAAGAGATAAACGAAGGAATTAATTATATAAAGACGATTGATTATTATAGTCATACAACCAGCCTCCCTAAGTTAAAATTCCAATTTATTTACTCAATGCTGTGTAAAGAGGAGATTTAAATGAATTACAAAAATAAAAAAATAATATTTGTTACAGGCTCTCTAGCTGATGGCGGGGCAGAGCGTGTAATGTCAATTTTGGCAACAATGTGTGCAGAAGCGGGTGCAGATGTCACTCTAGTAGTTATGCGTGAAAAAAAGTATATATATCATGTATCAGATAAAGTAAATTGTATTCAGATTAAAACTGGTAGTAAAAAATTTAAAACAATTTCAAGGATTAAACAGTTGCGTTCAATATTGAAAAAAAGTGATGACTCGACGGTTATACCCTTTCTGCCATTGATTACGTTATATACTATGATTGCGAATATGGGGATCAATAAACGAGTTATAACTTCTGAACGATCCGATCCCCGTATTAGTTTCTGGGCTAAAAATTTAAGCTGGAAAGATCGAGTTGGAATCCTCATTATGCGTAAGATGGGACTTTATAATTTGGCTGAATTGATGGTATTTCAAACGCCAGATGCACAATCATATTACAATAAAAATCGTCAAAAGAGGAGTTGTATTATTCCAAATCCTTTAGATACAGATAAATTACCTAAAAGATATGAAGGAGAACGTGAAAAACGAATTGTGGCAGCTGGTAGGTTTTCTGAAGAAAAGAATTTTTCACTATTAATTGAAGCCTTTTCGATTTTCCATAAGAAACATCCGGAATATAATATGACAATCTATGGCGAGGGAGCACTGCGAAACCAATTAGAAAGAGAAATAAAGAAATATGACTTAATGAGCATTATTAAGTTACCTGGATTTGCATCAAATTTGCCTGAAGAAATCAACAAAGCTGCAATGTATGTTTCTACTTCTAATCATGAAGGAATATCCAACTCTATGCTTGAAGCTTTGGGCATGGGAATACCATCGATTGTAACAGACTGTCCTGTTGGAGGTGCAAGGATGTTTGTTAAGACCGATGAAAATGGCATTTTAATTCCAATGAATGACTGTGATGCATTAGTAGAAGCTATGAGTAAAATTGCAGAGGATAGAGCGTATGCAGAAAAAATTTCGGCTAATGCTACAAAAATCAGAGAAGAAATATCAGCAAAAAATATTTGCAAAATGTGGTTAGAACTAGTTTGATACCAGATAGAATAATTGAGTAGTATTTATCAAAGTAACTAAAATAATAATTTTTTGGAGGTGACTAGATGAAAGTATTGAAAAAAATTAAAGATCCCAAAAAGATAGCGTTGTATATCAAGTGGAAACTAGATAAAGCTGGTTTTTTTAATTTTTGGAATGATGAGACTTATTTGAAGTTTGTATATAGATTACGGATGGGTAAAAGGTTAAATTTAGCCAATCCTCAATCGTTTAATGAAAAAATGCAGTGGCTAAAATTGTATGATAGAAATCCACGGTATTCGTTAATGGTTGACAAATACGCTGTCAAAACTTATGTAGAAGAAATGGTAGGTCCAGAATACATTATACCAACGATAGGAGTTTACGATAAGTTTGAAGATATTGACTTCAGTCAGTTACCTAATCGATTTGTAATTAAATGTACCCATAACTCTGGAGGAGTAGTTGTAGTTAATGACAAAAAAGATATTGACATTAAAAAAATTGAAAAAGATTTTAAAAGGATGTTGAAGAGAAATTTTTTCTATGCAGGCCGAGAATGGCCCTATAAAAATGTTCCCCCAAGAATTATCATTGAGGAGAATTTGCAAGATGAAAATGAAAAGATACAGATTAATGATTATAAGTTGATGTGTTTTAACGGGGAATTAAAGTGTTCCTTTGTATGCTCTAATAGAAATTCAAAGCAGGGGTTATGTGTTAACTTTTACGATGAAGATTGGTTGCCAATGCCGTTTGAAAGACATTATCCTAGAAATTCAGTTGAAATTGAAAAACCGAGTCAATATGAAAAAATGGTACAATTGGCAAAAATTCTATCCAAAGATATTCCTTTCGTCAGGGTCGATTTTTATCAAAAGGGAGAGCAGGTATATTTTGGTGAATTGACCTTTTATCCAGGAAGTGGTGCAGAAGAATTTACCCCCGAAATTTGGGATTACAAATTAGGACAGTGGATAAATCTATCAACAGTATCACAGGCGCATTTAGTTGAGGAAGATAGGAATCATTCTAAAATAGGGGAGTTTTATGAAGATTAGTAGAAAAAAACTATGCTTGGGAATATTTGAGATAGCGTTTGTTTTCTTACTTTTCCAACAAAATATATTTCCGAGTGAATTGACATTTATTTCGTTATTATTAACAGTCATAGCAGGAATATTTTTGATTATGTTAGATGGGAAGTTTTATTTAAACCCATTTCTTATATCCTATGGTCTATTTTTCCTGTTTGCACTAATCTTATCCTTAATTGGCTGGGGTACAGGGAATGTTGAGGATCGATTGATGCTTTTGCTAATGAAGTACGTATCCTCCATATTTATTTATAATTATCTTATGCGTCTCGAAAAACCTGAAAAATTCATGAGGTTATATGTGGCTATTAGTATAATTTCTTTGGTTATAATATTCCTTTTAGTTGGTGATAATGCAGTAGCATCCAGGTTGGGGCATAACGGTTCTGGTAGTATAGTTAGTTATCAAATAGCAGGGGTTCCTATATACAAAAGTTCTAATGGAACTGCTACCTTTTGCGCTATAGCAACATTATTCTTACTATATTATTCTGTGCGATTTAAAAAGTGGTATTGTTATATTTTTATTGTCTTCTTAACAATTGGAATGTTACTTTCTGGATCAAGAAAAGGATTGTTGATTTATATACTATATATAATATACACGTATTTTTTTATGAGAAAGGGTATTACGTTAAAAAAAATAGTTTTGTTCCTTGTTGTTCCAATAGCAGGATATATACTTCTTTCTAAAGTCCCTATTATTTATGATGCAGTAGGGATTAGGCTTGAGTCTATGATAATGAACATATTTTCACAATCCAATTCATTAGATGGTAACTCTTATCTTATGCGGCAGCAACTAAAAAATGTAGCATATGAATGGATAGGAAGTAAGCCGTTTTTGGGATATGGTTTTAATACTTTCCAAACCGCGACGGGTTATGGTGCTGAAAATAACTTGTTACAAATTATGGTGGAATTTGGACTTATAGGAGCATTAATTTATTATAGTTTCTTATTCTCATTATTTAGAGTAATTTTAAGAATAAAAAATAAATCTGTTTTAGCAGGATTATTTTCTGTCCTAATTTTGTCAATCTTATTACAAGATTATGGAAGTGTAACATATTCGTGGCAACATATGACTATCTGGTATTCAGTATTCTGGGCAGTAGCTAATCATCACATGGAGAGGAAAAAGTTCATTAAACTTTATAATAAATAGGAAGTACGGGTTGGAAAATTGGGTGCCTGGGCTATGAGAATGAGCCTATGATATATATATAAAGCTACGAGCTATGTCCTTTATAAGTGGATCTGTCGAGTTAATACCTGACTTATTCAGTATATGGCCATAGGTCTTTTTCATTGCAAAGAACAACGAAATTGAACATTTGAAGTATTTTTAATAGTGAAATCGAATTATCTTAACTTTAGAAAAATAAATTAGTTCTGTTTTTATTAAGGGGTAAGTATTTTGAATGAGAAAAACCTTCAGAGTAAAGTTTTCCATGCAACAAAATGGTCATCAATAACAGAGATTACAGCAAAGTTATTTAGTCCAGTAACAAATATGATTTTGGCTAGGATTCTAGCACCAGAAGCTTTTGGCGTAGTTACAACAGTAACTATGATAATAAGCTTTGCCGATATGTTAACTGATTCTGGTTTTCAAAAGTATATAGTCCAGAATAAATTTAAAAATGAAGATGAGAAGAATAAATATGCTAATGTGGCTTTTTGGACAAACATGGGGATTTCAATCCTTTTGTGGGGAATTATTTTTATATTCCGTCAACCAATTGCAAATTTGGTTGGAAATCCTGGATTAGGTAATGTCCTTGCAATTGCATGTTTACAATTACCGTTAACCTCGTTTTCAAGTATTCAAATGGCATTGTACCGAAGAAGCTTTGATTTTAAGACATTATTTTGGGTTAGATTAATTTCTATTTTTATACCATTCATTGTTACAATTCCATTAGCCTTATTTGGGTTTGGATATTGGGCATTAATTATTGGAACATTAATCATTCAAGTTTCAAATGCTCTTATTTTAACAATCAATTCAAGTTGGAAACCTACTTTTTTTTACAGCTTTAAAAGATTAAAAAAAATGCTCTCATTCAGTGTGTGGTCATTAATTGAAGCAATTTCAATATGGTTAACAATCTGGGTTGATTCATTTATTATAGGAACAGTTTTAAACCAGTATTATTTAGGATTGTATAAAACATCAACTTCTTTAGTTAATACATTAATGGCACTGATAACTTCTTCAATAGTGCCGGTATTATTTTCTGGATTATCACGTTTGCAAGATAATGACACAAAGTTTAATCAACTATTTTTTAAGTTTCAAAGAATAGTGTCTATAATTGTATTTCCTTTAGGGATTGGTATGTTCCTTTATAGTGATATAGCGACTAAAATTTTGTTAGGAAGTCAATGGTCAGAAGCTAGTAATGTGATAGGAATATGGGCTTTAACCAGCTCAATGCAAATTGTCTTTGCTCATTTTTGTAGTGAAGTATATCGTGCTAAAGGTAGGCCAAAATTATCCTTTCTAGCACAAATACTCCACCTAATAGTTTTAGTTCCTACCTGTATCATTAGTTCTAAATACGGATTTTGGGCATTGGTATATTCACGATCATTGATAAGACTTGAAGGCATCTTAGTTCACTTTATTGTTATGAAATATTTAATTAGGTTTCCAATCTATAAAACATTTAAAAATGTTTTACCGACTATTATATCTGCAGTATCTATGGGGATAATCGGATATGCATTTCAGCAAATAAATGAGGGCTTCATATGGAGTTTTATATCAATTTTTCTATGCATAGTATTCTATTTTGGAATACTATTTTTATTTCCAAGTTTACGAAATGAGACATTAAAAATATCCAAGATGGTAATTTCAAAAAAAAATAAATAATAGCTAAAAAAAATATTAGATAAGGCATTTACCAAATTAGAGTAAATAATCTATAAAGCTCTAGAGCAACTTCGACTTTAAAAATTATAGTATTTGTTACCATCCTAGATATGTAGAGAACGGTAGTAATTGTTTTGTAAAATACATTGGTGATTACCATAAGTTACTTTATGTTCTGATTAGTTAAGTTATTTGATTTTATGTTTATGGATAGAGCGGAAGATAATTTTTAAATAATACTCTTTTGAATGATTAGATTTTTTTAATAAAAGAAACTGAGTTAATTTATGAGAAAAGGAAGCGAGATAATGTACAAGATAGCAGTTGCAGGTACAGGTTATGTCGGATTAGTGGCAGGTGTATGTTTTGCTGAAGTAGGCCACCAAGTAACCTGTGTGGACATCGACGAGAATAAAGTAAATATGATGAAACAAGGAATTTCTCCTATATTTGAGGAAGGACTTGAAGAATTAATGCAAAAGAATTACGCAGCGGGTAGATTAAATTACACGACAGATTATGCACAAGCTTATAAGGAAGCAGACGCTATTTTTATTGGTGTTGGTACACCAGAACTACCTGATGGTTCTGCTAATCTTTCATATATTGCAACAGTTGCTAGACAGATTGCTGAGTCAATTGAAAAGGATTGTTTGGTAGTTGTGAAGTCAACTGTTCCTGTTGGTACAAATGATAAGGTGGAGCAGTTTATCTATGACTTCCTTCCACATGACGGGGAAAAATATATTGGAAACTCCTCTAATAATGGCGAAAAAGAAATTAGAGTAGAAGTCGCATCAAATCCGGAGTTTTTAGCACAGGGTACAGCGGTTAAAGATACTTTACATGCTGCAAGAATTATAATAGGTACAGAAAGTAAATGGGCACAAGAATTGTTAATGAATATTTATGAGCCATTTAATATCCCAATTGTGTCTGTAAGTAGGCGTTCAGCTGAGATGATTAAATATGCTTCGAACGATTTTCTTGCTCTTAAAATTTCTTACATGAACGACATTTCTAATCTATGTGAGCTAGTCGGTGCTGATATTGAAGATGTAGCAGTTGGAATGAGCTTTGATGATCGGATTGGCAGTAAATTTTTAAATGCTGGTATTGGTTACGGTGGCAGCTGTTTCCCTAAAGATACGAAGGCATTGAAGTATATTGCAGAGCAACACGGGTATGAACTTAAAACAGTCAGCGCTGCAATTGATGTAAATACTGAACAAAAAACCCTACTTTATAAGAAAGCAAGTAAGAGATTAATAACATTTAGTGGTTTAAAAGTTGCAGTTTTTGGTTTAACATTCAAGCCTGGTACAGATGACTTGCGAGAGGCACCATCTCTAGACAATGTTCCTTTATTATTGGAACAAGGGGCAGATATTTATGCTTATGATCCGGTCGGAGCAGATAACTTTAAACGTGTTTATCCAGAAGGAAAGAATGGCAGAGGTAGTATAACATATGTTAAAAATCCTCAAGATGCGTTAAAAGATGCAAATGTTTGCTTCATCTTTACAGAGTGGGGCGAAATTAAGGCTATTAAACCAGAAGAATATAAAAATTTAATGAGAACTCCATTAGTTTATGATGGTCGAAATATTTATGGAGTTAGTTATATGAAAGAGGCTGGGGTAGAATACTACTCTGTTGGAAGACAAAATGGGACAAGCAGGCTTGCCATTGTAAAAAATACAAAGGAGAAGAATCTAAGTGAAACAACAGTTTAATTCTATAGACAAAAGCAAGACATACCTAATTACGGGTGCAGTAGGTTTTATCGGTTTCTATTTATCTAAGAAACTTCTTGAACAAGGGGCGCGAGTAATTGGTATTGATAATATAAATGACTATTATGATGTTAACCTTAAGTTTGCTCGTCTCGAGAAACTTAAACCTTTTGCTAACTTTACATTTATTAAAGGTGACATTTCAGATAAAACAATGATTGAGTCTGTTTTTGAGGAGTACAAGCCAAATGTTGTTGTTAACCTTGCTGCCCAGGCTGGGGTGCGTTATTCCATCGAGAACCCAGATGTATACATCCAAAGTAATATTATTGGCTTTTATAACATCCTTGAAGCATGTCGCTATTACCCGGTAGATCATCTTATTTATGCATCATCTAGCTCAGTCTATGGAGCAAACAAGAAGGTTCCTTTTGAGGAAACAGATATGGTAGATAACCCAGTTTCCCTTTATGCAGCAACTAAGAAATCAAATGAATTGATGGCACATACTTATAGCCATCTTTATAAGATCCCAGCAACAGGACTTCGTTTCTTTACAGTTTATGGACCAATGGGTCGTCCGGATATGGCCTATTTTGGATTTACCAATAAGTATTTTGCTGGAGAACCGATTAAAATCTTTAATAATGGTGATTTTGAGAATGATTTGTATCGTGATTTTACTTATGTAGATGATATCGTAGAAGGAATTGAACGATTACTTAACAATCCTTCTGTAGGTGAGGAAGACGTGCCTCATCGAGTATTTAACATTGGTAACAACAGTCCCGAGAAGTTGATGGTGTTTATTGAAACCCTCGAAAAGTGCTTAAGCAATGCATTGGAAAGGGAAGTAAAGTTTGAAAAGGTATTTGAGCCGATTAAGCCAGGGGATGTACCTGCGACTTATGCTTCAACTGAAGCACTAGATCAAGCTGTTGGATTTAAGCCAATGACATCTATTGAAAATGGATTACAGCAATTCGCGGATTGGTATATCGAGTATTATAAAAAGAACTAAATTTGACCTAAACCAACAAGTTAAGTAAGAAATCTCCATTTTTTGAAAGGGTCATATCTTTTCCTTGAGACCAAAAATAACCATACCTGTTACTTCTTGGTTGAATTCTAGAGTTGTAGGATTTCGGAATAGTAAAGGAAAAATACTAGGGAAATATTAGAACTCTATGCCATTATAGATGAATGGCATCAATTCTTTATGTAGGAAAAGTAGAATTTTTTAGGGATGTATTATTTGTTCCTTTGGGGCGTGTTTTACTTTAGCTTAGACTTATTTGTATTAATCCCAAGAGTAAAATTGCAAATGCGAATTGAAATTTAAAAAGCGTTAAAGATCTGATTTAAGAATCTTTAACGCTTTTTTATATTAATACAACTCAATTTAAAAGATAAAGGTAAGTTGGTTGAATTACTTATTTATTTCTGAATAAAATTAAAAATTAAGTCTGGGAAGTTGTATGCGCTTATTTTTGTCCTTAACTACATATTTGTATTTCTTTCCAAAACCCAAAATATTGTTTTGTAATACTAAAATGAAAAATTTAAAACAATCAATTTCAATGTTTATAAAAATCAATAATTGTCAATCGATTGTTTTACGGTTTTAAGAATAAGAGGTAAATTGTAGATGAATCATAAAAATCAATTCAAAAAATGGTACAACCATCCATCACTAGACAATGAACTAAAATCATTACTAGAACAAATGAAATCAAACGAAAAACTAATAGAAGACAGCTTCTACAAAAACCTAGAATTCGGCACAGGCGGAATGCGAGGAGAACTAGGCGCAGGTACAAACCGTCTTAACATTTACACTGTACGAAAAGCATCAGAAGGGTTAGCACGTTTCATCGAGAACCATGGTGAAGAAGCAAAACGTCAAGGTGTAGTAATTGCTTACGATTCACGTCACAAATCACCTGAATTTGCAATGGAAGCAGCAACGACTCTTGGTGCACATGGTATTAAAACATATGTATTCGAAAGCTTGCGTCCGACTCCAGTTTTATCATTTGCAGTTCGTTATTTAGGTGCGTTCAGTGGGATCGTATTAACAGCAAGTCATAACCCACCTGAATACAATGGCTATAAAGTATACGGTCCTGATGGTGGACAATTACCTCCTGCAGAAGCGGATGCATTAACTAGTTTCGTAGATCAGGTTGAAGATGAATTATCAGTGGAGGTAGCTTCAAAAGAAGAGTTACTGTCTAATGGTTTACTAGAAATGATCGGCGAAAAAGTAGATACAGCTTATTTAGAAGAGTTAAAAACAGTTGTTGTAAATGCAAAAATTGTAGAAAAGCATGCGAAGGATTTAACTATTGTTTTCTCACCTTTACATGGGACGTCTAATATTCCTGTTCGTAATGGATTAAGTATGTTGGGTTATACAAATGTAACTGTTGTTAAAGAGCAGGAGCTTCCAGATCCAAACTTTACGACTGTAAAATCTCCGAATCCAGAAGAACATGCAGCATTTGAATTAAGTATTCAGTATGGTGAGAAAGTAAATGCAGATGTATTAATTACAACTGATCCTGATGCAGACCGTTTAGGTGTTGCTGTGCGTAATGCTGAAGGTGAGTTTACGATTTTAACAGGTAACCAAACTGGTGCGTTAATGCTTGAGTATTTATTATCTCAAAAGAAATCACTTGGAACTTTACCTGACAATGGTGTAATTTTAAAAACAATTGTTACATCTGAAATTGGACGTGTTATTGCACAAAACTATGGTATTGATACGATTGATACGCTTACTGGCTTTAAGTTTATTGGTGAGAAGATTAAAGAGTATGAACAAACAGGTGAGTACAAGTTCCAATTTGGCTATGAAGAAAGCTATGGCTATTTAATTCGTGATTTTGTAAGAGATAAGGATGCAGTTCAATCTGTTATATTAGCTTGTGAAGTTGCTGCTTACTATAAATCGCAAGGTAAAACATTATATGATGGTTTACTAGAAATCTTTGAAAAGTATGGTTTCTTTAAAGAAGATTTAGTTTCTATGACATTGAAGGGGAAAGATGGAGCAGAGCAAATTCAACAAATGATGAATGAGTTCCGAGTGAATCCTCCGAAAGAGTTTGCTAGTCTTGAAGTTGCGATCATTGAAGATTATATAGAAAGTACTAGAACAATTCTTAAAGATGGCACAAAAAACGAAATAAATCTTCCGAAATCAAATGTTTTAAAATACATTTTATCAGATGGATCTTGGTGTGCATTACGTCCATCTGGTACTGAGCCGAAAATTAAATTTTATTTCGGGGTTAAAGGAAATACATTAACAAATAGTAATGAAAAATTAGAGGCAATAAAGAAAGACGTTTTAAGTCGTTTTGATAAGTAGGTAATTTTTGCACAGGTAATTTATAATGATTGCCTGTGCATTTTTCTTATGCAAGAAAATAAAAAGTCTGTACCTAAAAAGATTTTGCATTCTTTTAGTTTTTCAAAAAATTAACACATAAATATTATGCAAATGCCTTTCTAATCAAGTAAGATAGAAATATAAGCAATTCTGACTATTTTTCATAGGAAAATAAAGTTCATAATTAAAGGAGAAAAATCTTGTCTAGATCAGAAAAACGCTCATCTAAAAAAATGTCCACGACAAAAAAAGTTCTACTAACCCTAGTTAGTGTACTAGTTGTCATTGGTCTAGGAATAGGCGGTTATGCTTATTCAATTTACCACAATGTAAATAAAACAACAGACGCAATTTATAAAGGCATCAAGAAAACTGATAAACGTAAAGAAGAAGTAAGTGTTGAAAAGAAAGAACCTTTCTCGATTTTACTATTAGGGGTTGACCATCGTCCTGGTGATAAAGGTCGTTCGGATACGATGATTGTGTTAACAGTTAATCCGAATACTAATACAACAAAGATGGTAAGTATTCCACGTGATACGAGAACAGAAATTGTTGGTAAAGGTAAACAAGATAAGATTAATCACGCTTATGCATTTGGTGGAATTCAAATGGCAGTTGACTCGGTTGAAAATTTTTTGAACATTCCAATCGATTATTATCTTGAAGTAAATATGGAAGGCTTTAAAGATATCGTAGAAGCAGTAGGTGGAGTTGATGTGAATAATGACTTAGACTTTACTTATGGTGGAGTTCATTTCACTAAAGGACCAATGCATTTAAATGGTGATGATGCTTTACTTTATTCTCGTATGCGTAAGCAAGACCCAAGAGGTGACTTTGGACGTCAGCTGCGACAAAGACAAGTGATTGAAGCAGTTATTAAAAAAGGGGCAACAATCTCTTCTTTAACAAACTATCAATCGATTTTACAAGCGATTCAAAAGAATGTTGTGACGAACTTTGGCTTAAATGATATGGTATCAATTCAAAAAGACTATCGTGTTGCTGCGAAGAATATTACAGAAACTCAGATTACAGGTCAAGGTAAACTGATTGATAAAATTTATTATTTACTTGTTTCGGATGAAGACAGAAATACTATTTCAAATGATCTTCGCCAGCACTTAGAGCTACCTTTAGAAACAAAATAATAATTGTTAACTGGATAATAGGCACCTTAAAAAAGAGGTCTATTATCCAATTTTTTTTATTCCTATTGATTAAACTTGTTTCCAATCTGCAAAAAAATAATTATATTTGTATAATAAATAACGTTACAATATTGTTTAATGATTGTAATATAAATAGGTCTAAACCATTATAATGTAGATATTTCCTCTAGTTTGTGCAAACGTCAATCTAAATATTTATTAAAAACTACTTAACGAAATGTTGAGAAATTGTTATAATAAGTTTTGTTGATTATCTAATATTATTCTAAAAAAATAATTCAAGGCAGGATTTACTTGGAAGAGTAAAGGTTATTTAGTTTCGAAGTGTAAAATTGTCTGCTTAGAAGTAAATCATCAGGGTATTATGTACCCTTTTTAGTTTTTTAAATGGAGTTACATTTTTGTGTATTAAATCACATGCGTATAGATATAAAATAGAGAGAAGAACATGGGGGGACTTTTGAAATGAAAAAAGTAAGAAAAGCAATTATTCCAGCAGCGGGATTAGGAACACGTTTTTTACCTGCAACAAAAGCGATGCCGAAAGAAATGTTACCAATCGTAGACAAGCCAACAATTCAATATATAGTAGAAGAAGCGATTGAATCAGGAATTGAAGACATTATTATCGTAACAGGTAAAGGTAAACGTGCAATTGAAGATCACTTTGATTATTCATTTGAGTTAGAACAAAATTTATTAGAAAAAGAAAAATATGATATATTAAAACAAGTAAAAGCTCCATCTAATATTGACATTCATTATATTCGTCAAAAAGAACCAAAAGGATTAGGTCATGCTGTATGGTGCGCACGTAATTTTATTGGGAATGAGCCATTTGCAGTATTACTTGGTGATGATATTGTTGAAGCAGAAACACCAGGATTAAAGCAATTAATTGATCAATATGACCAAAAATTCTCTTCTGTAATTGGTGTGCAAACTGTACCAGAAGAAGAAACACATCGATATGGAATTGTTGATCCAATCATGCAAAATGGCAGAAGCTACGAAGTAAGAAACTTTGTTGAAAAACCAGCACCTGGTACAGCTCCTTCGAATTTAGCCATTATGGGCCGTTATGTCTTTACACCTGAAATTTTTAAGTTCTTAGAAGAACAAAATATCGGTGCTGGTGGAGAGATTCAGTTAACGGATGCTATTCAAGAATTAAATACGATTCAACGTGTGTTTGCATATGACTTTGAAGGAAAGCGTCATGATGTTGGTGAAAAATTAGGATTTATTAAAACAACGATTGAGTTTGCTTTAAAACATGATGATTTAAGAGAAGATTTATTAGATTATTTAAAGGACATGTTAACAGTAAACGTTAAATAAAGATGGATGATTTGAAAAAGTAGAACTTATATTAATATAATGAAGTTTTTGGAATAATGGATTTTTAATTAAAGATAAAGTTCATAAAAGGAGAAAACTATTGTCTAGATCAGAAAAAAAATCAGCTAAAAAAATGTCAACGGCAAAAAAAGTAGTATTAATTGTAGTCAGTGTATTAGTTGTGATCGGTTTAGGAATTGGTGGTTATGCGTATTCTATTTACCATAATGTAAATAAGACGACAGATGCGATTTATAAAGGAATCAAAAAATCAGATAAACGAGAAGAAGAAATAAGTGTTGAAAAGAAAGAACCGTTCTCTATTTTAATATTAGGTGTCGATCATCGTCCTGGTGATAAGGGCCGTTCGGATACGATGATTGTGATGACGGTTAATCCAAATACAAATACGACAAAAATGGTTAGTATTCCACGTGATACAAGAACGGAAATCGTTGGAAAAGGGAAAGAAGATAAAATTAACCATGCCTATGCATTTGGTGGAATCCAAATGTCAGTTGATACAGTTGAGAACTTCTTAAATATTCCAATTGACTATTATCTTGAAGTAAATATGGAAGGCTTTAAAGATATTGTTGATGCAGTAGGTGGAGTTGATGTCGTTAATGACTTAGACTTTACTTATGGTGGTGTACATTTTGAGGAGGGCCAAATTCATTTGAATGGTGAGGATGCATTAAAGTATTCTCGTATGCGTAAATTAGACCCACGAGGTGACTTTGGTCGTGAGCAGCGACAAAGACAAATCATTGAAGCGGTAATCAAAAAAGGAGCTACCATTTCTTCTTTAACAAATTACCAATCCGTTTTACAAGCGATTCAAAAGAATGTTGTGACGAATATTAAGTTAGACGATATGATCGCAATTCAAAAAAATTATCGTGAGGCTTCGAAAAAGATTAGTAAATCCCAAGTGACTGGTTCAGGTAAGAAAATTGATGGTATATACTATTATTTAATTCCGCAAGAGGAACGAAACGCTATCTCAAATGATCTTCGCCAGCATTTAGAGTTACCCGCTGAAACAAAATAATGATTAGTTAGACACTGTTAAAATTTTTTAACGGTGTCTATTTTTTTTGATCATATTCATCAAAAATACCACTCTTTACCACCAAACTCATAGATCCTCTAAGAAGTTTACCTACACAACCCCTTAACCACTATCATAATAATATATATATTCCTAAATGTTTAGGAGGTCTTAACAATAAAAGGCATTATACTTGCAGGTGGCAGCGGTACTCGTCTTTATCCATTAACGATGGTGACTAGTAAACAACTATTGCCTGTATACGATAAACCAATGATTTACTATCCATTATCTACTTTAATGCTAGCTGGTATTAGAGAGATTTTAATTATATCGACTCCAGAAGATTTACCTCGTTTTGAGGCGTTGTTAGGTGATGGCTCACAATTTGGCGTTTCGTTGAACTATAAAGTACAACCTTTTCCAGATGGGTTGGCCCAAGCGTTCATTCTTGGTGAAGAGTTTATTGGAAACGACTCTGTTGCGATGATATTAGGTGACAATATTTATTATGGCAGTGGGTTACGTAGTATGTTGAAGAAAGCTGCGATGAAGGAAAAAGGGGCAACAGTATTCGGGTATCATGTCCAGGATCCTGAGCGATTTGGTGTTGTAGAATTCGATGAGTCAGGGAAAGTTTTGAGCATCGAAGAAAAGCCAGTAGCTCCGAAATCAAATTATGCAGTTACTGGATTGTATTTTTATGATAATCGTGTCATTGAAATTGCTAAAAACGTAAAACCATCAAGTCGAGGGGAATTAGAGATTACTTCTGTCAATGAAGCTTATTTAAATTTGGGAGAGTTAGAAGTTGAGTTATTAGGTCGCGGCTATACATGGTTAGATACTGGAACGCATGAAAGCTTAGTGTCGGCAACTAATTTTGTCAAAACAATCGAAGAGCATCAAGGGATTAAAATATCTGCGCCAGAAGAAGTAGCTTTTATTAATGGGTGGATTGATAAAGAACAATTAGTCCGTTTAAGCGAATCGCTTCGTAAAACAAGTTATGGTAACTATTTACGAAAAGTTGCAAATGGCGAGATAAAATATTAGTTCAAGGGGTCATTATCAATGAAAATGACAGAAACTTTTATAAAAGGAATTGTAGTGATTGAACCGACTGTTTATGGTGATCATCGTGGTTGGTTTATGGAAACATATAATGATTCTAAAATGAAGGATCTTGGAATGGATTTGAATTTTGTTCAAGATAATCAATCATTTTCTGCATTGAAGGGAACGTTGCGGGGATTACATTATCAGTTGTCTCCAAAAGCACAAACGAAATTAGTTCGTTGTACAAGGGGTGCAATTTTTGATGTGGCTGTCGATCTAAGAAAAGGGAGTCCAACTTACGGAAAATGGTTCGGAATCGAGTTAAGTGCAGAAAACAAAAAACAATTATTCATTCCAAAAGGGTTTGCTCACGGTTTTATGACGTTAACAGATAATGTGGAAGTCCAATATAAGGCGGATGAGTTCTATTCACCCGAATGTGATCGTGGAATTGTTTGGAATGACCCCGATATTCAGGTGCAATGGCCAATGAATAGTTCTCCATTATTATCTGAAAAAGACAAAGCCGCACCATTATTAAAAGATGCTGAAAATAATTTTATTTATAAGGAGTAATATAAATGAAGGTTTTAGTAACTGGTTATGGTGGACAACTAGGCTATGATGTTGTTAAGGAATGTGAACGACATGGTTTAGTTGTAAAAGGAATCGGTCGAAAAGAACTCGATATTACTGAAAAGGAATCAGTTTCTTCTATTATCGATTCATTTAAACCGGATGTAATTGTTCACTGCGCTGCCTATACAGCAGTAGACAAAGCGGAAGATGATAAAGAGAATTGCTGGAATGTGAATGTAGAAGGAACAAGATATTTAGTTGAAGCTGCGAAAAAACATCATTCAAAGTTCATTTATATTAGTACGGACTATGTATTTAATGGGACAGGTGAAAGTCCATTTAATGAAGATGACCAACCGGATCCAATCGGCTATTATGGATTAACAAAGTTTGAGGGTGAAAGAGTTGTTCAATCATGCATCGAAAACTATTTCATCGTTCGTATTTCGTGGGTATTTGGGATTAATGGAAATAATTTTATTAAAACAATGTTGAAATTATCAGAAACAAGAAATGAATTAAAGATCGTCGAAGATCAAATTGGTTCACCGACTTATACAGTTGATCTAGCTAGATTCATAATCGATTTAATGAAATCAGATCAATTTGGAATCTATCACGCAACAAATGAGGGCTTTACTAGTTGGGCTGATTTTGCAAAAGAAATATTCAAACAAACAGACAGAAAAACTTTCGTAAAATCGATTGCATCCGAAGACTACCCTACTCGAGCAACTCGACCGAAAAATTCGAGATTATCAAAACAAAAGCTAGTAGATAATGGCTTTCAATCTTTACCTTCATGGCAAGACGCATTAGCAAGGTATTTAGTTCAATTAAATAAAAGAGACGAGGTACAGTAAAAACATGAAAGTAGCTGTTACAGGTGGTGCCGGTTTTATCGGTGGAAACTTTGTTCAATACATGATCAATAAATACCCATCTTATTCAATATACAATTTGGATGCTTTAACGTATGCGGGGGATTTAACAAAACATAAAAATATCGAACAAAATGAAAACTATCATTTTATTAAAATTGATATTTCAAACCGTGACGACATCATGACTTTATTTAAAAAAGAGAAATTCGACTATGTCATCCACTTCGCAGCAGAAAGTCATGTTGATCGCTCAATAGCAGACCCAAGTATATTCGTGACAACAAATGTATTAGGAACTCAAGTTTTACTAGATGCTTCAAAAGTGATAAACATTAAGAAATTTGTCCATGTATCGACAGATGAAGTGTACGGGGATCTAGATTTTGATCCTACAACCTTTTTTACTGAAGATACACCGCTACAACCGAATAGCCCGTACTCCGCAAGTAAAGCATCTTCTGATTTATTAGTTCGTGCCTATCATGAAACGTATGGATTTCCGATGAATATCACACGTTGTTCAAATAATTACGGACCATATCACTTTCCAGAGAAGTTAATTCCATTAACGATTTCTCGCGTTCTAAATGACCAAAAAGTTCCTGTTTATGGCACTGGTGAAAATATTCGCGATTGGTTGCATGTTCTTGACCATTGTTCTGCAATTGATTTAGTTTTGCATAAAGGAGAAAACGGGGAAGTTTACAATGTAGGTGGACATAACGAGCGGACGAATTTAGAGGTTGTTAAGACGATCATTAAAGAGCTTGGTAAATCTGAGGGATTAATTGAATTCGTTAAAGATCGTTTAGGTCATGATAAACGATACGCGATTGATCCTAGTAAATTAGAAAAACTAGGATGGAAGCCAACTTATCATTTCGATACTGGAATTGCTCAAACCGTTCAATGGTATTTGGAAAATAAGGAATGGTGGGAGAAAATCGTTTCAGGTGAATACAAAGATTATTTTGAAAAGCAATATGGAAATAACTAAGACTGCCTACGCAAAATTTGCAAAGGCAGTTATTTTTTTACATTATTTTAACATGGATACTCATTAAGCTTCACAAAAAGTCGTTAATCTCTAATTAAGAATCGTTTCCTTTTTAATAAACACGTCTTACTTGGATACGGTGTTTATCTTATTGTTGGAGGTTTGAAATGAAGAATAGTCAATTATTGAATAGTAGTCATGTTGATTCAACAACTGTAAGTTTTAAACCAAGTTTAATCGAGGTTTCGACTGAGGATCTCGATGGGAATATTGTACGGAAAAATGAATGGTTAATGAAAGAAAATGAATGTCTCTCTAATAAAGTGATGGAATTAGAAAAGAGAATGGAAGAGCAATTATTTCGTCGGTTGGATTTAATTGTTGAGCATGAGGAATTTATGATGGGGCTTGATGATTATGTGATTGTAAACGAAGTAAAGCAGTCATTTGGTTCGTATGAATATGAAAAATTGCAAGAAGAATATCAAAAGCTGCAATTAAATTATGAAACGTTTCGGAATTCAAAGTTTGGCAAATTAGCTAGGAAATACTGGAAGCTCTTGAAGTATGTAAAAAGAAAATGAGGGGTCATGTATGTTAAAAGAATTAATCGAAAAACAAATTACTAGATTACGTAATGAAAAATATGACACGAAGATGATGCTGCAAGAATTAATGAATGTGGATGAACCCTTCTATTTTCAAAACCATGAGGTACTTCCATTGTCAGCTGATGATTTTATCGTTAGTAAAGGGATTCAAAAGTTTCAAAAGGAAAAGCAAACGCTATTTCATAACAAACTAATAAAACAGACTGCGGTTATTGATTATAAAGACGAAAAAAAATTAATGGATCTACTTTTTAATGAAGGTAGGAGTCAGTTATTTACTAAATTTGGCATCACAGGATTTGTGAGCGGTAAGTGTGAAGTAGTTTGTGAGCTACGATTTGTAGATCATGAGTATAACGCAATTACAGTCAATTTCCAGCTGGACGAGTTAGTTGATCTATCTCAATTTAATCAAAGTGGGATCCAATCGGCTTCTTTTTCGATTTATATGACAGGTGCGGCCACACTTCATATATTCCATGCTAAATTAATGGGTTCATATAAAAATAGTACGATAGACAATTCTCACTTGAACAAACAAAAGAAAGAAATTAAGGACTTTCGAGTAGGGTTTATCGCCGACGAATTTACGACACGATGCTTCGATTATGAGTTTCAACTTGTAAAAATTACGCCTGAGAATTGGTTGACGGAATTTAAAAAGCATCGAATAGATTTATTTTTTTGCGAGTCTGCCTGGCTTGGGAATGATGGAGCTTGGAAGGATAAAATCGGTACGAAAAATCATCGAAATCATACGAAACTATTAAAATTAGTTTATTGGTGTAAAGAGCATAAGATCCCGACCGTCTTTTGGAATAAGGAAGATCCGTTCCATTATCAAGCCTTTATTGATACTGCTAAGCATTTTGATTATGTATTCACGACTGATTTTGAATCCGTTCAGAACTATGTGGATGAAGGCTGCGAAAATGTTTATTGCTTACCTTTTGCAGCTCAACCGAAAATTCACAATCCAATTGAATCTATTCCTCGTAAAGAGAAAGTAGTTTTTGCCGGGGCGTATTATGGGAAAAAGTTTCCTGAGCGTACGAGTACGATGGAGAAGCTAGTCAATTCTTCTAAGGAATACGGGCTAGATATTTATGACCGTAACTATCATAATCCAACAAGTCCTAATCAATTTCCAGATGAGTATAAACCATTTATTGTTGGAAACTTAAAACAAAATGAAATTGATCTTGCGTATAAAGGCTATAAAGTAGCACTAAATGTAAATAGTATTACGAAATCTCCGACAATGTTTGCCCGGAGAGTATTTGAGTTATTAGCAAGTAATACCCCGATTATTAGTTCCCATTCAGAAGGGATTCATCGAATGTTTGGAGAGATTGTAACAGCGACAGACGATGAAAAGATCATGAAACAACGACTTTCAAACTATTTTACAGATGAGACTTTTTATAAAAAGAATCGTCTACTCACATTGCGAAAAGTATTAGAAGAACATACATATACGAATCGAGTGGAAGATTTATTCGACATTATTAATCTGCCATATGAGAAATATGAAGAGACTGCTACTTTAGTAGGAATTGTTCGAAGTAAAGCTGATTATGAAAAAATAATCTCGATTTACAATAGACAAGGAATCAAACAAAAAAAGCTAGTGATCCTACTCGATTTGTTTGAAGGCTATTTAAATATTTTTAATCAAAACAATTATGGAGAAGTAAAAACCTATCTAATTGATTACTGCCATCATTACTTTAGCTTAAATGATCTCGTTGATTCGAATTATATTGCTCCAATTAATCTAGATCATTATTATGGAGAAAATTATTTAAGAGATTTGATGTTAGCGACTAAGTACACGAATGATACGATTATTGCTAAGGGCAATGGAAATAGCTATAACTACGTAAATGATTGCTATATTGATGGGGCATTGATTTGTAAAAAGGCGACTAGATTTCTTCACCCCAATGAATTTATAAAGCTTTTAAATCATAAATCATCAATTGGCCATTTCTCAAAAGCTGGTGTTCAATTTTTTGAAATTGATGAGTTTAATTTTTATCGAGATGCCTATGAACAAGCCATTAGCCAAGACACAATTGAGCGTATTTTAGTATAAGGAGCTGTTTTTATGAAACTGGCGATTATCGGGCATGATTTAAAATTTATAAACGATGCGATTAAGAGGTTTGAAGCTAGAAGTGACATTGAACTAAAAATTGATTTGTGGGAAGGTCATACAATTCATCAAGTTGGCAAAAGTTTAGAGATCGTTAATTGGGCAGCTGTTCTTTTTTGTGAGTGGGGACTTGGAAATGTGATTTGGTATCAGGAGCATAAAAAAGATCATCAATTATTAATTGTTAGAATGCATCGTTTTGAAATGAATACGCCTTTTCCAGAACGATTTGATTTTACGAAGATTGATAAGATTATTGCGATTTCTTCTTATATATTTGAGGAGTTTCATCGTGTTGCAAGGATTCCTAGGGAAAAGATGATCGTCATTCAAAATGGAGTTGATGTCGATAAATTCCATTTGCCGAAGCAATATGATGCAGATTTTAGAATTGGATTACTTGGTTATGTACCGAAGCTAAAACGGTTAGATCGGGCGCTTGAGTTGTTTGAAAAGTTATATGAAAGAGACAGTCGATATACGCTTTCAATAAAAGGGAAGCATCCGAAAGAGTTTCCGTGGGTATGGAATAATCAACAAGAGCAGGACTATTATACAAGTTTATTTAAAAAAATTGAGAATTCCCATTATCGTGATCAAGTTCAATTTGAAGAGTGGGGAGATTCAGCGGAGTGGCTCGAGTCGATTGGTTATGTTTTATCAGTTAGCGATTATGAAAGTTTTCACTTAGCACCCGTTGAAGGGATGGCTTCTTGTGCTGTACCAATTGTTTTAAATCGTGAAGGGGCTCGTATGATATTCCCTGATGAGTATATTTTTGAATCAATTGATCAAGCAGCTCAGTACATTGCGAATCGTAGAAAAGGAAATAAGCAAGAACTAGTTGAATTTGTGAAGGGAAATTACTGTATGGATAAAATGTGTTCAGAGATTTTGAGTCTAATTGATGAGTTACAAGTAAAATTAGTACATTAAGTAGATCTTAGTGCACAGTGATTTCTTGAATAGAAGGAACTGTGCTTTTTCTTCTTAGCCTCAAGTATGAATGATTTCAAATATGGGAAACTAAGTGTATAGGCTTTTTTCGATTTGTGAGATCGAATAGGAAAATTACTAGTTAAAGAACTTATTAGGAATTAAGACGATTAAATTGTATAATTTGTGATGTGAATAGAGGAATATACGGTATTTTTCATGGTAAAAAATGTCTTTATTTCGTTAGTTACGATACAATAGATAGATACATATTTCAATTTACCGAATTGTTTTTGAAAGGGGAAAGAATTTTGACTGTTAAAGTAATGACCATTTTTGGAACAAGACCAGAGGCAATTAAGATGGCGCCACTTGTGCTTGAATTAGCTAAACATCCAGATGAAATTGAATCAATTGTGACGGTTACAGCTCAGCATCGTCAAATGTTGGATCAAGTTCTTGAAATTTTCGACATCACGCCTGATTATGATTTAAATATAATGAAGGACCGCCAAACATTAATCGATGTAACAACTCGAGGATTGGAAGGTTTAAATAAGGTTATGCAAGAAGTAAAGCCGGACATTGTATTAGTTCACGGGGATACGACAACTACTTTTATTGCTAGTCTGGCAGCTTTTTATAATCAAATTGCAATTGGGCATGTTGAAGCTGGTTTACGTACTTGGGACAAGTATTCACCATACCCAGAAGAAATGAACCGTCAATTAACGGGTGTCATGACGGATTTGCATTTCTCTCCTACGACAAAATCAGCACAAAATTTATTAGCTGAAAATAAAAAGGAAGAATCAATTTTTATTACTGGTAATACTGCAATTGATGCACTTAAAACAACCGTAAAAGAAGAATATACTCATCCTGTTCTTGATCAAATTGGAAATGACAGATTAGTGTTAATGACTGCACATCGTCGTGAAAATTTAGGGGAACCAATGAGAAATATGTTTAAAGCGATTAAGCGCTTAGTCGAAAAACATCATGATATTCAAGTTGTGTATCCTGTACATATGAATCCTGTTGTTCGCGAAATCGCAAATGAAGTATTAGGAAATGACAATCGAATCCATTTAATCGAACCACTAGATGTGATCGATTTCCATAACTTTGCTGCAAGATCGCATTTAATCCTAACTGATTCTGGTGGTGTACAAGAGGAAGCACCTTCACTAGGCGTACCAGTTCTTGTTTTACGCGACACGACAGAACGTCCTGAAGGAATTGATGCTGGTACATTGAAGCTGGCTGGAACTGACGAAGAAGTCATTTTCTCGTTAGCCGATGAACTGTTATCGGACGAAGAAGCACATGCAAAAATGTCTAAAGCATCTAACCCATACGGAGACGGAGAAGCTTCTAGAAGAATTGTTGAAGTGATTATTCAACATTTTAAGAATAAAACAAAGTAATCATGTAATAGGAAAGACTAACTTTGAAAATTTTTCAAGGGTAGTCTTTTTTTTATTGGCTCTGTTAAAGAAGATTGTTGATATACTAACAAAAATTAAGGTACAAAAAATTGTGGTCTTTGCTTTTTCTTATACAAATAAAGCATGCGTTAGTTGCATAAAAGTTCCTAAAGTTTGTCTAATTAGACAAACTTTTTTAGTTCAAAAATCAATATTTAAATTTAACAGATCCTATTTATTAAAAATTACTTGGACATCTCTTGTAGAAAGATCAATTTCCTTAATTACTAAGTCATCATACCAATCACCGAGATCAACTACTCTTTTAAACGTATCAATATAAAATTCTCTTGAAAAACTTACTTCATAATAATCTACATTGTTATTGTTTCTATATTCGCGCAGGTATTCTTCAGCAAATTGTGGAGCATCAGACCAGAAATTTCTTACATTTTTTTCCACACAATTATAAATGTATTTGAAACATTCTTCTTCATCTTCAATTTTCAATAAATGATCCTTGAATTCACCAGATTCATTTAATAGAAATCCGTTTTCATCACTATAAAACTCTTCTAATAAACTAGCATTTACAATAAAAGTCTCAACGTGATCTCTAAAGATTTCATCCATAATTTGTGTTTCTGCGAATCGTTCAAATGCCTGTTCTTCCGACTCAGCATTGACAGCTACACAAATATCTGGACCAGCGTACACTACAAATGTTCTTTCCATCGTAATTCTCCTTTATCGAAAATAGTAACTTCCTTAATCGTAATGGAAAAGAGGGAGGAAAACTAGATGAACTTAAAACAATTTTTATGTCAAAACCAGTACTAAACATAATGCTAGGTACTAAAAAAGAAAAGGTGAATGAAAATATAATATCAATACTACAAAAAAGGGGATGAATAATATTGAAGCCAATTATTTCGTGGATTAAAGATGTACCAAATAAGGGAAAATCTGTAGATAAAGACAATAATGCCTTAAATGGTTACTTTTTAGCAGAACAAAAAATAAGACCACAAAAATAATGGTCTTTGCTTGTTCTTATTCAACTAAAGCATCAGTTAGTTGCATAAGTATTAAATTTAATACTCTACTACATTAAGCCATTGACCATCAGGACCAATTGTAATATGAGGAATTCTATTTAATTCAAACAATTTGTAAATGTGAACATTCTTCTTGTTTATATTTCTTAAAAGTTCTGTTGCATCGGTTTCGGAAAAAACCAGATGGTCCATTGTGGTAGACCGTAGATAAAATTCAAAAATATATTTATTTAGATTGTCTTTTACATAACCTAAATGCCCTATTTCCCTTGGAAAAACTCGTGGTAAAGGGAATTTATTTAGTTCATTAAAGTCACTAGCTAATTCCTCTAATAGTTCTTGTTCGTACTCAGGTATAATCGCATAAATATAACATCCTTGCTTGTAGAACTTATTAAATGTATTAACAAACTCTTGTTCATCTATTTCTTCATCGAGTAATATTTCACGTATATACGGAACATATTCCAAAATGAAATCACCCCTTTTTTATGATTATACAATTTGCTTTGAAATATTTCCTTATTAAACTAAACTGCCATTTACTACAATAAAAAAAGCCGAAGATAAGCAGCTCGTGTTATGTAACTTATAGTGAAATATTTCTTACTCAACCAAATAAACCTTAAAAGATTTAGCTTTACCTTCAACTACTACTCGTTCCACCTCTTCTTCCCAAAAAGGAAGGATAAGCCTATTGAATTGATCAATAATTTTCCTTTTTAATGAATCATTTTTTCTTGAAAATTTGTTGAAGTTGTAAATTATTAAAGCAAATTTTTCAATCTTATTATCTTCATATTCATCTTCTTCAAACCATGTCAGATCTCTAATCCAATCTAGATATCTATCCCACATATACTCACATGATCTTGGAAATTTAAACTTTTTCTCGACTTCAATAATATAATCCTCCCAGGTTTGGATTTTTTTACCATCCAATTCAACTAGAAATAAAGAATGATCATGTGTCATTTCTTCTTTTATTTCACTTATTTCTTGTGTTGTTATTTTATAAATTTTATTCTTTATCATTTAGATAACTCCCAACTAGATTTCAAATAGTTTTTTTAAAAATAATTCAACTTTTTAAACTTTTTTCCTTTTTTCTTATACAACTAAACTGCCATTATGTTGAATACTGGAATGAAAAAAGACCACAATTTGTGATCTTTACTTTTTCTTATTCAACTAAATGCATCAGTTAGTTGAATAGCAAATGGGTTAATGATTAAAATTCAATTTTCAATGTCTTAAAAAACCTCAGATAAGAGATCAAATTATTAATTTAGGTCAGATAATTTTCCACCAATGAGTATTTCATATAATTCTTCTGAACGATTCTTGTCTAATTGAAAAAATTTACTTTCGGCATTTACTGTGAGTTCCACTTTATCTTTATTAGGACTTATCCAAAGCTCATATAGTACTGCTTTTCCATTTATATCAGGATTTTTAAATTGAAATATAAATCTGTAATCGGCTGGGCGTACCATATCTACTTTTGTATGTTCCCAATCAATATTATCTAATAATTCTCTTACCTTTTGAACTTTCTTATTATTAGTTATTACTTTGAAGTCTTCATAATTATTTACATCATCGACCCGTTTTTGAACTTTTATATTTTGTTCTTCGTTTCCAATAAAGTTTGAACAACCTGTTATTAATATAGTCATAACAACAATAAGAGTAAGTATATATTTCAAACTTATCCCCCTTATATTTTAAGACGTTTCCATTTATAAATATTCCATTATTTACCTTTTAATTATACCACACCTTATAGAACTAATCTGACATTTAGTTGAACTAAAAAGAACTGCCGAAGCAACTCACGTTGTTCAACTAACGCATTAGTTCGTATTATAAGGTCATCCAGTTTTATTTACTGGTTGACCATTTTTTATATGGTCTTATGATTAAGTAGTCGGGGCAGAACGAAGCATTAGTGGGGCTTAGACCCCGTCAACTAAACAGTTCACCCCCTACTTATAGAAACATGCTTTGGGCTGGTTGGGACAAAGATCCCGAATAACAAGCGAACCTATGACACTATAAGGGAGTATTTGGGGAACCGATAAATTTAATAGTTTTAGGGGGAGATAGTTTATGAATCCAGTAGTTGGTCTGGATGTCGCAAAAGGAGAAAGTCAAATACAAGCTTTTTTAGATAGAAAGACTCCTTTTAAAAAAAGTTTTAAAATTTCACATACAGTTGAAGGGTTTAAGCAGCTACATCAATTTTTACAGAGTATCGAAGAAAAAGCCAATTCAAAACCAGTATTAATAATGGAATCGACAGGACATTACCATTCTCCAGTTATGCAGTTCTTAGATAGCTTAAATTATATTTACATCGTTATTAATCCATTAATCTCTTATCGAGCTAAAAGTTCGAGCTTAAGAAAGGTTAAGACTGATGTCATCGATGCGTACCACCTCTGCGAGCTGTATTACAAAGAAGAGTTAGAGCCACATAAAAAACGTGGTGCACAGTTACTAAACCTGCGAAATTTAACCAGACAGCACGATCATTTAACAGGTATTAGTTCTCAGGCAAAACTACATTTTTTAGCGATTCTAGATCAAGTGTTTCCTGAATATCGAGGTGTATTTGGAGATTTGTATTCTAATGTTTCACTCTTAACTTTACTGGAGTTTCCTTCATCTGAAGCTGTGTTACAAGCAGGTGAAGATCAACTGGCTAAACGAATCGCATCTTTATGTACTAGTCGTTCTAAACAATGGGCAAACGAAAGAGCTAAGCTTTTAATTACTGCGGCTGAAAAAAATCCGTTTCAAGTAAATCTTTATAGGAGCCTTATTATTTCGCTTGAGATGCATATTAAAATGGTTCTTCAATACAAAGAACATCTATCCAATTTAAAAGCAGAGATAGATGTCCTCGTCAAAGAAATTGAAGAATATACTATCATCCAATCGATTCCAGGTATCGGAAAAAAAATCGCGGCAACGATTATCTCTGAAATTGGTGAAATTGATCGGTTTGATAATCCTAAAAAACTTGTGGCTTTCACTGGTGTTGACCCGAGTGTCTTTGAATCTGGTAAATTCACAGCCAGTAGAAACCGTATTACAAAACGTGGTTCTAGTCGATTGAGACATGCGTTATTTATGGCTGTTCGGTGTGCAATTCGTGATAATCGTAAGAATAAGACAACAGACGAAATCATCCCAAGAAATAAGCGAATGCGACAATTTTATGATAAAAAGCGTGAAGAAGGAAAACCATTTAGAGTAACAGTTATTGCTTGTATAAACAAACTATTACATTGGATTTATGCCCTGTTAAAAAGCAAAACGACTTTCCAAGATCTAGCTTAAAATCTGAATCAACTTCAATTACCATAATCTTCCAATTTTTGAATAAGTGGAAGATTATTTGGCATGTCAAAAATAGTATAACATGAGTCCCAAAATTTTTTTATTGAAAATTATTGACAAACTATTAGCTGGTTTAGTTGATTAAGACCTATTTATGTGTTTTACCTTTATAGTTTTCCAGAACCGTTTCAGCATTAAAACTCAATATTCCTAATTCAGGGGAATTTGTAATATATTTTAATATTTGCTCTGCCTCTTTATATTTATAGTCAATTTCTAAAGCTACACTACAAGCCCAAATTTTCACATTAGGTTCGTTACTATCAATTAATATATCAAGCATATTTTCAACCAAAGTATTATCCTGTTACAAATGCTAATTTAAAT
>NZ_NUGT01000075.1 GCF_002574545.1 Bacillus sp. AFS055030
ACCATGGACCTCACCATCTTCGATGTCACCGACCTGCCGGAAAACCTGGTCAGAGCTGGTGACTACGTTGAACTTTTCGGCAGCAACATCTCGGTCGATGAGGCCGCAAGGGCGGCAGGCACCATCGGCTACGAGATGCTGACCAGCATGGGGCTGCGGCACGAGCGTCGGTATATCTCGGAGGAGAACGAGGAATAGCCCGGCTACTCCTCAAAATATTTAGCGGGCGCTGATCGCCAGCCGGACACCAAGGGCGACGAAGAGCGTG
>NZ_NUGT01000076.1 GCF_002574545.1 Bacillus sp. AFS055030
CCCGTGCACAGCAGCGCGCCGACCAACAGCCAACCCAAGCCCTTCCGCATCATTCTTCCTCCGGCTTCCACGATGTTCTTGCGCATTACGATCAGCCCGCGCGCAGCGCCGCCGGCAGCCACAAGGACAGCTGCGGGAAGAACGCCACCACCAGCAGCACTGCCAGCGCCGACAGCCAGAACGGCCAGATGGTGCGCATCGAGTCGGTGATGCTGATCTTGCCGATGGCCGTGCCGATGAACAGCA
>NZ_NUGT01000009.1 GCF_002574545.1 Bacillus sp. AFS055030
GAGGCTGTTATGAGGAAGTAAAACAAAAAAAGCATGGAGTGATTAAACGAGAGGCTTAGACTGTAAAAATGATCCTACTTATGCTAAAATAGGACAACTATTGTATTAATCTAATCAATCATTAATAAATTGTAATTCTTTAGTATAAGGTGGTATTCATATGAGAAAGAAAACACAAAAAGTAGTCGTTATCATTATGTTAATATCAATGCTTGCTACTACTTTACTTGCGGGTATCGCTGCGATGTTGTAAAAGGAAAAAGAGGATTCATCATCAAGAACTTTTAGTTTTTAATGGTGAATCCTCTTTTTTATTTAATTGCACCTTGTTCACGAGCTAGTTTTTCAAATGATCTTGATGATGTTGTGATTAGTACTTTTGTTCCATATGGGATTTTATCAAAAAGTTCATTTACATCTTTTGTGTACATTCTTACACAACCATTTGAAATATATTTACCAATTGTTGAAGGGTCATTATTTCCATGAATACCATAAATCGAACCATCAGTACCTAATGCGTCAAAGCCAATCCATCTAGAACCTAGCGGATTTTTAGGATCCCCTCCTGGAATATTTTTTTTGCGCCAATATGGATTTTTGGCTTTATATGTAATGTTGAAAATACCTTCAGGAGTTAAATCAGCTGTTTTTCCAGTAGCAATTCGATAAATCTTTAGTACTTTACCATCTTCTATATAAGCTAAATTATTTACTTCTTTGTTAATGATAATAAATGGTTCTCCTACCTTTGGATTTTGTCCAAGTGGCCAAACAGGACCAATTACTAACAGTAGTGATAGAACTAGTTTAAACAATTATAGCAACTCCTTATTAATTTCACTTAGCGTATTTTCTCTTAGATTTTGATTTCATAATCAAAAAACTTTCCATTTCATTAATGATTGTTAATACCGCTGCTCTAGTTTCGAAATCATCAGATGTTTTTGGTAGCGGCATTGCACGAAACATATGATAGATTTCTTCCAACTGATATAAACTGATGGCTCCACTTATGATCGGATTTATTGAAAAACTTAAATCATTAAAAAATTTGGATAAGATAGTTGATTGTTCGTTACTTACTTTAATGTTACAAACCGTTTCAATAATTCGGCGAATAATTTCAAGTTGCCGCTCTCTTAATAAAAAGTATTCATAATCTTCATCATTCGAAGATTTAAAATAATGATTATCGATTTCTAATTTAGAAATTCTTTTCGCTTCTTGAAGCAATTTGACTGTTTCATCATATTCTTCCAAAAAACATTTATTAGCTGGTTCTTTTAAAAAAATAGAAATCTTTTCAAAAATAAAACAAAACTTAGAATCAATTTGTACTTTATAATTTTTTATTTGATCATCTAAACTAGGCATATATAAATTACAAAGCAAAGCTACTCCAATTCCTATTACAATGACAGTTAACTCATCTATTATTATTGGAACTGTCATTTTTTTCAGACCATAAATATGGAGCATAATAACTGCACTAGAAATGACCCCTTCTTGAATTTTAAGTTTTACTAAACTTGGAATAAAAAATAGTAGTAATAACCCAATCGCTAAAGGCGTAAAACCAAAAAGATGAAAGAAAAAAATACAAAAAAGGATGATCAGCACGCATGCAGAAAACCTTCTCAATGCCGTATCTAATGAACGCTTTTTGGTTGTTTGTATACATAATATGGTTATTATTCCAGCAGAGGCGTAAAAATGTACTCCTACTGATTGTGCGATAAAAATGGCAACCGCACTACCTAAAGCCGTTTTAACAATCCTCGAACCAATTCTAAACATAAGATCACCTATTATTTATGTTTTACTTTATGAGCTATTTGATTCATTGAATAGGATTACCTTAAGAAATGTTTAAGATTGATAAAAACAACAGTATCAAACTCCGCTTAAGCATTCTTTCAACCTTTACGTTCAAAGTTCCCATTTTCTCTTATCTCTAATAAAAATATTTCATCTCATAATTACGCTTAATATAAAATAGATTGGTAAAAATATCATTATTCTAATAAAAGGTGTGAATTTATGAGTTCAAAATATTGTCATGAATCACGTTCAGCTTTAGTTGTTCGGGTTTTCCCTACTGACTTAAACAATCACCAAACTTTATTTGGTGGAAAAATTCTTGCTGATATGGATATGACTGCTTCAATTACTGCTTCGAAACATTCGAGATTGAAATGTGTAACTGCTTCAATCGACCATGTAGACTTCCTACATCCTGTCACGGAAGAGGATTGTATCTCTTATGAATCCTTTGTAGTTGTTACAGGGACTTCATCTATGGTAATTTTCGTAAAGGCGATTGCAGAGAACTTGATTACAGGCGATCGCCGAGTTGCTGCTACTTCGTTTTTAACATTTGTTGGAATGAGAGATAATAAAACAGTACCTGTTCCATCTATCATTCTTGAAACCGAAGAAGAACGAGAACTTGCTGAAATAGCAAAAGCAAGAATTGAAAATCGTAAAAATAATAAATTAATCAGCAAAAACATTGAAACAATTATCTCTACCAAACCTTTAAAATTAAAACAAAATGATGAGTAAATAAAAAGAAACTGAGAAATTTCAGTTTCTTTTTCTAATTATTAATGTGTAGAAATACTAGATACCCCATGTCCAGTATTAGACTTAACGAGAATTTCATCAAATTTCGCTTCATTCTCTTTTTTACTTGAAAGAATTGTACCTAAATAAGCAGCTATGAATCCTAAAGGAATCGAGATAATCCCTGGATTTGTTAACGTTATTAATGGATCTCCAACAAAGATGGCTTTACCTTCAATTGGACTCCAAATATTTGGACTGATCGCAACTAAAATGATTGCGGAGATCAATCCAGTTAACATACCAGTAATAGCACCGGTCGTATTAAATCGTTTCCAATAAATTGTATAAAGGATGACTGGTAAGTTCGCACTTGCTGCAACTGCAAATGCTAAGGATACTAAAAAGGCAACATTTAATGTTTGTGCGAATATTGCAAGTAAGATTGAGATTAAAGCAACTCCAATTGAGGCATATCTTGCCATTGAAACTTGTTCTTTTTCAGTTGCTTTTCCTTGTTTTAATATTTCATTGTAAAAATCATGTGCAAAGGCAGATGCGGCAGTTAATACTAGTCCTGCTACTACCGCAAGTATAGTAGCAAATGCTACAGCTGAAACAAATGCAAATAAAAAGTTACCACCTAATGCTTCAGCTAAAAGTGGCGCCGCCATATTTCCTGCTGGATTTGCTTTTATGATCTCCGAATTTCCAACAAATGCAGCTGCCCCAAATCCAAGGAAAATCGTCATGATATAAAATGCTCCGATTAACCAAGTTGCGTAAACGACTGATTTTCGTGCCGTTTTCGCATCACGTACTGTAAAGAAACGCACCAGTATATGAGGTAATCCAGCCGTTCCTAGTACAAGTGCTAAATTTAGTGAAATTGTATCTATACCATTTGTGTATTTTACTCCTGGATTTAAAAACGAGTCTTTTAATGGAGTTGCCGTTCTCATTTGGCTAAACATTTCATTAATGTTGAAATTAAATTTAGCAAATACGATGATTGAAATAACGAGTGTACCAAGCATAAGAAGTATTGCCTTTACGATTTGAACCCAACTAGTAGCCCTCATACCTCCAAATATGACATAAACAGTCATTAATACACCTACTATTAAAACAGAAGTTGTATAATTAATTCCTAGTAATAATTTAATTAGTGCACCAGCCCCAACGAGTTGTGCAATCATATAAAAGATGGAAATCGTCATTGTATTTAATGCTGCTACCCCTCTTACTTTTCTTTGATCAAATCGCGCTGCAATCATATCTGCCAAAGTGTATTTTCCTAGATTTCGTAAAGGCTCTGCTACTAAATATAAAACAACTAAATATGCAACTAAAAATCCGATGCTATAGAAAAATCCATCGAATCCAGAAAGAGCAATCGCACCTGCAATGCCTAAAAAGGATGCTGCTGACATATAGTCACCTGCAATTGCAAATCCATTTTGCCATCCGGTCAATCCACCGCCTGCTGTATAAAAATCTTTCGCATCTTTTGTTTTTTTAGAAGCGAAATATGTAATAACTAGCGTTCCTAGTACGATTATTAAAAATAATGTAAATGCAGTCGTATTCAAATTTTTTCCCCTCCTTAATTTAACTTTTTCAATACCCCTTCTGCCATTTTGTCAAAAGATTCAGCTTTCTTACTGTAAATCATACATAATACCCATGTCATAACAAATTGGGCGAATGCAAACACCCAAGCCCATGTTACTTCCCCAATTGCTTTTGTATTTAGTGCTTTAGAATAAGAAGTCATTAATGGTAATGCAATGTAAAAACAAAAAAAGAATAGAGACATAGGTAAAATAAACTTTCTTTTTGCTCTTAGTAACTGTTTAAACTCTTGAGATTTTGCAACTTCCGAGTATTCGCTCTGACTTATACTCGTACTAGAATTTTTGTCCAATTCCATCATAATACTCTCCCTTCAAGTTTGTATTTCTTGAAAAAATAAAGATATTATTGCAATTAAAAAAATGAAAGAATATTCAGAAACTAAGTTAATTTTATTTCATTTTGATCCGCTTTAATAAATGTTTTCGATAGACAAGAATTAACAAGTTTTAATTAATAAAATTTTTTATGTAGAATTTGAATGCGTGCTGAAGTTGAAATACAAAAAACAACCGCTGACTTACAAACCTAAAACATATTTAGACAATTTCTAAGTAAACCACTGCATTTTTTGTCATAAAAAAAACCCTCTTTTCAGATGAAAAGTAGGGATTTTTTTATGAATTATAAAACTTTCTCTAAGAATAACTTTGCACGATTCGTTTTAGGTCTTGTAAATAATTCGATTGGAGTTGCATCTTCAACTAGATTTCCTTCGTCTAAGAATAGAATTCGATCCGCAACTTCCTTTGCAAAACCCATTTCATGTGTAACGATGACCATTGTCATTCCTGTATGTGCTAATGATTTCATTACTTCAAGTACTTCTTTTACCATCTCCGGATCTAATGCTGATGTTGGCTCATCAAATAACATTACTTTAGGTTCCATTGCAAGTGCTCTTGCTATTGCTACACGTTGTTTTTGACCACCTGAAAGTTTAGGAGGATATACATTTGCTTTTTCAAGAAGTCCAACTTTTTCAAGAAGCGCCTTTGCATTTTCTTCTGCTTTAGCCTTACTCATACCTTTTACATTCATCGGAGCATACGTAATATTTTCTAGAACCGTCATATGTGGGAACAAATGAAAATGTTGGAAAACCATCCCTACATCCTCACGAATTTTCATAATATTACTTTTAGGATTTGTGACTTCAATATCTTCCATCCAAATTTCACCTGAAGATGGAGTTTCTAATAAATTCATACAACGTAAAAATGTTGATTTACCAGAACCAGATGGGCCAATCACTGCAACCACAGATCCTTGTTCAATTGTAGTTGTTATTCCTTTTAATACATGCACATTTCCAAAGCTTTTATTTAAATTAGTAATTCTAATCATTTGTACGCATTCTCCTTTCAACAGATTTACCGAGTAGTGATAGTAGCATGATGATAATATAATAAACCGCACCTACAAAAAGAAGTGGTTCCATAAATGAGTAAGTTTCTCCACCTACTAAAAATGCTCTACGCATTAAATCAGATGCACCAATTACTGTGACGATTGCAGATTCTTTCGTTAATGTAATAAATTCGTTCATTAAAGCTGGTAAAATATTTTTAAATGCTTGTGGTAAAATGATTTTTGACATCATTTTACGATAAGGGATCCCAAGTGCAGAAGCAGCTTCCTGCTGACCTTTATCAACTGCTAGTATACCTGCACGTATAATTTCTGATACATACGCTCCTGAATTTAAACCAAAAGCTAAAACTGCTGCTGGAAACTTCTCAATATCAACACCTATTATTTGTGGTAGACCAAAATAAATAATCATTAATTGCAAAACCATCGGTGTTCCACGAAAAATTGATGTATAAAAGTCGGCGATTAAAACTAGCCATTTTGAACGACTAATTTTCATTAGAGCAAGTAGTATTGCTAATACTAGACCTAATATAATTGAACATAAAACTACAAGTAATGTTAATTTTAATCCGGATAATATATATGGTATTGAAGGGACAATTTGAGAAAAATCTAAATCCATATTGTAGTACTCCTTTGCTATTGTCATTTAATTTTTTTCGACAAATCCTATTTAGATAAAGAGCACTGGTTTAGAAACCAATGCCCTTTGTTTCAACTAATTCATATCCAATGGATTCTTCATATTCTGTTAATGCTTCATCTAAGATTGCTAAACCATCATCGATTTGACTCTTCGTAACTGTTAATGGTGGAATCATTCGAATTACCTCACTGTTGTTACCACAGAAGTAGAATAAAACACCTTTTTCCAAAGCAAGATCAAGAATTTTAAATAATCCATCACCATTTGGTTCTTTTGTAGCTGGATTAATGATTTCAATACCGATCATTAAACCGATAGAGCGAATGCTTCCAATTACCGGATGCTTTTCTTTTAATGCATTCAGTTTTTCTACTGCGTAAGCTCCTACTTCTTTTGTATTTTCTAAAAGCTTTTCTTCTTTAATAATATCTAAAACAGCCAGTGCAGCTGAACAAGCTATCGGATTTCCTCCAAATGTTGTTCCATGACTACCTAGTGGCCACTGTTTCATTAGTTCATTTGAAGCTACAGTTGCACTTAATGGAATACCATTTGCAATCCCTTTTGCAATTGCCATAATATCTGGTGTTACATCAAATGTATGTGCAGCAAACCAATCCCCTGTACGTCCAAATCCAGTTTGAACTTCATCAAAAATTAGTAAAATATTATTTTCATCACAGATTTCTCTTATTTTCTTTAACCAAGCTTTCGGTGGTACTATATATCCACCTTCACCTAGAACTGGCTCTACAATAACTGCAGCTACTTCTTCTGGAGTTACTTGATGATTAAATAAACGTTTAAAATCTTTTTCTAATTGCTCTACCACATATTGTTCTTCATCATATCCTTTGGGGCATTCTGAAACATTTGCATAAGGTATTTGATAAGAGCCTGTTGGTTGTAAAAATTTTCGATACTTACTTTTTGAAGTCGTAACACTTAATGCTCCCATCGAACGGCCATGGAAACAACCAATAAATGAAACAATATATGGACGTTTAGTAGCATGTTTAGCTAGCTTAATCGCCCCTTCAATCGCTTCAGTTCCACTATTACCAAAAAAGAAAGTATCTAAATTACCAGGAAGAATTTCAGCCAACTCATCTGCTAACTTTAAAATCGATTCGTAAATAATAACACCTGATGGACCATGAGCTAAAGAATCAGCGCCGTCTTTAATTGCTTGTACTACCTTTGGATGACGATGTCCAACATTTGTAGTAGCAATGCCAGATGTAAAGTCTAAGTATTCTTTACCATCTACACCATAGTAGTAACAGCCTTCTTCCTTAACTACCGGTAAGTTAGGATGATCCTTTGCCATGCTTGGTGCAAGACGTAAAGGCATTTTTTCTAATAAGTGACTCCAATCTCTCTCCATCAATAATTCCTCCCCTGAATGCAACAACCTTATCATTTTCTTTATCTTTTTAAACTATTAAAATATGTTCTCAATCACCAATTACTTCAATTCACCGAACCATTTTTTAACTAATTTATCAACAGTTCCATCTTCTTTTAATTCAGCTAGTGCTTTATCAAATTTAGGTGTCAATTTACTACCTTTAGGAAGCGCTACTGCTGAACCAGATTGTTCAAAGAACTCTTGCATTAATTTACCTTCCATTTCAGGTAATTTATTTAAATAGCCACTTGCTACAGATTGTTCGATCACAACTGCATCAAATCTACCAGCTTTTAATTCTTCCACCATTTCAGGAATACGATTACGGTTTTCAACTTTAAATCCAATTTTTTTAGAAACTTCAATTGCTTTTGTTTCTTGAATTGAACCAGCTTGTACACCGATTGTTTTTCCTTTTAAATCTTTAACACTTTTAATATTTGAATCTTTATTCACAACTATTTCATTTTGATCAGTGAAATATGGTTCAGTAAAATCTGCATTTTTCGCACGCTTAGGTGTCTTTTTCATACCTGCCATAATAAAATCTACCTTATCTGCATTCATCGCAGTAATTAATGAGTTAAAATCAATATCTTTTACTTTAATAGTGTATCCAGTTTTTTTACCAAGCTCTTTAGCTAAATCAACATCAAACCCGACTATTTTGTCATCTTTTGTGTCAATAAATTCATAAGGCTTATAATCCGCACTTGTTCCTAAGATTAAGGTTTTATCATCTGACTTATTACAAGCAGATAACATTCCAATTGATAATGCTGATGCAGCTAAAACTCCGACTAATTTTTTCATTAATGCTTCCCCCTAATTTTTTAAAAATTCAAACTTATTATTTATATTATGATTTTTAGTTTTCTATTAAACAACTATTTTTTTCGAATGAATAATTATTCTACAAAATGAATTTTAACACATACTAATAAATATGCAACTATATTTTTCAGTATTTCGACAAAAAAATTAGATATATCCTAATTTTACAAGGATATTATAAGAAATATCTTTTTATTAAAATTCATTATATTTATATATTTATTCATTAAGGTGAATAAAATCGTTGTTATTACACTTTTTCAATATTCCAAAAAATTTTCGACAAATCTCGCAACTCAATGTATTTTTACACTATCAAACAATCGTATCCACCTAATTTAAGCGCTTTTATTTTTATTCATAAAAAAAATACCATTGTGGAAATGGTATTTTTATAAAAATGTTTATATTATTCATTTATAAATTATTTTATTATATCAAAATCTCTTCTTTTATCACTACATCAATAACTGTATTCTCCTTATAATAAAAGGAATAGTGATGATTCTGATCATTATTTAATAGTATAGGAAGAAAATAAGGAATACATTCTCCTACCCCTTGATTTTTTTCATCTATTACCCAATCAATCTTTTTCCAATCTAAAATTCCTTCTTCTGTTTTTAAAGGTGTATCATATTTTAAGCTACTAGGAACCTCCGCCAGAAATACATACATTCCCCCGAAATCCACATCTTCTTCGTGCCAAGTCACTTTACCTTTATAAGTTAAATCGTTCAATTCAATATGTATGCCGGTTTCTTCTGCAATCTCTCTTTGAACTGATCTTTCGATTGTTTCCCCTTTTTCTATTTTTCCACCTACACCATTCCAAATTCCCATTGTAGGGGCGTTAAAACGATTTAACATTAATAGTTCATCATTTCGTTTGATAAAGCATAAAGTATATTTCACAAATTCCCACTTACCTTTCAAGCATTTTAGTAAATTCAATTAATTATGGCATAATTTTCTATTAATTTGTTTGTAAAATAACTTTACTAATTATTTAGAATATTTTAAAATTTAATCAATATATTAGTACTGTAAAGGAGAGGTGTGTTGTGGATCATTCAAATATTATCGATTTAAACCAATATCGAAAATTAAAAAAATATCGATTAGAATCCTTTGCTTTTCGAGTAAAATATGACGAAAAAGCATATAAAGATGCATTATTGTTATTAATTTTCACATGCTCTTTAGCAATATTATCTTTCTTTTTTATCTTTTATTTTATTTACAAAATAATTAATTAAAACGCTTTATTATAAATACAGTTTACATAATAATATTATGCATAAAAAAAGTACAAAAATTTATGNNCATAAATTTTTGTACTTTTTATTTAAATTTCTTCACAAAATTGATCGAAGTAATTTTGAAGTTTTTGAATAACTTGCATCGGATCATGACCTTCTATTTCATGACGCTCAACCATCGCAACAAGTTCACCGTCTTTTAAAAGTGCAAATGACGGAGATGATGGTGCTTTACCAGTAAAATATTCACGAGCTTTCGCAGTAGCTTCTTTATCTTGCCCTGCAAACACAGTTACTAATTGATCAGGTCTTGCATCATAGTGAACTGAGTGTGCTGCTGCTGGGCGAGCAATACCACCTGCACAACCACAAACTGAGTTTACCATTACAAGTGTAGTGCCTTTCTTTTCAAGCGCTTGTTCAACTTCCTCTGGTGTTTTTAACTCTGTATAACCAGCCGCTACGATTTCTTGACGTGCAGTATGGACAACATCATTCATAAAAAAATTAAAATTCATATTCATTTCATCTACTCCTTACATGCTTTTTCTCATCTTACCAATTTAGCGGCTATTAATTCAAGCTTTTAAACCTGCTAGTTTAATTATTTCAATTAATCTTTTAACGCCTTAATTATTCATTCACTAACTCTACGATTACATTCGGTAAATGAGCTAAAGTAGATATGGCGTATTGATAATCTTCATTTAGTTCTTCAACAACTCGTATAACAGTGACAAATGGATTTTTTACGACAAACTGATCAATCTTTTCCACATCTCCTGCAATAAATAAAACTTTTGCATCAATTTTATTTTTTAATCCGATTGAATGTAATTTTGATAATACATTTTTCATCAGCTCTTCTTCTTGCTCACTAGCACCTTCTAAAATGATACAGTCCCAACTTAATAATTTAAGCTGATCAAAAAGAAGTCCGTCCATATCTCTCCCTCCATATCGCTTGTTTATACAAATATATGAGGAAATGAACGAAAGCATACTTTTTTAGTATGAAATGATAAAACTCTAATACTTAAGCTTCTCCAATACCGAACGCCATTAGTAAAAAGAAAAAGAATACAAAGGATATACTATTTAAGACAGTGCCAAGAATGATATTTGTAAGCTTTTTTGAGAGGAATGCAAAAATTACCCCTGTTATTGATAAAACTAGGAAACAGAAAAGAAATATGCCCAGCTGTTTTGTATGACCTTCGATAAAAAGAGATAGTATTATACTTATACCAACCATCATCAAAGAAAGCCTACCATATTTATTCAAATAACTCCCCATCCTCGCTATTTTTATTCTTACATTAAATGTATCACAATTAGTTACTGGAAATGAATGGAAAGTTAATATTTAAAAGGAAGTACCATAAAAAAAAGAACGCCTTTAAAACGTTCTTTTAAGAATTAACTGTTAACTTTGTATCCGATCCAACCTTGACTTCTTTTCTTTTCTGAAAAAGTCGATTTACAAAAAACATCATTGGAAAACTGATAAAAGCGATTGCACTAATTATAACAAATCCACGGCCGCCATTTTCGTATCCAAAGTATGCTAATAAGCTTCCACCGAGCGCCGGGCCGAATACGAAACCAAGTTTTGAGAATCCCATTGCCCCAAAATAAGTTCCTTTTAATTCTTCAGGAGCTAGTTGATCGACAAAGACATCTGTAAATGTAAATGCAAATATTTCTCCTACAGTTAACACGATCATAACAATTGCTAATAAGAAAAAATTAGTAAATAACCCAAATCCAGCAACAGCTAGACTGACAATCACATTACCAATCATCATCGATACAGTAGGTGAAAAATTCTTCATCCTACTTACAATTGGGAATTGAAGTATTACTACCGTTACTGCATTGATTGTTGTTAAATACGCATACAATTTAACGCCATTATGAAACTGTGGTGCATTCGCAAAATATTGAGACATTGTTGAAAAGCTTTGGGAATAACCAAGACCATAAAAACAAATTGTTAGAATCGTTAAAGCAAAGATGATATCCTTCCGTAAAATTGAAAACGACGCCTTCATCGAAACTTTGTTAGTTGTTGAAGAAGATTTTCCATCTCCACTTTTATACTTAGATAACATAAATAATAATGTTAAACCATAAATAAAGTACACAATTCCAGATAACACAAATGGTAAAGTGCTTTTGGAACTTCCTAGATATAATCCAACTAGAGGGCCTACTGCAACCCCAACATTAATAGCAGCATACCGCAAATTAAAGACTAACAGTTTTGACTTCTCGTCAGTTAGATCAGAAAGTAATGCTCTTGAAGAAGGTTCGAAAAATGATGAACAAATATTTAAGATCGAGTTCAATACGAAAAACCAGGCAAATGAATTTCCTAGTCCAAAACCAACTAATGTAATAGACCATAAAAAAATACTCGATAATAAAATCGTTTTCCTTCCTAAACGGTCAGAAAGAGTTCCTCCAATAAAGCTGAAAAATACCCCTAAAAAAGATGAAACGGTTAGCATAAGCCCAACCATTGCAGGTGAAATCTGTTTAACTGAAGTTAAATAAATAGCTAAAAACGGCATACTTACTGTGCTAGCGAATCGAACGAATAATGTTCCAATCACAATATTCCAAGCAACAGGATGCACAGCCGATAAATTTTTAAACATCTTATCCCCCCTATTCCTCTAAGATGTCACATATTTGTAAATTATCTTACAAATGTTACTGTTTGTAAAGGTTTTAGGTTTAGGGATCTCTCATTGAACGAAAGGTTTGGTAAGAATGTGGGAAAAGAGTTTGAACACCCAATTATAGAAATTCTAGAGTTATTTTAAATAAGGAAAATATAGGATTGCCTAACTAGTCTCTATTTTTTTTGTTTTTCATATCTCGATAAAGATTGTCTTTTAATATTGCCATGAATCGGTTATTACTATTATCAATCACTTCAAAACCGTATTTGCGGTATAAGTTGTGAGCATCTTTTGTTCCAAGTAAAAATGTTCGTACGGTTGATAGTTTTTCATAACTCATAATTTGGGCCATTAACCATTTTGATAAGCCTTGTTTACGATATTTTGGGAGAATAAATACGTCTGCTAAATAAGCAAATGTGACGCCATCTGATACTACTCTTGCGAAACCTACTTGTGTTGGTTTACTTTCTTCTGGATTCCCCTTGTAAACACCAAAACAGAAAGATCCTTCAATAAATCGATCAATGTACTCATAAGGTATTTCATTTGCCCAATATGAATCTTTGTCTAAAAAGTTATAAATAACTTCTCGGTTTAATAATTCCTTATTAGTTGATATGTAATAACCGTTTTGTTCAACTAGCACAAATTCCACTCCTTGTTAATTACAGAATTTTATAATTATTTAGTCATTATAACATGGGGATTTCAATTGTACGATTAACTCCTTTTGCCTTTCAACTTTTTTTACAAAAATAAAGAGGTTGCCCCTTAAGACAACCTCTTTTGTTTAAAAATTAGTATACGCTCGTATTTTCTTTTGTTGTATTTTCTAGAATTTCTTTTACTCTTCCTAAGAATTTACCACAAATGAATCCGTCAAGTACGCGGTGATCAAGAGATAAACATAGGTTAACCATGTCGCGAACGCCAATCATTCCATTTACAACAGATGGACGTTTTACGATGCTTTCGATTTGTAAAATTGCAGCTTGTGGATAGTTAATGATACCTGCACTTTGAACACTACCAAATGATCCAGTGTTATTTACAGTGAATGTGCCACCTTGCATTTCGTCTGATTTTAATTTACCAGTACGAACTTTTGTAGCTAATTCAGTAATTTCTCGTGCAATACCTTTGATTGTTTTCTCATCAGCATTTTTAATAACTGGAACAAATAATGCATCGTCCGTTGCAACAGCGATCGATAAGTTAATATCTTTCTTTTGGATGATTTTGTCTCCAGCCCACATTGAATTAATCATTGGGTATTCTTTAAGTGCTTGCGCTACAGCTTTAACAAAGAATGCGAAGAATGTTAAAGAGAAACCTTCTTTTTGTTTGAAAGAATCTTTAATGCTGTTTCTGTAATTTACTAAGTTTGTAACATCTACTTCAATCATCATCCAAGCATGTGGAGCTTCATGTTTACTACGTAACATATTTGAAGCAATTGCCTTACGTACACCTGTAACTGGAATTTCAATATCGCCAACTGCTGTAGGAATAACAGGTGCTGGTGGTGCAGCAGGTGTTTTCGCTACTTGGGCAGCAGGAGCAGTTTGTGCTACTACTGGTTGAGCAGGAGTTTCAACTGCAACAGGTGCTGGTGCTGCTTGAGGCACACCATTTGCAATTGCATTTAAAACATCTTTTCGAGTAACTCGACCATTATTTCCTGTACCAGGAATTAATGAAAGATCTAAATTATTTTCTTGTGCTAAACGAAGTACAGCCGGTGAATAACGTACTTTACCAGACTCATCAGTTTTAGCAATCGTTTGAACCGGTGCAGCAGCTACAGGAGTTTGTACTGGTGCTACAGGTGCAGTTTTTTCAACAGGTTTAGTTTCTTCGACTGTTGTAGCAGCTACTTCATCAGAAGCTCCTTCAACTTCAATCGTACAAATGATTTCACCAACAGCTAAAGTTTCACCTTCACCTGCGATTAATTCTTTAATCACACCAGAAAATGAAGATGGTACTTCAGCATTAACTTTATCTGTCATAACTTCAGCAAGTGGATCGTATTTATTTACACGATCTCCTACTTTTACTAACCAAGTACTAATTGTACCCTCAGTTACACTTTCACCTAATTGAGGCATTTTAATATTTTCGATCATCATTATGTCCCCCTTTTTCAAACAGTGCCATTAAAATGCTGCAAGTTCTCTAGCCGCTTTTTCTACTTTATCTGGATTAACCATGAAGAATTTTTCCATTGTAGGAGAGTAAGGCATTGCCGGAACATCAGGGCCAGCAAGGCGTGCGATTGGCGCATCTAACTCAAATAAGCAATTTTCAGCAATAATTGCTGCAACTTCGCTCATGATACTTCCTTCTTTATTATCTTCAGTTACTAATAAAACTTTTCCTGTTTTAGAAGCAGCTTCGATAATAGATTCTTTATCTAATGGATAAATTGTACGTAAATCTAATACATGTACAGAAATACCATCTTGAGCTAATTTCTCAGCAGCTTGAAGAGCAAAATGTACACATAATCCGTAAGTGATGATTGTAATATCTTCACCTTCACGTTTTACATCAGCTTTACCAATTGGAAGTACATAATCAGTTTCAGGTACTTCACCTTTAATTAAACGATAAGCACGTTTATGCTCAAAGAAAATTACTGGGTCATTATCACGAATTGCTGCTTTTAATAATCCTTTAACATCATAAGGAGTAGAAGGCATGACAATTTTTAATCCTGGTTGACCTGCAAATACCTTTTCAACAGATTGAGAATGATAAAGTGCCCCGTGTACACCGCCTCCATAAGGAGCACGAATCGTAATAGGACAAGTCCAGTCATTGTTTGAACGGTAACGAATTCTTGATGCCTCAGAAATAATTTGGTTTACTGCAGGCATGATGAAATCAGCAAATTGCATTTCAGCTACTGGTCTAAGTCCGTACATTGCAGCACCAATACCAACACCCGCAATTGCAGATTCTGCAAGTGGTGTATCTAATACTCGATCCTCACCAAATTGATCATATAGACCATGAGTCGCTTTAAATACTCCACCTTTTAATCCAACGTCTTCCCCTAATACAAATACCTTTGGATCGCGTTCCATTTCCTCTTTTAACGCTAAAGTTACTGCATCTATATAAGAAATTACTGCCATATTGTCCTACCCCCTCTTATTCTTCGTAAACAAACTTCAATGCATGCTCAGGTGCTGCATATGGAGCGTTTTCTGCGTAGTCAGTTGCTTCATCAACGATTGCACGAATTTTTGTATCTATTTCTTTTTCTATTTCTTCTGTTAACACACCAACTTCATGAAGATACTTAGCAAATGTAAATAAGCAATCTTTGCTTTTTGCTTCTTCTACTTCTTCACGAGAACGGTAAATACGATCATCATCATCACTAGAGTGTGCAGTTAATCGATAAGATACAGCTTCGATTAATGTTGGTCCTTCACCACGACGTGCACGGTCAACTGCTTCTTTTGTTACACGATAAACTTCTAAAGGATCATTTCCATCAACAGTGAAACCAGGCATACCATATCCAATTGCACGATCAGATACTTTTTCACAAGCTAATTGTTTCTCAATCGGAACTGAGATCGCATATTTGTTATTTTCACACATGAAAATTACTGGTAACTTATGTACACCAGCAAAGTTTGCACCTTCATGGAAATCACCTTGGTTAGAAGAGCCTTCACCAAATGAAACCCAAGAGACAATATCTTTACCTTCCATTTTTGCAGCTAGTGCTACACCAACAGCATGAGGTACTTGAGTTGTAACTGGAGATGAACCTGTAACGATACGGTTTTTCTTTTGTCCAAAGTGACCTGGCATTTGACGACCACCAGAGTTTGGATCTTCTGCTTTTGCAAAGCCAGAAAGCATTAATTCTTTTGCAGTCATTCCAAATTGTAAAACAACACCCATATCACGGTAATATGGTAATACGTAATCTTTTGTATTATCTAATGCGTAAGCTGATCCAACTTGTGCTGCTTCTTGTCCTTGACAAGAAATAACGAACGGAATTTTACCAGCACGATTTAATAACCACATACGCTCATCAATACGACGTGCCATTAGCATTGTTTCATACATACTAAGAACATCATCATTTGATAGACCAAGCTGTTCATGACGGTTTGAAGTTGTAACCTTTTCCATAAATATCCCCCTTTTACCACATACATGTGTGGAAGCGTTTTAAATCATTATAGTGATGAAATGTAGAGATTTGCTCTCTACATTTCAATTTTTTAAATTAAGAGTGAATTGCTAATCCTTCTACAGCAAGTGCTGCTTCACCAATAGCTTCAGATAATGAAGGATGTGGATGAATTGTATGAGAAATTTCCCAAGCCGTTGCATCTAATACACGTGCTAAGCCTGCCTCAGAAATCATATCAGTTACATGAGGTCCAATCATATGGACACCTAGTAGATCATTTGTCTCTTCATCAACGATAATTTTAACAAATCCATCATGCTCACCGTAAACTAAAGCTTTACCGATTGCACGGAATGAGAATTTTCCTTTTTTAACTGTATAGCCTTTTTCTTTCGCTTCACGTTCAGTTAAACCAACAGATGCAACTTCTGGATTACTATATACACATTTACTAACCATTGTTGGATCTAAAGGAAGTGGTGAATTACCTGCAATATGCTCAACTGCAATTGTACCTTCTCTTGAAGCAACATGTGCTAATTGTAAACCACCAATTACATCACCAATCGCGTAAATATGTGATTCTTTCGTTTGGTAATTAGCATTTGTTTGGATAAATCCATTTTCAACTACGATGTCAGTATTTTCTAGGCCGATTCCTTCAACATTCGCTTGACGGCCAACTGATACTAACATTTTTTCAGCAGTGAAAGATTTCTCAGTATCTTTATGAAGGGCATTAATTCTTACGCCATTATCGATTACTAAAGTTTCAGCTAAAACTTTCGCATCCGTAACTAATTTAATGCCTTTTTTCTTTAATAATCTTGTCATTTCTTTAGAAATTTCTTCGTCTTCTAAAGGTAAGATCGTTTTACTATACTCGATTACTGTTACCTCAACACCAAAATCTGCTAACATTGAAGCCCACTCAATACCGATTACACCGCCACCAACGATAATAATTGACGCTGGAAGTGACTCCATTTTTAACGCCTCGTCAGATGACATTACATGCTCACCATCAATTGTTAATCCAGGTAAAGACTTTGGTCTTGAACCAGTTGCGACTAATACATTCTTAGGAATTAGCATTTCGTTCTCGCTACCGTCGTTCATTTCTACTGAAATTGTTCCTGGCATTGGAGAGAAGATTGAAGGTCCTAAAATACGTCCCAATCCATTGTATACATCGATCTTACCTTGTTTCATTAAGTGTTCAACACCTTTATGAAGCCCGGCAACGATATTTTCTTTTCTTTGTTGTACTTTGCTAAAGTTTAATGTTACGCCTTCTGTTTCAACACCAAACTCTTCACTTTTTTTAGCAGTTGAATAAACTTCTGCACTACGTAATAATGCTTTACTTGGGATACAGCCTGCATGTAAGCAAGTTCCACCTAGTTTATTTTTTTCTACTACTGCCACTTTTAATCCTAATTGAGAAGCACGAATAGCAGCTACATAGCCACCAGTACCGCCACCGAGTACGACTAAATCATATTCTGTTGCCATGATGAAATTCTCCTCACATTTATACTAAAGATTTAACTGCAAATTCTCCAGGATAGATTTTTGCTTCTTCTTCTTCACGAAGTACGCGAAGTGCACCTTCACAAAGAGCTTGAAGTTCATTTTCACCTGGTAAAACAATTACACGTGCCATCCATTTAACTCTTTTTGTTATTTCATTAACAATAAAATCACTATAAGCAATTCCACCTGTTAATATAATTGCATCAATATTTCCTTCAAGAACAGCTGCCGCACTTCCAATTTCTTTTGCGACTTGGTAAGCCATTGCTTCATATACTAATGCAGCTTTTTCGTCACCATCTTCAATCATATTTTCGACTTTAATTGCATCAGCTGTACCAAGATAGCTTACTAAACCACCTTGACCAACCATCATTTTTTGAACTTCGTTAATATAGTAGTCACCAGAGAAACAAAGTTTTATTAAATCACCAATTGGTACAGTTCCAGCTCGCTCTGGGCTAAAAGGTCCTTCACCATCTAAACCGTTATTTACGTCAATTACGCGTCCTTTTTTATGAGCACCAACACTCACACCTCCACCCATGTGGGCGATAATAAGGTTTAAATCGTTATATGACTGTTCTAGTTGTTTTGACACTTTTCGTGCTACAGCTTTTTGGTTTAAAGCATGGAAAACACTTCTTCTTTCCATAAGTGATTGTCCGCTGATTCTTGCAACTGGATCTAATTCATCAACAACTACTGGATCAACAATAAATGCTGGGATGTTTAATCCTTGTGCAATCTCATTCGCAATGATCCCACCCAGATTTGAAGCATGTTGCCCGCTATAACCAATTTTCAAATCTTCTAACATGATTTCATTTACTGCATAAGTTCCACCTTCGATTGGTCTTAGTAATCCTCCTCGACCACAAACAGCACTTAATTTAGAGATGTTAATACCTTCTTTGTGTAATACTTCTAAAATAACATTTTTTCTAAATTCATATTGATCAATTATTGTTTTGTAATTATTTAATTCTTCATCGTCATGGCGTATTGTTTGTTCAAAAATTGGTTTTTCATCATCAAATACACCAACCTTTGTGGATGTGCTGCCAGGATTAATAACTAAAATACGATGCATTGTCAACACTCTCCCTTCTAAGTTTACCTTACCTTTATAACTAGAAAGAAAGAGGTACTATTACTTCGCTCTTTCTTTCCATCTAAAAAATAAAGGAATTTTAAGTTACATTTAAATTAGTCAATTATCTTCTGCTTAAGATATTGTGACCATTTGATAAGAATTGGCTACGAGATTTTGCCATTGTAGCGATACGCTCTTCAGCTAAACGGTCTGCAGCTAAATATGTTGGAATTCCGTCACGTTTTGAAATTTCGATAACTTTTGCAATGTTATCATATAAACCTTCAACTTTTTTCATTGCACGGTCGTAGTTATATCCGTATAACTCATCTGCTACGTTGATTACTCCACCAGAGTTGATTACATAGTCAGGAGCATAAACGATTCCTAATTCATGGATTAAATCACCATGACGAGTTTCTTTTAATTGGTTATTTGCAGAACCCGCAATAACTTTCGCTTTTAATTGTGGGATCGTTTTATCATTAATTGTTGCACCAAGTGCACATGGTGCATAAATATCACATTCTACTCCATAAATATCATCTGGATCTACTGCTGTAGCACCAAATGCTTCAACTGCACGTTGTACAGCTTCTTTATTGATATCTGTTACGATTAATTGAGCACCTTCTTCATGTAAGTACTCGCAAAGGCTGTAAGCAACATTACCAACACCTTGAATCGCAATTTTTTTACCTTCTAAGCTATCAGTACCAAATGCTTCTTTTGCAGCAGCTTTCATACCACGGTATACACCAAATGCAGTAACTGGAGATGGATTACCTGAAGAACCAAATGATGGTGAAATACCTGTTACATAGTCAGTTTCTTCGTGAATTAAATCCATATCTGCAACAGTAGTACCTACGTCTTCAGCAGTAATATAACGACCATTTAAGCCTTGGATATAACGACCAAATGCACGGAACATTGCTTCGTTTTTATCTTTACGTGGATCACCGATGATTACAGTTTTTCCTCCACCTAAGTTTAAGCCAGCAGCAGCATTTTTATAAGTCATACCTTTTGCTAAACGTAGAGCATCTTCAATTGCAGCTTCTTCTGTTTCGTAAGTCCACATTCTTGTTCCACCTAAAGCTGGACCTAATGTAGTATCGTGGATCGCAATGATTGCTTTTAATCCTGATGCTTTATCTTGGCAGAAAACAACTTGCTCATAATCATAAGTTTCTAAGTATTTGAAGATTTCCATGTAATAACAGCTCCCTTAAAATGTGTAAGTTTAGTTTTTTGAATTACATATAGCTAATGCTAATGAATATAATTTTGTCATTGCAGAGTCAGAACGCGATGTTAAAACAATCGGTGCCTTTGCTCCAGCAATAAGTGCAGCCACTTCTGAGTTAGCCATAAAGACTAAAGATTTATATAAAATATTTCCAGTTTCTATTGTAGGTACTAATAATATATCAGCTTGCCCAGCAACTTCTCCAGTCAAGCCTTTATGTTTTGCTGCTTCAACAGAAATGGCATTATCAAGCGCTAATGGTCCATCAACAATACAATTTTTAATTTGTCCTCTTGTATTCATGACAGTTAGTGTTGCTGCATCTAGTGTTGCTTGCATTGCAGGGTTTACTACTTCAACAGCTGCCAGTACAGCAACTTTAGGGGTTTCTATTCCTATTTTCCTTGCAATATCAACACTGTTTTCAATAATTTTCGCCTTTTGTTCTAAAGTAGGTGCGATGTTCATTGCAGCATCCGTTACGATAACTGCCTTGTCTCTACCTGGTACATCGAATATTGCAACATGTGATAAAACACTTTTATCTCTTAAACCATATTCTTTATTCAATACTTCTTTTAGAAGAACTGACGATGGAAGATTACCTTTCATTACAATTGAAGCTTCACCAGAGCGAACAGCTACAACTGCATTTTTAGCAGCCTCTTTAACTGAATGAGAATGAACAATTTTTAGTCTTTCTGCAAATTGTTCGTTTTTTAATAAATCTTCATACATTTCATAGATGGCTTGCTCATTTCCGAAAAGTAAAAAGTTTGCTAAATCATTATCTAATGCAATTGAAACTGCTTCTTTTACTTCGAAGTCCTCAGCAACAGCTACAGCAACAGTTTGCCTAGTATGATTTTTCGCACGTAACATTATATCTGTTAAATTCATTGAAAGCCCTTCCTTTCATCCCCCTGCACTATATAAAGCAATTAGCGTGCCAACTTTTCAAAAAGGATAAAACTATTTTAAAAATAGTTGAAAAGCCTTACATTACCAACAATCTAGTACCAGGTACTAGTAACACCAATAAATCTATTCTACAACAATATTTTGAAAAATGACAGTAATTGTATGCAAAAATATTCATAGCACGCAAATTATTGCGTGCTATTTTTTGCAGTGTGATATTTTTCCAATTTATAATACAAATTCCTTACTGATATCCCAAGCTCTTTTGCTGTCTTTGTTTTATTGCCATTATTTTTCATTAATATTTTTTCAATAATTTCACCTTCATAATTTATAACCATTTCATCAAGGGAGCTTATTTCTTCAGTATGAACTTCATTTTGATGAATAGATTGTTCTTGCTTAACTTGTACAATCGCTGTTAAATGTTCAGGGTTGATTTGTTTTTCATTAAATTTCATAAAGATAACAGCTCTTCCTAGCACATTTTCCAATTCCCTAACATTACCTGGCCAATTGTAACTTTTCAATTTATTTAATGCTGATAATGAAATCCCCTCAACATTTCTACCATAGTCTTGATTAATTTTTGCTAACAACCTCTCACTAATCGGCAAAATATCTTCAATTCGATCCTTTAGTGCAGGAATAATAATAGGAAGTTTATTTAATCGATAATACAGGTCTTCTCGAAACTTTCCTTCAATGATTGCTTCCTCTAGATGAACATTCGTCGCAGCAATCACTCGCACATTTATAGGAATAGCCTTTGTCCCACCAACACGTCTTATTTCTTTCTCTTGTAGGACTCTTAATAGTTTGGCTTGCATCGCAGGTGATAATTCTCCAATTTCATCTAAGAAAATACTACCATTATTAGCTTCCTCAAATAAACCTCTTTTCCCACCACGTTTTGCGCCAGAAAAAGCACCTTCTTCATAACCAAATAATTCACTTTCCAATAAAGATTCAGAAATCGCAGCACAATTCACTCGAACAAATTTATTATATTTGCGATCGCTTTCATTATGAATCGCATGAGCAAACAATTCCTTACCAGTTCCTGATTCCCCACGTAGTAATACGGTAGCAGGAGTACTCGCTGCTAATTTAGCCTGCATGATTGCTAAACTGATTCCTTCAGATTCACCAGCTATATCCTCGAATGAATATTTTGCCTCTAATGTCCTAATAATTTGACGAGCTCTATGTAGTTCATTCGTTAACTGAGAAATTTCTGAAACATCATGGATTACCCCTACACTACCCTTTAATTTACCGTCTACAATTACAGGCGCTACATTTACTAGTACATCACGATTTTGCTTTCCGACCTTCATTCGTACTCCACGAACTGCATGTTTTGTTTTTAACACTTTTAAATGAACACTTTCTCCTTCAGTAATATCAATCGTTGCATGTTTACCAATAACTTGTTCACTCGACAATCCAGTCAATCTTGTGTATGCCGGATTAATAATAATTCCATTACCTTTTTCATCTACAACTGAAATTGCTTCATCCGAACTTTGAATGACGGCCTCAAGCATGCTATGAACTTCTTTTAAATTCGTAACCTCTTCTGCCAAATCTAATACCTCAGTATCATCTTTAAAAACAGAAATGGCACCTTCAAGTTCACCATCTTCTCGAAAGATTGGAATACGGGTTGTAAAAATCTTACTTCCATTAATTAAAATATGCTCTTGATTAATTTCCTTCTTTTTCGTTTGAAGAACTCTAGGTAACTTGCTAGTCGGGACAACATCCAATATATACCTACCAATCGCAGCATCTTTATCAGTATTTAACATTCTTTCTGCAGAGCGATTAAATAAAAGAATTTTCCCCCATTTATCAACAACAATCATTCCATCGTGAGTGTTGTCCAAAATTAGTTCTTGTTGTCTTTTTTTATTATCGATTAAATGAAAAAGTGATTCTTTTTCTTGAACAAGATCAGATATCATTTTTGCAACTGAACCCGGGATCACTAAAGTATGTTTAGCTTTATACTCGTTTATTTCCTCGTATATCGTTTCATCTCCAGTAGTATTTATGACAACATCAATCTCTTCGTTTAAATTAGACTTCCAATCCTTTAATATTGGAATATGTAAGTTTTTAGCTAATTCTAATCCTTTAGCTTCTTTTATCATATCTACTACTGCAACAACTTGAAATAAATCAGAATGTGATAGTAGTTTTAATACTGCTGTACCTCCAGTTCCCATTCCAACGATCATTACGTTTTGTTTCATCTTAGTTCACCTACTAATTTCAACAAATTATTAAACACATTAAACTATTATATATATAAAGTCATTCCTTCGTCTATTTCAAATGTTTTATAAGTCTTGACAACACTATCCTTGTATAAGATTATGAAGAAAGAGAATTACGTAATTATACAATTTATTGTTACTATTATCGGAGGAATTAATAAACATGAAAGAATCATTTACACGTATGTTAGCATTCGTTGTGATTGTTGTACCAATAGCTTTAGCAGTTCTCGGAATTAAATTACTTCGTGACACGGTATTTCTGATCCATTCTTTTGGCATTCCAAATCTCCCATTACAATTAGTAATCGGCCTTGTTTCATTAGGTGTTGGTTTCTATTTAGTCGGAAGCTTTGTATTATTTAGAGACCGTAAACGAAACAAGGTTCAAGGTAGATTTTTAAAAAGATAATTTTTACGCGTAATAACTTAACCTAAAACAAAAGAATATTGAACAAAACAAAAAAAGTGCTTAGATCAGCACTTTTTTATTTACTAAGAAGTTGACTTCTCACTTGAAAAGCAAGCTCAGGGTAGTCAGTTATAATCGCTGTACATTTGACGCTAATTAATCGTTTCATAACAGCTGGTTCATTAATTGTATACGGTCTTACAGCAATCTTATGTTCCATTGTTTGTTCTATTTTTTCATCAGTAATAATGCGGTAATTAGGATGAATGCCATTTGCTTTATAATCTTCTGCAATGATCCACGGTTCTTTACTTCTTCTATTATATAAAACTGCAGTTTCAATGTCTGGTGCCATTAAGTGAAATTTAAGCATACTTTTATGATTAAACGAAGATAAAACGATTCTTTTTTCATATTCATATGAACGGATTAAATTAATTACTCGTTCTTCTAATCCATGGTATTCGATTTTATCATTTTTTAATTCAACATTAATACTAAAATTATTTCCTTTTGCCCAATCAAATACTTCTTTTAAGGTAGGAATCGTACATCCCTTGAATTGACGTTTAAATCGATAACTAGCATCAAACTGCTTTAATTCAGCTAACGTATAATCTTTAACGAAGCCTTTACCGTTTGTAGTACGATTTATAGTTTCATCATGAATAACTACGATTTCACCATCTTTTGATAAGTGTACATCTAACTCTATTCCATCTGCCCCTAAATCTTCACATGCCATAAAAGAAACCATCGTGTTTTCTGGGTACGTTCCTGCAGCACCTCTATGACCTATAATTTCGACCACTCAAATTCCCCCCACGTTGAGAAAATATGTACTTTCTTCTTTTTCTTATTGTATACTAATTTTACGAAACTAAGGAGGATTATTATGCGACCATTGCAAATTTCGCCTGAAACGGCAATTTTACTTTCTAAGAAATTAAACGTTCCTTTAGAACAAATTATGCATATGCCACAGCATATATTAATGAAAAAATTGATGGAATTGGATTTGTCTAAGAGCGAAGAAACGTCTAAGGATAACGAAACTAAATAGTCAATTAGCGTCAATAAAGAATTTAGAAGTAGTTTTTCTACTTCTTTTTTTATTAATTCTAACTTTAAACTACATTTTTATGTAAAATTGTACAAATAAGTAACAATTATGAGCTAATTTTAATTTAAACTTCCTTTCATATTAGGTAGTTTTCAAGTAAAATGGAATGTATTGCGTATATTTTATAAACGAAAAGTATTTATGGAGGTATTTTTAAATGTTACCTGATTGGTTAATTGGTTTGATCATGGGAATGGTAGAAGGATTAACAGAATTTTTACCGGTTTCTTCTACTGGTCATATGATTTTAGTTGCTGATTTATTAAATTTCACAGGGGAGAAAGCAACTTTTTTTGAAGTAATTGTTCAACTTGGTTCAATCCTAGCAGTAGTTGTTGTTTTTTGGAAACGACTATGGTCAGTACTAGGAGTAAAATCAGATGGATATAGACAAACGAACCTCAACTTAATTCATATTATTATCGGTGCAATTCCAGCCGGGATTGTAGGGCTTATCTTCCATGATTTCATTAAAGATGTTTTATTCTCACCTAAAACTGTTGTAATCGGATTAGTAGCTGGCGGTATTTTATTAATTGTAGCTGAAAAAGTCTCTAAACATCCTAAATCATCTGATTTAGATCATATCTCTTATAAACAAGCTTTTATTATTGGATGCTTCCAAATGTTAGCTCTTTGGCCAGGATTTTCACGATCAGGCTCTACGATAGCTGGTGGATTATTGTTTGGTTTAGATCGAAAAACTTCTGCAGAATTTACCTTTATTTTAGCAGTACCTATGATGATCGCTGCAAGTGGATTAGATTTAATTAAAAATATCGATATTCTAAGTGCTTCAGATTTACCATTATTCGTAACTGGATTCATCACTGCATTCATAGTTGCATTACTTGCGATTGTTTCCTTCCTAAAACTATTAGAGAAAGTAAAACTTACAGGGTTTGCAGTTTATCGTTTTATTGTAGCGATTGTTTTCACGATTGTATTTATATTCTAATTTAAGATAGGACAACCTTATTGGTAGTCCTATTTTTTTTGTATAAACATTTCGTGATCCATTATAATCAATTTATTTTACAAATGGAAAAAGGCTATCCGTACATCGTATACGAATAGCCTTTATATTATATATGTTAGTAATTTAATTTTAAAATTGTTGTCTATTGGCGAAAGCCCTACCTCTCTTTCGCAATTCGGCTCCAGGGCCGTTCCATTAGGCAGCTTGTTTCACAACAATCTTCACTAACAGACACTACTACTAATTTACAAATAAGGTTGAAATAGCTGACGCGTCATGGAATACGTCCAATTTTCTTCCAAATTTCGTAGTAATAATATCGTTTTCTAAAATTTCCAGTGGCGCATTTTATATTATAGCATACCAAAAATTATTAAGCAAACTAATTTATTACGTGGCGACGCTTGTTTTAGACTATTTGATAATAACTTAATAAACGATTCAACACCAAAAGAAAACGTTGTCTATTGTAGACAACGTTTTCTTTTAACAAATAATATAATTGCTAATGCGAAAAAGTACCGAAGATCTCATAAGAAGTTATTCGCTAAGAGAAATGTCTGTGGAATCACTATCAGAAGTTAATCGGAATTGAATTTTTCATATACTAAAAATAAATTAAGAAGCTTTATGTTCTAAACGTAATTTATCAGCTACCATTGCAATAAATTCTGAATTTGTTGGTTTTGCCTTTGACATTGAAATTGTGTAACCGAATAATGTAGAAATACTATCAATATTTCCACGACTCCACGCTACTTCAATCGCATGACGAATTGCACGTTCAACTCGACTAGCTGTTGTATTAAACTTTTTAGCGATATCTGGATATAAGACTTTTGTAATAGAACCTAGAAGCTCAATATCATTGTATACCATCGAAATCGCTTCACGTAAGTACATATATCCTTTAATATGTGCAGGTACCCCAATTTCATGGATGATACTTGTGATACTAGCATCTAAGTTACGTGGCTTGCTTTCGTAATTTGAAACTAAAGAAGGTGAATTACGTTTAGTTACTGCACTACCCTTCCCAACTACTTGACGGATATTGCTAATTAAATGCTCCATATCAAATGGTTTTAAGATAAAATATGATGCACCAAGGTCAACAGCTTTTTTAGTCACATCTTCTTGGCCAAATGCAGTTAGCATAATAACATTTGGAATTTTTTCAACTAAACCAGCGCGTAATCGATCTAAAACAGCTAAACCATCTAAATGAGGCATAATAATATCTAAGACTAGTACATCTGGCTTTTTATCCTTCACTAGAGGTAAGCAGTCTTGTCCATTAAACGCAACACCAACCACTTCCATATCTGTCTGTGCGTTAATGTAGTTTTCTAACATAATAACAAGTTCTTTATTATCATCAACTAATAATACTTTAATTTTCTCCACGCCCGTTCCTCCCTACATCCTCTATAGTGAATTTACATTACTTATTACCGATAATTTCGACAATAAAAATTTATTTCCTGTTTTTATTATAAATTCTGAATATTTTTATTAATATAGATAGTTTTCTTCAATTTCTTCTAGCATTCGACGATTGGATTAAAAACTACTATGTATTAAGTCGAAATATACATATAATTCATTATATAAAAAATGAAATAGTATGTAAATTTATAATTTTTAATAAAAATTTACAATTCTGTAACATTAAGCGTCCTATCAACCATCCTTTACATTAAATTTTTTTTAATCTTTTTATATTACTACTAGTATACTACCATTTTTTTCCTATTTTGACTTATTTTTAACTAAATACAGTACAAAAAAATAAATAGTTGAATTTTTTTTGGCGTTGAAATTCTAAATCTCATCTTAGCTTTAAATCAATTCGTAAAGTAATATTATTACATAGGTTAGCCTGTGGGGATCCTGGTAATCCCCTAAGCCCTATTAAGAACCTAAGTAGTAATTTATCCCTATAGGAGCTACGAGAGCTCCTATAATAAAAATAAACATAAAAATACACCTACATATCTGATAGGTGTATTTTAGAAATCAAGAAGCTTTTTTATTTTGATAATCATAAATCGGTACTTTTGCCTCATCAAGCATCCACTCTATATGGACTCCGTATCCACTAGTCGAATCATTTACAAAAACATGTGTAACGGCTCCGATTAATTTTCCATCTTGAATGATTGGTGAGCCGCTCATACCTTGTACAATTCCGCCAGTTTCTTTCAGTAAACGTTTATCAGTAACTTTTAAAATGATTCCTTTTGTGGAAGGAAATTTTTGTTGAATACTACTGACTATTTCTATGTCAAAAGCTTCTACTTTATTATCATGGATTACTGTAAGTATTTTTGCAGGACCCTTTTTCACTTCATTTGATAATGCAATTGGTAATGGTTTAGACATGATCCCATTATCGATTTTATTGTTAACTTTACCAAATATGCCAAAAGGACTATTTGAAGTGATATTACCAATCGTTCCACGATCTAACGCAAAATGCGCTATTTTTTCTCCTGGTGAGCCATCTACACCTTTTTCAATTGCTGTAACTGTTGAATAGACAATATGCCCATCTTCTACTTCAATGGCTTTTCTCGTATCGCTATCAGAGATAACATGTCCTAGGGCCCCATATTTTAATGATTTAGGTTCTATGAATGTCATCGTTCCAATACCAGAGGCTGAATCTCTTATATATAATCCAATTCGATAACTATTGTGACCTTGATCACGAATAGGCTGCAACATTTTTGTATAATATTTACCCTCTCGTTTTACTGTGATTTTTATAGGCTTTCCATACTTTCCTGCTTTTTGAATAAACGGTAATACATCTGACATTTTTTCGATTTGTTTATCATTCATTTTTATAATCATGTCTCCAACTTTAATACCGGCAATTTCACCTGGAGACTTTTGTCCAGAACTTGTATTTACTAAATGATGTCCAACGACTAAGACACCTACTGAATTAAGTTTTACTCCTATTGATTGTCCTCCTGGTATTATTCTTAAACTGTTTAATACTTTTACATCTACCTTTTTACTTGGTAATTCATTCATCCCAAGTGCTACATTAACAATTTCTTGCTGATCTTTCTTTTTTATGGTAGATGAAAATACATTATTTTGATTTATATTAAACACGCCAATACCAACTATAAATAAAAGGAGAAGAATTTTTATTATTCGTTGAACATTTATTTTTTTCACAAGCGAATCACTCTCCTTAGCGCCAAATTTCATTTTTTAATTCGTGGCTATGTAGTTAATGTTAGCTTTGTAAAAGCAAAATATGATTGTAAAAATATGATAGAATCTTTAACGTATAATGTTGTATTAGTATGTTTCATTTAGCATTTTCCAATTACTAATTTATCAATAATTCCCATAAAAAAAAGAGAATATTTAATGTATAGAAAAATCTATCATTAAACATTCTCTTTTGCTCATTGAGATTGGTATTTTGCAGAAGCTGCCTGATCAATCAATTCTTTAGCGTGTTGTATCGTTACATCTGTAATTTCAACTCCAGCGATCATCCTTGCAATTTCATTAATTTTTTGATCATTTCTTAATGGAGTAACAGAAGTTTTCGTTCGATTTCCATCAATTAATTTGGCGATAAATAAATGCGTATCTGCCATAGATGCAACTTGTGGTAAGTGAGTTATACAAAGTACTTGAGAATCGATTGAAACTTTGTATATTTTTTCTGCGATTGCCTGTGCTACTCTACCACTTACCCCTGTATCAACTTCATCAAATATTATTGAAGTAATCCCTTGATGCTTTGTAAAAATACTCTTTAATGCTAAGAACATCCTTGACAGTTCGCCACCAGAAGCAACCTTTGCTAATGGCTTTAAAGGCTCACCTGGGTTTGTTGAAATATAAAATTCAACAAAATCAAATCCATCTTTTTTAAACTTCACATGCTGATCATCCATTAATGGATCTGATTCTTGACCTTCTTCAACATCAAACATAATTTCAAAGGTTGTTTTATCCATATAAAGTTCTTTTAATTCTTTATGTATATCTGCAGTCAATTTGATGGCTAATTCTTTTCTTTTATTTGAAAGAGCTTTACCTGCATTAATTAGATTGTTTGTTACTTGATCTAAGTCTTTTTGCAACTTCTCTATATGCATATCTTTATGTTGAATAGTATCCAACTCTTGTTCAATATCTTCTGCGTATTTTAAGATATCAGCAACACTGTGGCCATACTTCTTTTTTAACATAGAGATCTCACTTAGACGAGTTTCTATTTCGTTTAATCGATTTGGATCGTATTCCATTTGCTCAATGGAATCACGTAATCGATATGATATATCCTCTAATAAGTAATAGCTGCTACTAATTCCTTCATGCATTTCTTTAATGTCATTATCAATATTCGTTACTGACTCTAAAGAATACATACTCGACCTAACCGAATCTAAACCTGATCCATCTTGCGATAAACTTTGATATGCTTCGACTAAGGATTTATAAATGCGTTCAAAATTTGAAATTTTGAGTCTTTCTTCCATTAATTGATCGTCTTCATTTTCCATCAAATTCGCATTTTGTATTTCTGTTAACTGAAATTGAATTAAATCTAACCTATGAGCCATTTGTTGTTCATTCTCAGTTAATTGTTTTAACTGTTTTTTTAAGTCTGTATAGTTATTAAATATAGTTTGATATTCAGTATACAAAGGAGCAATTGCTTTTTCATCATATTGTTGTAACATCGGTAAATGATATTCTTGATTCATTAAGTCTTGGCTTTCATGTTGCCCATGAATATCAACAAGTAAACCACCAATTTCCTTAAGTATAGAAGTTGTCACTAATTTCCCATTGATACGGCATACACTTTTACCAGATGAAGTAATATCTCTTTTTAAAATGATCATTTCATCTTCAATGTCAAAGCCTAATTCTCTGCATCTAGAATAAATTAGATGATTCTCATTTTCGATATGAAATAAGCCTTCAATTTCAGCTTTTTCAGTATCATATCTTACGAATTCTGCAGATCCACGACCACCAAGTAACAGACCGATAGCGTCAATAATGATCGACTTCCCCGCTCCTGTTTCACCACTTAGTACAGTTAAACCCTTTTCAAATGAAATGGAAACTTCCTCAATGATTGCAAAATTTTTAATGATAATTTCAGATAACAATGAGTTTCTCTCCTCTTTTTAAAACCATTCTCCTATTGAAGCATGTCAATAAATTTTTCTTTTAAATCCTCAGCATCTGCAGGTGTACGACAAATGATTAAGATCGTATCATCACCACAGATTGTACCCATAATTTCATCCCACTCTAAATGATCAATTAATGCACCTACTGCATTCGCATTACCTGGCAAAGTTTTCATTACAATTAGATGACTTGAACTATCAATTTTTATAAATGAATCAATTAAAAGTCTTTTTAGTTTTTGTAATGGATTAAATCTTTGATCTGCAGGTAAGCTATATTTATATCGACCATCAGATAACGGTACTTTTACTAAATGTAGTTCCTTTATATCACGTGAAATTGTTGCTTGGGTTACTTTAAACCCTAAGTCTCGTAGTGCTTGTACTAACTCATCTTGTGTTTCGACTTCATTTTTTGCGATAATTTCTCGTATTTTTATATGACGCTGACCTTTATTCATAATACACCTCTTTGCAAATTCCGACAAATATCTTACTTACAGATTATCTTAACTAATCTACTGGTTATTGTATATATATTTTTAAACGTTTTCATAAAATGTATTTTTTAAACATAATTTTTTCTTTTGTATCCGATTTAACGAATTCTTTAACATTCATTACTAAATTTGAAAAAGGAGAAAAAGGAAACCTATTTGGTTTCCTTTTATTATTTAACCTTCTTTAATTCACTATGTGCTTCATTTACGATTTCCATTGGTGATTGATTTAACTCGCTATTTCCAATTTCTTTTGAACCTTCCCAATGAAGGTGAATTAAAAATTCTATATTACCGTCTCCACCAGTTATAGGAGAAAAAGTTAATGCTTTTATATCATATCCTTGGCGAAGAGCAAAATCGATCATCATTTCAATAACTTGTTCATGCACTTTTGGATCACGTACTATCCCCTTTTTACCAACTTGTTCTCTACCAGCTTCAAATTGGGGTTTAATTAACGCGACTACATCACTTGAAGGTACTAATAATGTTTTTAGGACTGGTAAAATCAAACGTAACGAAATAAAGGATACGTCAATTGAAGCAAATTGAGGTAAACCTTCGACTAAATCTTCAGGTTTAACATAACGAAAATTCGTTCGTTCCATTACTATAACACGTTCATCTTGCCTTAATTTCCAAGCAAGTTGATTGTAGCCAACATCAAGTGCATATGATTTTTTTGCACCATTTTGGAGGGCACAATCCGTAAATCCCCCTGTTGAAGAGCCAATATCAATCATAATTTTATCTTTAACTGATAAATCGAATGTATTTATAGCTTTTTCTAATTTGTACCCTCCACGGCTCACATAAGGCATAACTTCACCTTTGATTTGTAATGGAAGTTCAATATCTATTTTTTCTCCAGGCTTATCTAATCTTTGTTCGTTTGTATAGACTAGTCCTGCCATAATTGCTCGTTTAGCTTTTTCTCGTGTTTCAATTAAACCACGATCTACTAAAAGTACGTCTACTCGTTCCTTTTTTGCCATTTAAATGTCATCCTCTTATTTATTACAAACCATTTCACGTATTTTCTTAACCGATTCATCTTTTGTTAAATGAATTTCATCAAGTAATTTATCTACATCACCGTGTTCAACAAATAAATCCGGTATACCTATACGTTCTACGCGGACGTTTTGAAAATTATTTGAACTTGCAAATTCTAAAACAGCACTTCCAAAACCACCTTGTAATACTGCTTCTTCAATCGTTAAAATCGGCTTTTTGTCCTTAAAGATATCATTTAACATTGCAGTATCCATCGGTTTAATAAATCTGGCGTTTACTACTTTAACAGAGATATTTTCCTTCTCTAACTCATCGGCTGCATCTAGTGCCATTTTTATTGTCGTACCAAAAGTTAAGATAACTGCATCAGTACCTTCTTTTAATACTTCCCATGACCCAATTGGGATTTCTTTTAATTGATCATCCATTGATACCCCTATACCATTGCCTCTTGGGAAACGCAATGCAATTGGACCATCATCGTATCGAATTGCTGTGTTTACCATATGTTGACCTTCATTTTCATCTTTAGGCATCATTAATACTAAGTTTGGTATGTGTCGTAGGAAGGCAATATCAAAGACACCTTGATGAGTTTCCCCATCGGCACCTACTAATCCCGCACGGTCGATTCCAATGAATACATTTAAATTTTGTCTACAAATATCATGTAATACTTGGTCGTATGCTCTTTGAAGGAATGTGGAATAAATTGCTAAAAACGGCTTCATTCCTTGTGTTGCTAAACCAGCTGCTACAGTTGCGGCGTGTTGCTCTGCAATACCGACATCAAAAATTCTGTCAGGTAATTGAGCTTGGAAATTTTCCAATTTTGAACCTACTGGCATAGCAGGAGTAATCGCTACGATTCGCTCATCTTTTAATGCTAACTTTAATACAGTATCACTAACAAGTTTACTCCATGCTGGTGGTGCCTTATCCGGCTTTATTAACTTCCCAGATTCAACTTTATAAGGACCTGTGCCATGCCAAGTTCCAATATCATCACTTTCTGCTGGCTTATATCCTTTTCCTTTTTTCGTTAGTACATGGACTAGAACTGGGCCTTTTGTTTTCTTAGCATATTCAAGTGATTCAAATAAATCTTCAAAATTATGCCCATCAACTGGTCCAAAATAAGTGAATCCCATTTCCTCAAAAAACATTCCTTGTGTGACTAAGTATTTTAGGCTATCTTTTAATTTTTTTGATGTACTTGAAAGTTTATCTCCGATTCCAGGTATTTTTTTGATCACACCTTCAAGTTCACCTTTTGCCCAACGGTATTTCCCAGTTGTTCTCAGTCTACCTAAAATGCTATGTAAAGCACCAACGTTCGGAGCTATAGACATTTCATTATCATTTAAAATAACGATGACATCTTTTTGTTCATGTCCAATATGATTCATTGCTTCAAGAGCCATCCCACCAGTTAATGCACCATCCCCGATAATCGGAACAATGTATTCACCAGTTTTCTTTATATCTCTAGCAATAGCCATCCCCATTGCAGCAGATAGTGAAGTCGAGCTGTGTCCAGTTTCCCATACATCATGCTCACTTTCATTTCGCTTAGGAAAGCCACATAAACCTTTAAACTGTCTTAGTGTAGTAAATTCTTTTGCTCGACCAGTTAAAATTTTATGAACATATGATTGATGTCCTACATCCCATAAAAATTTGTCTTTAGGCGAATCAAAGACTTTATGTAATGCAATCGTTAATTCAACAACACCTAAATTTGGCGCAATATGACCACCTGTCTCAGAGAGCTGTTGAATTAGAAATTTACGAATTTCTTCACTTAATACTTCTAATTCACCGTTCGTTTTATTTTTTAAAAAGCTCGGATTTTCAATTGTCGTAAGATCCATCTTGGATCACTCACCTTCCTAGATGTTAAATCTATATAAATAATTCATTATTATGTAATTTTATCTATAAAATGATTTTACCATACTTGTAGTTAAACGCTAGTTCCTTAAATAACTAACTCTTAACACCATGTATCATAATACCATTTTTATTAAAATCTGTTTAATGTTTTTTATTTTTATAAAACAAAATTATTTCTAATAATGTAAAGAAAGCCGCTAGCACATATGTGTTAACGGCCTACATTTCTGTATATTTTATTAACAACATTAACGATTATAAAGTAGTTACATTATACATAAATGAATAAAGCTATTCAAATGACATGTATAAAATGACATAATCAAAGTTTAAAAAGTGCGATTTTCAACAAAATCACAAATTGAGATTAAGTAGTCATCTTTAATCCCACATGCTCTTATATGTTGTTTAGCTTCAGTAATAAATGTATGAAGTCTCTCTTTAGCACCCTCGACGGAATATAGTTTTACATAAGTAGTTTTATCATTTTCTATATCACTACCAACCGGTTTACCTAATACTTCTTCATCACCTATTACGTCTAAAATATCATCTTGTATTTGAAATGCGATACCAAGTTTATAAGCAAATTGCGTTAGATGAGATAATTGTTCGGCTGTTGCTTTTGAAATAATTGCACCTGCAATTACTGGATACATTAGCATTTTACCGGTTTTCCTTTCATGGATTGATTGCAACTCTTCTCCAGAAAGCTCTTTACTTTCACCTTCCATATCAGCTACCTGACCGGCAACCATACCTTCAGGACCCGCAGCAATCGCTAATTCACTAATTAATTGTAGTTTCACTTGATCAGAAACACGACAATCATTCATTTCCGTAATTAATTTAAATGCGTAAGTCAATAATCCATCACCTGCTAGTACCGCAAGATCTTCTCCAAATACTTTATGATTTGTCGGTTTTCCTCTTCGAAAATCATCATCATCCATACATGGTAAATCATCATGAATTAATGAATAAGTATGAATCATTTCTAAAGCACATGCAGGTTTAATCCCAATTAATGGGTCATTACCAAATGCGTCTAGCGTTGCGAAAAGTAAAAGAGGTCTAATTCTTTTACCTCCACCTTGCAATGAATAGGACATAGATTCTTTTAATTTTTCTGGTGCTTTTAATCTTTCAACCGATTTCAACATTTCATCATTTACTATTCTACTGGAATACTCCATAAAATCTTTGAAAGTGTTCATATTAATCCTCCTCAACAGTAAAAGGAGTTTGTTCACCCTGTTCATTTAAAATAGAAGTCATTTGTTTTTCAACTTTAGTAAGCTTCTCTTGACAAATTTGAGATAGTTTTATACCTTCTTGAAAATATTCGATCGCTTTTTCAAGAGGTACGTCACCTTGCTCTAATTTTTGGACGATCATTTCAATTTCTTTAATTGCTTCTTCAAAAGAACGCTCATTTTGTGACAATTGATTCACTCTCCTTTACTTCAAGCACTGTACAATTTAATTTCCCATCGGTCATTTGTAATTGGAATCGGTCTCCACTTTTTGCCTGTTTAACCGATTTCATCAATTCTTTATCATTTTTATATGCTAATGAATAACCTCTGGCCATAACTTTTAATGGACTAAGAGCATCAAGTGTATGAATTATTCTTTCCATTTCAAATTTCTTTTGGGTAATTAGTCGATTAAATTCTTTTTGTAATGCCATATGTAATTGCTCGTGCTTTTGCTTTTCAAGCTGAACTCGATTACTTGGATGATGAATAAGCAGTGATGAATTTAGTTCTTTAAGCTTATTTATTTTCGTCTTAACAATTTCATTTATAGAAGTATGTAAGCGCTCATTAATCCGGTCAAATTGCTCTTGTTTTGGATGAAATAATGAATTTGGATATCTAAAAACATATGCATCTTGAACAGCCTTTAATTGCGCTTGTTTTCGTTCAACAATCATATCCATCGCTTTATTAAGTCTTGATTTTCGAACTGTAAATTGCTCTAGTATTTCTCTTTGACTTAATGAAACTAATTCTGCTGCAGCTGTTGGTGTAGGTGCCCTTAGATCAGCGACATAATCAGCAATTGTCGTATCCGTCTCATGACCCACTGCGGAAATGATTGGGATTTTTGATTCAAAGATCGCTCGCGCTACTATTTCTTCATTAAAGGCCCAGAGTTCCTCAATTGACCCTCCACCTCGTCCAACTATTAACACATCAATTTCTTTCATTTTACCCGCTGTTTCAATTGATTTTACAATCGACGCTTTCGCTCCTTCACCCTGTACAAGTGTCGGAATTACAACTATTTTTCCAATTGGATATCTTCGTTGAATCGTTGTAATAATATCTCGGACAGCAGCACCCGTTGGTGAAGTAACAACCCCGATTACACTAGGAAAAGAAGGAATCTTTTTCTTAAATTTCTGATCAAAGAGTCCTTCTTCTAATAGTTTTTTCTTCAATTGTTCATAAGCTACAAAGAGACCGCCAACCCCATCGGGCTGCATGTCTCTTATGTAGATTTGATAGCTACCAGATCCTGGGTATACATTTATCTCACCTTGTACAATAACCTGCATACCATCGGTTGGTTGAAATGCGATATTTGCATTATAAGATTGAAACATGACAGCTGCAATTCTAGCACCATCATCTTTTAAGGTAAAATAATAATGACCGCTAGATGAATGACGTTTAAAATTTGAGATTTCTCCACGGAGAAGTATATTTTGCAAATTACGATCCGCTTGAAATTTTGCTTTTAAATATTTAGTTAATGCTGTAACAGTAACTGGTAGCTTTTCCGTCATGCATAGCCCTTCTTTCATTCATACAAAGCAAAAAGATTAAAGTTTCGTACTCAAATTTAATTTACTATCAATTTGAGAAGCTGCTTTTAACGTATTATGAAGTAGCATTGTAATTGTCATTGGACCTACTCCACCTGGTACAGGAGTGATATAACCCGCAACATTTTTTACATCTTCAAAATTTACGTCTCCGCATAATTTGCCATTTTCGTCTCTATTCATACCGACGTCAATGACAATTGCTCCCTCTTTAACATAATCAGCTGTAATTAATTTTGCTACACCAATAGCAACAATTAATATATCAGCTTGCTTTGTAATATTTTTTAGATTAGTTGTACGTGAATGTGTATAAGTAACCGTTGCATTTTCGTTTAAGAATAGTTGTCCAACTGGTTTCCCTACAATATTACTACGTCCAATAACAACGACATGTTTTCCACTAATCGGAATATTAGTATTTTCTATTAATTTTAATATACCAAAAGGAGTACAAGGTAGTAATGAATCTTGATTTGTCATCATTCTTCCAATATTAATTGGATGAAATCCATCAACATCCTTTAATGGCGAAATTGTTTCAATTACTTTCTTTTCTGAGATATGAGCAGGTAATGGCAACTGAACTAAGATACCATGAATTGACTGATCATCGTTTAATTTGTTTACAACGGATAATAACTCATCTTCAGTAACTGTTTCAGGTAATTCAATTACTTCAGAATACATTCCTAATTCATTACATGCTTTATGCTTTGAATTCACATATGTTCTTGAAGCAGAATTATTTCCAACTAAAACAACTGCTAAACCTGGTGTAACACCTTGTTCTTTTAATTCTGAAACACCAATCTTTAACTCCTCACGAATTGATACTGAAACTTCTTTACCATTAATTAATGTTGCTACCATTTTAGTTTCCCCCTATGCATATAAACAATCTATCTATTTAGAATTTTGATAATACCGCATTGATAAATTTACTAGAATCATCGTCACCGTAAACTTTAGCAATCTCAATCGCTTCATTGATTGCTACACTTTTCGGAACATCCTCTAGGTAATTAATTTCCACTAGAGCGATTCTAAGGATATTACGATCAACAGTGCCTAAACGATCAATCGTCCAGCTTTCGATATTTGAAGCTAATTGTTCGTCAATTACTTCTTTATGACTAACAAAATTTGTTACAATTGCCTCTAAAAATGCATCTTGTTTTTCTTCTGCTTCTTCTAATACATGCTTTAATGCATCTGAAGCATTCGCTTCACTTAAATCCATTTGGAATAATGTTTGTAATGCAAGTTCCCTTGCTTTTCTACGTTTCATCAAAATAATAAACTCCTTTAAGCTAAATTCATCATTCGTTGCATAGGTAATAACGAATTTTTTGTATAGTAACACGTTATTTTACCATTTTTTTTAATAAGTTCCAACGACTGTCTTTATTAACTCTTATTTTTATTATTATTAACGTTTCTAAGCAAACTCAATACTTTAAACTCTTTTCTACATTTTAACTTAAAATCGAAGAAAATAACAGAAGAATGTTTGTGTTTTTTAAAAAAATATTCATTTTTAGTACTATAAAACAATATTTACATACCAAAACACGAACATTAGAACCAAAAGTATAAATAGAATGGGATTAATGGGATGATAAAAGATTTTTAAGAAGTAAAAAAATTAATAAGTACGATTAGATTTTAACGTCTTTTCTATACAACTTGCTCTCTGCCCATTCATGTTCTAGTATGCTATATAAATACGTGTCTCTCCAGCCGTCTCTTAATAATAAATCTTCACGCATTTTACCTTCTAGAGTTAATCCACATTTTTCAAGTACTTTTGCTGATGCAATGTTTCTAACATCACATGTTGCAAATATACGATGAAGCTTAAATTTATTAAATCCAAATGAAATTATTTCTTTCGTAACTTCACTCGCAAATCCCATGCCCCAATAGTTCGGATGAACGATATATCCTATTTCACCTATTTGATTTATTTCATCCCTATTATTAAACTCGATCGATCCGATTAATTCACCCGATTTATTTTCTATTATTGCAAATGCAAATCTAGTCCTATTTATTTGTTTCATATCTTTTAGGATGTTTTGAATAAATTCCTTAGTCTCATTTTCAGTATTCGGTCCCCATGGTTGAAATTGACATACAACTAATTACGATGCATATTTATGTACTTGTTGCCAATCGCTTTCAACAAATTCGCGTAAGTTTGTTCTATTAGTCCTCAAAATTATGTTCATAAAATCACCTATTTCATTTTTAAATAAATTTTAACATATTTCGAAATATTTAATCAGTTAGTAAGACTAGTCCTAAATGGTCCTTACTTCCTTATCTAGCAAACAAAAAAAGAGCCTCTATATAATAGAGACTCTTTTTATAATATTAAAGTTCAATTGGAGCTTCTTGATCAGGTTTCGTATCGAATTGAACTCCTACTACATGAACATTTACTTCAGATAATTCAAGACCTGTCATCGTTAACAATGCTTGACGAATATTGTCTTGTACATTACCTGCTACAGTTGGGATTGACTTACCAAATTTAACTAGAATGTATACATCGATTGTAATTCGATCGTCTGTTAAATCAACTCGGACACCTTTACCGTGATATTTCTTTCCGATAATTTCAGAAATACCAGATGCTAGGTTTCCACGCATGCTTGAAACACCATCAACTTCAGCAGCTGCAATACCAGCAATTACTTCGATTACTTCAGGTGCGATTTCTACTCGACCTAATGTCGCAGTACCCATTTCTAAAATTTGATTTTCGTTCATACAGATCCCTCCACTTTATCCTTTAACAAGCGCATGCTCCTCAAGGAATTTAGTATTATACTTCCCTTTTACGAAGATTTCATTTTGCAATAAATTTAAATGGAATGGAATTGTTGTGTAAATTCCTTCTACCACAAATTCCTCAAGTGCTCTTATCATTATAGCAATTGCTTCTTCTCTTGTCTTGCCATGTACGATAACTTTCGCAATCATAGAATCATAATATGGCGGAATTGTGTATCCACTATATACAGCAGAATCAACACGAACATTCGGACCCCCTGGTGGTAAATACGAAATGATTTTACCAGGAGAAGGCATAAAGTTTTTATCTGGATTTTCTGCATTAATACGACATTCAATTGACCATCCTTTTAAAGATACGTCTGATTGAGTTATTTTTAACGGATGACCTTTAGCAATTAATAATTGTTGCTTAATAAGATCAATACCAGAAATATATTCAGTGACAGGATGTTCAACTTGAATACGTGTATTCATCTCCATAAAGTAGAAGTTTTTAGTCTGTGGTTCATAAATAAACTCTACAGTACCTGCACCCCAGTAATTAACTGCTTCAGCTGCACGAACAGCTGCTTGACCCATTTTTTGACGAGTTTCTTCGTCTAATACAGGTGATGGAGCTTCTTCTACTAATTTTTGAAGACGTCGTTGAATTGTGCAATCACGTTCTCCAAGATGAATCGTATTACCATGTTCATCTGCTAATACTTGAATTTCAACATGTCGAAAATCTGTTATATATCGTTCAAGATACACACCCGGATTACCGAAAGCTGTTTGAGCTTCTTGTTGAGTAATTTGTATACCTTTTACAAGTTCGTTTTCATCTTTTGCTACACGGATTCCTTTACCTCCGCCACCAGCTGTAGCTTTTATAATAACTGGATAGCCGATTTCTGCAGCAATTTTTTTACCATCTTCTACACTTTCAATAATACCTTGTGAACCAGGCACTACAGGTACTCCTGCTTCTTTCATTGTTTCTCGAGCAACGTCTTTTGTACCCATTTTAGAAATAGAATCAGCCGTTGGTCCAATGAATTTCACATTGCACTCTGTACATAATTCTGCAAAACTAGCATTTTCTGATAAGAAACCATAACCAGGATGGATTCCGTCACAACCAGTTAATTTGGCGATACTAATGATATTTGTCATATTTAAATAACTGTCTTTTGATAATTTAGGACCGACACAATATGCTTCATCAGCCATTTGAACATGTAATGCTTCTTTATCTCCTTCAGAGTAAATAGCAACTGTTTCAATATTTAATTCTTTACATGCTCTAATAATTCGAATGGCGATTTCGCCTCGATTCGCTATTAAAACCTTTTTCATTTCTTCACCTTCTCTAGTAAAGTACTGTTAATTTTTTATAGTGATTTAGGCCTTTACCAAGAATAAAGGTTGACCGTATTCTACTAATTGACCATTTTTAGCAAGTACTTCAACGATTTCGCCTTCAACTTCAGCTTCAATTTCATTAAAAAGCTTCATTGCTTCAACGATACAAACGATTGAATCATTTTTAATACGATCGCCAACTGTTACGTATTCTTTTGCATCAGGAGATGGAGATGCATAGAAAGTACCTACCATTGGTGATGTAATCTTATGTAAGTTACTTGTATCTTCTTTTTCCACTACAGGTGCAGCAACTTCTTGTGCAACTGGTTTTTCTAAAGTAGCAACTGGTGCAGATGTCACAACAGGAGCTACCTCTTGATGTACAACTGGTGCAGATGTCACAACAGTTGGTTGACCACCTTTTTTAATTTTAACAATAGCACCATTATCCTCTAATTCGAATTCATTTATTGTTGATTGATCGATTAACTTAATTAGTTCTCTAATTTCATGAATTTTCATTCTGTTCACCCCTTAAGACATATAGTCTAATCTTATAACCTAATACTAAACTTTTCAACAAATTATTTTAACCAAGGAATTTCCTAATTATTTTTAGCTATTTTTCAAGGAATATTTATAGATTATTCCTTACCAAAAATAATTCAATATAAACTATTATAACAGGGAAATACTAAGACAGAAAGTACATAGGAATTACGAATAATCCTAAAATTCATAATAAATATTAATAAGCTTATTAAAATAAATGAAGAGCCATATAGAATGCTCCACTAAGCAAGAGGCGATTTAAACAGCCGGCAACCTCTTAGTTTTGGGCTAATACATACATAATGTTTTCCTTACACGTACTTTTATTTTGTCTAACGAAAGCTTGCTTTTTTTAGCAAAATAATAGCCAGTAGAATAACTTCTACTGGCTTAGTTCATAAAATTATTTAACTTGGAATTTTACAACTACTAGTTTTTCACCTAAGACACTTCTTGTCATTTGAATAATGTCATTGGCTGCTTTTCTACTTGGTTTTGCTGATGTTACATCTACTTTTACTTCATCTTTGTCAGAACGAACTAGCGCATCTTTATACCCAGCTTCTTTTATCATAGCTTCTACGTCTGATTCTAATGCAGTTAATTTTTGAAGTTCATTCATGTTAGTAAATGCTTCACTCTTTTCTTGAGCTGATGCAGTTGCAGAGTCAACAGTAGCTTTATACTCATCGATTAATTGACTTCTTTGATCTTCTTGTTCCATGCGTTGTTTTAAGAATACTTCACTAGTAGAATTTTCTTGAGAAGTAGTTTCTTTATCATTATGTTTTGAAGTAGCTGTATTAGCATCTGTTTTCTTCGCATCTTTAGGCGTTGAATCTAATGAATCAGTATTTGTATTCGTATTCATGTTCATAAAACTTGTTGTTTTTAAATTATCAGGTGTCGTAACATAATAAACTGATAATACTACTACTAAACTTAACATTGTTAATAACCAAATTGTTTGTTTTTTCATTTAACTTTTACCTTCTTCCTCTTATTTTTTTGGTTGTACAGAGACACGATAGCTTGGTACATCAAGTAATCGTGTAACGGCTTCTCTAATCATTTGTTTAATTTCTAGATTTTGTGCACCTTTAGCTACAATTAAGACTCCTCTAATCCTTGGCATTTCAGTCTCAACTATTACTGGCTCTTGTTTATCTCCGTTATCAATAATGACTACTTGCTCTTCTTGAGATTGATCATCAATATTTCGTGTTCCACCTTGTTTATCAGTTTCATTCGTTTCTTGAGTTCGATTTGTTTTGTTCGTTTGATAGACTTTCCTTCCACTACTTTCAAGATTTATTTCTACTTTTACATTACTTACACCAGCCATATTATTTAATGTTTCTGTAAGCTGCTGCTCGTATTTTTTTTCAATTTCTTCTATTTTGTTCGATGAGGATTTTCCACCACCACTTCCAAGAGTCTCAACAGCTTGTTCATTATTTTTTGGTGATCCACTCGTTTCTGTCGAAATAGGTGAAAGCATTGAATTCGTTTTTTGATTTGTATTAGCAAAAAGACTGCTTGCAATCATCCAACAAATCCCGAGTCCCAGTAAAGCAAGTACATATTTTCTCGTCAGTTTAAATGGACTTTTTTCTTTGTCAGAAGAGGTATTATCATCGCTATTTCCTTTTAGAAAGTCTGCTAATTTTATTGGTGGAATCTTTTTTTTCATTTGTCATTACTCCCCTCCTTCCATTTTGACTTCGATTTGCTTGTCCTCAAGCTCCCATTTATTTGCTAAAAAAGTTTGTAACTCTTGATGTTTAATTTTTTCATCGTCTGTCTGGACTGGCTGATCAGTATTAATTGATACTTCTTGAACAGGTTCTACATTGCTTGTCTCATCTTTTTTAGGGCCTACGTAAACGATTACTTTAGATAGATCTTGAGCTGTTTTTACTGTATTAACTCCATCTTTTACTTGTAAATCCACATTTGTAATGACCTGTTCAAATTCTTTCGTAAAGCTTTTTTCAACGTCCTTTTTCATTTGGACAGCCATTTGTTTTAATATATATGCACGCTCTGCTTCTTGTATTTCATTTTTCTTATTATTTATTTCATTTTTTATTTCACCATTAGCTACATACGTTTCAGACTGGTACCCAGCAAGCACTTCTTTTATATTTACTCTGAATAATTGAAATATAGGTTGAAGCATCATGACAATTAATAATAGACTCGCTACAAATCGCACATATTTTGCTAAGCCGTTATTTGGAATTAACATCATAATGACGGTTGCAACTAGTATATAGACGATAATATTTGAAACCCAGTGTATAAAGAATTCCATTTTTTCACCTACCTAAACATGACGACAATGTTACCTGCCGCTATTATTAAAGTCATACTCAAGAAAAACATTAGTGAAACAATTGCTAAACAAACAAATAAATAAGTTACACTTTTACCGATCGTATCAATCGTGCTTATGATATTTTTACTTCCAACAGGTTGTAAAATCGCTGCTGAGAATTTATAAATTAAAGCTAAAATTAATATTTTAATAGCTGGGAAAACAACGATTGCTAACAATGTAACTAATCCTACGATCCCAACTGTATTTTTTAATAGCAAAGAAGCACTAATGACTGTATCAGTTACATCTGCAAAAACTTTACCAACAACCGGAACAAAATTACTTGTTACAAATTTAGCTGTTTTTACTGCTATCCCATCCGATACTGCAGTCGTCAAACCTTGTACACTTAATACCCCTAAAAAAATAGTTAAAAAGATTCCTAGTACCCCTACCGCAACATTCCTTATTAAAGAAGCTAATTTCGTTACCTTTAACTCATCATTTATAATGCTTACAATACTTAAAATTGTAGATACAAGAATTAAGGGTAATACAAAATAGGTTACTAGTAATCCACTTGTATGCATTAAAAATATTAAGATTGGATGGAAAACGCCAACTGATATCACACCACCTGATGTCGCAATTAAAGCTAGTAAAATCGGTATTAATGCTCGTAAAAAATCAATCATAACTGTAATGGCATCTTGTGTAGCCTGAGTGGCAATATAAAAACTATTTAATGCAAACACGACTAATACTAGAAAAACAACACTATCCGCAATTTTACTGACGGTACTCTTCTCAAATGCATTTTGTAATGATTGGAGTAAAGAACTAAAAATAACTAACATAATTAAGATCCCTAATATTTTTCCATTACTTAATAACTCAAAAAATATATATTTAGCAAATGCTATAAACCATTCTTGCAATGAAAATTTCTTTTCTCCCTTAATAAATTGGATAAAGTCCCCTTTTTGACTTTCTGGTAAAAAACCACCATATTGATGAACAACTTCATCCCAATACTTTTGAACTTCGTCGATCCCTAACTTTTGTATTTGTTCATTTACGATTTCAGCAGGTGGAGGAGCAGCTTGTACAATTCTTGGTACTAAAAAAAAGAGAGTAAAGAAAAGAAGAAATACTTTCATCCTTTTTGACATAATGTCCTCCCTTCCTTACATCTAAGAAATTTTTGGTAAAAAACTTAAAATTGTTTCAATTAAAGCTGTTAAAATAGGTACTGCAAGAACCAAAATTAATACTTTTCCCCCTAATTCAATCTTAGAGGCAATTGCACCTTGGCCTGCATCTTTCGTAATTTGAACGCCAAATTCAGCTATGTATGCGATGCCAATTATTTTTAATAAAGTTTCAACATACACATTTTTAATACTCGCCTGATTTGCTAGTTTTTGAATTTGATCTAATAAGAATTGCACTTTATCTAATAAAAATAAAAATAATACGCAGCTAATAAAAATTGTTATTGCTAAAGTAAAATTATTCATTTTAAATTGATTTAATAGAAGAATGACAAATGTAGCTGCTAACCCAATGCCAACAATTTGGATGATTTCCAACGACTCTCACCCCTAATCTAATGAAATAGAAATACATCCCTAACTTTATTAAATAGATCACCAGCTTTCGTGATAACTTGTAGAAATACGATAATGAATGCAGTAATAATTGTCCATGTAGCAAACTCTTCTTGCCCAGCTTTTTTTAAGACCGCATGGATAATGGCAGCAATTACCCCAATCCCAGCTATTTGAAACATCAGTGCATAATTTGTAATCAATTTAAACCCCTCCTACAAGAGTAATATAACGATTAATATTCCACTTAAAACGCCTAGCATTTTAGACATTCGTTCGTAACTACCTTGCGAATCGATTGCTTCCTGCTCTTCTCTTTCTAAATGTTTTAATGCTAAAATGATTTGTTTTTGTTGTGAATATTTATCATGCATACCAATCGTCTCACCGAACTGTAATAATACTTGTATATCTGACTCTTTAATCGAGACTGTTTTAGCATATTTCGTTAATGAATTTTCCCAGGCTTCTTTCGCTGAAAATGCACTCGTTTCAAGTTGCATTGCAAAATCATGTAAACAATTTTTAATCGGTCCTTTTAATTGACCAGAAATTCTTCTAAACGCTTCTTGCAGTGGTAATTGACTATACATTACCTCTGCTTCAAGTGATTGAAGAGCCAACTTCCAGCCCCTTAATTCTTTTGTCCGTTCTGATAATCTACTTGCAAAATAAAATCCAAGCCAACTTGTTGAAAAAATGATAAAAAGTGCGCCAATCCATCTCATTTAAAGCACCGCCCTCGAATGAAATAAACTAGTGCAATCCTTATTTTTAATATCTGTAACTGTACCAGGTGATGGATAATTTGAAATTTCAATAAATCGTTCAAATGTTCCATTTTGAAACAAAGGCAAAAGAGAGGGGCGTTTTCGTATTTCCTCTAATGAATAGCCATGAACCGTTACGATTAATTGAACACCTGCAAAGATTGCTTCTAAAATCGCATCTACATCTTCCTTTTTTCCAATTTCGTCCACAAGAATGACATGAGGACTCATTGACCTTACAAGCATCATCATTCCTTCAGCCTTTGGACACGCATCTAATACATCGATTCTTTCACCAAATGTATATTGAGGTACCCCTTTTACTGAACCTGCTATCTCAGAACGCTCGTCAACAATACCAACCTTTAAAGGTCTTATTCCCCTTATGGCATCACCTTGACTCACTACTCTAGCAAAATCCCTTAGTAATGTTGTTTTCCCTGCTTGTGGGGGGCCAATCAGCATTGTGTTTTTCCATCTTCTTTCATAAACATACTTTACAAATGGACTAGCTATTCCTACTTTTTCTTTTGCTATACGAAAATTATAAGAACTAATATCTCGAATCATTTTAACCATTCCATTTTCTGTTACTACGCGACCAGCTAACCCGACACGATGCCCGCCTTTTATTGTGATATAGCCTTTTTTCAATTCTTCTTCAATTGTATAAATTGAAAACTGACTTAACTTACCGAGAATTTGCCCGCCTTCTTCTTCTGTTAAGATATAAGGTATAAAATTTGACTGATTATTAGCGATCACTTCAACCGGACGCCCAACCCGTAATCTTAATTCCTCTACTTGATGGAGATCTCCATATGAACGTTGTAGCTTTTCTTTTATTAATGTAGGCAATACGTTGAAAACCTCTTCCATTAAAGGTCACATCCTATCATTTAAAAACTGCCAACAATATTAAAAACACACCACAAACTACTAAAACTAATCGAATAGGATCCAACTTTGATGCAACACCTATAATTCCTATGGCCATTGTAGAAATGAGGATAATAGGCCCGACAGTTGCTAAAACACTATTCACTGCTAAGGCTTTCTTAATATCGTTTAAATACAAAATTGTAAAAGCAGCAATCAATTCAATACTTCCACCAAAAACTCTGAGCATCCCCATACTTAAAACTGCCCGATCCATCGAATCAATCCAATCCTTCATAGCTACACACCTTTTTTCATTCTTTTTTATTACTAATATGCCAAACATGTCCATTTCAGAAGACAAACATTAATTAGAAGGTACAAAAAAAGAGAGAAGTCGTAAAACTTCTCTCTTTTCACTTGCTCAAGAATTAGTTACTCATAAAAGATTCATAAGTAACTAAAAAAGCTGAATCGATCGGTAAGATTCTAAAAACCAATTTAAAATATAATATAAACGAAAAAGATTATGACCATAATAACTTGCAATACCGCTTTTGCGAGTGAGCTACTAATAAAAGAGACAACTGTCGCCCATGCAGATTTTATCGACTCTTTCGTATTCTTCCCTTGCATTTTCTCTGCTATAAAGACAGAAATGAATGGAACAATAATTAAGCCAAAGGGAGGAAAAACGAATGAACCAACAATTACAGCTAAACACCCTACTCTTTCACCAGTTTTTGTACTACCATATTTTTTAAGAAAATATTTATTAGCCAGTATATCCGCTAGAAAGATAACAGCTGTAAAAATCAACATAATAATCCAAAATGACAAATTTAAATTACTTTTATTCATACCAAAGTAATAAATTAAAAAACCTACCCATAATACTGGTACCCCTGGAATAATCGGTTTGATTAGCGCAATAAATGCCAATGCAAAACAAATAATAATCAATGTCCAAAGAATAATGGATGTAATCATTTTATTACCTCCTTACTAAGTTAGATTTGTTAATGTAAAAAAGAGGCACTCTTTAAAAAAGTGCCTCCATTTTTTCATTTAATTAAGATTTAGCACGTGAAACGTAGCTAGCTTCAGTTGTGTTAATAATTAATACTTCACCTTCATTAATGAAGATTGGTACTTGTACTACTAAACCAGTTTCCATTGTAGCTGGTTTTGTAACGTTAGAAGCCGTATCACCTTTAATACCTGGTTCAGTTTCAACTACTTTTAGCTCAACTGTGTTTGGTAATTCAACACCTAAAATTTCACTTTCAAAAGTCATGATATAAACTTCCATATTTTCTTTAAGGAATTTTAATTCACGTTCAATATTTGCTTCTGGTAATTCAATTTGCTCATAAGACTCATTGTCCATGAAAACATGTTGGTTACCATTAGCATATAAATATTGCATTTTACGGTTTTGAATATGTGCTTTTGCTACTTTCTCACCAGCACGGAATGTTTTTTCTTGTACAGCACCTGTACGTAGGTTACGAAGTTTTGAACGTACGAATGCAGCACCTTTACCTGGTTTAACATGTTGGAAATCGATTACTTGCCAAAGTCCACCGTCAGTTTCAATTGTTAAACCTGTACGAAAATCGTTTACTGAAATCATTAAATATCCTCCTAAAAAATGAAATGGTTCTATAAGTATGTATTGTGTAAAAAAAGAACCATTTCTCTTACCATGAATTTCTTTTACAACTTTATATCATAAAGTAAAATACGCTTTTTGTGTAGTTTTAATTTCTAATCTAATGAAAACTTATAAAATGATTAGATTTTTTGGTGAAGACATTAAGTTTTCGTTACCACCAGTTTTAACGATTAAATCATCTTCTATACGAACTCCACCTAAATTTGGAATATAAATACCTGGTTCACACGTTACGATCATGTTTGGCTCTAATACCGTATCAGAACGGAATGATACGCCAGGTCCTTCATGTACTTCTAAACCAATACCGTGACCAGTTCCGTGCCCATAATAATCTCCATAACCTTTTTCCGTAATATAGTCACGAGTTAATGCATCAGCTTCTTTACCTGTAATTCCTGCTTTAATACCGTTAACACCACGTAATTGAGCTTCAAGAACAATATCATAAATTTTCTTCAATTCAGGATGTGGTTCGCCTACAGAAACAGTTCTAGTCATATCTGATACATAACCTTTATAGTATGCACCAAAATCTAACGTTACAAAATCACCTGTTTCAATTACTTTATCTGATGCTACACCGTGAGGAAGAGCAGAACGAGTACCAGAAGCAACGATTGTATCAAATGATGATGAAGTAGCGCCTAATTTACGCATGAAAAATTCTAACTCGTTCGAAACTTCTAATTCAGTAACTCCTGGACGGATAAATCCTAAAATATGATCAAATGCAGATTCTGCAATTTTAGCAGCTTCCTTAATGATTGAAATCTCTGCATCCGTTTTAATTAAGCGCAATTTTTCGATTAATCCGCTTACAGGAACTAATTCCGCTTTTACTACTTTGCGGTAAGAACCAAATTCTGTAAACGTAACATGATCTTGTTCAAATCCAAGTTTTGATACGCCAAATTTCTCTGTTAAAGCTGCAACTTCAGCTGGAATTGAACCTTCATGTTTAACAATCTCAAAACCTTCACATTGGCTAGTAGCTTGTTCAATATAGCGGAAATCAGTAATGAATAAAGCTTTGTCTTGAGTAATTAAAGCAACACCAGCAGAACCTGTAAAATTCGTCATATAACGTCTGTTGTATGTACTAGTTACTAATAATGCATCTAATCCTTTTTCTACTAAAGCTTCACGTAACTTTTTAATTTTCTCCATTGTGTTTCTCTCCCTTACTAATCTTTTTTAACGCACTTAAACCTAATTCATATCCATACACACCTAAACCAACGATTTGCCCTTTTGTTACTGCAGCTAAAACTGAAGTATGTCGGAACTCTTCTCTCTTATGTATATTTGAAATGTGTACTTCAATAGTTGGTACGGTAATACTTGCAATTGCATCACGAATTGCATAGCTGTAATGAGTAAATGCGCCAGGATTAAACAGAATCCCATCATAGACATTATTTGCCGCATGCAGTTGATCAATTAACTCCCCCTCATGATTTGATTGGAAGCAATCAAGTGTATCCCCATTTTCAAGTGCAAGCGATGATAAATGATCCTCGATATCCTTTAATGTAGTTGAACCATAGATAGAAACTTCTCTTTGACCGAGCATATTTAAATTAGGTCCATTCAACAATAAAAACTTAGCCATTTTAAAAGTCTCCACCCATCATTTTTTGCATATTTATCCCAAATCAACATATCTTGGAATACCCAAGATATATTTTATCATAGGCCAGACTATTTTGAATAGCCACGCAAATATGCCTTTTGCTCTTGAAATGCAAAAGAAACAGAATATGCAATAAAAGTTCCGTATAAAATGAATAAACAGATTGTAGTAACTGTCGTATCAGATGAGTAATCTTTAATTGCTTTTAAATCAAATGCTATTCTACCAAGAAGAATAAAAACTATAACCCATAGGAGTAACCCGAAAAATATACCTGGAAGAACTCCTCTAAATTTTCTACCAATAAAATAGAATATAAACGCAATAATGATTGAAATAATTCCTATTGCAACTATAGAAATTAGGTTTTCAACATTACCATTTGCCCATTTTCCAAGCTTGATTCTTTCTAAAACAAAGTTTGGACCAATTTGAGTAAAGTCAAAATAACTAAGTACTAAAAAAACAGTAGACCAAAATATACCACCGAAAAAGCCAATACTAGCAATCTTATTAAAGTTCCGACTACCTTTTGAATCACCATCGCCACCTTGCACTAGGTATTCATTTTGAATCGAATCTTCGTTTTGATTGTTTTCATTGAGCATTTCCTGTTCTTGTTCTTGATTCTGACTTTGCTTTTTTTCTTGTTCTTTATCTTTGTCCGGCATATAACATTTCCCTTTCCATACATTGCTAAATATCTCTGTGTATTATGTCCAACAAAGAAATTTTTAATGTGAGTTCAAATTTTTGTTAGAAAATTAAAAATATTGTGATTATTACTTAGATTTCCCTACTTCTTACTTGCACCATTATTATGCTTACATTTACAATAGATAGTAATAGAGATAAAAAACAAGATTAGGTTGGTGCAACATGAGAGAGAAAAATAAAGCAGTTTATGGGGGTCAAGCAATCGTAGAGGGCGTAATGTTTGGTGGCAAAACACATACAGTCTCTGCTATTCGCAGATCAAACGAAGAAATTCAATATTATGAAGAACCGATACATATTAATCAGACAATGCAAAAATTAAAGAAAATTCCTTTTGTCCGTGGTGTAGTCGCGATTATACAAGCAAGTATTAATGGATCGAAGCATTTAAATTACTCAACTGAAAGATACGGGATTGATCCAAATGATGATGAGCAAATTGCAATTGAGCGTGAAAAACAAAAAGGTACCCTTGCAACTTATCTCGGACTTTCATTACTAGCTGTTTTATCATTTTTAGTTGGAAAAGTTATTTTTACACTTGTACCAGTTCTACTTGCAGCAACATTGAAACCAATATTTGAAACCGATTTTCAACAAGTCATAATCGAAAGTATGATAAAACTAGGTTTATTATTAATTTATATTTATTTAGTTTCATTGACTCCATTTATTAAAAGAGTGTTTATGTATCACGGTGCTGAGCATAAAGTAATTAATGCATATGAAAACAACATTCCTTTAACGGTTGAAGGAGTCCAATCACAATCTCGACTACATTATCGTTGTGGAAGTAGCTTTATCTTATTTACTGTAATTGTTGGTATGTTCATATACTTCTTAGTTCCAACAAGCCCACTTTGGCTAAGAATTGTCGATCGACTTTTATTAATTCCAGTCGTTATAGGTGTTTCGTTTGAAGTTCTACAATTAACAAATAAAGTTCGAAATATTCCTATATTAAGATGGGTAGGCTACCCTGGATTATGGCTTCAATTATTAACAACTAAAGAGCCATCTGATGATCAAGTTGAAGTTTCAATCGCTTCATTTAACCGACTTTTAGAAGTGGAAAAAAATAACAATAATTAATTGACAGAATTTTATAAAAAATATCAACTTATTGGATAAAATGTAATAAACTATAAGAAACAATATTTTTCTAATACATTATCTACTCTTCACCATAGGAGGTGCTTAAAGTGAATCAAAAAGTGTACACATCAATTTTTTATGGAATAATTGCATTAGCACTTTTTGGCTTAATTGCTCAGTTGATACATGATCCAGCAAAATTATTACAACGATTTTTATTTATTGGATTAATTCTTTTAATTATTTATTTTATTTATAGAGTTTTTTCATCATCAAACAGTCAAAGAAGCCATCAAGACTCCTATCGTAAGGCTGCAAAACAAACTATAAAAAAATATAACACTCAAAAATCTAGCCCGTTTAAAAAATCGATTAACAAATCAAAGCCCACTTCAAGAAAAAGTACCTCCACACCTTTGTTAAAAAAACGAACAAAGGATGCAAGTCACTTAACTGTAATTGAAGGTGAAAAGGGCAAAAAGAAAGACCGTGCTTCCTACTGAGCACGGTCTTTTTAATTATTTGTATTAGATTGAGCTTCATTCGACTTTTGAATTTCTTTTAATGCTTCGATTCGATTTTTATCTTCTTCAAAGAACTGCACTAGTTCTCCAATTCGATCAATCGCTTCCCAACTCATATGATGTTCCATTCCTTCAACATCTTGATAAATTAAGTTTTCATCCACACCAATAATTCTCAAGAATTGCTCAAGTAATACATGGCGATAGACAAGTCTTTTCCCCATCTTTTTACCTTTTTGCGTCAGAATTAGTCCTCTATATTTTTCATAAATTAAGTAATCGTCTTTATCTAGTTTTTGCACCATTTTGGTTACTGACGATGGGTGTACAGATAATGCTTCAGCAATATCAGATACACGAGCATACCCTTTATCTTCAATTAAAAGGTAAATTTGTTCAATATAATCTTCCATACTAGGTGTGGGCATGTTCTTCCTCCAATACACTCATTCATACTTTATTCCGTAACAATAAGCATCAAATAAAATGATACAACACATAAACCAAAAGTGCAATTAACATGAACTTTTTTAAATGAATCATAAATCCTTTAACTGTATATGAGTATGATGAAAATAATAAGAGTGTACCTATAAATTAGATACACTTCATTATGTAAAATATTGAATTTCTCCATTTGGAAAATACTTTTTTATATAACCTGAAATGATTTCTTCAATAGAAGTAGCCTCTTCTTTTTGATATACATATTTTCCAATTCCATATTTCCCCCATTTATATTTCCTTTTCTCTTCATCCATTTCAAGTTTAGTATTAGGATACCTCTCTAAAATCACCTTTTTGGCAGGCTTCGTAAAACGATGCTGTATAAGTTCAAATGTCATCTTCTCGTTTGCCAATTCACCTAGTGCATCCTTTAAACGAATAAAAAGCTCCTCATAACCCTCTTCCCAATCTTCATGCATATAGATAGGAGCAACAATAAAGCCAAAAGGATATCCTGCATTAGCAACTTTTTTCGCGGCTTCAATTCTCTCATCAAATGACCCAGTTCCGGGTTCAAAGTTTTTGATAACATACCTAGAATTTATACTGAATCTAAATGTAGTTTTCCCATTATGTTTTGCATCAAGTAAATGATCTACATGTGGAAATTTTGTTACAAATCGTAAACGACCGTATTCTGTTTCACCAATAAATTCAATCGTTTTCTTAAGTGAATGCGTTAAATAGTCAATACCAACTATATCAGAAGTACATGCGGCCTCAAACCTTGTAATTTCAGGCTCACGTTCCTTTATATAATTCATTGCTTGTGCAAAAATCTCTTCTAAATTTACATATACCCGAATATACGGCTTAGAACCAAGTGTTGTTTGTAAGTAGCAATAGTGACAATGTCCCATACAACCTGTAGCAAGAGGAATTGCGTATTCCGCTGAAGGTTTAGATGTTTCAAACTTTAAAGTCTTACGAAGCCCAACTACTAAAGTTGACTTCGCAATCCGGTATTTTTCCACATCATTTTCACCAGGTAAATTTCGAATTTGATTATGTGATGTCGTTTCTCTTATTTCTAAACCCATCTGTTCAAACTTTTCCTTCAATTCCTTACCTAACGGATACTCTAAAGCTTGAGGCTCGAAATAGACAAGTTTTGGTAAAAAAGGCTTCATCTAATCTACTCCTTCTCCACATTTTTTGATTAGTATTAACCTCGATCATAATTAAAACAGTGGAAATGGTAGGAAGATCTCTAATGATACACCTTTAGGACATCAAAACTTTTTGTTGTTGTCTACTGTAGACCGTTTGTTGTGGGTATTTTCTTTCACACGATCCTCTCTTTTCGCACCACTGAAATTTCTTTAATGAACATACTCCCCACACTCAATACAAAAAAAATGAAAGCCAAAATGGCTTTCAATAAAAACGATAACTACTTACGTAAATTCCACTCTTCAGTACTATATTTAGCAGCAGCTAATTCCTGTACTTCCTTCTCTTGAGCCTCAGTTAGTTCATAAGGCACTAACTCGATGTCTAAACCAATTTCAAAGCCCTTTTCAAATGCTTCATACAAGTCAGCCATTGTTTTTGGAGTAGTACTTTCTGCATTAATCCATGTTGCACGATCTAAGAAACGTTTTTTCATTCTCTCTCTTACTGCATCAGAAGAGAAAATATATAAGTCATATAACATATCAACATCAATATTTAAAGGAATTGAACCATGCTGAAGAATTGAGCCTTTTTGTCTCGTTTGAGCACTTCCAGCAATTTTTTTATCATTTACAACAACTTCATACCATGATGGCGCATCAAAGCAAACGGCACTTGCTGGGTTTTTTAGCTGATTTTTTTCTTCAGCCGTTTTTGGTATAGAAAAAGAAGCATCTAGACCAAGTAGCTTGTACCCTTCTAAAATTCCCATTGAGATCACTCTGTATGCTTCCGTAACGGATACAGGCATATTAGGGTAGTTTTCTGGGACAATTACGCTATAAGTTAATTCATCGTGATGAAGTACGCTTCTACCACCAGTTTGGCGTCTTACGAAATCACCATTGTATTTTTTTAATGCTTCTAAACTTATTTCTTGGTTTTTTTGGAAATATCCGATTGTTACAGTTGGATTTTCCCATTCATAGAAACGCAGTGTTGGAAGAAAACCTTCTTCACTTTGCCACTTAATTAAGCATTCATCAAGAGCCATATTATAGCTACCTGATTTTACTCCACTATTAATAAAATTCCACTTTGTCTTTGCCATGTTGCAAATCTCCTCATTTTTCGATTAAATTTTTACTTTTTTAATGAAAGTTTCTTGCACAATCCTACTAGAGAATTATAATAAGATAAGTAGGTAATTGAAAGGTGTTGAAAAATTTGAGTCAGTTTTTACCAATAATTTTTGTCGTTCTAGGTATCATTGTATACTCTACCGTTATGTATTTCTACCAAAAACGTTTAATTAAAACGTTAACTGAGGAAGAATTTCGTGCTGGCTACCGTAAAGCTCAGCTAATTGACTTACGTGATCAAGAAGATTTTAAGAACGGCCATATATTAGGTGCTCGTAATATTCCGTTCGCACAATTAAAAACGCGTTCAAAAGAAATTCGTAAAGATCAGGCAGTCTATTTATATGATCAAATGGGCGTTCGTCCTGGACAAGCTGCACGTATTTTACGTAAACAAGGTGTAACAGAACTTTACCAACTTAAAGGCGGCTACAAACTTTGGTCTGGTAAAATAAAAAAAGGTTTATAATCCACATTTAAATGAAAAAACTACTTCATTTTCACGAAGTAGTTTTTTTAATTTTATGTATAAGTCATTAAAACAAAAGCTAAAGGGACGATTTTATTCTTTATGAGTTTTTGGTTTAGCGTATTTCTCGCCTTTTGTATCTACCTTTATGGACTCGATAATTACTGGTGTAACAGGTTTTTCCATTGAGTCCACTTCAACTGCGTCAATTTTCTTAACAATATCGATTCCTTCTGTCACTTTTCCAAATGATGCATATTGCCCATCAAGATCAGGTATATCGTTTGCCATTATGAAAAATTGGCTTCCTGCACTATTTGGATCACCAGTTCGCGCCATAGATAATACACCTGTTGTATGTTTTAAGTTATTTTTAAAGCCGTTTGATGTAAATTCTCCATCAATTGCATAGCCTGGACCGCCGCCACCAGTTCCCTCAGGGTCTCCACCTTGAATGACGAAGTCTCTAACAACACGATGGAATGTTAAGCCATTATAAAATCCTTTGTTTGCCAGTGAAATAAAATTATCTACTGTATTTGGTGCAATATTAGGATATAATTCAGCTTTAATAACACCATAATCCTTTACCTTTATTGTTGCGATTGGTAATTTCCCATGTTTTTTACCATTTGCAGATTTTTCATCATTGTTACCACATGCTGTTAATAAACTAATTGTTAATACAAGACAGCTTATTAACATTGCTCTAATCGTTCTTTTTAACATGATTCCTTCTCCCCCTCTTTCATTTTTTAGTTTACCAAATTTGACCATGTATTTTCTATAGTTTCGAAAAATTGGGAATTTTTACACAGACCATGTAAGATTACTAAAATTAAAAAACTGCTATTCAATTATAAAATGAATAGCAGTTTCCCTTTAATCGATTTATCCAACTCGTTTGGATGGTTGTTCGGTTTTATTTTTTGCAAATGGAAACCACCAATTCCATTTTCCAAATAACTGCATTAAGCTAGGAACTAAAACTAATCGAACGATTGTAGCATCCAAGAAAATGGCAATAGCAATACCGATTCCCATCTGTTTAACAGGTACCATATCCGTAAAAGCAAATGCTCCTGTAATAACAATCATAATAGATGCCGCTGATGTAATAATACGGCTCGTCGATACTAACCCTTCTCTTGTTGAATAAGTATTATCTCCCGATTCATAATATAGTTCTTGCATTCTCGACATTAGAAATACTTCATAGTCCATACTTAAACCGAAAACTAATCCAAAAACAAACACTGGCAAAATCAACATAATATCAGATTGAGGTAAACCAAAATTACCACCTTGGAATAACCAAGTAATGATTCCAAACGTTGCACTTAAAGATAATACATTCATCAAGATCGCTTTGATTGGAATGATAATGGACCTAAACGCAATCATTAATATGATAAAAGTACTAACCATAATCACTAGTAAGCCGTATACAATATTATCTGTAATTTCATCAAATAATTCTTGTTCAAATTTCACTTGACCACCGACAGTATAATTAAGTCCTTCAATTTTCCCATTATATTGATCTTCAAAATCTCTTACCCATTGCTTCCCTTTTTCTGATTTAGGATCAGAATTAAAGAATACTTGAATATAAGTTTTATTCTTTTTAATATAGGCATCAATTGCTGGCTCAATTTTTGATGCGTTAGGAGACTTTAAAGCAGGTAATAATTGCTGGGCATTTAAATTAACTGCATTCAACACACTTTTAACTTCATATACATTTTTATCATTTTCAAGCTTCTTCTGTATCTTATCTAATGCGTTTACGTTTTTTTGTTTTAAAAAATCACTATCGGATTCTAATACAATCGAGACTGATCCATGTTTTTGTGCTTCCGGAAGAAAAGCTTTTTGATATTTTTCATAATTAATTCTCGACGGTGCATCCTTTGGTAATGCATCAATTGTAGGGATATTTAGATGTACATCCCTAATTGGAATGACGAAAAGACCTAAAATGATTAATGATGTTAGTGCCATAATGATTGGTCTTTTCATAACGAAATTTGCAAATTTTCTCCAAACTACTTGTTGTTGGTTTTGGCTTCGATTCGCAATCGATTTTAACGTACCTTTATTAATATTTTTTCCAAGAGCTGAAAGTACTGCTGGTAAAAGAGTTAATGATAAAAATAAACTAACTAATACAACAACAGCACCACTTATAGCGACACTTCTAAATAAATCAATATTGATGAAGTACAAAGCTGATAATCCAATAAATACACAAATACCAGAAAAAATAATCGCTCTACCTGCAGTTGCAAACGTTACACTAATTGCTTCTTTCACTGTTGAATGATTCTGTAATTCAGTTTTATAACGGCTGACGAATAATAAGGCAAAATCGATTGATAATGCTAATCCAATCATCGGTGCAACATTTAAGACAAAGATTGATAAATCGACATGCTTACCTATGAAGTATAAAATTCCAAATGTACTTAAAATACTAATTATCCCAATTATTATCGGGATAGCAGATGCAACTAAGCTTCCAAATGCAAAAAATAAGACGATAAACGCAATCGGTACACCTATCATTTCAGCTTTCTTCAAGTCTTCTTGGCTAGTTTTATTCATTACATCACTAATGATTGTAAAACCAGTTGTTCCTATCTTTACTGTATCATCTGAATAAGATTCTACTTTTTTAGCAAATTTATTGTTTAAATCAACTAACTTATCGTGATCTTTCTCATTAAATAAAAGGGATAAGTAAGCTATATTATCTTTTTTCATCCCTGGATTCATAAGAGGGTGATGAAATTGTTTTATATTCTTTTCCTTTTGAACTTCCTTCACAATCCGTTCAATATCAGATTGGAATTCGGCCGTAGAAGCACCCTTTTTTCGCTCAATTAAAATGATGAGTGAGTCTGGAGATTGCTCGAATTCCTTTTCAAGTACATTCTTTGCTTTTTCATATTCACCAGGTGTCCTAAAACCATCTCCATCTAAAATACTAGGTAAATGCTTCGAATAAATCCCTAAAACGATTGAAAATACAGCTAAAATTGCAATAACAAAATATCGGAATTGATAAATCGATCGCCCCACCTTTTTCCACGCACTATTTTCACTTACTGTACTTTTCATTTTTCCACTCCTTATATACATATCCTACCAATATCTTATCAAACTGATGTAAATTCGCCTATTGATTTATATTTTGAGTCAGAAAATTTATTAAATTAGACTAAATCCAAGTGGTAAACAATAAAGCAGCCAACTTGTCGCATTAACCTCGATGCCAATTTTTCTTTTCTTAATGTGTAAAAAAAAACGCTTATAATATAAATCAATTGATTTATATTATAGCGTTAAAATTTTGAAACGATGATTGCAATGATGATTCCGATTAATGCTCCAACAACAACCTCATATGAAGTATGACCGACAAGTTCATTTAATGCTTTATAATTTTTAATTCTTCCATGAAAAAAATCATTTAATAACTTTGCATGTTTACTTACTGCTAACCTTACACCTGAAGCATCATACATGATAATCGTAGCAAAAATAGCTGAAATTGCGAAAGTAACATCTCCAAATCCTTCTGTTAATCCAACACTTAACGCTAATCCAGTCACTGTTGAGGAATGTGAACTTGGCATACCACCAGAAGCAAAAAACTTAGCTATATCAAATTCTTTTTCTTTAAATAAATGGATAATGACTTTTAAAAACTGCGCAATAAACCACGCAATAACAGCTGAAATTAATGGTTCGTTATGAAGTATCGTCAAAGAGAACCTCCTTTTAGGTGTTACGAATTGTTATTCCATTATTATATTTCTTAACTATTTGTATATTCATTAATAGCTTATTAAGAACAAAATAATTTTTGTTAAATACTAAAATCCTAAACAGACTTTTTATAAATATAATTAGTTCAATTAATTATTTATCATAATCTTTTTTTACTTCTAATCACTAGTTAATATTTTACATAAATTTGGGAAAATTTCATCACATAATACAAAATTATGAAAATAAAAAAATTTTTCATAAATTATCATTTTTGAAATTGACAATCCATATAATTCTGATAGACTTAGTTGTAATTAAATTCTAGGAGGAAGGTCATGAGCCAAACCAACGACTTATCACCCATCATTGAAGTCGTGGAATCGTTACTAAATGGTTTAAGATTCGGAACAATCACATTAGTCGTTCAAGATGGGAGAATTATTCAAGTAGAAAAACAAGAAAAAATACGATTAAAGTAAATAAGGTTCCTGCTGACTAGAAAAACTAGAGGCAGCTCAAAGTCTACATATAAACATGTAGCTTTGAGCTGCCTTTTCTTTTTAGGATAACTTGGCTTCTTTAGTCAATTGGAGGAAAAGAAAATGAGATTTGAAAATTGGAACGAAAAGAGTATTCCTGACTTTTCGATTGAAAATGAAACAAAAGGTGCACTTGAAGTACTCGAGTGGGCTTACAAAACCTATGGTGATGAGCTAGTTTATGCTTGTAGCTTTGGAGTTGAGGGAATCTTATTAATTGATTTAATTTCAAAAGTGAAACCTGATGCAAAGGTTGTTTTCCTAGAGACCGGTCTACACTTCAAGGAAACATATGAATTAATAGACCGTGTGCAAGCTAAATATCCAAGCTTACAAATAGAAAAGAAAACACCAAGCCTGACTCTAGAAGAGCAAGCAAGTATGCATGGTGATGAGTTATGGAAGCGTGAGCCAAATAAGTGCTGTCATCTTCGCAAAATCTTACCTCTTCAAGAAGCGCTAAAAGGTGCAAATGCTTGGGTATCAGGCTTAAGAAGAGAACAATCTCCCACAAGGCAAAAAACAGAATTTCTTAATCTAGATCATAAGTTCAACCTAATAAAAGTTTGTCCCTTAATCCATTGGACTTGGAAAGAAGTTTGGCGATATGTATATTACAAAAACCTCCCATACAATCCTTTACACGATATAGGCTATCCAAGTATTGGGTGTGAGGTATGCACATTACCTGCATCAAATTCTTCAGATAGTCGTTCTGGTCGTTGGTCTGGGTCACAAAAAACTGAATGTGGATTACATGATTAGTTGTCTATATTAGATGCCCAAAAATAAAAATTTATTCTTACTAACTAGTAAAATATGAAAATTTAAGGAGTGTTTAGAAATGAGTTTACCACCGCATGGAGGAGTCTTAATTAATCGATTTAATCCAGAAATTACTATTAAAGAGGATTTGAAGGAAATTCCTTTAGATTTAATTGCATTAAGTGATCTTGAGTTAATTGGAAATGGAGCCTATAGTCCCCTTACTGGTTTTTTAGGAAAAGATGATTATGAGCAAGTCGTAAGTACTATGAGATTAAAAAACGGAACTGTATGGAGTATTCCAATTACACTTCCTGTTAGTGGACAAATAGCAAGTAATCTTAAACTAGGTGAACTAGTTAAACTAACTTGGGAAAATAATGTGTATGGTTTGTTAAAGATTGATGATATTTATACACCTAACAAGTTAATTGAAGCACAGTTTGTTTATGGTACAACTGACACAAACCACCCTGGCGTAGCAAAAATGTATTCCCGAGGTGATGTTTATTTAGGTGGCGAAGTAACGGTTATTAAACAAATTAACCGGACTAAATTCACTGAACATTATTTAAATCCAAAAGAAACGAGAGAAAAATTTGCATCATTAAATTGGAAGAAAATAGTTGGGTTTCAAACTCGTAATCCAGTACATCGTGCCCATGAATATATTCAGAAAACGGCACTTGAAATTGTGGATGGTTTGTTCTTAAATCCATTAGTTGGAGAGACAAAATCAGACGATATCCCTGCAGAAGTCCGAATGAAAAGCTATAAAGTATTACTCCAAAACTATTATCCTACTGATCGTGTATTTTTAGCTGTATTCCCTGCAGCAATGCGATATGCAGGACCAAGAGAAGCTGTATTTCATTCAATTGTTAGAAAAAATTACGGCTGCACCCATTTTATTGTTGGTCGTGATCATGCTGGAGTTGGCAATTACTACGGAACTTATGACGCACAAAGAATCTTCCAAAATTTTTCACAAGATGAATTAGGAATTTCTCTTTTATTCTTTGAAAATAGTTTCTATTGCTCAAAGTGCGAAAATATGGCATCTACCAAAACATGTCCGCACGATAGTGAGCATCACGTAACATTATCCGGTACAAAGGTTCGTGAAATGCTTAAAAAAGGTGAACTTCCACCTTCTGCCTTTAGTAGAAAAGAAGTAGTTGAGGTACTAATTGAAGGTTTAAAAGAACCTGAATCAATTTCTGTAGAATAGGAGAAAAGTTAAATGTCTAAAAATATCGTTTGGCATCAGGCTAGTATTTCAAAAGAAGACCGTCGCCAAAAAAACAATCACCACAGCTGTATTTTATGGTTTACTGGTTTATCTGCTTCAGGTAAATCAACGATTGCTAACGAGGTTGCAAAAGCTTTATACCATCTTAATGTTCAACAATACGTTTTAGATGGTGATAATATTCGTCACGGCTTAAACAAAGATCTAGGATTCACTGATTATGACAGAACTGAAAATATAAGACGAATTGGTGAAGTAGCAAAACTATTTGTTGATAACGGGCAAATTGTCTTAACGGCTTTTATCTCTCCTTTTATTGCTGATCGAAATCTAGTTCGTTCATTAGTCGAACAAGGTGAGTTTATTGAAGTTTACGTAGAATGTTCCGTTGAAACTTGTGAGAGTAGAGACCCGAAAGGACTTTATAAAAAAGCAAAAAATGGTGAAATTCAAAACTTTACCGGTATCAGCTCTCCGTATGAGGCACCAGTAAATCCAGAAATTACATTAAAAACTGATCTTCAATCTGTACAAGAATGTGTTGAAACGATACTTCAATTTTTAAAGAGTAAAAATTATATTGGGTAAGGTGATAATAAGATGGCATATAAAAAAATATGGAAAGACAATCTTAAACTAAATGAAACTGAAAAAAAGAAGCTCGTTAAGGATGGGCTTAAAATTTATGATGACATCCCTTACTATGCTGAAAATGGGTTTGAATCCATTCCAAAAGATCAATGGGATTTGTTTAAGTGGGCAGGATGCTATTTACAAAAGCCCAAAGAAGCCGGATATTTCATGATGCGAGTTAATGTTCCGTCTGGCATTTTAACTCATGAACAGCTTATAACATTAGCAGAAATCGCTCGTGATTATGGTCGAGATGTATATGATATTACAACTAGGCAAGCAATCCAATTTCATTGGTTAACAATTGATCAAATACCAGATATTTTCTCTCGTTTAGAAAAAGTTGGTCTATCTAGTGCTGGTGCATGCGGTGATATTACGCGTAATATCGTTGGAAATCCACTTGCAGGAATCGATCCGAATGAATTATTTGATACTTCACCTATTGTGAAGGAAGTTTATGAATTCTTTCAGTTTAATGAAGAATTCTCTAATCTACCTAGAAAATATAAAATGTCGATCAGTACAAATAAAAATAATGCATCAAATGCAGAAATTAACTGTATTTCATTTATTCCGGCTATAAAAGAAATTAACGGCAAAGAAACTGCTGGTTTTCATTTAAAAGTTGGTGGTGGGCTATCATCTGCTCCGCATTTAGCTCAAGAACTTGATGTATTCTTATTGCCACATCAAGTGAAAGAAGTTGCAATCGCCGTTACAACAATCTTTAGAGATTATGGTTACCGTGAAAAACGCCATCACTCTCGTTTAAAGTTTTTAGTCGCTGATTGGGGCGTTGAAAAGTTTAAAGAAGTTCTAGAAGGATATACAGGAAAGCTATTAACAAAAGGAAAAGGCTTTGAGGAGTCATGGAACGCAGGGTATTTTTATGGCGTTCATCCACAAAAACAAGAAGGACTAAATTATGTTGGATTAAGCATACCTGTTGGAAGATTGCATTCTAAGGAAGTTTTTGAGTTAGCTAGAATCGTTAAAAAATACGGTAATGGTGAAATACGTAATTGTAATTCACAAAATTTAATTTTGCCAAATATTCCAACAGAAAAACTTGATGAATTATTGAAAGAACCAATACTCGAGAAATTCACTCCAACACCGCCAAAATTTATTGGTTATTCTGTTGCTTGTACAGGAAACGAATATTGCAATTTAGCTTTAGTCGAAACGAAAGCTCGTATGAAAGATACCGCTTCTTATTTAGATGAAAAAATTACATTAGATGTACCTGTTAGAATTCATATGGTTGGTTGCCCGAACTCTTGTGGTCAAAGAGCGATCGCTGATATAGGACTACAAGGAATTAAGGCTCGTAATGAGAAAAAAGAATTAGTAGAAGCTTTTGAGATCTATGTAGGCGGAACATTAGCCAACGGTGGTAAATTAAATAAAAAATTAAAAGGGAAAGTTGAATCCCCTGCCCTTCACTTAGTTCTAGAAAAATTCTTACAGCATTTTAGCGAAAATAAACTACCTTCAGAAACCTTTTTAGATTATGTCTCAAGAGTTGGAATTGAAGAATTACAAACCTATTTAACTTCCATTCTTGAAACTGTCAATGCATCTTAAAGAAAGTCGGTGACATATGTTTTTATATCGATTTGAAGCACTAATAGAAAGCCGTGTCGTTCCTATTGTTATTTTAGCAAGCGATGATGAAAAAGCATTCAAACTAGTTGATACAGAACTTGAAAAATTTTATGTAAAAAAACCGGACGTAAAAGAACTATTAATGTATGAAAAAAAGAAAGTTAGTCAAAGTGGTGGATTTGTTTTAGATTTAGAAGTTTTAAGTAATCGATGATGATGAGGTGTGAGGAATGATTGGAAAAGTTTATTTAGTTGGTGCTGGACCAGGAGATGTTGATTTAATTACAGTAAAAGGTCTAAAGTGCATTCAAAATGCAGATGTCATTATATATGACCGACTAGTAAATAAGGAATTACTAGAGTATGCAAAAGAATCCGTCGAGTTAATGTACGCTGGTAAACTCCCAAACTACCATGCATTAAAACAAGAAACAATAAATGCTTTCTTAGTCAAATATGCAAAAAAAGGAAAAAACGTAGTTCGATTAAAAGGTGGAGATCCTTTCATTTTTGGTCGTGGTGGTGAAGAAGCAACCTATCTTGTAGAACGTGGTATCTCCTTTGAAATCGTTCCTGGCATTACATCAGGTATAGCAGCTCCAGCTTATGCTGGTATCCCTGTCACCCATCGTGATTATAGTAGTTCTTTTGCTTTTGTAACAGGTCATTGCAAAGAAGAGGATACAGTTAAATGGTCCTCTTTAGCAAAAGGCATCGACACACTAGCAATTTATATGGGAGTTAATAATTTGCCTTATATTCGTCATCAACTAATTTCTAATGGAAAACATCAAGATACTCCAGTTGCTCTAATTCATTTTGGTACGACAAATCAGCAGCGAACTGTCATTAGTACACTAAAAAATGTCATATCAGACGTAGAAAAAGAAAAAATAACCAATCCTAGTATGATTATCGTAGGAGAAGTAGTTAAATTACACCATCAATTACAATGGTTTGAAACGAACTATAACGCGATCACTGAACCTAAAAAAATTAATTATTCAAGTCTTTAAATTCTCCCTTAAAATGGAATGAGGTGCTTTAGAATGGATGCAATCTTATATGTATGTCATGGAAGCCGTGTAAAATCAGCTGTCCATTCAGCCATACAGTTTGTTAAAAAAGTACAAAAACAAATCGATTGCCCAATTCAAGAGATTAGTTTTATTGAACTTTGTGAACCATCAATTTCAGTAGGATTAGAGAATTGTTTGCGTAAAGGAGCAAAATCGGTAACAGTATTGCCGGTTTTACTCCTTTCTGCAAATCATGCAAAAGTGGATATTCCTCTTGAAGTAACCAATTTTCAAATGAAATACCCACACATAAATATAAAAATAGCCAATCCAATCGGTATTCACAAAAATATGATCGAATTAATCCAAAAGCGAATTAATGAAAAAGTTAAGCATATATTAAAGCCAGCTAAAATACTACTAGTTGGACGAGGAAGTAGTGATCCATTAACAATCGATGATTTCAATTCAATCGTTAAACTTCTTGAAGCAAATTTAAAGCACCCTGTTCTCCCCGCTTTTATGGCAGTATCAAAGCCATCGATTCACGAAGCTTGGGATCAACTATTGACTGAAAAAAATCAAAAAGTAATTATCATTCCGTATTTATTTTTTTCAGGAACTCTTATGAATGAATTAAGAGATAAGATAAAAAAGCTGCCTCTAGAAGTGCAAAATAACTGGATATTATGTGAAACCTTAGGGTATGATCACTTAATTTCCTCAATTTTTATTGAAAGAATAATTGACGCTAAAACAAAAGAATTCTTAACTGCAATAAGATAAAAGCTCTTGTTTCCTCTAATGGAAAACAAGAGCTTATTTTTAGTTTATTTACTTTCAGCTTTAATAAAATTTGTTGGTTCGTATGTTGGAAGAGTCTGTAAAAATCGATTAATCCTTTTTGTAGCTTCAATTAATTGATTTAATGAAGTTGCATATGAACATCGAATATACCCTTCTCCACAATCGCCAAAAACATTTCCCGGGACGACCGCCACTCTCTCTTTTAATAATAATTGTTCAGCGAACTCCTCTGATGTTAAGCCAGTATTCTGTATTGAAGGGAATACATAAAAAGCTCCACCAGGAAGATGACATGATAATCCAATTTCATGAAGAGATTGCACTAAAAAATTTCGACGCTGCATATAACTGCGTCGCATTTCTTCTACATCATGATCCCCATTTCGAAGTGCTTCAACTGCAGCATGCTGTGACATAGTCGGTGCACACATAATTGCATATTGGTGAACTTTGAGCATATGAGAAATAATGTCAGAAGGTGCTGCAACGATACCAAGTCTCCAACCTGTCATTGCAAATGTCTTAGAAAATCCAGAAATTAAAATTGTATGGTCTCTCATTCCATCGATATTTGCAAAGCTTGTATATTCGCCATCATAAACAAGTTCAGCATAAATTTCATCAGAAATGACAATTAAATTATGTTTTTTAACAAATACGGCTAAATCCTCTAATAATTCTTTCTCCAGTAAAGTACCAGTCGGATTATTAGGATTACAAAGTAAGATTGCCTTAGTTTTTTGTGTAAGTTTCTTTTTCAACGCTTGAAGATTTATTTTAAACTCTTCTTCTCCTGTTGTTGCTAAATGAACTGGAACACCGCCTGCAAGTGATACTAAAGGTGCATATGACACAAAGCATGGATCGATTACAATTACTTCGTCTCCAGGATTTAAAATTGTTCTTAACGCTATATCAATCCCTTGACTTGCCCCTACCGTTATAATTAATTCATCTTCTGGACTATAATGCACATCAAACTTCTTAGCAAAATAACGACTTACTTCCTGACGTAATTCTAACAGTCCAGCATTTGAAGTGTATGCCGTATGTCCTGTCTCTAACGAATAAATACTTGCTTCTCTCACATTCCAAGGCGTAACAAAATCAGGTTCACCTACCCCAAGTGAAATGACATTATCCATACTAGCCGCTAAATCAAAAAACTTTCGAATCCCTGATGGTTGTAGTGTAGTTACTGTATTTGATAAATTAAATTTACTCATGGCGTGATCACCATACGCTTATCACTTTGTTTTTGTCCATATACGATACTATCATGTTTATAACGTTTTAAGATAAAATGGGTAGTCGTTGATAATATAGATTCTAAAGTTGATAGTTTTTGGGATACAAATGAAGCAATTGAAGTCATTGTTTTTCCTTCAACTACAACTGATAGGTCATATGTTCCTGACATTAAATAAACTGATTTAACTTCCGGGTATAAATAGATTTTTTCAGCAATCTCATCAAACCCTACACCTCGTTTTGGAGCTACTTTTACATCAATCATAGCAGTTATACTCTCTTGAACTGGCACTTTCCCCCAATCAATTAAGGTAATGTATTGAAGAATAACACGATCGTTTTCAAATTTTGTTAATAGATTGGCTACCTCTTCCTCAGTAACTCCAATCATTTTTGCTAGTACGTCATTACTTAAGCGTCCATTTTGTTCAATACACTGAAGTAACTGTATTTCTTTTTCTGTCATATTCATATACTCCTTATGTATTCCATCTTCTGGAATTACGTTAAATAATTATTCTTTTCATCTATATTTTAATAAATTAGTTAGATGACACTTTTCGAGAAGAATTCTTCATAAATAACTTGGACTGCTTTTTTCTCATCAAATGATTTTACGCCAAACATCATACTTACTTCTGAAGAACCTTGGTTTATCATTTCGATATTAATTCCTGCATTTGCTAACGCTTTACTCGCTCTTGCTGTAGTACCAACATTATGTCGCATCCCCTCACCTACTAACATGATTAAGGCAAGGTCTCTTTCAACGACCACATGGTCTGCATTTAATTCATCTTGGATCCGTTTAATAATTTGACATTCCAATTCAACTGGTAATTGGTTTTGGCGAATAATAATTGAAATATCATCGATTCCACTTGGCTGATGCTCATATGAAATTCGATAATCCTCAAGTATTTGCAATAATTTACGCCCAAAACCTATTTCTCTGTTCATTAAATACTTGCTTATATAAATACTACAAAATCCATTATCACTCGCGACACCAATTAAAGGACCGTTTGATAACGTACGTTCCTTTACAATTCGTGTCCCAGGAGCAGTTGGATTATTCGTATTTTTAATGTTTACTGGAATTCCAGCTTGAAAAGCAGGTATCAATGCTTCATCGTGAAATACGTTAAAACCTGCATAAGATAACTCCCTCATTTCTCGATAGGTTAATTCTTTTATTTCCTTTGGATTATGAATAATCGCAGGATTTACAGAAAAAACTGCATCGACATCAGTAAAGTTTTCATATAAAGTAGCTTTAACCCCATTAGCAACAACAGAACCAGTTATATCTGAACCACTGCGAGAAAATGTAACGATATGTCCATCCTCTGAATATCCAAAAAAACCTGGGAAAATAAGAATGCCCGATTTTTTTCTCAATTCAAATAAATTCTCATAGCTTTTCGCTAAAACTTGAGCATGCCCTGGTTCATTTGTAACAAATAAACCTGCTTCTTTTGGATTAATATAACTTGCCTCAAGTTCTTTTAACTGAAAATATGACGCTACTAATCTAGCACAATTATCTTCCCCACATGCCATAACTGCATCCATATATCTTGCAGGATGATCCTTTTTATTACTGATCGCAAGTTCGATACGGAGTGAAATTTCATTCATAATATCCGCTGGTAAACCTAATCCAATTGCAATTTCAGAATACCTTTGGATTATTTGATTGAATTCCTTTGAATAATCCTTACCCATTAGAGCAAGTTGTGCGCAACTAATTAGTAAATCGGTAACTTTAAGATCATCTGGAAATCTTTTGCCTGGTGCAGATACAACGATAATTTTACGTTCAACATCTGATGTAACAATCTGAAATACTTTTTCAATTTGTTCAGAAGTGGCTAATGAAGACCCACCAAATTTTACGATTTTCATTTTGATTACCCCTAATATAGTTAATTTTCAGTTAAAAATAATGTTACAATTATCCTCCTTATATGAGAAAAAATCAACACCATTTAATAAGTTTTTTGGGAAAATTTAGTATGTTACAAAAAGAATTTGACGTAGCTGTGGGTATTTATTCATTCCGGTGAAAGAATGACAATAACAAATGATAGATTCTTTTAAGAAGTATGTAGGTTATGTAATTAAAAAATTAAATGTAGATTATGGAATAAAGAACTATTGATAGTGATTGAAATCTTTATGATCTTTAACCCCTCCTGTTACATTTTTGTCTTGAATTACTATTCCACTATTTATGTATTGTATAAAAATCCAATTAATAATAATTTTAAAACTATTTATTAAATAAACAATAAACGAAAAATAAATAGTGATAATCATAAAAAAGCCTCTTATTTTAGCAAATATAGTGAGCTTTCTTATTTTTATACTTGAAGCAACTATCGTCCAAATTTAAACGATTCGTTCTTGCCTGAGCGATTGAAAATGTCCCCACGATTACCTTATTTCTACAGAATGAACATACAATTGAAGCTTTAACCAAGATGGTTTTTAATACCCGAGGTCCAAGCATTTGATGGTCGAATTAAACGAATTAAATAGTTTAAAGAAAATCTAAAAGCACGTGTATCAAACGGTTAAGAATCAACATAATCAGAAATTCGGCAAAAAAAAGTTCCCTCCTAATGAGGGAACTTTTTGAATTATGCTTTAATATAACGTAATACAGGTTTACGAGCTGCTAAAGTTTCGTCAAGTCGACTTACAACAGTTGTATGTGGAGCCTCTTGTACGATTTCTGGATTTTCTTCTGCTTCTTTAGCAATTGTAATCATTGTATCAACAAATGAATCCAATGTTTCTTTTGATTCAGTTTCAGTTGGTTCAATCATGATACATTCTTCCACGTTTAATGGGAAGTAAATTGTTGGTGGGTGGTAACCAAAGTCTAATAGGCGTTTAGCGATATCTAAAGTACGAACACCTAATTTCTTTTGACGTTTTCCACTTAATACGAACTCATGTTTACAATGACGATCGAATGGTAGGTCAAAATATGGTTCTAAACGACGCATCATATAGTTAGCATTTAAAACTGCATCTTCTGTTACTTGTTTTAATCCTTCTGGACCCATTGAGCGAATATAAGTATATGCACGAACATTAATTCCAAAGTTTCCAAAGAAAGGTTTTACACGACCGATTGACTCTGGACGATCGAAATTTAAAACATATTCTTCTCCTACTTTTTCAACGATTGGTGCTGGTAAATATGGAATTAAATCTGCTTTAACTCCAACAGGACCAGAACCAGGGCCACCACCACCGTGTGGACCAGTGAATGTTTTATGAAGATTTAAATGCACTACATCAAATCCCATATCTCCAGGGCGTGCTTTACTTAATACAGCATTTAAGTTAGCTCCGTCATAATAAACTTTTCCGCCTGCAGCATGGATGATTTCAGCAATTTCATAAATATCTTCTTCAAATAGACCTAATGTATTTGGATTCGTAAGCATTAATGCTGCAACGTTTTCATCAACAACACGACGTAAATCATCTAAGTCAACTAAGCCTTTTTCATTTGATTTAACTGTAATAGTTTCAAAACCTGCAACAGTTGCAGATGCGGGGTTTGTACCATGAGCAGAGTCAGGTACAATTACTTTAGTACGGTTGAAGTCACCGCGGCTTTCGTGATAAGCACGGATAATCATTAATCCAGTCCATTCACCATGTGCGCCTGCAGCTGGTTGTAATGTTACTTCATCCATTCCAGTAATTTCTTTCAATTCTTGTTGAAGCTCATGCATTAATTCTAATGCACCTTGTACAGAATACTCATCTTGTAGTGGATGAACATGTGCAAAACCAGCCATACGTGCAACAGCTTCATTAATTTTTGGATTGTATTTCATTGTACAAGATCCAAGTGGGTAGAACCCTGAATCTAAACCATGATTACGTTTAGATAATGCAGTATAATGACGCATTAAATCTAACTCAGAAACCTCTGGTAAATCCGCTTTTTCTTTACGAATATAAGTACTTGGAATAACTTCATTAATATCGATTTCTTCTACATCCATTGTAGGAAGACTATATGCAATACGACCTTCTTTACTAATCTCAAAAACTAACGGTTGATCCTTCAGCATGTTGAATCCCCTTTCCGTTTACTAATAATGCTAATTCTTCTACAAATGTATCAATATGTTGTTTAGAACGTAATTCAGTTATTGCGATTAACATATGATTTTCCATAGTAGGTTCAACTTTTGCTAAGTCATAACCACCGATAATTTTCTTAGTAAATAATTGCTTATTTATTTCAGAAACATTTTGTTTCACATCAATTACAAGTTCGTTGAATGCAGCACCTTGGAATACAACTGAGATACCGTTTTCAATTAATTTTTTCTTCATATATTGAGTACGAGAAATATTTTGCATTGCCATTTCTACAGCACCATTTTTACCAAGAGCTGTCATTGCAACAGACGCTGCTAATGCATTTAATGCTTGGTTAGAACAAATATTTGAAGTTGCTTTATCACGACGAATATGTTGTTCACGGGCTTGAAGAGTTAATACAAATCCGCGACGTCCTTCTCCATCAACTGTTTGTCCAACTAAACGTCCTGGCATTTTACGCATTAATTTAGATGTTGTAGCAAAGTATCCACAGTGAGGACCGCCAAATTGAGTTGGAATACCAAATGTTTGAGCATCGCCTGAAACTATATCCGCTCCAAATTCACCTGGAGGAGTTAATGCTGCTAATGCTAATGGATTACTTGAAACAACGAATAAACTTTTACCAGTATGTGCAATTGGTTCGATTTCAGCTAATTCTTCTACTTGTCCATAGAAGTTAGGATATTGAACAACAACACATGCTACATTTTCATTCATTTCATTTTTTAATTCTTCGATATCAGTTCTTCCATCTTTAATGCCAATTTCAACAACCTCTAAATGTTGCCCTTTTGCATAAGATAGGATAACTTCACGTGATTGTGGATGAACGCCTTTTGAAACTAAAATACGTTTTTTACCATTATGACCTGCTGCTAAAGTAGTTGCTTCTGCTAAAGAAGTACCACCGTCATACATAGATGAGTTTGCAACATCCATACCTGTTAATTCACAAATCATTGTTTGGAATTCAAATATTGCTTGAAGCTCACCTTGAGAAATCTCAGGTTGATAAGGAGTATAAGCTGTATAGAACTCTGAACGTGAAATGACATGATCTACAACAGTTGGTAAGTAATGATCATACACACCCGCTCCTAAGAAAGATACATACTCTTTTAAATTGGCATTTTTGTTAGCTAATTCAGATAATTCTTTTAATAAATCAGATTCAGACTTTGCTTTTTTAATGTTTAATAAGCCATTAAAACGAACTTTTTCAGGAATATCACTAAATAATTCATCAACTGATGAAACACCTACTACTTTTAACATCTCTTGACGATCTTGCTCTGTCATTGGTAAATAACGATGCATTAAGGTAATCCCCTTTCTCCCCCTAGTTACTTCTTCTCTCTTTTGTAAAATGGTTTTGAAACTACTACTGCTTTTAATTTTTTATTTCGAATTTCAACTTCAAGTTCAGTACCTAAAGCAGAAAATTCAGATTTGATTAATGCAAGCCCAATATTTTTCTTTAATGTTGGAGATTGTGTACCACTTGTTACTTCACCGATTACTTCCCCGTTTACATATACAGGATAGTGAGTTCTTGGAATACCTTTGTCAATCATTTCAATCCCTACAAGTTTGCGAGGTACACCTTGCTCTTTTTGATTTTTCAGAACTTCTTTACCGAAGAAATCTTCTTCTTTATTTAATTTCACAGCAAAGCCGATTCCAGCTTCTAATGGAGTAATATCTTTTGATAATTCTTGACCATATAATGCTAGAGCCGCTTCGAAACGAAGTGTATCACGTGCACCTAACCCACATGGTTTTAAACCGTCTTCTTTACCTGCTTCTAAAAGTAATGTCCAAAGCTTAGATGCATCTTCAGCAGCTAGGTAAAGCTCGTATCCATCTTCACCAGTGTAACCTGTGCGTGAAACTAAAACATTTAGATCACCAATTAATACATTATCTTTAAAAGTAAAATACTTAATATCAGAAACGTTCTCATTCGTTAAACGTTGTAAAATTGCAACAGATTTTGGCCCTTGAAGAGCTAATTGTGCAACTTCATTACTTTTATTAACTACTTTTACATCACCTTCAACATGTGAAATTAACCATTCGAAATCTTTTTCAATATTAGACGCATTTACAACTAATAAATAGTGTTCATCGTTATATTTATAAACTAGTAAATCGTCTACAGTTCCAGCGTTTTCATAGCACATTGCTGTATATAATGCGCCTTCTTCATTTAATTTTGAAATATCATTTGTCATCATTTTTTGTAAATATTTAAGACTATCTTTACCAGTTACTTCTATTTCTCCCATGTGAGAAACATCAAATAAACCAGCTGCTGTACGAACAGCTTCGTGCTCTTCTTTAATGCTCGAAAATTGTACAGGTAGCTCCCAGCCACCAAAATCAATTGTTTTACCACCTAACACTTTGTAATCTTCAAACAAAGGTGTGCGTAATAAAGTCGTCATGTAGCCATTTCCCCCTTATCTACATGCTAGCATGATGGAAAACTAAATTAATAGTTCGTCCAGCTAACCATTAAATAATTTACATATTTTGTATATTTTCGGAAAAACTAGTAGAAAACAAGAAAATATTATCAATCTATATTAGTTAACTGTTTTTTCTTAACAATAAGAGTTTTTTGTTTAATAAAAGAATAATAAATTTTTACTTTTTTTCTACACTATTATCCTAACATTAAACGACAAGTTTCAGCAATATCGAAGTGAATTTTTTTAAAATTAAAATAACGAACATTATATCAATTAATTCAATATAATGTTCATGATTATCCAATATAAAATTGAAATAGGTGAGGTTTGTATGTCAATCGAGATTAAATTCCATACAGAATGGCAGGAAGATTTCTTAGAGAAGCTTGAAAATGATGGACCATGGTCAAATTGGGAGAATTATAAGCTTGCCTATCATACTTCTACAAAATTAGCAATTCCATCTTTTACAGGTATGATTGCTCCTACTCATTTACCAAATTTAACTCCATTGCCTCATCAATTAGATGTAGCTACGACTGTAATTGAAAAAATGAATGGAAAAGCAATTTTAGCTGACGAAGTAGGATTAGGTAAAACAGTTGAGGCGGGTTTAATTTTAAAAGAATACATGATTCGTGGCTTAGTTAATAAGGTGCTTATACTGGTCCCAGCATCACTTGTATCACAGTGGACCTTTGAATTAAATACAAAATTCCATATTCCAGCAATCGCACAACAAAAAAAGAATTATGTGTGGGATAGCTGTGATGTTGTTGTATCGTCAATCGATACTGCAAAAAGGGACCCTCATCGAGAAAAAATATTAAATATCAATTATGATCTCGTCATTATCGATGAAGCTCATAAACTTAAAAACAATAAAACAAAAAACTATGAGTTTGTACAACATCTTAAAAAGAAGTATTGTTTACTGCTTACTGCTACACCGGTTCAAAATAACATAGAAGAAATTTTCCATTTAGTTTCTTTATTAAAACCTGGCCATCTAGGTAATAAATCTAGTTTTGAAGAATATTTTTCTGCTAAGAACCGTTCATTAGAGCATGAAGATTTACTAAGAGAACTTATTGGAAAAGTAATGGTTCGAAATCGTAGACAAGATACAGGCATCGAGTGGACAAAGCGAAAAGTAGAAACAGTATTAATTAATTTTAATGAGGAAGAGCAAAAACTTTATGATCTAATCGACGAATGGCAGAAATCACAATATACCGGGGTAACCTCTGCGTTCTCCTTTTTAACTTTTAAGCGTGAAGCTTGTAGTAGTCGTGAAGCTGTTTATGTATCAATGAAAAAAATGCTTCAAAGATTTGAAAAAGACAATATTGATATTAATGATCCGTATATTGAGAAAATTTTTCATCAAATTAATCAAATTACATCTAATTCAAAAGCAAATAAAGTAGTTGAACTAATAAAAAAAATAAATGATAAAGTTATTATTTTTACTGAATATCGCGCAACACAGTTATATTTACAATGGTTTTTAAAACAAAACGGTATTACATCTGTTCCATTTAGGGGTGGCTTTAAACGTGGTAAGAAGGATTGGATGAAAGAATTATTTAAAAATCGTGTACAAGTGCTAATAGCAACCGAGGCCGGTGGTGAAGGTATTAACCTACAATTTTGTTCAAATATGATAAATTATGACCTTCCTTGGAATCCAATGAGACTTGAACAAAGAATAGGACGTATTCATCGACTTGGACAAACAGAGGATGTAAGTATCTATAACTTTGCGACTGTTGGCTCAATTGAAGAACACATTTTAAGACTACTTTATGAAAAAATTAATTTATTTGAGCGTGTAATCGGTGAACTAGATGATATTCTAACTAGAATTCCTTACAAGGATTTTGAAGCCCATATGAATGAAATATTTATTAATTCTAAAACTGAAGGCGAAATGAAAATTAAAATGGAAAATTTAACGTCCATCATTCAATTACAGCAACATAAACAAGCAGGTGATAGTTATGCAGCAACATGAAATCCATGATTATATCGAATACTTTTTCAGACATAATGATTGTGAAATCGTAAAGAACACACCAACATATTTAGAAATACAATTAACGATTGAGATGGATAAAAAATTAATGAATCGTCCTTTCTATTGGCATTATTTAGAAAAAACAGGCGGTATTCCAAATCCTATGAAGTTAACACTTATTACAGATAGTGATAATGCACCTGAAGATCTTAAAGGCGAACAAATTCATTTTGGCTCGCCACGTCTTCACCAGATTTTCTCGATCGTAAATGATCTAGGCCAATCAATTTTACTTTATGAAGACACAAAAGCACCTATCGGCCAACAAATTGCATTACATCCTTGGTTAGCTGTCAATTATCAGGTATCTTTTACTTGTGATCATAAAAAAGATTATTTATATTCTTTTGGAATCCATTTAATTTCCGGAAGGATTATTGAAGATTTTCATACAAAAATTGAAAAAATCCAGTTCAATTCTAAAATACCTGATTTTTGCTATTCCATGTCACCTTTGATTAAACCAATTAGTGGTTTAAACCGAATGGAACAATTAATTCGAAACAAAATTGAAAAAGAAGATACAAAATGGGCTGAAGAAGCAAGAAATAGATGGCAACATGATTTAGATTTATTAAATCAATTTTATGAAGATGATGAAGAAAAACCTGAAAATTATCATGTAGAATACAATGCACTAAAAGAACTTTATGAACCAATTATTCATGTTGATGCAATTAATGGTGGACTTTTTTATCTATCACCAAACACAATGAATAAACTAAGTTAACAGCTTTCAATTGTAGGAAGATCTAAATAAGATCATTCCTCTTTTTTTCTTATAACTGCAAAAAAATAAAGACTGACTTCTATAGTTGAAATCAGTCTTATTCACTAAATACTTTTCTTTTCTTTATCATTACGATTTTGAATTTTTTTCATAAATAAAGCTAGACTTAATGGTAACATTCCAAACATGTTGGTAGAGAAAGGAGCCTTCATCTCATCTTTTTCTTGTTTTATTGAATCACGTTTCTCTTTTGGTTGATCAATATAATTAATAAACTGTTCCGTCATATATTTTACATAATCATTTGTTTTCAAAACAAATCACCTTACTTTCTTATCGCTTATTTCTACTATCTCCTCCTTTTGAATAATTTAAACAGTCAATGATTTCCAATGCAATTTCAATTGGTGTTAAATTATTCGTTGAAATTACATAATCTGCTTTTTTATATTGTGATTCTCTCCTTTGAAATAACTCTGTCAATTCTTCTACCGATCGATTTACAGCATTAGGTCGATTAGAATCCAAATGTATTCTTTCGTATATTATTTCAATTGGCGTTTCAAGATAAATTATTTTCCCAGTTTTTTTCATATACGCGATGTTTTCATCACGAAGAATGATTCCACCACCTGTTGAAGCAACCATATTTTTTGATAGTAAATTTTTTAATACTTTCGTTTCTATATCGCGAAAGCCGCTTTCACCGAACTCATTAAACAATTTTGGTATGCTTTTGCCTGTTTGAGAAACAATTTCCTCATCTAGATCAATAAATTTTTTGTTTACTTTTTTAGCTAATTCCTTTCCAACAGTCGTCTTACCACACCCCATAAATCCTACTAAATAAATTGCTTCCATTTCATCCTCCAACTTAATCGATCCAATCAGATACTATATTTGTACTTTTTTTATACTTAAATTGAACAATATGTTTTGTTATTTTCGAATTACTACTAGTTAAAGTTACATGATATTCATCATTTGTTATTAAATAAGCATTCAATATAATTTTTGTATTATTATAATACTTAATTGTATTTCCTTGAAGTGGTAAATTACCTTGCTTTAAATCGTAAATTACCTGTGAATGTATACGATCTAGTTTGTTTTGATTTCTCGTATAAGAATAAAAGGTATTAACCGAATGAAAGATATCTATTTGTATTAGAAAAAAAATCAGCAAAATATTTATCATAAAGATGGTATAAGGTAAATATATTCCATCTTCACCAATAAATTTAATTGATAAAGATCCGAATCGTTTTTTCATACACTCCACCATTTAAATCGATTACTTTTACTAAGATTTGCCTTTCGTTTATTTGTACAAAATTAATATCCTTTATATTTTGTAGTACAATTTCATGTCCTGCTCCAAGTCTTTGTCGTCGAACAATCGTTGCATATTTGCGATAACTTATTGTAACTTGATCAAACTCTTCAAAGAGAAGAAGTTCGGTATGAACTGTAAAACTTTTACTCTTATTTGCTTCTTTTTGAACTTCTTTTGTAAAATTATCTAATTCTAATCTATTTAAGGATTCATAACTGTAATTTCGTTTAATAAAACTTCTTAAACTTGAAGTAGATATAGAAATGATCATTAAAAATAAAACAAGTGAAAAAAGTGTTTCTAGTAAAGTAAATCCTTTTTCATTCATTAACTTCTTCACATATTTCACTTTCCTTTTTTCGTTCAGTCCAAATGATACAAATTGAATTAACATGATTTCTATTGTTTATTTCTACAAAGAACTCTCTGCCATTTTTAGTGTAGTTCCCCTCTTTAAAATCTTCTCTGTTAATAAAATAAAGATGAACCATATCAGTTAATAAGTCATCTGCCATGTTGCTAACCGTTAACCTATCTTTTTTTTGTAAAAATAATGACATGGAAGGAACAATCATAAAACAAAAAATAATTAACAAGTTTAACGCAATAATCGCCTCGATAAATGTAAAACCTTTTTCATTTCCGATCATATTTAAATCGACCACTTCCTAAATAAAAAGTAACAATATATTCAGCATTTTTATATTTAATTGAAATTGTTCCAGAACTAGAGATATTACCGTCGGAGTTAAATCTTAGCGGAGGTTTTAATGTAAGGAAAGTTATGTTAATCGATTTGTCAAATTTACGAATAACAACAGGGGAATTTAGTAAATTATCTTCCATTTCATATTTATTTTGATAAAAGATGATCCTAGTAGGAATTTGTTTTATATTTGCGTTCCTTTGTGCAAGAAAAATATCATTTTGAAGCATTTGAATAAATAATGTTAACTTTTGGTCGTCTTCAATCTTCCTTACTTGATTGATCGGTAAAATTAATAACAATATCATAATTGAAAGGACTAATAACATCTCAACAAAAGTAAAACCAAACGAATTACCCACCCTTTTTTTAAGGTATAGATACATTTCCAGTTTCTTTGTCATACGATAATTCAATTTTGTTATTGCATTTATATGTTGTTATATAGCCTTGATCTTTTAAGACAGATAAATTTTCAGGTAATTGTTCATTTTCTAATCGATATGACTCAACACTTGACTGAACCATTTTTTGAAGTGCAGAACATCCTTTCGTTTGAATCGACTGTTGCTGTTTTCCTAAATTTGGTATTACCAACAATAAAAGAAGTGAAATGATAAATAAAACAATTAACATTTCGATTAAAGTAAAACCTTTTTCATTCAAACTAACTCCTCCTATATATTGTTCATTAACTGAAACATTGGAAACAGGATTGCTATATACAATGATAGAATACTTGATGAAATTAGAATTAATATGATTGGCTGAATGATCTTCATTGATCGGTGAAAGTAAGCTTCAATACTCCCCTTTAAATAATCAGCATAATCAGCAAGTTCTTTACTAAGAGTACTATTATTCATGCCATGTTCAATTACAAATATAATATCTTTATGAAATGCACGTTCATTTTTAAATGCTTCCTGCATAGAAATTCCGTTTACGATTTGATTGTAAAAGATTACTGTTTTTTCTTTTATAAAAGTCCTACTATCATTATTTTGCATCGTTTTTAATGCGTCAACAATGGGAAAACCAGCATGTAATAAAATACTTAACTGCATTGAAAATTCATAAGTATTCATTGTAATTAAATACTTACTTATTAGTGGAATTTGAATTAATTTATCCATCCGCTCAATTGCATTTAATTTATTAATGACGAATAAGGATCCATAAGTGATTAATCCAATTAGGAAAAGAGAAGAAAACAATATCGTAGGTAAGCTTTTTATAACTTGTAGATAGATAAAAATAAAGGAATTCTGATTGGTGTGGAATGTTGAAAATAGCATTTCATATTGAGGAATGATAATATTTCTAAACAAAAATAAAATTAGCAACAATATTGTGATTAAAAAAATAGGATACCCCATGATTTTTCTTATGTAAGCTCTATGTTGAATCTTTTTTGTAAGCATAAAACTGCCTTCTCTTAGCGCTAAAGACAAATCACCATGCTTTTCTGCATAATACAAGTAAACAAGTATATCTTGATGAAGTCCAAGCATTTTCGCAAAATCGATGAACGATTTTCCTTCCACTAAAGCTATATTAGCTTTGTAAATCAATTCTTTCAGGTTATCTGGAAATTGAATCGTTAAGAATTCAATTGCTTGAATTAGAGGGTAACCTTTTTCTAATAGTTCTCCCAAAATTTTTAAGAGCTTAGCTTGTTCAATATAAGTTAATTTTTTTTTATTAATAAATTTACCCATAGATTATACTTCGATCCAAATGTTTATTATCAATAAAACCTAAGGCATAACCTTTAATAAGTTGACTATTTAATGTAGAGAATTGAACATCTTCATGAATTCCTCTAAATTCATTAATAACCGAATTTAGAGCATTTCCATAAAGTAATTCAAATACCCCCAATCTTCTGTGTCTACGATTAACAAAACAACTTGGTTCACATTCAACTTCACAAAAACGACATTTTATTGGAACTAATCTTTGCGAAACGATCGCAACCATTGCCTGAAATAATTCTTCTTTAGGTATACCAAGCTCTAACATTCGATATAATGCACCTTTTGTATTATTAGAATGAATAGTCGTTAATACTAAATGGCCGGTCAATGCTGCACGAACCGCAATTTTTGCAGTCTCTTCATCCCTAATCTCTCCTACCATTACGATATCTGGGTCAGATCGAAGAATAGCTTTTAATCCTGTTGCATATGTTAAGCCTGCTTTTTCATTAACTTGGACTTGAAAATATTCATCTGATCTCCTTTCAATCGGATCCTCTAATGTGATAATATTTCTTGCTATATCTTCTTTTGCTGACTGTAATAAGGAATATAATGTTGTTGATTTCCCACAGCCAGTTGGCCCTGTAAACATCATTAACCCATGTGAATGATGTAATAAAGACAAAAGTTTACGCGTTGTAGATGGGAATAATGAAAGACTTTCTATTGGAGCAACTTTTTGTTGGGGATGAATACGAATAACCATAGACTCATCAATAATCGTTGGTAAAGTTGCAAGGCGAAGTGATAATAAAACTTCATTAATGTTAACAACTAAAATTCCTGTCTGCGGGCGTCTAATTTCTCCTATATCCATACTTCCTAAAAATTTCAAATGCATGATGATCCTCTTGGACTGCTCTTTATTTAATCGTTGAATCAGTTTCAACTCACCATCAACTCGAAAAAGAATTTGTACATCATCCTTTTTTGGTAATAAATGAATATCCGATGCTCCAAAATGGCAAGCTTTTTTTAGCAGTTCTTCAACCATTTTTTCTACTGATACCAATTTTATTCCCCCTTTCTATTATCGCAATTATAATTTTGTTTCACTAAGCTATCAAATCATGATAATTAAGAAACTGAATGAAAAATTTATATTTAGCTAAAAATTATAGACAAACTAAAGTTAATTTATCGAAATAATGTACGAGAATGTCAAATTTATATCATAAAATATAAAGTATGTTTTCAAATCAATGTATAGAAAATTATAAAATAAGAAAAATAATATCAGTTATGGTTAATTTCTTTATCATTAGAATCATTTAGAATTGTATTAATACATTGTTTACAATTGTAACTTTCTTATTTTATAATAATGAATGGGTAGAAATTTTTTATGGGGGGATTTAGGATGGATCGAATGTTCCGCGTTCTAGGATTCTGGACTGCTATATTTACGGTAATGTTCTTTGTTGGACATATGTCAGCAGCTGCACTTATTTTCGCATGTCAAACAGCATTTTTCGTAGTATTAGGCTATCTAAAGCTTTCTGAGCGTATGTACATCTATATCTTTGGCGCATACTTAACTGTGTTCTTTATTGGATTTACATATTATAGTACTTTCTTATTAGTACCTAGCTTTGGTGAATAATAAAAAACCAGTCATATGACTGGTTTTTTTATTTGTATTCATTTAATAAAATCAATTCATTCAACTTAGAGTGATCACTTGTTGACATATCTTTTGTTTGTAATAACCATTGAAATGAATCGCTTATTCCCCCTGGCATGATTAAAGATTGAACAGCTCTATTTTGTTTATATTCACTTGAAAATGGATTTGATTGAGCATGCGGAATAAGCCAATTAAATATTCCAAAATCTAAAAGTGCATCTCTTTGGCTAGAAAAGTATAGATTTTCAATATTATTCTGTAACCCCAACTTTTTTAATTCATCCCAGTGAATATGAGTTGTAATGTCCATTTGCCCTAAATTCTCTAGTAGGTTGGATTTCATTTCATGTTTGTAATAACCACGCAAACTTCCCTTAATTCGATGGGGTGCATCCCATTCTTCCCTAGTAAAACCATAATCAACTGTTAAAATGATTCCTTTACTAATTTTCGATTGTAAAAGTTCATAAACTTTTTCCATACCAACAGGAATTTCAACTCTTTGCCCATTTTTTCCTATAAAATTGGATCTACTTAAAAAATCAATGATGATTTGATCGTGGATCTTAACGAGATTTTCTTTCAAATTATTTAGTTCATCACTAATAATGACAACTTCATGCCATTCATTTTGATTAAATTCAACTACTCGAACAGGTAAAGCATCAAACAATTCGTTTGAAAATACCATACCATTTTTGATTTGCTGGATTTCTATTAAATTTGAAAAGTATTTACAATTCAAATGGTTCGCCAATAATTCCATTTGTAATTTACGATGATACGTACTTGCATCAATAATATAGTAAGTTAAATTATGATAAATTTCAGGCTCTTTTTTTTCACAGTAAGAAAGAAAGGCGGATGCGAATCTGCCATTTCCACCACCAACTTCAATAAAAAAAGGTTCGATTAGCTTATTTTTAACAAAGCGACAAAATGAAGCTGCAATTACTTCTCCGTATACTGAACCTACTGAGCTTGTTGTATAGAAATCGCCTTTTCGTCCAATTTTTTCATTTGCTTTTAGATAATAACCCATCTCATGATCATAAAGCACTAACGAAATAAATTGATCATATGTAATGAAACCTTTTTTGCTATTATTTATCGCATTAATAATAATATTTTTCATCGTATACCTTATTATAAAAATGGATTATGTCTTTTCTCATCACCAATTGTTGTAGTTTCTCCATGCCCACTACAAACAACGACATCATCTGGTAAAGAAAGAAGCTTACCCTTTATACTTCTAATCAACTGATCGTGATCCCCACCAGGTAAATCAGTTCGTCCAATACTTCCTTCAAATAATGCATCACCAGAAAATACTGTTTTTATTTCTTTACAATAAAATGAAACACTTCCCGGTGAATGTCCTGGAGTTTCAAAAATTGAAAATAAAAAACGACCAATTTCCATTTTACCTTCTTTTTCAATTAAAAGATCTGCTTCTCTTGCAAAAATTGACTGATTTCTCATAAATAATTCAGAACCATTTTTTTGCCCATCTGTTAACCAATCTGCTTCATATTTATGAATATAAACGGGTATATTATATTCATCACGCACATCATCAACAGCCCCAATATGATCAAAATGGGCGTGGGTTAAAAGAATCGCTAATGGCTTTAATTTATTTTCTTCAATAACATTAAAGATTACATGTGCTTCTTCGCCCGGATCAAAAATTACGGCTTCATTCATATCATTGCTTAAGATATAACAATTAGTTTGTAATGGACCTAATGGTAATTGTAAAACATTCATATTTATACCCTGCTTTCTTTTTTAATCTATCTAATACTATATCATAATTTTGTTTTAGCACTTAATTTCAAATAGACAATTGTTCACAAAAGTTTTACAATAATAATGATGTGATAGCAAACAGGGGTTGCTTGAAGAAATTTATAGGGGGTTTACAATGGGTACAGTTATTATTTTTATATTAGTAGCTATTCTATGTGTTCCAGCATTAATTGGATCATTAAAGAATAAGAACTTTTTAGCCGTTTTTTGGTCAGGTGCTACATTAGTTTTATTTGCTTGGTTTGCCATTATGACAATTTTACATAACGGTTATCCACCAGCGCACTTATAATATTTATTTCCATATGAAATGAACAAATTTCTACATAAAGAAAACATGTTCTAAAATAAAAAAGCTGACTAAATTGTCAGCTTTTTTATTTTAGGATGACTGGATTGAGTTGAAATTTTCTAAGTTAAATAATGACGTTAACAATATTGGAAACGTCTCGGAAAAAATGGATTCAAACATAGAAAGTGGCAATGGATTTATTCCTTTACCTAATTCAAGTGTAAATCCTGGTTTCCTAAAATGTTGGATATACCAATCTTTATAACCTGCATGGCTATCAATTGTTTTTACTGCCTTATAAGGACTAACAGTAGAAAAATAGTTAGCATAAACTTCCGAGATGGGTGGTTCTAGATGATCATATCCCCAATAAAATTCCTTACCTTGAGTATGCAAACATAAAATAAGATCAAACTTTCTTTCAATAGCTAAATTACTCATTGCGATTGTTTCCGGTTCAGTTAATGGAGCATCTCCTGGATAATCTCTAGGAGAGAATGTTTTTTGTTTCTTTCGTTCTTTTTCAATTTCCCAATTTGCAGGAAATTGATTGTTTAAATCAACACCTCTTATATTTGCTTTCCATCCAGTAAAACCATCATTTCCTTCGTTAATTTTATGAACGAATTCCATATAATCACTTTGATCCACAGTTCCATTGATCGCTAAATTTACCCCATCAGGATTCACCATAGGAACAATCGATAAGGTATTTTCATTAAATAATTGGCATAGTTCTTTATGAAACGGCAACTCCTCATTTTTTAAAGTGTTACATATCCAATAAAGCATTTTCATGATTACACAAGTTGTAATCCATTCATTTGCATGAAAAGAACCATTCCAATGTATCTTTCTATGCCCATTTCCGATCTGAATCTCATAAATAGGCTGATTTAAAACACTGTGTCCAATCGTATTTAATTGAAGAAAAGGGAATTCTTGTACTAATAAACTAATATCTTTCGAAAGTTCATTAAAATCATATCTTCTTGCATGAAAGAATAAAGTCTGATTGTTTTTATACAAAAGTTTCACCTCATCAGTTATTTTCTAATTAATTGTATGTCATTAAAATAAAGAAAAGCACTTTCGTTAAAGAAGTGCTTTATTTAGCGTTTAACCGGGGCATATTGAATTTTTAAAGCTTATTGAGTCCACCGGTTGCAAGGTGGCTCAGTGATGGAGCTAGAAGATACTACAAGACGAAATTAACGAGGTATAAAAGTCTAGGCACACTTAAAAGTAACATTCCTTTCATAAAAATGACTAACTACTTTTTTTAGTAATATAAAAAAAGCACTCCCATTAAGGAAGTGCTTTTCTTGTTTATTCAAACTTCGTAGCAGCTTTTTTATATTTAACTTCATAGAAACGAAGTAAATCTTTATAAATAATTGAGTTTGAATACTCAAGAGATTTATTTGCTTTTGCTAAGTCTTCTTTAGGTGGTTTTTGTCCTTTTAATTCTTCACCAGTATTTGGATCATACATCTTCTCACCAGTGTAAATATATTTATCAGTAACAATTGTACCATCACGGAAAACTACAAAGTTTTTGTGTTTAGGTGAGAAAATATCATTACCAAAGTTAATAGATGTTTTATTTGGATCTTCACCTAATAAGTTTAAAATTGTAGGTTTAACATCAATTTGACCTGCAACTTTATGAATTGTTTCACCTTTAGTTTGTCCAGGTACGTGGATAAAGAATGGTACTTTTTGTAATTTAACATGTTCTGCAGGTGTAATATCTTGTCCTAATACTTCACTCATTGCACGGTTATGGTTTTCAGAAATACCATAGTGGTCACCATACATAACAATGATTGTATTATCATATAAACCTTTTGCTTTCATTTCTTCAATGAAATGTTTAATTGATTCATCTAAATATCGAACTGTTGTTACATAGTTATCAACAGTTTGGTCTCCAGTTGTTAAACGTGGGATCATTAAATCCTCATCATTTAGTTCGAATGGATAATGGTTTGTTAAAGTAAGCATACGATTGTAGAACGGTTTAGGCATAGAAGCCATTTTGTCTACTGATTGCTGAACGAAATATTCATCTTTAAGTCCCCAACCAATTGACGTTTCTGGAGTAACTTTATAGTCAGATTCATTATAATAACGATCGTAACCAAGACTTGGATACATCATATCTCGGTTCCAGAACGATTTGTTGTTCGAATGCATTACTGAAGTATAGTACTTTTGATCTTGTTTTAAAATTGCTGGTGTAGCAGTAAACGTATTACCACTGTTTGTAAAGTATACAGCACCACGATCTAACGGGAATAAACTATTATCAATTAAGAATTCAGCATCAGATGTTTTACCTTGTCCAGTTTGGTGGTAAAAATTATCAAAATAATAACTTTCTTTCGTAAATTTATTTAAGAAAGGAGTAATTTCTTGTCCATTAATTTTTCGTCCAATTACGAAATTTTGTAATGATTCTAATGAAACTACTACTACGTTTTTACCTTTATATTTACCGTGTAATTGTGCATTCACACCAGTATCATTAGCACGAATAAAGTTTTCGATACCTGCTAATTCACTATCATCAGCCATCGCTTTTTGAGCAGATGTTTTTGATTGAATAACCATATCATACATATGATAATTGTATAATCCTAAGAATTTAACAATGTATTCTCTATCGAATGAACGTGTTAATAATTGTGGACGTTCAGTTTCTGCTAAACCAAGGTTAACTAAGAAAATAGCAACCGCTGCTAAGAAATAAGCTGTTCTAGCTTTCCCTTTAATGTTCGCAGTAGTAAAGAATTTTTTACCCCAGAAATAATTTACCGCAATTAAGATAAAAATATCTGAAAAAGCTAAGATTGTTTTATAGCTGATCATTGCTTTAACACTTGAACCTAAATCCGAAAAGTTTCGTGTCATAAATAAAACTGGAATCGTTACGAAATCGTCAAAGAATGAATAATAAGCTGTATCAGCTATTAAAATAAAGGACATGATAATCGAAATCCAAATAATTGCTCTATTTCGTTTCGGTCCTTTTGCAAAAAGAGCTATACCTATAAATATTAATAATGAAGATATAGGCGCAATTATTAAAATAAATTGTTGCATTGAATTTTCAATTTCTAAATCAAAATAAAATTCGCTTAGTAAAGTTGCTTTAATCCATAAAAGGAATACAGCAAGTAACGGGAATCCAAAGTTTTTAATAAACTTTTTCCACATATTCTGTTCCTCCTCTTGTTAAGACTATTAATCTATTTTATCTTTTATAATACCATGTTTGTCATTTCACATATCTATTTTATTGGCATTTAAATACCAAGAATTTTTGAAATGATTCATACAATTTTTTAGCCACTAAATGTATGGATCAATAAAATTTATTTGACGTAACCTTAGGTTTTTTTCTAACGTCATTCAATTTATCATAAAGTAGTTCTGTCGTCAAATAACTAATTTTTTTTTCAATTCAATTTCAATACAATAAACATAATAAGGTACTTCAATTAGAAGTACCTTAAATTTAAGTTAAATTTCATTAGTAATAAATTTTTTTACTAAATATGCCGCTCCAATTGCTCCTGCATCGTTCCCTAACTTCGCAATTGAAAGTTTTGTCGAATCACGCACTGTAGTGAAAGCAAATTCATCAAAATATTTCTTTAATGGTTTTAATAACAGTTCACCTGCATTTGATACTCCGCCTCCAATAATAATATTTTCAGGATTTAGAGTATTTCCAACTCCAGCTAATACTAAAGCAAGATATCTCATGACATGATTAACGATTTCTTCTGCTACTTCATCACCATTCGAATAAGCTTCAAAAACATCCTTAGATGTAATTGGTGAACTATTCGACATTTCTTTTAAAACTGTTTCCTTTGTCGTATTTTGTAATTTCTCGTTTGCGATTCTTGCAATTCCAGTGGCTGAAGAAATTGTTTCTAAGCATCCCGTTTTTCCACAGTTACATAATACTCCATTTTCAAGTTGTACTGTTATATGGCCAATTTCTCCTGCAGATCCACTAATTCCATGGGCAACATCTCCATTTACGATTACGCCCCCACCTACTCCTGTTCCAAGCGTAACCATTACTACGTCTTTTGCGCCATATCCAGCACCTTTCCACATTTCACCAACAGCTGCTATATTTGCATCATTATCAACGATTACGGGAATACCTGATTCCTTCTCTAAAATTTCTTTTAAAGGAAAATTAACCCAACCTAAGTTTACTGCTGCAAATATTAGTCCATCTTCTAATCGAACCGAACCTGGTGCCCCAATACCAATTCCAGCAATATCTTCTTTTGTCTTACCCATCTGTTTAAGCTTTTCTTCAATTGCAATTGTAATCGTTTTAGGAATATGCTTACCACTATCAGATTTATCTGTTGGTACTTCCCATTTATCGATGAATTCCCCGTTATTTGTTAATAGTGCCAATTTAATGCTTGTACCACCTAAATCTACACCTACAATCATTTTAGCCATAATGCCTTCTCCCTTCACAGTGAAATCGTTTGCAATAGATTCTAAAAAAAACGATTTCTTCAAACCGTTTTATTTTTTAATTTGATCCATCTCTTTTTTTAATATCATGGTTGCAACTTGTAAATCTTTACTTTCAAGTATATTCGCTAAAAATAATTCTTTCAGCTCATCTTGCATTAACATCAAGTCAGCTAATCGATCACCTGTATAAATAATGGTGCCATAACTTTTTAGAAATTGTTGAATGTCATATACGGATTTCATACTTAACTCCTATAATTTTATCTTTCTAAATATGTAATAAGTATAAGTTGGAAACGATTACTCGTCAATGTGAAATACCAAACAAACCATTTATTTTATAGGCAATTTTAATTATTTTTTAGGCATCATTACTTCCTCTAAAGCTAAATCATTTTCATACAAATATGTAGCGTATTTAATGCCGATATATCTAATATGCCATGGCTCATAATTGTATTTGGTACTATTTACTTTGTCCTCTGGATATCGAATAATAAATCCAAATTCATGTGCATGGTCAGAAAGCCACACTCCTTCTTTCGTTTCTCCGAATTCTTGTTCAAGCTTGTTTGCAAAATTTGGAGATGAAACATCGATTGATAATCCAGTTTGATGTTCGCTTGTACCAGGAACAGCACTAAAAGATTGAGTCCAATCTTCGCCATAAATTTGTAAATAATAATTATACAAGCTTTTTTGTCGTTCAAAAGAGCGATATGCTGAAACTGGAGTAAGTTTTATGCCATTTGTTTCTGCTCTTTCAAATAACATTTCTAAAGCATGAGCTGCCTCTTTCCTCATTAATGTCTTATCTTTGTTTACACCATGTAAAGGAACGATCGGATAAATTAAATCTGGCGGTATATATCCATCTGGTAACTTTCTTTCTTTATTAATTAACACTAAATTAGAAGTAGGATTCGTAACAGTTAATAATCCATTCTCAGCTTCAATCGCTGTATCATCGTAATTAGGAAATTTCAATGAATTCTCTTTATGCTTTTTTAGATGATATATACCTAAAAATAGTGCTAGTCCAATAATGAATATGATCATTAACACCCATGTGTATTTACCCTTTATTTTTTTCAAAATTACCTCCTTAACATCTTTATGATACTTTTACAATATTAAAAAATGTCATATTTTTCAATCTTTTTAAACACAAAGACCTCTTTCAATTTAGAAAGAGGTCTTTGTTGTTTTATAAAATAGGCTCCATTGTTTTTCTTAATGTGTCTACAGATTTTTTAAACTGACGTTGCTCTAAATCATTTAAATCAAGTTCAACGACTTCGCGAATTCCACCACGATTAATGACTGCTGGAACGCCAATATATATATCGTGTTCTCCATATTCTCCATCTAAATATGCAGAAACTGTAATAATACTATTCTCATTTTTTAAAATCGCTTTTGTTAATCTAACTAATCCCATTCCAATTCCGTAATATGTTGCACCTTTTTTCTTTATTATGTGATATGCAGCATCACGTGTATTTAAAAAGATTTCATCAAGATCTCTTTGGCTAAATTGTGGATTTTTCTTTAATACATGATGTACAGGTGACGTACCAATATTTGTTTTAGACCAAACTGGTAGTTCACTATCACCATGTTCTCCTATAATATATCCATGGATATTTCTTGCATCAACATTAAAATAATCTCCAAGCATATATCTAAAACGTGCAGTATCTAAACTTGTTCCAGATCCGATTACTCTTTCTTTTGGTAATCCTGAAAATTTCCAAGTTGCATAAGTTAAAATATCTACTGGATTTGTGGCAATTAAAAAGATACCGTCAAACCCTGAAGCCATAATTTCTCCAACAATCCCTTTAAAAATAGCGCAATTTTTTGCAACTAAATCTAAACGAGTTTCTCCAGGCTTTTGAGCTGCTCCAGCTGTAATGACGACTAAACAAGCATCTTTACAATCACTATAGTCTCCAGCCCAAATTTTTGTTCTTGAATCTACAAAAGGTAAACAATGGCTTAAATCCATTGCGTCTCCTTCCGCTTTATCCTTATTTAAATCGATCATAACTAGTTCTTCAGCAACACCTTTATTTAACATACCAAAGGCATAGCTTGCTCCTACTGCGCCTGTTCCGATCAATGCGACACGATTTACTTCTTTGTGTAACATAATATCCACCTCATTTGTGATTAAAAGTGTAAGTAATTGGGACTTCTATATTATATATGTATATCCACTAAAAAGTTTGTGAAACTTTTTACAAATTTGTTACAGTTTAAGTCGTGTACAAATTTGATTTATTCATCATTAGACTAAAATTAAGTCTATCCTATTTTCAATCAAATCGTGTCACATTATGCACTTAGTCAATCGCTTTTATAATTCTTGATTCTGTTAAAATTAACGGCATTTTAATGTCATGTTTTTCTGTTGGTAGTTCATCAATGATTTGGATATCATATGCTAAGGCTAAGAGTTGATTAGTATAATCTTCTAAGTAACGATCATAATAGCCACCACCATATCCAAGTCTTTTTCCACTTTTTGTATAGGCTACTCCAGGAACAATTATTAAATCGATTAATTCTTTCTTTATTTCCTCACATTTTTCTTCAATTGGCTCTTGTATTCCAAAATACCCTTTCTTTAAATCATCGAATGAATTAATTTTGTAAAAGTGCATTTTTCTTGTTTCATGGTTACATTTAGGCACAACAACTGATTTATTCATTTTCCAACAAGTAGTGATTAAATACTTAGTATTTATTTCATGCTCCATTGGCATAGTCGTTGCGATAAGATCTGCACTCTTCATTTGTTCTGTACTTAATAATTTTTCTATAATTAGTTTGGACTTTTCGTCTCTGTCCGTTACTGAAATATTTTTCAAGTTTTTCATCATTAAATTTCTAATTTCTTTTTTTTCCATGATACTTGCCTCCATAGGTCAGGTTTAAGTTCTCTATAAGTAAAGCGTTGTATAGAAGAAAAAATATATTCTAACTAAAATTATAATTTAAAAATAAAAAAAACAGTAGGAAAATTCCTACTGTTTACTTTGTTTCGCGATGAACTGTAACTTTTTTAAGTCTTGGGCAATATTTTTTAAGCTCAAGACGGTCTGGGTTATTACGTTTATTTTTAGTAGTGATATAGTTACGATCTCCGCATTCTGTACATGCTAATGTAATATTTACGCGCATTAATTTTCCCTCCTGACATAGTGACATAATCAGACTTGTATATAATAACATTCTTTCGCGATAATTTCCATAGTTTTTATTGATTCAATGTATTTCTTTTGATATTTTTTTTATTGAATTATGTACAAACTTATTTTCATAATTCAGAGTGTATTTTTGAAAGACAGCTTGATGATGTAATACACTACCTTGATCGATTCGAATATTAGAACTAATCGACACATATGGGCCAATTACACAGTTCTCTTCAATCGTAACATCATTTCCAATAATAACAGGTGAAACAATCTTTACATTATTATTTATCGTTACATGCTCACCTAAAAAGATTCTCGGCAATATTTGAACAGCAGGAATAGGTAAGTTTAATTTCTCTTCAATCCAATCTACGTTAAGCTTGGCAAACCGTCTAGGTGTCCCATAATCAATCCAATAACCTTTTAATGGATAGGCATTTAATCTGATATTATTTTTTAGCATTAAAGGTATCAGGTCATTACTAATGTCAAAATAACGATTTTCTGGAATTTGAAATAATAATTCAGGATTCATGATATAAATTCCGGTATTAACTAATTTACTAATTTCACTACCTTCATTCGGCTTTTCTATAAAATCGATTATTTGTCCATTTTTTACTTTTACATTTCCGTATGATCCACATTTATCAACTTGTTTTACAAACATAGAAAATCTACTTTTACTTTCTAAATGAATTTTTATTGCCTCTCTAATATCACCGTCAAATAAAATATCACCATTCACTAATAGAAAAGGTTCATTAAGAAAATGCTTAGAAAGTCTTAAACAACCAGCAGACCCTAAACTTTTTTCTTCTATAATATATTCAATTGAAACATTTTTTAATTTCATTGCATTGATCGTCTCGATTATTGATTGGGACATATAATGAAGCTGAATGATAAATTCATCAAAGCCAAGTCTTGTTAAATGTAATATTAAATGCTCAATTGCCGCTCTATTTGCGATTGGTAATAGTGGCTTAGGAATGTTGTTAGTAATTGGTAAAAGCCTTTGACCATATCCTCCAGCTAAAATAACAACCTTCATTTATTACCACCTCAATATCTCTTACTAGTTTAAGAAGTATGCTTAATATTACATAAATATGACAAAAGGGCATTTAGATAAATTTTGTCTAAAACGCCCTTTTAACTTATTTATAAACAAATCTTTTGTTATTATTGATTTAAAAAATAATGTTTCCCTTTAACTAGATAATAAATATTTTCTGCAATATTTGTTGCATAATCTGCAATTCTTTCAAGATATCTACAAATAAATGCCATTTGCATAATATTGGATACATGCTCAGGTGAATTTGCCATACTCGTCATTAGAGTTCTAACAGTCGTTCCATATAATTCATCAACAAGATCGTCAATTTCACCAATCTCTTTGGCAGCTTGTAAATCTTCTGTACGGTATGCTTCTGAAGCTTTTGTTAACATATCTATGCCAAGTTCATGCATCTTTTCTATATTCTCAAGTGGCAATGTTTCTTGACGACTACGAATTCGAATTGTCGACTTTGCGATATTTACCGCATAATCTGCAACGCGTTCAAGATCATGAGCAATCTTAATAGCCGTTAAATTTCTTCTCAAGTCTACAGCAACTGGTTGTTGTCTTGTAATAATCACTAAAATTAATTCATTAATTTCTTTTTCTAATTTATTTATACGGTCATCTTCGTCAATTACTTCTAAAGCAGTTTCAACATTTTCTGTACGAAATGCCTCCATACTTTTAATAACTGCTTTTTTTGTTTTCTCAGCTAATTCGATGATCATTTCTTGTAATGATTTTAAGTCTGCTTCAAATTGATTTCTCATCACTATTCACCTGTTCCCTTCTATTATCCGAATCGTCCGGTAATATAATCTTCCGTACGTTTATCTTTCGGTGTTGAGAACAGTTTATTGGTATCTGAGAACTCAACTACTTCACCGCTTAAAAAGAAAGCAGTTTTATCCGAAACACGAGCTGCTTGCTGCATATTATGGGTAACAATAATAATACTAAAATCTTTTTTTAAATCGTGAATTAACTCTTCAACTTTTAAAGTTGAAATAGGATCTAGTGCTGAAGTTGGTTCATCCATCAAAATAACATCCGGCTCGATGGCTAAACAGCGGGCGATACATAAACGTTGTTGTTGCCCTCCAGAAAGACCAAAAGCATTCTCATGCAAACGATCCTTAACCTCATCCCATATTGCTGCGCCTTTTAAACTTTTTTCAACAATCCGATTTAAGGTAGCTTTATCTTTAATACCATGAATTTTTGGTCCATATGCAACGTTTTCCCAAATCGACTTAGGAAATACGTTTGGCTTTTGGAATACCATTCCCACCTGTGTTCTTAATTCTTCAACTGGATAGTTTTTATCAAAAATATCTTGTTTGCGGTAAAGAATCTTTCCTTCTGTTCGAACTGAAGGGACTAACTCAACCATTCGATTTAATGTTTTTAAATAGGTCGATTTACCACATCCACTAGGTCCAATAATTGCAGTAACTTCATTCTCATAAATACTTAAATTTATATTTTTCAATGCCTTATCTTGTCCATACCATAAATTTAAATCTTGAGTATCATATACAACTGATTTATTTACGTTTGTACTTAGCTCTTCAAACTCTTCATTTTTAATATGATTCTCTCTATTTAATGTCATTGTCATTACTTTTGTCCCCTCTCATCCTAAAGGAAGCTTTCTATTATCTAAAAATTTTCTTAACAATCGATAACATTTAAAATCGTTTAATTCAGTAATACATTACACGAATAATCATATTCTCAAACTATTAAACCTGTTTTAACCGAATGTAAAGATTATGTAAATAAGTTCAGACGGTGAAGGAAGGGTGTTGAATAGAAGTTGTTTTCCAAATAAAAAAGAGAAGGGTCTGCCCCCTTCTCTTCCCTATTGAGTTTTATTTTGAGTGTTTTGTTTATCTTGATTGTCTTGTTTATCTAGAATGTCTTTTGGTTCATCGTTATAAATTGATTGTCTTTCTTTTTTCAATTTAAAGTATTCATCCATAATATCTCGGCCAATGTATTTATTAACAGGCGCTTGGTCAGTTTGTAACCAAGGAACTACTACTACAAAGGCAATTTCAGGATTGTCATATGGAGCATATCCCATCAATGTTTCATTATAAGTTTTTTGTGGCCCGTTGTATTTTTTACGATCTGGACCGTCGTATACAGATTGGGCTGTACCTGTTTTACCAGCTACTTTATAGTCTACACCCGTGAAGTATTTTCGAGCTGTACCACCAGTCTCATTATATACTTTGATAAAACCTTGTTTAACATGATCGATGTATGATTGTTTCATATCGATTCGATTTAATATTTTAGGCTTAATTTCTTGTCTAATGACACCATTATCTTCACCAATTGAAGGTTGTCTCAATTCTTTTGCAACATGTGGTTGAATTCTGTAACCGCCATTTGCGATTGTAGATACATATTGTGCTAATTGAAGTGGTGTATACGTATCATACTGCCCAATCGCCATATCTAGTAGGAAACCTGGGCTTTTGTCTACACCTTTAAATCCAATTGCTTCATTTGGTAAATCAATTCCAGTTTTAACGCCAAGTCCGAATTGACTAAAACTTTTTCGGAATGTATCAAACGCTTTTACATCGATATCTAATGGCCTATTTTCTACGTAATGTGCTTTTCCAATAGCCATAGCTGTTCGGAACATATAAACGTTTGATGAATACTTAAGCGCATCTAAATCATTAATCCAACCGAAGTTTTTATATGAAGCTTTCACTGGTGTACCAGCAATTCTAATTGGTGTATCGTATAGCCTTTGCCCTGGAGTAATTGCCCCTGTTTGATAACCAGTTAAAAGAGTTGCACCTTTTACAGTTGAACCCATCTCATAAGATGAAGTAAGATTTCCTGTTGCGTAATCTACTATTTTATTTTTCCCTGTCTTTTTGTCTTTAACAATCTGCTTACCAGACATCGCTAAAATTTCACCTGTATTTGGATTAATCATCGTAACAAATGCACGGTCTAAATAACGACCATTTGACGTTGCTTTAGCTTTTATAAGCTCTCTTTTAACGATTTCATCAACTTTACCTTGAAGTTCAATATCAATTGATAGTACTAAATCACTTCCGGGTTCCCCTTCTGTAATCACTTTCGTATCAACCACATTTCCGTTTGAATCAATAACATTTTGTGCTTTACCTTTTGTACCACGTAAAACATCCTCATACTGCTTTTCAATATAACTTTTCCCTACACGATCATTACGGTCATAACCACGCGCTAAATAATAATCAACATTTTGAGCAGGTAATCCTTCTTTTTCAGAAGTAATATTACCTAAAATAGTTCGGAATGTATCTTCATAAACGTATTTTCTTTCCCAATTTGTCGTTACATCTACACCTGGAAGCTCGTCCAAATGTTCGCTAACTGTAGCATATTCTTTTTCAGTAACTCCTTCACTTTTAATTGTTTGAGGAGTTAGTGCATAACCAGCACTCATCTGCTTGTAAATTGCAAGTATTTGTAAGTCATTTGCACTAAGTGAATTGATATCATCCTCTGTAATTTTATCAATTTGCAAATTATAGTAAGCTTTATTATATGCAGCGTCATCATCTTTATTTTGAGCTTTTAATGTTTTATTCTCTTTTTTGGATACTAGTTTTTTTGCATCTTTAGGATTTGTTAATAACCAATAATCTTTTTTATCTCGTTCTGTAATTTTATTAGTTGGCATATTAAGATAAGTTTTTAACTTTTTAGCCATTGTTAATAGCTCACCTGAAGAAGTACCTTTTTTTCTTGTATACGTAATTGTACGCAAAGGCGTATTATCTACGACAACATTTCCGTTTCGATCTAAAATTTTCCCCCTTGGTACAGCTTGATCGACGGTCATATTTTCTGTACGTTCTAACTCTAATTTATAGTCTTCACCTTTAACAATTTGTACGACACCTAATCTTAGAATTAAAACAGAAAATAAGACAAACACAAGAAAAAATAATGTATTCAGTCGTGTTGGTAATGTAATTTTATATTTCTTAGGCTTATTCATTTTTTCTCCTCTTTTTTCTACAAATACTAATTCTACATATAATTTTATTGTCTTGAAAATAGAATAACTGCTTAGTTTTTGACAATTTAGTGACAATAATTAAGCATGCTTATATTCTAAATTCCTCATTACGAAATAGACCAAAAAGTGTCCAGCACCAAATAAACACATTAATAGTGGAATTACTTTTTCTGGTGGAAATATCGATGTACATACAATGAAAACTGCAATAGAAAACATTCTACCGCTATTTAAATACACTTCACGTATTACGATATATTCCACTCTATATTCCCTGGCCTTATACGATTTTCCTATTATATCATATGTTAAAGATAAGTAAGGTACTAAAATGATTGGATACGCCAAAGAAATTATTGCACCGTAGATCATTAATAAAGGAAAAGAAACTTTAAAAGCGATTACAAAAACAGCGCAGAATAATAGTAAACCGCCAATAAAGATCGCTTTCATTCTATAATTTTCTTTTATAATCCTTGTAACGATATAATAGGTAATAAAGCTAATTAATGATGTAAGTAGCCCGTATTTCCCTAATGCAAATTCACTTCCTGTTGATATAAAAATATAAATTGAAATAACAAACAGAAAAATTCCTTCCCGAGTCCCTTGAAAGAAATTAGCATAAGTTACTTTTCGCCAATTTTCATTTAATTTTCTTTCTTGTATAACTCGCTTAATATTGAACTCACTATCAAGTTCCCGTCTAATTAAGAAACAACTTAAAACTACTGCACATATAAATAAGATAACTGCAGCAAGAAACACAAAATGATATCCTTTATTTCCGATCATTGAGGAAATAATTACTCCTGCAATAAACGGGCCAATCATACCTGTGAACGAATTAATAATCCCTAAAAAACCATTAAAAAATTGTCTAGTTTCAGGTTCAGTAACTTCAAACGTTAATAAATTAAAAGCTAAATAGTAACATCCATTCCCAATTCCTAAGATTGCCCCAATCAAAATTGTTGCTAATAATGTCTTCGTTTCAAAAAGTAAAACAACTATGTAGAATATTGCTAAAAAAGAAATACCAGCCCTTAAAATGAAAACTCGATCAATTGTTTTAGCTAATCTTCCTGCAATTACGAATGTAATAGCTTGGAAAAAAGCAATCGAAAATTGGTATGAAGCAATTGGTAAATAATTATTTGATTGCTTCCACAAATAAACATTTACAAATGTGCTAGATAAAGCTGTCGCTAAAGTAAACAATCCACTAACACTCAGTAAAAGAATTAAGTCTTTATTTAAATCTACATCACCTAATAAAAATTTCCACTTACTCATAATAAACTCTCCTTTGTCTCATGAACTAGTTTTCCGAGTAAATGAAAATTTATCCTTTTTTTAGCCATAAAAAAACACTACTTAAATAAATTAAGTAGTGTTCATTTTTTATAAATTATTTAGCAGCTTGGTATAATTCTTCTACTTTTTCCCAGTTAACTACATTCCAGAATGCACCAACGTAGTCAGGACGTTTGTTTTGGTAGTTTAAGTAGTAAGCATGCTCCCATACATCTAAACCTAAGATAGGAGTTTTACCTTCCATTAATGGTGAATCTTGGTTAGCAGTGCTAGTCACTTCTAACTCACCATTGTTTACTACTAACCAAGCCCAACCAGAACCAAAACGAGTTAATGCAGCTTGAGTGAAAGCAGCTTTAAACTCATCTAGGCTACCGAATTTAGCGTTAATTGCTTCAGCAACTTCACCAACTGGAGTACCTGTACCTTCTGGAGTTAATAATGTCCAGAATAAGCTATGGTTAGCATGTCCACCACCATTGTTACGTACTGCTGTACGGATTCCTTCTGGAAGTGCATCTAAGTTTGAAATTAATTCTTCAATTGAAGAAGCAGCTACTTCTTTCCCTTCTAAAGCAGCGTTTAAGTTTGTTACATATGTATTGTGGTGACGAGTGTGATGAATATTCATTGTTTCTTTATCAAAGTGTGGCTCTAATGCATCATAAGCATAAGGTAATTGTGGTAATTCAAATTTTGACATTTTTAATTTCCTCCCAAAGATAATAGTGAATTTCAATTTAAACTTATCAAATATACAGAAAGATTTCAACAGTAATGCTCGAGAAAAGGAAAAGAAAGTAAAAAACATTAATTCCTGGAAGAAAAATTTCATCTTTATTATTTAACAATCAAACGAAAAAAGTCTTCAACAAAAATGTTGAAGACTTTTTCACTAAATAAGGAGTAAGAGGGATTCGAACCCCCGCGGGCTGTTACACCCCTGTCGGTTTTCAAGACCGATCCCTTCAGCCGGACTTGGGTATTACTCCATAATAAATTATTGGTAGCGGCGGAGGGAGTCGAACCCACGACCTCACGGGTATGAACCGTACGCTCTAGCCAGCTGAGCTACACCGCCAAACTATATAAATGGCTCCGCAGGTAGGGTTCGAACCTACGACCACTCGGTTAACAGCCGAGTGCTCTACCACTGAGCTACTGCGGAATAATTAATGTTGTCCTTAAGACAATATTTAATTTATCATGTTTCAAACTAAACGTCAATACTTTTAATTATTTTTTTCATTATTAATTTATATTAACGATTTATTAGTTTTTGATCCAACATTTAGACCAAACTTAAATTTGATTAATAAACCTTTTCATTCTCTTTTACTCATATCTTTTTTAATGAAAAAGTTTTCTATTCAATTACAAAAAAAAGATTATAATATACAAAATAGCCCGAAAGTTACATAATAAATTTCGGGAAGTGAAATAACATTAAATAAGAAAGGATGAGTTTATGAATCTATTTAAACAATTTTGGTTTAGTTTATTCTCTCCAAAAACAATATCAAGATATAGACTCCAAAAAATCGGTAAAACAATCTTTTTTCTATTCCTACTAGCAATTTTATATACTCTTCCGGGTTTCTTTTCATTTGAAAAAAATGTGAAGCTTCAAGTGAACAATGTTTCTGATTTGCTAAAGGATAATATTCAATCAATTTCTTTAAACAAAGGAGCTTTAACAATTAACGATAATACGCCGTTTGAACGAAACATCGGTGAATATAAATATGCTATCTATCCAAATGAAACAGTTATACCTTCAAAATTAAAAAATGAACAGTTTGCTGTTGTTGTGTTAAAAAATAGAGTCGTTATTAAAAATGATAAAGGTGAGCAAGATTATCCCTACCCTTCATTAAACTCTACTGAAATACACAAAGCAGACGTTTCAAAATTTATTAAAAATATAAATGAAGCTCTTCCGGTATTTTTAATCGCATTATTTTTCCTATTTTATTTAGGATCTTGTATCTTCATATTTATAGTTGCTATATTGTTAGCGTTTTTAACAGGTTTATTTAAATCGACTAAGCACTTGCCTTTTAGACAACGCTTTGCAATGGTTTCGTATAGCTTAACACTTCCTACCGTTATCTATTTATTGCTAGGATTACTGAATATAACGATTCCATTCCAAACATTAATTTTTATTTTAATAACGGTTGGTATGTACACATTAACAATTAAAAATTTACCTTCTAAAAAATAATGTTTACAGAGGTGTGTTTCACACTTCTTTTTTTTTGCTAAAAAATATATGAATCCAAGCTCCTAGTAGGAATATTGGTTGTGTGGACAAGCATATATTCTACAAAAGGAGTGATGATTAATGAAAAAAATAGCTTTTTTACTAGGTTCTTTATTGCTTGCATATATAATATTCTTTGACCTTCAAGTTGGGACAATTCCAAATAAAGATATTCCTACAGTGGCAAAAGCAACGAAATCTGAAACAAAATCAAGCTCACTTCCAAAATTTGAAAAGATTCAAGTTAAAAACGGTGACACTGTTTTAGGAATTATCGAAGACCTTAATCCAAACTTTAACCAGCCAATTAGCCAAATTACAAAAGATTTTAGTGCATTAAACGATGGACTTTCTCCTACTAAAATCCAAAGTGGAAAATCATATAAATTCCCAATTTACTCTTCACAAAAATAAAATTTATGATATATTTCTTTAGAACCAGTTGATAAAATGAGTAATCATGAAGAAAATATGATAATGTAGATTTATACAAAATAGAAATAAAGTTATTTTTGAAGGAGCGAGTTACTCGTGAACGAAATTACACATAGAAGTAAAACACGTGCAGTTAAAGTAGGAAATGTAGTTGTTGGTGGAGCAAATGAAATTTCAATCCAAAGTATGACAACAACAAAAACACACGATGTTGAAGCAACAGTTGCAGAAATTAAACGACTTGAAGAAGCTGGATGTCAGATTGTTCGAGTAGCAGTACCAGACGAAAGAGCTGCAAATGCAATTGCTGATATTAAAAAACAAATTAATATACCACTTGTTGCAGATATACACTTTGATTATAAATTAGCCTTAAAAGCAATTGAAGGCGGAGTAGATAAAATAAGAATTAATCCAGGTAATATCGGTCGTAAGGAAAAAGTTGAAGCAGTTGTAAATGCTGCTAAAGCAAAAGGAATTCCGATTCGTATCGGTGTTAATGCTGGTTCATTAGAAAAAAGAATCTTAGAGAAATATGGTTACCCAACTGCTGATGGAATGGTTGAAAGTGCATTACATCATATTAAAATTCTTGAAGATTTAGATTTCCACGACATCATTGTTTCGATGAAAGCATCAGATGTAAACCTAGCAATCGAAGCTTATGAAAAAGCTTCAAAAGCATTCAATTATCCATTACATTTAGGTATTACTGAATCTGGTACTTTGTTTGCAGGTACAGTTAAAAGTGCCGCTGGTTTAGGTGCAATCATTAGTAAAGGGATCGGAAATACAATGCGTATCTCATTAAGCGCAGATCCAGTTGAAGAAGTAAAAGTCGCAAGAGAACTACTTAAATCTTTCGGTTTATCTTCAAATGCTGCGACATTAATTTCATGTCCAACATGTGGCCGTATCGAAATTGACTTAATTAGTATCGCAAATGATGTTGAAGAATACATTTCGACACTGAAAGTACCAATTAAAGTAGCCGTACTTGGATGCGCAGTAAACGGTCCTGGTGAAGCCCGTGAAGCAGACATCGGTATTGCTGGAGCTCGTGGTGAAGGATTACTATTCCGTCACGGGGAAATCGTACGTAAAGTACCAGAAGCAACAATGGTTGAAGAACTAAAACGCGAAATCGATATCATTGCCAAAGAAAAACTAGCTGAACTAGAAGCAGCAAAAGGTTAATAATAAAAAAAGGTTAAGGACAATTTAATTGCTCCTTAACCTTTTTTTATTCTTTTCCTATTATGTTAAATCGAATAATCTTGAGGAATAAATACTTTCAATTCATTAGGACGAACAAATACCCTTTCCCCAAGTTGAATATTAAGTTCGTAGAAAAAATCGTTCATGATTTCAATTTCAACATAATCATTTGTATCTTCCCGTAGGACTTCCACATAAACGATCGGACCTACAGCATGAATATGGGTTACGATTGCACTGATTGAAGTTTGATTTGTTTCAAATTTTTCGATTGTAATTTGATGAGGACGAACATACCCCGTAACCTCTTTATGTTCTTTATGATCTTGTTCAACTAATTCTGGTAATGGGATTTCTAATCCTCCACTAATTAGGCTGCCCTTATTTATCCTTCCATGAAATAAATTTACTTTACCAAGAAAATCATAAACAAACGGACTTGCTGGTGTATGGTAAACTTCTTCAGGTGTTCCAATTTGTTCGATCGTCCCGCCATTCATAATAACAACTCGATCTGCAACTTCAAGCGCTTCCTCTTGATCATGCGTTACAAATATACTCGTAATATGGATTTCATCATGGAGTTTTCGTAACCATCTTCTTAAATCTTTACGAACTTTTGCATCCAATGCCCCAAATGGTTCATCTAATAATAATACACTTGGTTCAACAGCTAATGCCCTAGCTAATGCAACACGTTGTCTTTGTCCACCAGATAATTGAGAAGGAAAACGATTAGCAAAACTTTCTAATTTGACTAATGATAATAATTCCATCACTTTCTCATTAATTTTTCTTTTTATAGGACGTGTAGCTCTTGGCCTAACTTTTAAACCAAATGCAATATTTTCAAAAACAGTCATGTGCTGAAATAAAGCATAATGCTGGAATACAAATCCTACATTTCTTTCTTTTACTTGCACATTTGCTACATCCTGATCTTCAAAAAATATTTCACCTAAATCTGGATTTTCTAATCCGGCAATAATTCGTAACAAAGTTGTTTTACCTGATCCAGATGGACCTAATAAAGCAACCAATTCCCCTTTTTTTATATTTAAATTAATTCCTTTTAAGGCAGCTTCATTTTCATAACTTTTTATGACATTTGAAACTTTAATTGACATACAATCCACTCCTAATGTTTCTCTTCCTTTAGAACTTTCCATTCAATAATATTCTTTATAATTAATGTCAGAATCGCGAAAATGGACATAAGTGACGCAACTGTATATGCTTGTGGAAATTGGTACTCATTATATAGATTTTCAATATGAAGTGGCATCGTAATTGTTTCCCCACGAATATGTCCAGATACAACTGATACAGCACCAAATTCTCCAACAGCTCTTGCATTGCATAAAATAATGCCATACAAAAGTCCCCATTTAATTTTCGGAAGTGTCACCTTCCAAAAAATATGCCATCCGTTCGCACCTAAAGTAAGTGCAGCTTCTTCTTCAGCACTCCCTGTCGCCTGCATAACTGCAATTAATTCTTTCGCTACAAAAGGCAATGTGACAAAAATTGTTGCTAAAACAATTCCCGGAGTGGAAAAAATGATTTTCAAATTATGTTCCTTTAACCAACCACCAAAAATCCCATTATTCGGACTAAACAATAAAACAAATAAAAATCCTGCTACAACAGGCGATACTGCAAAAGGTAGTTCAATTAAAGTTACTAATATATTTTTTCCTTTAAAATTAAATTTCGTTGTAGCCCATGCGATTGAAACGCCAAAAATCGCATTTAGCGGTAAAGTAATAATCGTTACCAAAAACGTCAATTTAATTGCTGCTAATGTCTCATCATTTACAATCGCTTCTTTATAAACACCAAAACCATCTTGTAAAGCCTTTATAAAAATCGAAACTAATGGTAGAAATAAAAATAGCGCTAAAAAAAGTATGACAATACCAATTAATATGATCTGAATCGTATTGGTGTTTAATGCTACTCTTTTTTCTGTACTAGCATTCACTTCTATTTTTCTCTCAATCTTAAACTCTCGTTCCATTCTTAACCCTTACCCCCTTTTAACAAATGCACGATTTGCATATCTTTGAAAAATACTAATGATCAATAAGAGTAAGAAAGAAATTACTAATAAAACAACTGCAAGTGCGGTTGCACCCGAGTAATCATATTGCTCCAATTTTGTCATAATTAACAACGGTGTAATTTCAGTTTTCATTGGCATATTTCCAGAAATAAACACGACAGACCCATACTCACCTAATGATCTTGCAAATGCTAAAGAAAATCCAGTCAATAACGCTGGTAAAATCCCTGGGAAAATTACCTTCCAAAAAATTTGAAAACGGTTTGCACCTAAACTTGCCGCTGCTTCCTCGACATCTTTTTGAAAATTTTCAAGAACCGGTTGAACCATTCTAACGACAAATGGTAACCCAATAAATGTAAGAGCTATAATAATCCCAAGTGGTGTATAAGCAATTTTAAAAGAAAAAAATTTTCCTATCCAACCATCTGGAGAATACAATGTTGTTAAAGTAATACCAGCAACTGCAGTCGGTAATGCAAAAGGTAAATCAATGAAAGCATCGACAATCCGTTTTCCAGGAAAACGATAACGTACAAGCACCCAAGCTACTAATAAACCAAAAACAGCGTTAATAATCGCAGCAATAAAGGCAGTTCCAAAACTGACTTTATAAGACATTAGTACTCTATCTTCACTAATAATCTTTAAAAATTTAGACCAACCTATATCAAAAGAATGTAAGAACAGCATCGATACCGGAAGAAAAATAAAAAAACTTATATATAATATTGAAAATCCAAATGTTAATCCAAATCCAGGTAGGATTCTATTTCGCTTCTTAAACAAATATTGTCAATCCTCCTTAAAATAAAGAAGACTTGGCTTAAGTTTTAGTGAAAAGCCTAAAAGTCCAAGTCCTTCTTATTTTCCAATTACGTATTATTGATAAATTTGATCAAATACTCCACCATCATTAAAATGTTTTGATTGCGCTTTACCCCATCCTCCGAAATCTTTATCAATTGTTAACAATGGCAGGCTAGGATATTGTTTACTATATTTTTCGAGAATCTCTTTATCTCTCGGACGATAATAATTTTCTGCAATAATCTTTTGACCTTCTTTACTATAAAGATAAGATATGTAGGCTTTTGCCACTTCTTCAGTTTTCTTTTCCTTTACATTTTTATCAACAAGTGCAACAGGTGGCTCAGCTAGAATACTAATCGAAGGATAAACAATTTTATATTCCCCTTCACCTAATTCTTTCACTGAAAGTAAGGCTTCATTTTCCCATGCTATTAATACATCTCCAATTCCTTTTTCAACAAATGTAGTTGTTGAACCACGTGCGCCAGTATCTAATACTGGAACGTTTTTATATAATTTCTTCATAAACGCTTTTACTTTTTTTTCATCACCATTATATTTTTTGTCTGCATAACCCCAAGCAGCCAAATAATTCCACCTTGCACCACCTGAAGTTTTTGGATTTGGTGTAATTACTTGAACTCCTTTTTTCGTTAAATCATCCCAATCCTTAATATTTTTTGGATTTCCTTTCCTTACTAAAAAGACAATTGTTGATGTATAAGGAGTTGAATTGTATTCAAATTCTTTTTGCCAATTAGGGGATATTAGTTGTGCCTTTTCATTAATTGAGTCAATATCATATCCTAAAGCTAGTGTAACTACATCAGCATCTAAACCGTCGATTACTGCTCTAGCTTGTTTACCAGAACCTCCATGAGACTGTTTAATTGTTACAGTTTGGTCATGTTCTTTTTCCCAATAATGACTAAAAGCTCTATTATAATTTTCATATAATTCGCGTGTTGGATCATAAGAAACATTCAACAATTCCACTTTTTTACTTGCTGCTTTAGTATTGGTTACCTCTGATTGATCGTCTTTTAAGGTTGCATATAACACTCCCGAAACTGCTAATACAACAACTACCGAGCTAATAATCCATTTCTTTGCCCCCACAATGATCTTCCCCTTTCATTTGCAATATTGCGATTTTTATTTATACCCATCTCTATACTTCAACACATTAAAATCTCCCCTTTAAGGATTTAGCCTTTTAAAATGCAAAAAGACCCTTAACTAAAGAATATAGTTAAGGGCCTTTGGTCTTCCAATCAGCCATATTGATTTTTTATATAAGCTTAATAATAAACACACTATTCCTATGTGTCAACTATGATTTTAGAAAAATTAAAATTATTTCTCTTATTATATACTTCTTAACCAATCCTCATTGTATACTCATTATATTTACGACTTACAATTAAATTTTTTGGAGGATTGCATGCTAATCGAATCATATTTTAAACACATCCGTTTGAAACAAACCGAAACAATTTCATATTCCTCATTAAAGCAAATTCATAAGTATCATTTACTTTCAATACCATTCGAAAATATCGATATTATTTCTAAAATACCACTCTCAATGACCCCTTCTAAAGTTATGAAAAAAATTGCTTCAGGTAAACGAGGTGGAATTTGTTTTGAAACGAATTCATTACTTTTTTCAGTCTTACAGGAAATTGGTTTTAATGTATCATATATTTCAACTAAATTTTGGAATGAAGAAAAACAGTGTTGGAATCCCGAATTCTCACATTTATCTATTTTAGTAAAAATTGACGAACAAAACTATCTCGCTGACGTAGGAATTGGTGGGGGGTTTTTAGAACCACTCTTGCTTCGTGATCATTATGAGTACTCCGATTCAAATGGATCCTATCGAATGATCGAACAAGACAATTCGAATTTCATCCTTCAAAAATTCAATGGTTCTTGGAAAGATTTACTGTTCATTTCAACTATTCCAAAGCAACTTCAACAATTTGAAAAACAATTTCGTTACTGCCAAACTAGTAATGAAACAATTTTCACCCAATATAAAATCGTCAACTTATTAACGAAAGAAGGAAGAATTTCACTATCAGATCACCAATTAAAAGTAACTAAAAATCATAGAATCTGTATAACTGAAATAAAAAGCCAAGAAGAGTGGCAATCTATTTTTAATAATCTATTTAATCAAAAAGTAGAAATTAATGGTTAACCGATTTGCTCATGCCTTAAAGTCCCCTCCCTGACTTATAAAATAATTAATTTTGCACAAATTAACTTTAACCGAATCGAAGGGAGCAATTAACTTGAAAAATCGCGAAAAGCAAAACAATCTAATCAGAGATAGAAGAGAAGATGAAATAAATAATCTAAATCAAAGCAAACAAAATAACCAACCACTTCCGCAGCCAAAGGATATTGAAGAAATAGAATACTAAAAAAGAAAGAGGATGACCTAAAAGTATAAACTTTTGGAACATCCTCTTATTTTTCTCATTTCATTTTAATTTTTTATGGGAATTTCATAACATCTTATTTTCGCGGATCATCATTCTGTAGTTAAAGTTTTTAGTATCTCTAATTGGAAAGGACTTATCAAACAGTCTCACGCTAATACCTCGCACCGTTTATATTCCACACAATAAAAGTACATACAAAGATTAATCCAAATAAAAACATCAGTATAAATCCAGATAATTTTGCTAACCCTTTTTCTTCTTTAATAATTGCTATTACACCAGTAATTAGACTTGCAAAAAGACAGATATAATAAATATAAAATGAAATAACCTTAATTGTTTTTAAAGTTTCGATTGTAAATGCAAAAATTGCACTAATTAAACTACCTAAAACAAAAAAGTACGCTAGCTTACCGATTTTTTGACTAAACTTAATTACTCCATTTGTAATTATTCCAAAACAACTGATTAAAGAAAGCCAAAAAATCCCTTCTAAGATTCTTCTGCTAATAATTGGCAATGAGTTCGCAAAATGTCCTATAAATGAAATAAAGATAATAAACAATAATATGAAGACATTTCTTCTATATTTTTTGAGCTCCTGCAAACCACTCAGCCTCCTAGGCTATAAGTTTATTAAACATCTTGCCCTTATGCATATTATTCAACAATAGAGCGAATTCCCCTCTATTTAGCGGAAAAAAACAAATAAAAAAGAACAAAACGACTCAGGAAACTACCTGAGTCGTTTTGATCAATTATATTCTTCGTTGGATATACCTTACAACGTTCGTAACTACTTTTCTTGGCATGAATCGAACAGAATTTGCTAGTATTTTATTCTTTATTCCAGGAATCACAATTGTTTTTCCATCTCTAAATCCCCTATATGCTACTTTAGCAACATCTTTTGCATTCCCTACTCCACTTTGGAATAAATTTGATTCATGCATATTTGCACGTTGTCCAAAATTTGTTTCTGTTGCACCTGGACAAACAGCTGTTACTTTAACATTTGTCCCTTTCATTTCGTTCGAAAGTGCTTCAGTAAAAGAAAGAACATAAGTCTTTGTAGCAAAATAAACAGCCATTAATGGCCCAGGTTGAAATGCTGCTGTAGAAGCAATATTCATCACTCCACCTTTATTTCGTTCAATCATCCCTTTTAAAAACAGTTTTGTAAGATGTGTAACTGTACGTATATTTAAATCAATCATGTTTAACTCTTCGTCTAAATTTGTAGTTGCAAACTCCCCAAATAATCCAAACCCAGCATTATTCACTAAATAGTCAACTTGAATTTTTTGGGTATTTAATTCCTCTTGTAAAGAAACGATTTCCTTTTCCTTAGACAAATCCATTGGAAATAGATGTACATTTACTTTCGACATTGATTCAATTTCACTTTTTACTACCTTTAAATTCTCAATCGATCTTGCTACTAAAACTAAATCAAATCCATCCTTTGCAAATAAAATAGCTAATTCTTTTCCAATTCCTCCAGATGCACCTGTAATTAATACGGTCTCATTTGACTTCATCGCTTTTACTCCCTACTTTTCACACTTATATTATTTAATATTTAATTTTCAATAATGATTATAAGTTTAAACATTTAAACGTATTTGATGAAACTTACTATACCTTATAATTTAAAAAAAGACAATACTCTATTGTCTTTTCAAACTTGAAATATTAGTCTACTAATCTTTTTTTATGTTTTCATTAATTTGATCAAGCTTTGCCTCAAGCCTCTGCATTTGAAGCCTATTTTTTCTATTTGATCGAAAAATAAATACAACAAAAATAATAATAGCAACTGGTATCAAAAATACAATTAATTGAAAGATTAAATCTCCTAAGACCATACCAAATACCCCTTTCTTATTTTAGTAATTTAAACAATTTCTAATTAAAGTATAAACAAAATTGGAATATTATGTAATAAATTCAAAAAATTTAATTACTCTCCCGAAAATAAAATAGAGAGTACCATTTGCACTCTCTAAAAGTAGAACGAATTCAACTACATTCTGGACAAAGACCGTAAATTTCAAATTTATGACTTTGTACAGTATAACCAGGTAAATCAACAGATAAATTGTCCATAGGGCATCTATAAATACTTTTTGTATTACCACAATCCAAACAAATAAAATGATGATGATGTTCAGCAGAAGAACATTTGGATCGGAAACGTTTTTCACCATCTAGTTCTGTAACTTCCACTACATCAACTTCAATAAAAGTAGATAAATTACGATAGATCGTATCAAAGCTTAGTCCTTTGTATTTATCTTTCAATGCTTGTTGAATGTCTCTTGCAGTTACATATTTATTTTGCCTAAAAATATATTCAAGCATATCATATCGTTTAGGCGTATTTTTGAAGCCTTTATCTTTTAATAGTTTTGATGCATCTGCTAATTTCATCTAATCACTACCTTTGACTTGTTCTTAATTTCTTCAAACTTAAAGTAAAAATAAGAATAAGGATTTGCAGGATCACAATCGTACCACCAGGCGCGAGATTTAAATTATATGAAAGCAAAATACCTGCAACAACTGAAAACTCTCCGAAAATGATTGAAAAGAAAATTGTTTGCTTAAAGCCCTTCGAAATACGTATGCTCGCAGCTACTGGTAAAGTCATTAAAGAAGATACTAATAAAACACCTACAACTCTCATCGAAATGGATACGACTAATGCCACTAATAATATAAACAAATAATGAATCCATTTCGCATTAATACCTGAAGCAACAGCATATTCTTCGTCAAATGATAAGAGGAACAATTCTTTGTAAAGGACTATGATAGATATTACTACAAATACAGCTATAATTATGACAGTAATTAAATCTTCTTGTGAAACGGCACTAACACTACCGAATAAATAACTAAATAGATCCGTATTAAATCCATTAGCTAATGAAATTAAAATGACGCCTAACCCCATTCCCCCTGAAAGAATGATTGGAATGGCTAACTCTTGATAATGTTTATAAACACTTCTTAATTTTTCAATTAAAAATGCTCCAGCAACTGAAAATGTCATCCCCATAAATAAAGGGCTAATAAAGCCAGAAGTAAAGAAATACTTTTCAAGTAAAAGACTTGCTGCAACCCCTGATAATGTCACGTGACTCAAGGCATCAGAAATTAGTGATAATCTCCTAAATACAACAAATACACCTAATAATGGAGCCATAACGCCAATAATCATTCCGGTGATTAATGTATTTCTCAGAAAATCATAATGAAAAAAATCCATCATACTCTATCTCCTCCATTCTCGTGATTATGAGATAGTACATGCACAGAATGGCCATATAGAAGAGACAAATCCTTCTCAGTAGCATCTTTAAAGTGATCTCGGCTTCCATGGAAGTGTAATCTTTTATTTAAACATGCAACATGTGATACTTTATCAGTAATAATGCCTATGTCATGAGATACTAATAATAAAGTAATACCAAGCTTCGTATTTAAATCGCTAAGTAATTGATAAAAGCTTTCGACATTTTCAGCATCTACCCCAACGGTCGGTTCATCGAGTATTAATAGTTCGGGATTACTTACAAGTGCTCGTGCAATAAAGACACGTTGTTGTTGTCCACCTGAAAGTTCTCCGATGTTACGATTTGCAAATTCATACATTCCAACTGATTTTAAAGCTTCGACAACTTTTTGTTTATCCGAATTTTTAAAACCGTTAAACAATCCAATTTTAGAAACAAGACCTAAAGATACTACCTCAAAAACCGATGCTGGAAATCCAGAGTTAAAACTATTTGCTTTTTGAGATACATAACCAATCTTATCCCAACTTTTCATTTTTTTTATATCTGTACCAAATAACTCTATTTTTCCTTCATCTGGTTGTTGGATCCCTAATATACATTTTAGTAAAGTTGATTTCCCACTACCGTTCGGGCCAACTAGACCTAAAAAGTCTCCTTTTTTTACTAGAAGATTAATGTCAGTTAATACCTTTTGACGTTCATAACTATAAGACAAATCCTCTATTTTTATGATATTTTGACTCATTTATTAAAACACCTTCATCTATTTAGGAATAATTACGTTTTATTTCAAGTTCTTAGTATAAGAGAATACCTCATATTTGTAAACAAAGAAAACTCGGCAAAATATTATTCGTTTTTTAATTAAATTCATCTAGGGTAAAATCTCTAAATAACTTAATTATCTAAAAAAATATTTAATGTATTTTTAATAAAATAAGCACTTTCACTTTGTGACAAAAAATACAATATGTTACAATTAATATATAAATATAGATAAAGAGGTGGTTTTTTGAACGCAATTACACATCGTAAGCTTTCAAACTTTAAGATTATTAGACGGGGGTTTTTTATTACATTTGGTGCTGCTTTAATGGCACTTTGCTTAAAAGCATTCTTTATTCCAACTGAAATCATTGATGGTGGAATCGTAGGTATCTCTTTGATCCTCTCCCATATTACTTCGATTAATCTCGGTATTTTTCTATTCTTGTTAAACTTACCTTTTGTAATAGTAGGTTATAAACAAATCGGTAAAACATTCGCTATTTCAACTTTATACGGTATCACTGTACTTTCAGTATTTACCTCCCTATTTAAGGATCTTCCTCATTTAACTAATGATCCTTTACTTGCTGCATTATTTGGTGGATTAGGTTTAGGTATTGGTGTAGGATTAGTAATTCGTAATGGTGGCTCACTTGATGGGACTGAAATAATAGGAATACTTTTAACAAAATCATCACCTTTTTCAATAGGTGAGGTTGTTATGGCATTTAATGTATTTATTCTTGGAAGTGCAGGTTTTGTATTTGGATGGGATAATGCTATGTACTCATTAATTGCCTATTATGTAGCATTTAAAACAATTGATTTAACAATTGAAGGGTTCCAGGATACTAAATCTGTTTGGATCATTAGTGATCAAGATAAAGAAATCGGTGATGCATTAAACGCCAGATTAGGTCGTGGTGTTACTTATTTTCATGGCGAAGGTGGCTATATGGGTGAAGATAAAAAAATCATCTTTACAGTCATTTCAAGACTTGAAGAAGCAAAATTAAAATCGATTGTTGAAGACTATGATGAAAATGCCTTTATAGCAATCGGTAATATAGCTGATGTTAAAGGTGGAAAGTTTAAGAAAAAAGCAATACATTAATAGTAAACAATTAAGCTTGAATTCTATCATGAATTCAAGCTTTTCTATTTTAATAGCTTAATTGAGTTTATAAATTTAATCTGTCCTCATTCAAATTCTCGTTATTTCAGTATCAGGATTTACTGGAAATGTGAGTGTCTTTTAGCTGCTTCTAAAATTTCCATATGAAATCCTCACTTACTTTTTTACATATTATATTTGAAAAATCAACTTAAGATTAATATCCTGTGCTCATTATTTATCATAACCTTTCATAAAATTTATTGATGTAATACTTCATCTAAGAGGAGGTTCACAATGAATATTATCCAAACTCTCATAAATAAAAAGGTTAATAGTATAACACCAAAGGATTTATTAAAATTAAGTCAACAATATCAAGTGTATATTACACCAGATCAAGCCAATAAAGTGGCAGGAATATTAAATGGTAAAAATTATAATATTTATGACGCAGAACATAAAAAACAAATTCTTACCCAAATTGCAAATGTTACCTCTAAAGCCACTGCACAACAAATTGATACTATTTTTCAAAAGCTAACTTAAGCTTGGTTTAAATGTTCGTTAAAAAGCTTTAATATATAACTCTGCTCATTTCACAAGTCATATAATGCTCATACAAAGAATCAACTAACTATTCTAAAATGAAATGAGAGGGGAATAATATGGATTTGCATGAGCTACATTATGAAATCATTTATTTAGACAAAGAAACAGATACTGAAGTGAAATTCAAACACATGTTTCATATGGATGATTTAAGCCATAGCTTAGCCCTTAATATCGCAAGTAGTTTTATTGAACGTGACAAGGCACATGTGGTCTATATTAAATTAATACATTTAGACGAACATGATCACGAAATAGTTAGTAATGTAGTCACTGTAAAAAGAATTAAAGAAGGAAAAATAATTGCTTCATATTTAGATAGTAAGTTAAAGAAGGTTGTAGAAATAGAATTATAAAATAGTTCGAAAGTGGCTATCTTATGAGTGTCCTTCGAAAAAAGGAAAACCAGCCCATTAATAAATTGAGCTGGTTTCTTTGTATTAAGCTTTCAATAATTCTTGAATTAAGTTTTCATTGAATTCTTGATTACGGAACATTTCTATTTCTAATTTATACGGTGGGACTTTGTTGTTTTTATCTTCACCAACATATGGCGTTTCTAATATTTTAGGGATGTCCATAAGTTGTGGATGGTGAACAATATAGTTTAGTGCTTTAAATCCAATCGACCCAAAGCCAATGTTCTCATGTCGGTCTTTGCGACTTCCCATTGGATTCTTACTATCGTTAATATGTAAAACTTTTATTTTTTCAATCCCAATTAATTGATCGAATTGCTGTAAAACACCATCAAAATCATTCACGATATCATATCCAGCGTCATTTATATGACATGTATCAAAACAAACTGATAATTTATCGTTGTAGTGTACACCATCTATAATTCTTGCTATTTCTTCAAATGATTTACCACATTCTGATCCTTTTCCCGCCATTGTTTCAAGCGCAATTTGTACTGGTGTTTCAGCTGTCAATACTTCATTTAAACCTTGAATAATTCTATCAATACCAGCATCTTCACCAGCCCCTACATGAGCACCTGGATGTAATACAATTTGTTTTGCTCCTAATGCTGCTGTACGGTCTATTTCTTTTTGCAAAAATTCAACACCTAATTCATAGGTAGCTGGATTTGTAGTATTTCCGATATTGATAATATATGGTGCATGAACTACTATATCAGCAATTCCATTTTCAGCCATATGTTTCAAACCCGCTGCAATATTTAAATCTTCAATTGCTTTACGACGAGTATTTTGAGGTGCTCCTGTATATACCATAAATGTATTAGCACCATAGCTTGCAGCTTCTTCACTAGCGGCTAAAAACATCTTCTTACCGCTCATTGAAACATGAGATCCTATTCGTAACATTCTTTCAGCTCCTACCTTCATTAATCATACTTACCATTTTAACATGAAAACCGATCATGGTTAAATTGTTCGCCTGTTTATAAAAGAAAAAAGAAAGGAATATTTTTCCTTTCTTTTTCAAACTACCTACTCGTTTTTCTTTTCACTTTATTTTTAAATGATTCTCTTTGTTCATTCAGTTTACGTTTATAGCCTGGTTTAACTTTAGATGGTTTTTTAATTGCTTTAGTAGCAACTGCATCTAAATTACGATCCGTTTTTTTACGTAGCTTACGTTTTGAGCGTGGTCCTAAATCAACCCATTCACCTTTTTTAAGTTCACGATGCTCAAATGTAATTCCACGATCTTGAAGCTTGTCTAATGCTTGTTCATCTTCTTGATCATAAATTGTAATTGCAGTTCCAGAGAAGTTTGCACGCCCTGTACGACCTACTCGGTGGACATAAAAATCTAAATCTGCTGGTAATTCGATATTGATTACATGACTTACCCCTTCAATATCAATTCCTCGGGAAGCTAAGTCAGTCGCAACAATATATTGAAATTCTAGATCTTGAATTTGCTTCATCATTTTTTTACGTTCACGAGGACTTAAATCACCATGAATTTGACCAACTTTTAAGCCATATGATGATAATTGAGTCGCAACTTCTTCAGCCTTTTTCTTCGTATTTGTAAAGACAATTGCTAAATATGGTTGAAAACTCAATAAAATATCTTTTGCCATTTTAACTTTGTCCTTATGGCGGCTTGGTACAATAATATGTTCAATTTTCTGAGCTGAAAGTTGTTGAGGATTAATATGGATATGTTCAGGATTTTCCATATACTTTTTCAAAAACGGTTTAAGTTTCTCAGGAATTGTCGCTGAAAAAACAAGCATTTGTAGTTTCTTAGGCATTTTTGATGCAACTTGATCTACATCATGAATAAATCCCATGTCTAACATTAAATCTGCTTCATCTACTACTAAATACTTTGTAGTATGGACTAATAACACATTATCATTTACTAAATCTTTAATACGTCCAGTAGTTCCAACTACAATATGCGGTTGTTTTTTAAGTTTTTCAACAGTACGTTTATAGTCGGTACCCCCTACGAAGTTTTTAGCAGTTAATTGCTCATCTTCTGGACAACATTCAATGATTGATTGGACATCATTATAAATTTGAGTTGCTAGTTCACGAGTTGGAGCAGTTATTACTAATTGCACTTGATCTAAAGATGGATCTAATGTATTTATTGTCGGAATTAGATATGCATGAGTCTTTCCTGACCCTGTTTGCGATTGACCAATTACACTACGTCCAGTTTTAACTTGAGGAATGATCTTTTGTTGAATTTCTGTTGGTTCTGTAAAGTGTTTCTTCTCTATCGCTTCCAAAATAAATGGTTTTAATTGAAAATTTTTAAATGAAATTGCCATATAACTCACCTTCTTAATTTAAACTTTCTATGTAATGAGGAAACGTTCTCCCCGTACAAAATAGCTACAATTATCTATTATACAATAGATTTGCCCAATAAAGCTAATTCTAATTTTTCTTTCTTCTTTAGTAGCATTTTATTTTTTATTCTGTCCTATACTAACCATTTCAAATTATGTGCATAGCCTAAGTAATAAAGAGTATTTCTGAAAGGAGGCATTAGATTGGGATTACTTGATAAGTTTAAGAATAAAAATAAACAGCCTTTTCCAATGAACGGCCCAAATTATTATAATAGTTATCAACATCCTTATCAAAATTTTCAAAATCCATACGGTGTAAGACCAAATTTTAATCAACGGTATCCTTATCCCCAATCACCGCAGCAACCTTTTATGCAACAACAACAACAACAACAACAATTTTATCCACCAGTTCAACAAATAGTTGGGCTACAAAATCATTATCAGCAACCAATTTCATATCAGCCGAAATTAAACGCACATCAACAATATATAAACCAAAATAAAATTTTACAACCTGTTCCTTTTCAAAATCAGCCCGTCATGCAAGCACCAGGCAGTAGTAATTATCAGCAACAAGGAACTCAAAATCTATACCCAATGACTGGGCAACCACCCGAAAAAGAAAATGATGGCAGTCCAGGATTTTTCTCGCGTTTATTGGGTGGAGATACTTCGATTACAGGTGTCATCGGTGGTATGCAAAAAGCTGTTCAAGCAGCTCAACAAGTCACGCCAATGATTCAACAATATGCACCTGCTATTAAAAATTTCCCTTCAATATATAAAATATTTAAAGCAGTCAATACCGACGATCCAGTTGATACAAAAAAAAGTAAAAAAAATGATGCAAGTGGAATAATTGAAGTTAAACAAACAAACGAATCAAAACCAAAAAAAAGAAAAAAAGCTCCAATTAAATCAGAAGTAGTAGAACCATCTAATACGATTGAAGAAACTGCATCAAACGTAAATCCAAAACCAAAATTGTTTATGTAAATTTTCTTTTTCTTTGTATAGTAGCATCTTCCTCCTTTATAATAAAAAATGACAACAATATTATAAAGGAGGGGCTACTCCATGAAAGTTATTAAAGTTACCCCACGAGGCTATTGCTACGGAGTTGTAGATGCAATGGTCATTGCAAGAAATGCAGCTAAAGACCCATCATTACCAAGACCTATCTACATACTTGGTATGATTGTTCATAATAAACATGTTACAGACGCTTTTGAAGAAGAAGGAATCATTACGTTAGATGGTCCAAGCAGATTAGATATCCTAGATAAGATTGAAAAAGGCACTGTTATTTTTACAGCTCACGGAGTTTCTCCAGAAGTAAAATCAAAAGCAATAAAAAAAGGGCTTACGACGATTGATGCGACATGTCCTGATGTTACCAAAACACATGATTTAATTAAAGAACGAATGGCTGAAGGCTATCACTTTATTTATATCGGTAAAAAAGGCCATCCGGAACCAGAAGGCGCTGTTGGAATTGCTCCTTCAATTGTTCACCTAATTCAAAATAAATCTGATATTGATGCTTTGGACATCCCGACTGATAAAATTATCATTACAAATCAAACAACTATGAGCCAATGGGATGTAGTAGAATTAATTCAATACGCAATTAAAAAGTATCCTAGCGCTCATGTTCATAAAGAAATTTGTATGGCAACTCAAGTACGTCAAGAAGCAATTGCTGATCAAGCAAGCCAAGCTGATTTAACAATTGTCGTAGGTGACCCGATGAGTAATAACTCAAATAGACTTGCACAAGTTTCGCATGAAATTGCAGGCACAAAGGCATATCGTATTTCAGATATTACTGAACTTCAGTTAAAATGGTTAGAAGGCGTTGAGACTGTAGCAATTACGTCTGGAGCATCTACTCCAACACCGATTACTCGAGAAGTTATCGCATTTTTGGAGAAGTATGATCCAAATGATGAAAGCACTTGGGATACAAAATCAGGGGTAGAATTAAATAAAATACTTCCTAAAGTTAGAATAAAAGACTAAAAAATAGGACTTCTGGATGTTTAACCAGAAGTCCTATTTTTAAACTTTTAAATAAATGTAAATGGATCCGTGTGAATTGTTGAAGCAATAATTTCACAAGCCATGTTTTTTTCTTTTAATTTATTATCTAAAAGACGTTTAACACCTAATTTCATTACTTTTTCAATATTGTGACCTGCATCCACTATATTTAAATTTAGCATTTTCCAATCTTGTGCCACGTGGTAATAGATATCACCACTTAAATAAACATCTGCGCCATTTCTTTTTGCATGATAGGCAAACTTATTTCCATCTCCACCTACAATTGCAACCTTCTTTACGCGATCACTTAAGTTCCCTACCACTCTTACACCTTGTAGATCTAATTTTTCTTTTACATAATGCGCAAATTCTTCTAATGAAATTGCTTCTTTAAGGCTCCCTATTCTTCCAATTCCAAATGACTTGCCTTCATTTTCTAGAGTGTATGTATCATATGCTACTTCTTCATACGGATGAGATTTTTTCATCACTTTCAGAACATGTTTTAATTTTAATTGTGGAACAACTGTTTCGAGCTTTACCTCTTCAACTTTTTCTAATTGACCTTGTTGCCCAATATATGGTGTTGTCCCCTCTAACGGCATAAATGCCCCTGTTCCATTCGAACTAAAGCTACAGTGGCTGTATTGACCAATATGACCTGCTCCAGCTTCACATATTGCATTTAATACATCTTCTGCATGTGATTTCGGTACAAATACAACTAATTTAATTAATTTTTCCACATACGTAGGAGCGAGAACGCTTGTATTTTCCAATTGTAAAGCTTCAGCTAAAAAATCACTCACACCAGTTTCTGCAATATCAACATTTGTATGTGCTGCAAAAACGGCTATATCATGTTTAATACAAAGTTCCACTATTTTACCAGGTTCAGTGTCTGTATCAATCTTTTTTAGAGGACGATAAATGATCGGATGATGAGCAATTATTAGGTTCGCTCCTATTGTAATTGCTTCTTCTACTACCTCTTTTGTGACATCTAATGCAATTAATACCTTTGTCACTTGTTTTGATAATGTACCTATTTGAAGACCATTTGGATCACCTTCCTCAGCTAAATGCTTAGGGAATAGTTCTTCAAATTGCTGTACTACTTGAAAACCATTTATCGATTTCATGAAAGCACCTCTTTTATCCACTCAAGTTTCTGTTCGATTTCTTTCATTTTCTGAACTGATTCCTCTGTTTGTTTTGCAGATTCAAGTTGAGTTAAGATTCTTTCAAAATTATTTTTTTCATGCTCCCATTTCTTCTTAAATGCTTCATTTTTGCCTCTTAATAAGTAAGGACCTATAAATATCTCCATCTCTTTCTTTTTGCCATATACACTATTTATATTTGATTTGGAAGCTACTAGAATTTCATAGATTTTTCCATCTTCTTCTAATATATCTTCTTCCACAAGAAAATATCCTTCTTTATCAAGCCAATTTCTAATTTGATGTGCACCTATATTCGGTTGTAATATTAACGTTTCAACACCATGAAGTTTTTCTTTACCATTTTCTAATATGCTTGAAATTAAAGAACCACCCATTCCAGCTATTGTTATGACATCTACTTCGTTAGGTTCTAAAACCTCTAACCCGTCTCCCATTCTCGCTTCTACAATACCTTCTAGCCCACTTTGACGAATCGTAGAACGTGCTGAATTATATGGACCTTCAGTAATTTCCCCTACAATTGCTGAGGTACATCTTTTAATTAATACTGCATAACAAGGTAAGTAAGCATGATCTGAACCAATATCAGCTAATTTAGTTCCCTCTGGTATGTAGTCAAATACTCTTTTTAAACGCTTTGATAAATTAACTTCATTCATAAAAAATCACCATTTCATTTTATTTTCATAACATCATTTTACACTATAGTAGTCAAGAAACCAAAATGACCTCTTCTTAATGAAGAGGTCATTTTATATGCTTGCTTATTTTTTCTCAGATAACCATTTAGCAACAGCTTCCAATTGTGGTCCTTGTACTAAACCAGCTGGCATTCCGCCTTCTTTACCGTTTTTAAGAATGTCTTTGATTTGATCTTCTGAGTATTTTGAACCTACTTTAGTTAAGTTTGGTCCTACAGCCCCTTGTAATTGATCACCATGACAGCTAACACATGTTTGAGCATAAATTTCGTCTGGCTTAGTAGAAGCTGTTTGCTCTTGTTTTTTATCACCATTGGCAATTTCATCAGCTTGCTTAGCACCTTTTATTGAAATAATTAGCATGACTGCGATTCCTAATGCTGCAATTAATGCAAAAGGAATTAATGGATTTCGTTTCATTATGATCCCCCTTATGTAACCCCTTAAAAATGATATAAATTACTATAACATTATTATTGTATACGATTAAAAACAATAAAAAAAGTATTATATTGGATAAATTTAAAAATTGTTAAACGATTTCAAAATTATATAAACCTTCCTACTATTAAGAAGTAAATTCTACATAGTATAAATGCAAGTTATATTTGTATAAACTCACCTCTCGATAAATGAAATAAGTAAGTTTTTTTAAGAAACCAATTTAACCCTTTCTTCAACCATTTTACTTTTCATTTGATTTTAATCATTTTCACGAAAAACTAAAGCAAAAGATTCTACCATTTCATTAAATAATTGCTATTACGATATAGGTAATATGTCTTTAAACAATTTATTTTATATTTAGTAGTATTGAACTAATTATAAAAATTATTAAAAAAGTAGAGAAAATGAGTATTTGCAAATTTAAAGACAATTCTGTAAAATAAAGTAAATAGATATCCAATTGTTTAAAATGATGGAATTACTACTAGCATCTCCATAATTTATATTAACCATTTTTGCTTAAATTATCCTTTGATTCTTTTTTAGAATAAATCATTAAAGATCAATTTCATTCTAAGAGAATCTGATTTCCATCACTCTTTAGTTAACCGTTTTAGCATTAACTAGTATGTAGCATAGCACTACAATTATCTATTTAGAACAGACATTCGATATATTTTGACATTTTTTTATTGTGACATATGTACTAATTAAAACGTTTTCATTTTCTTTTAGATGAAAAAAAAGTTTACCCTATTACGGATAAACTCTTTTTAAACATCCTATTCTAAGAAATCTTTTAGACGTTTGCTGCGGCTTGGATGACGTAATTTACGTAGAGCTTTTGCTTCAATTTGACGAATACGCTCACGTGTAACCCCAAATACTTTACCAACTTCTTCTAAAGTACGAGTGCGTCCGTCATCTAAACCAAATCGTAAACGTAGAACATTTTCTTCACGATCTGTTAATGTATCAAGAACATCTTCTAATTGCTCTTTTAGCATTTCATAAGCTGCATGCTCTGCTGGAGAAGTTGCTTCAGAATCTTCGATGAAATCACCTAAGTGTGAATCATCTTCTTCACCAATTGGTGTTTCTAATGAAACTGGCTCTTGAGCAATTTTAAGGATTTCTCTAACTTTTTCTGGTGGTAAATCCATTTCTTCACCAATTTCTTCAGGAGATGGCTCGCGACCTAAATCTTGAAGCAATTGACGTTGAACACGAATTAATTTATTAATTGTTTCCACCATATGAACTGGAATACGGATCGTTCTTGCTTGGTCAGCAATTGCACGAGTAATCGCTTGACGAATCCACCAAGTAGCATATGTACTAAATTTATAACCTTTACGATAATCAAACTTTTCAACGGCTTTGATTAATCCCATATTACCTTCTTGAATAAGGTCTAGGAATAACATACCACGTCCTACGTAACGTTTTGCAATACTAACTACTAATCGTAAGTTCGCTTCCGCTAGACGTCGTTTCGCTTCCTCATCGCCTTCTTCAATTCGTTTCGCTAAATTGATTTCATCTTGTCCAGAAAGTAAATCAACTCGACCAATTTCTTTTAGGTACATACGTACTGGGTCATTTATTTTTACTCCAGGAGGAACACTTAAATCATTTAAGTCAAATTCTTCTTCTTTTTCTAATTGAGCTCCTCTAGGTTCGTCATCAGCGTCACCAACAATATCAATACCTTGTTCACCTAGTTGCTCATAAAATTCTTCAAGTTGATCTGAATCAATTTCAAATCCATTTAAACGATCTGCAATTTCTTCATATGTAATTACACCACGTTTTTTACTATTTTCAATTAATAATGCTTTTACTTGATCAAGTGTTACTTCTGTTTCCGTATCTTTAGAACGAGCCGATTTATCAGCCATCTGTTCCCCTCCTTCGAAAAGTTCGCGAATCATTTAACATATTTCATACTAGATCTTAGCTGTGTAATTTGTTGGAGAATCGTTGCAGCTTTTACAAAATCTCCTTCACGTTCAGCTTTTTTCAGATCTATTTCTTTTTCACGTATACGTTGTTGTTTATCATAGTTGTTTAATGCATCTAAATAATCCTTTAACTCTCGCTCTGTTAGTTCAGGTGCTATCTGTAAATTGACAATTTTTGAAACTACTTCAAGTAACCTTTTTGAAGGAAGGTAATTCATAAATTTACTAATATTAGACTCATTGCCCTCTTCATAATAAGCATAAAGATGGATTATAATCTCGGAATAATCATTATTGTAGAATAGACCCTGATATTGCTGTCTTACTTTTTCAGCTACTTCCCTGCTATTTAACATATGAGCTAAAAGTAATTGTTCAGCTCTAACATGTGCGGGTAGAAGTGTCTTATTTGTAATATCGCGTTTGATATCAGTTTTTACTTCTGTTACATTAGATATACGATTTGCCTGATTACTATATTGTCCAAATTCCTTCTTAAGTACTTCAATCGAGATAGAAAACTCTTTTGAGAGTTGATTTAAGTAATAATCTTGTTCAATCAATTGACTTAGTTTAGCAATTTCCTGTAGCATTTCTTTAATATACTGAAATTTTACAGTTTCATCTAAAAGATTTTTTCCTTTTCGATGATATTGCATTTTAAAACTCATTAATGATACACTAGCTTCAATAATAGAGGTATTAAATTTTTCTGGACCAAATTTTCTTATATATTCATCTGGATCTAAGCCATCAGGCATTTGTGCAACTTTAATTGTAAATCCTTCTTTTTGAAGAATTTTAGCTGCTTTTTCAGTTGCGTTAATACCGGCCTGATCTGAATCATAGCAAATAATAATTTGATCAACAGATGTTTTCAAGACTTTTGCTTGATCCTCTGTCAATGAAGTTCCCATAGTTGCGACTGCATCATGGACACCAGCTCTAAACGCAGAAATGACATCTGCAAAACCTTCCATCAAAATTGCCCGATTTTGCTTTCGCATGACATTCTTTGCTTGGTAAAATTGATATAATAATTTTCCTTTATGGAAAATTGAAGATTCAGGACTATTTAGATATTTTGGTGATCCTTCACCCATTATTCTTCCGCTGAATGCAACAATTTTTCCTTGATGGTTATGAATTGGAAAGATTAATCGATTTCGAAATCGATCATAGTAATTACCATCACGTTCACTTCGAATAACTAAACCAGCTTTCTCCATGATCGGCATTGGATAGCCACGTTTTTCTAACACCTTAGTAACAGCATCCCAAGAATCTAAAGCAACCCCAAGCTCAAAATGCTTTATTTCCTCTTTAGAAATTCCTCTGTTAAGAAGGTATTCTAACGCTTGTTTACCTTCTGTTGTGTTAACTAATAGATGATGATAGTACTTTTTTACAAACTCATGAGCTTCAAGCATAATGCCTTGCTCTGTAGCTTGTGGATTCTTCACTGTGTCAACTGCATCTGAAGGTAAAGTGATATTTGTCTTTTTTGCAAGCTGATGGACAGACTCTTGAAAGTTTAGCCCTTCAAGCTGCATAATGAAAGAAATCGCATTTCCTCCAGCACCGCATCCAAAACAATGAAAAATTTGTTTCTCTGGAGACACAGAAAAAGATGGTGTGCTTTCTCCATGAAAAGGACAAAGTCCAAAATAATTTCTTCCTTGTTTTTTCAGAGGAACATATTCACTTACTACATCAACTATGTCAACTGACTGACGAACCTGTTCGACAAGTTCATCGGGAATTCTGTTTCCCATACTGACAGCTCCATATACTATTTTATTCGATAAAACTCACTGTATTCCTTCATAATTCGACAAAAATATTTCCATATATTTTAACTTAAGTTTATTTTCGTTATTTATATATGAATTAATCATTTTATCTAAAAAGAAGTCTAAACAGTAGTACATAAGCATTGCATTCAACTGCTAGTTCTGGTTTTCATTAACCCATTTATTTATCGCTTATGATTAATTTCTACACGTCTTTTGTAATTCCTTCAAAACATGTATCGATTTATGTAGTTTTATTTCCATCTTTCAATAAACTAGGAAGCACATATTCATAGTTTATTCGTAAGTATAAAAAGTTAAACCTATTATTAGTTCATTTCATACAATTTTTTATTATAATCTATTTTAAATAGGAAATCTAGCAATAAGTACTAAAGAATTTCAACTTTTATTTGCGAACTAATTTAATGAAAAGTTCTATTAGAAAAGTTGAAAACACATTAGATTACTCTAATGTGTCAGCTAAATAAAAATCGTTCATCATTTTTAATTATCTTATCTGCTTACTTTGATAATAATAATTTAATATTACATTAGCGGATTCTTCTACTGCCTTACTTGAAACATCTACAACTTTGCAACCAATTTGGTTCACAACATCATTGAAATGTTTTAGTTCATCTTCAATCCTTTTAATATTAGCATAACTAGCCCCGTCATGAAGTCCTAATGAAATAAGACGTTCTTTTCGAATATGGTTTAACTTTTCAGGAGAAATCATTAGCCCAATACACTTTTCTTTCGGAACCTTAAGTAGTTGTTCTGGTGGATCTACTTCTGGAACTAAAGGCACATTGGCAACTTTAAATCCTTTATGCGCAAGATATTGTGATAAAGGAGTTTTAGATGTTCTAGATACTCCAATTAAGACGATATCAGCTTTTTCTATACCTCTTGGATCTCTTCCATCATCATATTTAACAGCAAATTCAATTGCCTCTATACGTTGGAAATAATCTTCGTCTAATTTCCGAACAACTCCAGGTTCATTTCTAGGCTCAAGTTTATGAATCGTTGAAATTTTATCGATTAATGGACCGATTAAGTCGTATACGATAACGCCTGCACTTTTGGCTTCTTCTAATAATTTCTTTCTCATATCAGGTTTTACTAATGTAAATACAATAATACCATTATTTTCTTTTGCTACTTGAACTATTTCAATTAATGTTGCATTATCTTCAACGTATGGTACACGTCTAATCTCGAATTTTTCATGAAATTGACTAATAGCTGCCTTTACGACATGCTCTGCTGTTTCACCAACAGAATCTGATACAACATAAACGATTGAATTGCCCATATGTTCACCTCTTAACTTTACTAAAACATATCATTGTTCATTAAGTCTACAATCGCACGAGTAAAATTTGTTTTTGTAAATCGACCAATAACCTCAAGTCCATGCTCACTTTCACGAACAACAGGGACAGCATCAATTTGTTTTTCAATTAAACTCTTAGCTACATTATAAATTGTATCATCTTTATAGCAAATTGTAATGTTTGGCATCCTCGTCATAATAATATCTACCGGTAATGTATGCAAATCTTTATTCCCTATACTTGCACGGAGTAAATCTTTTCTCGAAAGTACTCCAGTTAAAACCGAATTTTGATCAACAACAAATAATGTTCCTACATCCTCAAGAAACATTGTAACAATCGCATCATACACTGATGAACTTCGATCTACGACAACAGGAATCGCCTGAAATTCCTTTACGGTCAATTTTTTAATTCTGTCAATGACTTGTGCACCACTTGTTCTTCCTGTGTAATAATATCCTACTCGCGGTCTTGCCTCTAAAAAACCAGTCATTGTAAGAATAGCTAAATCCGGGCGAAGCGTAGCTCTAGTAAGTGCTAGCTTATCTGCTATATGTTCACCTGTAATTGGTCCATTATTTTTTACAATTTCAAGAATTTGAGTTTGTCTTTTTGTCAGTTCGATTTCCCTCACCCCTAACTATCCAATATGTTATACTCTCTAATAAATATTATATACTATTTTTACAATTTAAAAAAGAAAGAAGGAAATAGGTAGCCTATTTCCTTCCTTAGGTTTCTGAATTTTTATTAGTTTTCAGAAAATTTTCCATGTTTTTTAATTGCTCTAAAAATTTTCGTGACTTTAAATAGATCCCACTATATTCATCATAAAAAGAAAATAAAATTTGTTGTAAGTTTTTCTTTGTTGCATCACTAACCTCAATTTTACCAAGCCGATTTACATCAAAATGATAAAATAACCTCATTAACTTAACCGACTTTTCAGTGACTGAAAATGCATATGGATCAGTATGTTTACAACGCTGACATAAAAACCCACCTTCTCTAACAGAAAAAGCTACAAAAATATTTTCATTCGCACTGCATTTACAATTTATACATTGATCAAAAAATGGGTGGTATCCTAATACAGGTATCATTTTCGTCATAAATAAATAAGTCAAAACTTCAGCGTCAGAACCTTCATTCATGTGCTGAAGTAATTGAAGGAGCAATTCAAATAAATACGGATTATTTTTTTTCTCTTCAACCGCTTTATCAGTCAACTCTACAATAATTGATGCATATGCAGTGGCAACTAAATCACTTCTTAATTCACGAAATGAATCAATTAGTTCTCCCTGACTTAATGTACCAAGACCAGACCCTTTTTGAATTAAAAACGACCCATATGTAAAGAGTTGTGTAACAGAAGCAAGTCGACTATTTGTCTTCTTTGCTCCTCTTGCCACAACTCCTATCTTACCTAATTCTCTTGTTAAGAGAGTAATAATAACATTTGATTCTCCATAAGCGTTAGCTCGTAATACAATTCCTTCTACACGCTGTAACAATTAACTCACCATCCAATTGGATGAAGGTTAAGTATGTAGGGAATCAATATCAGCTATTTCTTCATCAATGTAACTTTTCTGATCCACATGTTCCTGTTCAAGCTGTTTAAACAATAAATATGTCTCAACATTTCCAGTTTTAGAAAAGACATCCCAGGTAAAATTCAACATTGAGAAACCACCTTTCAAGAATAGCTACAACTCATTGCTCATTACCTATAGCCAATTACTTTCCCTGCTTACTTATAATGTGACCTTCTCTCCCGATTTTCATGTGTATAAAATTTATTAAAATTACAAATAAAATGCTTGCAAAATTACAAGAACTATGTTTTTGGGTCTTGAACAAACGGTCATATTCTAGCCCTCTAATACTTTACCCAATCCCTTAAATTTTGCCTATTAATACTCATCTTCACGGAAACCTAAATCTCTTAATTGAGACATACGATTTCGCCAATCTTTTTGAACCTTAACCCACAACTCTAAGAATACTTTTGTATCAAGTAAGTTTTCTATATCTAATCTAGCACGCTTGCCAACCTCTTTTAACATGCTACCTTGCTTACCGATAATAATTCCTTTTTGGGAAGATCGTTCAACGACAATAGTTGCATTGACGTATATTGCATTTCCTTCTGGTCTTCTTTCAATTTGCTCAATAATAACAGCAATTGAATGGGGAACCTCTTCTCTAGTCAAATGCAATACTTTTTCTCTTATTAATTCTGAAATGATAAATCTTTCAGGATGATCTGTTACTTGATTTGCAGGATAATATTGTGGACCTTCTGGTAAATAACTTTTAATTACTTTTAATAAACGATCAACATTATTCCCTTGTAATGCTGAGATTGGAACAATTTCAGCAAATTTGAATAAATCTTTGTATTTATTAATTAAATCAAATAATTGATCAGGATGAATTGTATCAATTTTATTAATGACTAAAATAACTGGACTACGACTACCTTGCAGCTTCTCAATAATAAATTCATCCCCACGACCAAATCCTTCATTGGCATTTACCATAAATAACGTAGCGTCAACATCTTTAATTGATTCTTGAGCTACCTTTACCATAAAATCACCAAGTTTATGTTTTGGTTTATGGATTCCTGGCGTGTCAATAAAGACAATTTGTGCATCATCTTCTGTAAAAACGCCTTGAATTTTATTACGAGTTGTTTGAGGTTTATCACTCATTATAGCTATTTTTTGACCAATTACTCGATTTAAGAATGTACTCTTCCCTACATTTGGTCTACCTATAATTGAGACAAAACCTGATTTATAACTTTCTTTATTCATTCAAATCCTCCGATGTAAATGCTCCTGGCAATAATTCTTTTACTGTTGTTTCTTTTATTACTCCATTTAAGTTTGATAAATAGACGACTGTATCTGGACCACTTAGTTCAAATAAAACTTGACGGCACGCCCCACACGGTGCAACAGGTCCCTCAGTATCAGCGACAACTGCCACTGCTGAAAACTCTGTAATGCCATCTGAATATGCTTTAAATAATGCAGTTCGTTCTGCACAATTCGTTAGACCATATGATGCATTTTCAATGTTACAACCATGAATAACTTGGCCATCCTTTGTAAGCAAAGCTGCACCAACTTGAAATTTCGAATATGGTACATATGCGTTTTCTCTAGCTTTTATCGCTTCATTAATAAGTTGTTGTTTATCCATTATATAGCCTCCTATATAAGCCCGAACACGAAATTGGGGTCTTATTAACGTAGTATAGTAAAATACGGAAAAAATAGCAAAGCACCTATAATGATTGAAACAATCGCAGCGACTAACACCGCACCTGCAGCTACATCCTTCGCTTTTTTGGCTAAAGGATGTTTAGTCGGTGATGCTAAATCTACAACCGCTTCAATTGAAGTATTAACAAGCTCTAGCGAAATGACAATTGTAATAATAAGCAAAAGGATTAACCAATCTATTCGACTAATATGTAAATAAAATGCAAGACCGATTGAAAGGAGTGCTGCAAATAAGTGGATTTTTATATTTCTTTCATCCTTAATGACTTTAAAAATTCCACTAAATGCAAAACCAAAAGATTTATATAATGGCGCCCTTTTTTTAGAGTCTTTCAAGGCCATATTTTTCTAATATTTCCTTTTGTTTTGTAAACATCACTTTCTCATCAGCTTCATTCATATGATCATAACCAAGTAAATGTAAACATCCATGAACTGCTAAAAAACCTAATTCACGACGGAACGAATGACCATACTCCTCAGCTTGTCTCTTTGTAGTAGGAATCGAAATGACAATATCGCCTAAAGTACGAGGTAAGTCAACTCCAATGATTTCAATTTCTCCTTCTCCTAATTCTTCCATAGGAAAAGAAATAACATCAGTAGCACGATCCTTCTCTCGATATTCTTTGTTAATTTCATGAATTCTTTCATCATCTACAAATGAAACGGCAATTTCAACTTCACCCGTTACACCTTCATATTCAAGTGCACATTCGAGCAAACCCTTTATATCAGATTGCTGTTCTTTCGTCACTTCATTTGTTTCATCTATAAAATCAATTTCTAATTGAACCATTATCTCACCTTATCTTTCATCTGGATATTGTATTCTAGAATGGAAAGTTCCTTTTAATGTCTCACATAATGATTTTTCAACAATATATAATTCTTTTAAATTTAATTCACACATTGCAAACTGACCATCATTCAAACGATCATTCATTATGGAAGAAACTAATACCTCGATTTTTTCCATATCAGGATCTTTTAACGAACGAACTGCAGCTTCTACACTATCTGCAATTCCTACGATAGCCGATTCCTTTGAATGAGCTTTTGGGCCAGGATATCTAAAATCACTTTCCTTCACATCAGGATTCGTCTCTTTTTCCTTATAATAAAAATACTTTAATAAAGTTGTACCATGATGCTCCGCTGCAATATCAATAATATCTTTTGGCATATTATATTTTTTTAGTATGTTTACCCCATCACTTACATGTCTTAAAATAATATCTTTACTTTGAATCGGTTTAATACGATCATGAGGATTATGACCACCCATTTGATTTTCAATAAAGAATCCTGGATTATTTGTTTTGCCTATATCATGATAATATGCTCCTACTCTAGCTAACAAACCATTTGCTCCAATCGCTTCACAAGCGCCTTCAGCTAAATTTGCAACCATTATACTATGATGGTATGTACCTGGAGCTTCTAATAAAATCTTTCTTAATAAAGGATGATTCGGACTACCTAACTCAACTAGCTTAAACGAAGACACCATGCCAAATGAATCTTCTACAAAAGGTAAAATCCCCATCGTAATGACACTAGATAAAACGCCTGAAGTAAGTCCCATTAATAAATAAATCCCGATTTCTACTGAAGAATATTGACCATTACGAATCAAGATCAATGAAAACAGAGTAGCAATATTAACAAGCGAAATTAATAATCCTGCATGAAGAATCATTGAACGCTTATTTTTTACCTCATTTAAAAATAAAACGGCGATTGAACTAAATAAAATATAGATTCCAGTTGAATAATTAATCGCCCCATTAACATCTTCATTAAACATTAAACTGCCGCAAATAGAGAAAATAATAGACGAAATCATTAAATATCGATTACCTAATAAGAACTTTATCAATAAAGTCCCAATCGCAACTGGAGCGACATAAACAAGCCCTGAAAACTCAACCTTTTGAAACAAGCTTACAATCTTTAAGATTAAAATTGTAAAGATTACAATACTATAGTATGTAACAATGTATATATTCCCTTTTTCTTTTAAGGTTGCCGTTTGTTTCAATACGAAGTACGCCAACACGCCAATTAATAAAATTAATCCTATATACGGTTGGATGGACTGTTTGTTTTTTATTAACCCAACTAATTTTAATTGATCATATTTTTCCTTTGTAATTGTTTCTCCAGCTTTTACTAAGACTTGTCCTTGTAAAATATAAACACTATCTACACTTTCACTTTCTAGACGTTTTCTCTCTTTTGTCTCCTCAGCATCAAAAAAGTAGTTTGGAACAATCGCAAATTCACCAATTGAGATCATCGCATCCTTAAGTGAAGGATTAACGCTTACATATGATAATTCATTTCTAAGCTTCCCACGAGATTCTTCGATTTGGTTTGTCGTAATTTCCTCAGACATTACATTGTTAATAGCTGTATTTAACGAGGCTTTAGAAATATTTAGCTGCTCTTCTGACGATTTTACTAACGTACTAAAGACACTATCTTCTAAGTTTTTACGAATATCATCAGGCAGTTTTTTCTTAACTTCCTCTGTTTCTTTATCAATTAATGCTTGTCCTTTAGGATGATCGCTCTTTGCATTTTCATTTTTCACTTCAGTTACAATATCAAAAATTGAATTTACTATGTCTATGCGTTTTTGAGTATAGCTTTCCTCATATTTATATACATCCTCAACTCTTGCTGCTGCTTCTAGTCGTTTTTTTGCCGTTGCTCCTTTATCCTCAATCGTGATAGGTGAATAAATATTATCATCAGCAATTGATAATAGCTGAATGTCGTATTTTACCGGTCTAACATGACTAACTAAAAGAAGAAAACTTAATAAGCAAAATGCAATGGTACATAGCAATATGACAAGAGTCTGATTTTTAAAACGTTGAATTAAAGTTTGCAAACTATTCATTGTTTCCCCTTTCTAGAAATGCACCTCATCATAAAAATACGAAATGACCCTATCAATGTAGGGTCACTACGAATCATTCTTTTGCTAAATCATAAGCTTGAATAATCTTTTGTACTAGTGGATGACGAACTACGTCGGTTTGTTCCAAAATTGTCATACCAATACCCTCAACACCTTTTAATGTATTTTGAGCTGATATTAAACCAGACTTTACTCCTTTAGGTAAATCAATTTGAGAAGGGTCACCTGTAATAACCATTTTAGAGCCAAATCCTAAACGAGTCAAAAACATCTTCATTTGAGCCATTGTCGTATTTTGAGCTTCATCCAAAATGACAAAGGCATCTTCTAAAGTACGTCCCCTCATATAAGCTAAAGGTGCAATTTCAATTGTTCCTCTTTCGATTAAACGCAAAGTATGCTCTTGTCCTAAAACATCGTGTAGAGCATCATACAATGGTCTTAAATATGGGTCAACCTTTTCCTTTAAATCTCCTGGTAAAAATCCTAAACTTTCGCCAGCTTCCACAGCAGGTCTTGTTAAAATAATTTTACTTACTTTATTATTTTTTAATGCTTGAACAGCCATGACAACTGCAAGATATGTTTTACCTGTACCAGCAGGCCCAATTCCAAATACTAAATCATTTGATTGGATTGCACGAAGATAATGTCTTTGTCCAAAAGTCTTAACCCGAATCGGTTTTCCTTTTTGATTCTTTATAATTTCTTCGTCATACAATCTTGCAAATGATGACAGTCTTCCTTCTTTAGCCATCTGAATTGAGTATGTAACATCCCTTGGTGTAATACTCACTCCATTTCGAATAACCTCTAAAAGAGCTTGAATGATTTGCTCAACAGTTTTCACATCTTCATTCGTACCTGAAACTTGTACAGATTGACCACGTGACACAATCTTAACATCAAGCAAATTTTCAATTATTTCTAGATGCTTATCGTTTGTACCAAATAAGGCAATTGCTTCGTTTGGATCCTCTAGTTGTTGATTAATCGTTAGTAGTTGTTCTGGCATTACTCAGTCCCCTTGAACAATAGTTTTCGTTTTAGTGATATCTTCTAAAACTTTATAATACATTCTTAAATTAACTTTACCATTGTCTATTGACTCGTGCAAAACTTTTTCTTGTAAAATCTTGGCATCTGGACTTAACTTTTTCATTAATTCCTTCTTACCAATTTCTTTTCCAAGTTGAGCAGCTTGTACTTTAGAGTATGTTCTAACATATTTTTCACTTTCCAGAATTGTTTTTTTACTAAAAAAAATCGGCAACTTCCATTTTAAAAATTTAAATTGATACGAACTAGTTTCATTTTCAAAAGACTTATATTTATTCTTATCAAAACCCCAAAATTTTATTTTATTTTCCTTCGTTCCAATATAATATCTAGTTTTTCTCTCTCCTGTAAGTACTGTAAACGGAGTATCTAAAGGGACACTAATAATTTCCTCTCTCCAAACTTCACCCATAATTTTGCCGACTGCTGGGACTAAAATAGGATGATCTTCAGTACCAATAATTCCAGATACTAATATTTGACCTTTTTTCACAAAGTCATTCTTCACTACAAGAGGCTTCCCTTTTTCAACAAACAGGCTTGAAATAACAGCTTCTTCACTTGCAATAATATGACGTGGTCGTAGCGTTTTCTCAGGCTTAGGAATATGTTTTTCTACTACCTCAAAATGAAAGGTAGTCCCATTTAATTGTACACCAATCCAAGTTAATGTTGGATTCTCATCTTGAAGCTTTTTTTGGATCGTTTGCATTTTTGGTAAAGCAAATTGAGATGCACCAGTCTTAACACCCATCGCAGTTAAATCTTTCCGAAGTTTATATTCCACATCAGGTGAAGCACCTTTTATATCAATTCGCCAAACCATATTTGATAGTAAAAATAATACAACCAAAAAGCCAACAACACCAACAACAAATCCAAAATACTTCCATGCTCGCTTAACTTCAAAAGGTAGTCCCTTCCGGCCAATAAAATAAACTTTATATTCTTTTTTTCGAGGAATATTCTTAATTCGTCTATAATCTTTCAATTCAATTGTAAACGTAATTGAATTTGTTCCACTTTTCCTCACATCGCGAAGTGGTATCCCTTTTCGCATACATTCATTTAAAAAACGTTCTGGTCCAAGCCCAATTACTTTAACTTGAACCATCCCCGTAAGATTTGAAGTCCATTCGTTTTTCATCCTAATCCCCCATGTTCATTAGACTGATCATGGTGTAAGTTCTAGATGCTATTCATTAATAAAATACACATGCTCAATTTCGCCTTCCAATAAAATCTCCTCAGGTAACATTGTCTTCAAAATAAAATCTTTCCCCTTAATCAATAACTGCCCCTGCTTCATTAACAAACGCAATTCATTATCTGAATAAACAAGTAACCCTCTATGGTTTTCAATATAAATATGTAGTTGACCTAACATCGTAATACGTGGCAATTCTAATAGTACATCTGGTGGTAAGTCCATCTTACTTGACATCCATGTTTTTAAATTATGCGCTAATCTTTTCAAGATAGACTCCTCCCCCTTTCATATCATATTTATGATGAATTTTGAAAAGGTATGATACAAAAAGAAAAAGGTAAAGGAAATTTAAGATGAATATTGGTTTATAAAAGATGGTGAAAACATGAATAAAAAAAACCGAGAACAAAACTATTCTCGGTTTAAGTTTATTTACATTCTTCTTTGATTTGTAACATCTTGATAAAAATCTTGTTTTCCTTGTGAAGTGACAACCCACCATAGAACTCCTTGTGTAAGAAAGAAAAGACTCCACATTAACACAAGACCAATTGAAGTTAGATCACGACCCCCATCACCAACTATTCCTTTGACTGTAACATAAGTGATGAGAACACTCACAATCAAACCTGCCAACTTTATAAATAACGGCTTTTTAGCCATTGGAGTTTCCATTTGTGATGAATTATTTGTTTTTGTTTCAGTTTTAATCGTTTTTTTATAAGATCTAGCATAATCATGAACCCCTTGCTTAATCTCATCTTCTAGTCGTTCTTCGTCACCTATTACCATCTCTCTAGTAATAAAGATTAATGAAAATGCGAATGGTACGACCATTATTAACCAACCTAAAGCAAATGCTATTCCACCGAAATCATTGTGTAAATCTCCAAACGGTGTCATTACTCATCTCTCCCTTTTAAGTAACGTTTAATGAATGAATTGTTTTTCTAAATTCATCATAGCGAATAACATTTACTTTGTATGTGATTTAAATCACACACTAGTTTAAAATGGACTAAAATATTACTAATTTTCCCATTACTTGAATGTACAAAAAAACTGAGAACGTTTAGGTATTCTCAGTTTGGGTGTGATTTTTACTACTATATGTTCTCTACAGGATCTTGATTGAGCGAACCAGCATACAACTAACGATTTCTTTACCTTATAAATAAAAAAACAAAAAAATAAACGTCTATAAATAGACGTTTATTTTAACAGACTTGCTACAGCTTTATTCACAGAAGAGCCATCAGCTTGTCCTTTTACTTTAGGCATAACTGCACTCATTACTTTCCCCATGTCAGCTTTTGATGTAGCACCGACTTCTGAAATTGTAACACGTACGATTTCAAGAAGTTCCTCTTCAGATAATTGTTGAGGCAAGTATTCTTTTAGAATCAATAACTCTTGCTTTAATTTATCCACAAGGTCTTGACGACCAGCTTTTTCGAATTCCAGGAGGGAGTCTTTACGTTGTTTCACTTCACGAGTTAAAATTGTTAACTCTTGATCAGCTGACAATGTCACATTATTCCCTAAGTTAATGACTTCATTTTGTAATGACGCTTTCACCATTCGAATAACTGCTAACTTGTCTTTGTTTTTTTCCTTCATCGCTTGTTTCATATCTGAATTCAAACGTTCGAGAAGACTCATAGTAACACCCTCTCTTAGAATTTACGTTTTCTCGCTGCCTCTGATTTTTTCTTACGTTTTACACTTGGCTTTTCATAAAATTCGCGTTTTCTTGCTTCTTGTAGCGTACCAGTTTTAGAAACTGAACGTTTAAAACGACGAAGAGCATCTTCTAAAGATTCGTTTTTACGAACGACTGTTTTAGACATCTTACTTTTCCCTCCCTCCAAGCTACCACTTACAATCAATAAAACATTGTAAAAAAGAAACACTTTTCCACATGTCTTTTACGATTATAATACATAAACTATTGATAGGTCAACAGGTAAATGTCAAGTTTGAAACTTAACACCCTTTCGTCATTAAGAGGAATCAATAACCTTCTGTTGCTACGTTTCCTTGGACAATCGTGATACCATTACTTGTACCAATTCGAGTTGCTCCGGCTTTAACCATTTCATTTACGCTTGCTAGATCACGTACTCCACCAGAAGCTTTCACGCCAATATCAGGTCCAACTGTTTTTCTCATTAATGCCACATCCTCTACAGTTGCACCACCAGTTGAAAATCCTGTAGATGTTTTAACGAAATCTGCTCCGGCTTTTACAGAAAGCTTAGAGGCCATTTCTTTTTCTTCATTCGTTAAAAGACTTGTTTCAATAATTACTTTTACTAATGCTTTACCTTTTGCTGCATTAACAACAGCTGCTATATCTTGTTCAACAGTATCATAGTCCTGATCTTTTAAAGCTCCGATATTGATTACCATATCGACTTCCTTAGCTCCATTTTCAATTGCATTCTTCGTTTCAAACGCTTTCGTTTCTTTCGTATTCGCACCTAAAGGAAATCCAATTACTGTACAGACTAAAACTTCAGATCCCTTTAATAAACTTGCACAATAACTCACCCAAGTCGGATTCACACAAACAGAAGCAAAATTATGTTCTTTTGCTTCTTGACATAATTTTTCAATTTGCGATTTAGTTGTTTCAGGTTTTAAAACTGTATGATCAATCAATTTATTGATATTAGTTGTCATTTTGTAGTGCTCCTAACTTATTTTTTTCAAAAAATACGCTTTTATAGACACTGAAATATCAGCATTGATTATTATTTGTTTTTTCATTTTTAATTATGTGATACAAAGCATAAAATTTAATACATCAGTAAAAAAAATCCAAAGCATCCTATTTAGATCGATGCATTTGAATTTTTTTCGCCTGTTTTATGATTGTCATGTACTTTAAGCATCATAAAGAAAGAAATTGTAATAAAGAAAAAACCATACAAGAACATAAACTTGAATCCAATGAGATCAATAATTCCACCTAATAAAGGTGGTGATATAATATTAGCAATCGATGAAAACAAATAATATAAACCTGTATAAGTTCCAATAAAACCAATCGGTGCCATCTCAGCTAAGAATGGATAGGAATTAATGTTTACTAATGCCCACAAACATCCCATCATCAAAAAGACTAAACGAATGTAAAATAAATCCTTTAAGAAAAATAAAACAATAAATCCAACCATAATCCCAAATATCCCTATTAATACACTGCGTTTCTTACCTATTTTTGTCCCAATGAATCCGGCTGGAATTGCAAAAATTAAAAAAGCTAATGATATGAAGGCAAATGAAAATGCCGCAGCACTAACCTTTACCCCTAAATAAACTTCTCCATAACGTGTAAAAAAGGTTTCAATTCCATTAAATCCCGTGAACCAACTAAGAATAGCTAATAATAGAAATAATGAGCTTTTATTCTGAATAGCTGAACGAAAACCTTCTCTTAATTGTACCTTTTCTTCTGCCCGCTCATAATTGAGAACATCTCTTTTTTCCCTAATAAAGAAAAAAAGAATGAAAAAACTAAATAACATTAAAAATCCTGCCAAGTAAAAAGGATATCCTTTATTTAGATCCCACAAAATTGAACCAACAAAGAATGCAATTAAAGCACCAATTCCCCCCATAAAATTAATAACGCTATTCGCCTTGCTTCTTTGTTCAACTCTTGTTAAATCAGGCATAAGTGCAATTACTGGAGAACGGAAAATACTCATACTTAGATTCATAAAAACAACAAAAAAGATTAACATAAAAAGTGTTTTATGCACTGGAATTAGAAAGGTAAATAATGCTGCAAGAGGCATTCCAATCATTAAAAATGGCATTCTTCTACCAAATCGTGTATCTAAACGATCACTATACATTCCAACTGCTGGTTGCAAAAATAATGCAAAATAATTATCGAACGTCATAATAAATCCGATCAAAGCAGATGACTTTAAATAATCACTTAAAAGTTTTGGCATAAAAGCATTATAGGCTGACCAAGTAAGACTGATTGCAAAAAATCCAAATCCTAACAGCATTATTTTTTTGTAATTAAGTTTAGTCATTTACATTTCTCACTTCTATTATCTGTCTATAAACATTATCAAAATGAGTACGATCCAATGACACAATCATCCCCCCTTATTCTCAGTATAGTAAGCACTCCAATCAAATATTTGCCCTTTTTTCAATTTTTATAAAATATAAAACTTTAAAACCGACAAAAAAAACCTAGTATAAACACTAGGCATTTTCTTTCATCATCTAAATTGTAAAAATAATACTGCAACACCCATTATTCTTCCAAAAAACGTTTATTTGCAGTTTACACTCTTTCTTCAAGAGCTTTAGCGGTATTGCTTGTTACTACTTCCTTCTCATCCTTTAACGTACCAAAAATCCCATCAAAAATAGGTGTTGATACGCCATACCAAAAATTTTCATTTTTAAAATGATGTAGGATATGTAGCTTTTTAATCTGTCTTCCTAGTTTTGTTATTGGTTTAATTGGCTTGTGAGCTACATAATGTTTCCATTCGTACACTAGTAACATAAAAACTAAACCTGAACCAAATGAAATCGTTTGAATCGGATCTCTAAAGATCAAAAAATAAATGATACAAAGTGAACCTAAATTTGGAATGCTATACCATATCGGTAAAAATAACAATTTCAAATCATCTGGATACGTATGATGATCATAATGAATTCTTTTCATAAATTTAAGAAATAGTTTATTTTTTGGTGCCTTTATGTGAAAAAAGAAACGATGAGTTACGTACTCACTAAACATAAAAAAGATTAAACCGATCATAAAAATTAAAACAGTAAACCACGAAAAATGAAGTCCTATACTATAAATAAATCCAATTAAAAAAAGTGCCCCCATCACAATTATATCGAAATGAAGAAAAAAGTCTCGATATAGACCTTTCATAAAATCCCCCCTTATCATGTTTTAATGAACTTAATATCAAATTTATATTTCAATATTATTTTTGAAATTCCTTTATAAGTTCTATTTAAGCTAATTATTAATTTTGAATAAAGCATTGTTTTGAATAAAGCATTGTTTTGAATAAAGCATTGTTTTGAATAAAGCATTGTTTTGAATAAAGCATTGGTCGGTGAGGATAATAAAAATTGTAACCAAAAATACGTAAAAGGGAGATCTATATGGAAAAAAGGAGATATTATGTATCTGTCCAAGCAAAAACTATCGTTCCAAATCAAGGGGACGCACCTTATGAGTTAGAAATCGATGCTACAATCGATGAAAAACATAGACTCGAAAGAATTTTTCATGAGATAGACAATTACGATGAGGCTACTGGTGTTCAAGCAGCATTTTTACCTTCATTTACAAGTAGTAGTCAAGAAAAAAGTCTAGAATTATACAAAGGTTATGACTATTTTTTAAAACAAGCTTATGCAATGATTTATGAATTAGGTACTGAAGAAACACGTGCCCATATACGCCAGATGAATATTTTAAAATAAAAAGAAAGCTCTTTGCTTTCTTTTTATTTTAAATATCAATGACTTTTGTATTTGCGATTATATCATGTAGTGTTCTACGATCTGCAGAGAAAATGAAAAACGGATCAACCAATGCAACAACAAAACCTACAATTAATGAAAAATATGGTATTTTTATGTATCCTAAAAGGAAAAAAATTTCTCTTATAATCATTGTCCTTTCCAAACAAAAGTGGGTATTAGAATATAAAATATAAGGCCAATATTGCTAAATTATACAGAATTTTTCATTTAAAAAATAGAAAAAGCCTAATAGAAAATATCTATCAGGCCAAGAATTTCGATAGATTGGTTATACACCAGGAGCATCAACTAGAGTCCAAGTAACAACCGCTTCGTGATTACCAATTGTTGCTGAGCCACCAGGAATTTGTAAGGTAACATTATTATTTAATGCACCATCATTAACATTAGGATTTGGACCTAACCATCTTGTTAACCAAGTACCAAGACCCGTACCTGGTTCTGCAGTAACAACTAATGATTCAGTTAATCCATCTGTATTTAAAGTAATCGTTTGAGCAGGCGTTGGGCTAGTTCCAATACCTGGTGTAGCCACTGATCCATTTTTAAATGTAAGAACCGCTCCTGGCAATGTTTCACTTATACCATTTGAAAACCTACTAGCTTTTGCTGTCACTTTCCACCCTGCACCAGTACCTCGGCGATCAGAAACTTGGATAAAAGGCTTTTTAGATGTAGAAGAATAAACCTCATTACTAATTGAAATTTCTTTTGATCCAAATTGAACTGAAGAAACATAGTCTAAAGTTAACGGACCACTCTCACCTGTAGGAGGATTTGTTGGATTAGTAGGATCAGTTGGCTCTAATGGAGTTGTAGGATCTGTTGGCTCTAATGGAGTTGTAGGATCTGTTGGATCTACTGGATTTATTGGACTAGAACCTTCTTTAAACGTAACACCTGCTTTTGAATTTGCTTGAGACGCAACAGCTGCAAAAGATGTATTTGCCGCCCCTACAATTGTTGAAATACTTACTACGCCAATTGCTACAATTTTTGAAACCTTCATTTAATGAAAACCCCTTTAAAAAAATTCTTCAAGTAAAGATGCTTTCAAAATCGAACTATACATCTATCTAGAAGTTATAGCCAATTATAGTAAAGTAAAACACAATAGTCTGTGAATAATTTGTGAAAACGTTCACTAAAATTTTACTGTTAATTTTACGAATTTGCGAAATAGAAGAAAATTAATCGTGTAAAAAATGATTATTTAGTGAAATACTTAACAAAATTTCAAAAATTGTAGTTCATGCCCGATTAAATTCATAAAAAAGAAGCCTACTTAAAGATCAGTAAACTTCTAAGTTAAAATTTTATTGTAAAATTACTAAAACTTGAGAAGAAAAAAATCTTTTATGAACACTCAAGTTTTTCCTACTTACTTTTAAGTGTTATTTCCCATTCTACACCCGTATCAATTCCGTATTCATCGGTAAACGAACCTTGATTAACAGCAACTGCCATTTGATCTAGACTGTTCGCATATAAGATTGGTTCTCCAATTTCTACATCAGCAAATGATTTCCCATATTTTACGGCTTGTTTGTATACTTTTCTTCCTTGATATGTAATGAGTATTTCCACAAAGTCCCCATGGGAAACGCCTTGTTTAAGAAAATCAGATCGACTGATATTCGTCCAAATGCTACCATAACGTACATCTAATATATCAATAGTTCCCGTTATCGAATTGTTTTCACTATGACATTCTTTAATCGGTAATTTTATGTAAGAATTTGAATCTACTTCTGGGCCAATATTTTCGAAGTCGATTATTCCAGAAGCTAATCTTGCACCCGTAAAAGCAAATATATCTCTCCCGTGGAAAGTATAGGATTCACTTGAATTTGGTAGTCTATTAATTTCTTCGTCAATGACTCTTAATTGGTTTATTCCATATACTTTGCCAACATGTGTTAAAGTTCCGTTATCAGGTGTTATAATAAAGTGATTCGTATTTGTACGAGCCACTATACTTCTACGATCTGATCCAACACCTGGATCAACAACTGAAACAAAAACTGTTCCAACTGGCCAGTAATTCATTGTTTGTACAAGTCGGTAAGAAGCTTCCCAAATATTGTATTGAGGTATATCATGGGTCAAGTCGTAAATCTTTATATCTTGATTTACACTACAAGAAACACCATACATAGCGCTAACTGCTCCATCTAGTAATCCAAAATCTGACTGAAACACTAATGCATTTCCCATCTAAACACCCCTAATTGTTCGAATATTTAAAATTAAATATAAATTCAATCTATTATTTAGTCAATGATATTATTCGTATTTTATTGAATGAAATTAATTCTACTTTGCTTTTATTTATTTCTAGTTAATTCTACTATTTTACCTTACTGATTGTTTCAACATTCATCTTAAGCATCAAAATAAAAAAGATATAGTTTTTAGAGACTATATCTCAGTGTGTCGACAAAGTACAACAAATCTAATCTTCAGACTGATTGCAAGCGCTTGTCTTTCGAGGCGCGAAGCCTGGTGAGGAGCGGAGTTACCCTAGACGGTAATGAGCACCGCAGACAGGTGAAGCAACGAAGAAAGCGAGCGTTTGTCAACAGTCTGAGATATAGTTTTTAGAGACTATATCTACTAATAACGATCGCATTTAATTTATCTAGTTTAGAATTGAAGGCACATCAACAATTATTACTAGTGTCTCCTAGTATTGTGTAGAAATGTATTCTAAATTAAAACAGGTGTATCTAATAATTTAACTAAAAACTTCAGAATAAACGAACTAAAGAATGGATTATGAAAATAATTAACGATTAGTTCTTAACTAGTTGCAAATTGATTTTGAATATTCACTATTAACTCCTCCAACTAAAGCACTAAAAAACAATTTGTGACGCACAGGAAAATAGAACTGATAATTATTTTCCCTTGAAATTTTCTCTACTTTAGTAACACTCCATATCATTCCAAAAAGGGAATTTAGTCCGAAATAAAGAATAGTTATTATGTGGAGAATTATAGGGAGGCTATCAATTGTACACGTTTATAGAATTATTATGTCTGATTGGATTCTTGTTTTTTATTACTATGGGGATTAACTCTTTCTTCAAAATGAACGGAAAGTCTTTAAAGAATTTTATGATCACTGGAGCGTTATTTGTTTTATTTATTTTCACCTCTTTGATAGATCCTTCAAATGAAACAGAACACAACGAGGTAACAGAAAAAGACAAAAATACTAATCCAACAATAGTTAATAAAACTGTACACACTAATTTAGTTACATGTCAAAAAGAAAAAACAAAAATAGCTAAACCTACAGACAATAATAATTTAATTAAATCCAATAAGAGCAATGTACGATGTAAATCGATAAAACCTAAAAAAGTGAAGATAGAAAAAGGAACATATAGAATTGTTTTTATGGTATACGGGTTTATGTAATCATTTTTATAATATGTAATTAAGGGCTATATAAGAGGTTGTAGTTACCTCTCATATAGCCCCCATTCTTATATCGATCCATCTAATAAAGGTGAATTATTTTGGAGTGAAGAGTTGAATTAATTCTGCGCAACTAATTTTCCTCAGTAGATCGAAACTTGCCCAACTGCAAACACGATCTTCCCAAGCTACTAAGCAATGATTATCTTTTGTTTCCATAACCGTTCCCACAGCACCATCTAGGCTAAACATAACATAGTTGCCTATCGAGAACATTTTAAAATCACCCCAATCTAAATATAATTCCGTGCCCACCTTTCGGATATTCCCATTTAATATTTTGATGAGGACAGCCTATTCTACAACTTCCACATTCATGACAACCTTCGTATCCAACATGCATTCGAATATTTTCCCATTTATAAACTTCAGCTGGACAAAATATTGTACAAATTTTATCGGGACATTTTGTCATACAAATATCGGAATCTAGTACAGTTAAGTGCGATTTTGTATCGGCATTAAAACGAACGAGATATTGCTTTTCTTCGATTGTACTTTCTTTTTTTGTCTCACTCATTTATTTCATCACCTTCCATGCTTTGTATACATCTTTCGCAAGCTTAAGTTTAGCTTTTGCCCCTCCTATATTACTCATAATATTCTTTTGTTTTTCCCATTTAGATTTACCATCTACTGTAAACATTTGGCTAGCTGATTTATTTAATAGTGGAATATATTCCTCGAAGTATTGAGGGAATTTTTCAAAATGATGTGTTGCATCTTTATATTTTTTCAAATCCTGTCCTACAAAGCTATTTAGTAATTTATCAGCGTACGGTTTTAATGCCACATCAGAGTAGTTATCAAACGCTTTTGCTTCAATAATGGTCTCTGCTGCTAATCTTCCAGATGTCATTGCCATATTTGAGCCTTCACGATGGATTGCATTTACTAACTGTGCTGCATCTCCAATTACTAATACTCCGTTTCCTACCAATTTAGGGATTGAATTGTACCCACCTTCAGGAATTAAGTGCGCAAGGTATTCTTGCGGTTCGCTTCCTTGAATAAATGGTCTAATCATCGGATGATTTTTAACGTATTCAAGTAAATCATATGGTTTCAATTTGTTTTCAATCATTCCTGATAATAGTGTACCGACTCCAATACTAAGTGAATCTTTATTTGTATATAAAAATCCTGTGCCAACTATCCCTTTTGTCGCATCTCCAAATAGCTCGATTGCTACCCCTTGGTTACCTTCAAGACCAAATCGATCTTGAATTATTTTACTATCTAGCTTTAAAATTTCCATTGTAGCCAAAGCGACTTCATCTGGTCTCCATTCTTTATGGAAACCTAAAGATTTTCCTAAAAGTGAATTTACACCATCAGCCAGTACGACCACATCGGCATATAAATCACCATCTGGTCGATCTGTTCTTACCCCCACTACCATATCGTTTTCTACAATACACTCAAGAACAACTGTTTCATTAATTAATAATGCACCTTGTTCTACTGCTTTTTGAGCAAACCATTGATCAAACTTTGAACGAAGAACAGTAAAATTATTATAAGGTTCTTCAGCAAATTCGAGACCTTTATATCCAAAGGTTGTAGCGGATTGTTTATCAAGCATCATAACTCGTTGCTCTACAATCACCCGCTCGATTGGAGCATCCTTCCAAAATTCAGGTATAACGTCCTCCATCATTTTACGATACAATACGCCACCCATAACATTTTTCGAACCTGGATACTCTCCTCTTTCAATAAGGACAACATTAACACCATTTTTTGCGAGCTCGTATGCACATGAAATTCCTGCTGGGCCTGCTCCAACGACAATTACATCAAATTTTTCCGGCATGATCGTGATTTTCCTCCTTTAAAGAAAAACTTTCTTGGAATTCGTTAATCAGCATTGGTACTATTTCAAATGCGTCTCCCACGATGCCGTAATGACAAGATTGAAAAATTGCCGCATTCGGATCTTTATTGATCGCAATAATGAGACCTGAATTTTGCATCCCAACAATATGTTGTATTGCACCAGATATCCCTATTGCGAAATAAATTTTTGGTGTAACCGTCACGCCAGTCTGACCTACTTGATGATGATGTTCAACCCAGCCAGCTTCAACTACATCACGACTTGCTCCAACAGCCGCACCAATTGATTCAGCAAACATATGAATCAACTGAAATCCGTCTTTACTACCTAACCCTTTACCACCGGCTACGATAATATCGGCTTCGTCAATGCGAACTTTCTTAGTTGTAGCCCGTACAATCTCTAATACTTTTGTACGAATATCTTCTTCTTTCAAATCAATTTCCTCTTCGATCACAACCCCTTCAGCACCAGGAATAGGAGTGAGCGCTTTCATTACCTTTGGACGAACGGTAGCCATTTGAGGTCTATATTTCTTACAAAGAATAGTTGCCATTATGTTTCCACCAAATGCAGGTCGACTAGCTAATAAGAGTCCTGTATCCTCTTCAACATCCAATACAGTAGTATCGGCAGTTAAGCCTGTCGGTAAGTCAGTTGCCACCGCACTTGCTAAATCCTTCCCTTTAGAAGTTGCACCATACAATAAGATTTCAGGCTTATATTTGTTACAACATTCAAGTACTGCTTTCATATAAGATTCAGTGCGATAATCTTTAAAAATTGGATCATCGTATACATAAACAATGTCAGCACCGTATTCAAATAACTTAGGGGCTAATGATTTCACATTTTCACCAATTAATAATCCTGCTAATTCGCAACCACGTTTTTCTGCTAATTCTTTACCAGCTCCAAGCAATTCTAGCGAAACGGGTGCTATAACTTTATCGTTTTCTTCAATAAACACCCAAATCCCTTTGTACTCTGAGAAATCCATTTAAACCCCTCCTTTCACTTCAAATAATTCTTTCTTCTCATTTAAAATCTTCATCAATTCCTTAACCTTTTCTGATGAAGTTCCTTCAAAAATCGTTCCACCTTTAGCCTTTGGTGGAGCCCACACTTTCGAAACGATTGTAGGTGAACCTTTTAAACCTAATTGTTTAATATCAATATCTTCTAGATCCTTTACAGCCCAAATGGTCGGATTATACCTAGCAGCTTTTATCATATTTGTAAGTGATGAATAAGGAACTTCATTTATTTCTTTTTCAACTGCAAATAAACAAGGTAAACTTGTTTTAATCACTTCATGGCCATCTTCTATTTTCCGATGAACAATCGCATACCCTTCATCTTTATTAATTTCTTGAACCTTCTTAACCGATGTTAATGGCGGTATATCTAAACGACGTGCAATACCTGGTCCAACTTGTCCAGTATCACCGTCAATTGTCATCTTTCCACAAATGATTAAATCAACCGCTTGAATTTGCCCTATTTTTTCAATCGCCTTTGTCAATGCATAACTTGTCGCTAAAGTATCTGCCCCAGCGAATGCACGGTCTGAAATCATATACCCTTCATCTGCACCGATTTCGATACATTTTCTTATCGCTTTTACAGCAGGTGGTGGCCCCATGGTAATAACCGAAACAGTTCCACCATATTTATTCTTTATTCGAACAGCTTCCTCCACAGCATGAGCATCATACGGATTTAATATGGCTGGAGCACTAGCACGGTCCATCGTATTTGTTTTCGGATTCATCTTAATGATCTTCGTATCAGGAACTTGTTTTATACAAACTACAATATGTAACACTTTTTCACTCTCCCTTTTTCTTCCCGTCTCCCATAGTTAGTAAATGTACATGTTGTTCAAATATATTATTTTTATTGAAGAAATATGATAGATTGCAGCTAAAAAATGAGAAACGAAAAAAAGAGACATTCACAACATAATGGTTGAAAATGTCTCTTTGACTGTATTCTATTTTATTTTTCATTAACTAACTACAAGCTGGATTGTAATGCCTGAAGGGTCCTTTGTAAGTGTGACGCCATTTTCTACATAAACAAAAGCTCCCATATTCTTTAAACGATTTACTACGGCCGTTTTTTCTTCTTCACTTGGATATAAAAGCGTAAAATTCTTTAACCCTGCACTGTTCTTTGAAGGTGCAACTCCCCTGGCACTATGCCAAGTATTTAAACCGATGTGATGATGATAACGTCCTGTTGAAATAAATAATGCTTGGCTTCCATATTTCGTTACAACATCAAATCCAAGTCCATCACAATAAAACTTCTCTGAACTAGTTAAATCAGAAACTTGTAAATGGATATGCCCCATAATTGTTCCTTCTGGTAATCCATTAAAATCCTCATCCTCAGCAAGTGCCAAAAGCCCATCAACGTCTAAACGTTTACTGTCCATAACGACATACTCATTTTGCCATTGCCAATTCTCAGATGGACGATCTGCATAAATTTCAATCCCATTCATATCTGGATCCGCTAAATAGATTGCTTCACTGACTAAATGATCCGAACCACCCTGAAGTGGGTTTCTAGTTTCAATCAAATGCTTAAGCACGATACCTAAATCTTTTCGAGTAGGAACTAATAACGCAAAATGATACAATCCTGTATTTTCCTCATTTTTAGGAGTAACTTTATCTGGCTGCTCTAATTTTATTAAAACATTTACCCCATCTGCAGTTAAACTAGCATTTGTAGTGGAATGCTTCAAAACTTTTAAACCAATAACCTCTTGATAAAACGCTAATGAACGCTCTAAATTTGCAACTTTTAATTCAACCGTTGGAGCATAAACTTTTGGCTTTTGATGAAAATTCATTTTAATCTACCACCTCTAGAAAATAATACAATTAATGTTAACACTAACAGAATGAATGGAGCCATTGCAACACTCATGCCTTGCCCCGCTTGTAAGTGAGTAAATACAGCTCCTACCATAATAATGACTAATCCGGCTGAAGCAAGCTTACCAATTAACAATTTCCAATAACCAACTAATAAACCAATTGCACCTAACACTTCAAATGAACCAATCGTATACATCATACCTTTTGAATAACCATAAACCTCTTTAAAATCATGTAACATCTGCGTATTTCCACTTAACTTTACAATTCCAGACATGAGAAATGCAATAATTAATATCCCTTGAATAATTCTAGTAAACCATTTCATTTAAAAATCTCTCCCTTTTTTACTGAACTTATACTAAGTACAGTTTATTTTAAAATATTTTACTACTACTTACTGTTCTTATTTCAGAAACAGTAATACTTAAAAAAATAGTGTGGTTACTAAAGGTGGTTACTTTTTGTAAGTGCATTTGATTTAAGTACAGTATATGCGATAACTGTTCTTATTTCAAGTGCATTTTTTTGATTTTATATTTTCTATATACTCAATGCTTAAATTTAGAAACTCGTATGGGAATTAAAAAAATGATTATTTTGTCCAATGCCATAAGACCTAGAGGAATAAATAACCTCGTCCTCTTATTTTTATTTGTAAATCTACTATCCCAACAAAATAAAAATATCGTACATCCAAAAATGTACGATATTTTCAAAGTGATTCGATCGTTTTATGACTGGCACGTCTTACAAAATCCGCCAAAGTATAGTTACATAAAAAGCCAAGTAAGTGCTCTTCTGCTTCGATTGCAAAGTCTGAAAATACATTGTTCATTACACGTCCACTAGTACAGTCAGATGTGGATTCAATTAGTGCGGTTGATAGAGGTTCTGTCATTTGTAGGGCAATGTAGACTTGTTTTAAGGTAATTTCCTCGGGTGACTTAGCTAATAAATAACCGCCATCTCGTCCTTCTCTTGCTTCTACAATTTTTTCTTTTACGAGGGGAGCCATGATTCTTCTCATAAATGAAACACCTGATCTAATATGTTTTGCGATTGCTTTACTTGGTGTAACCCCTTCTGTTGTTGCTAGTAAAACTAATGCCTGAATAGCAAATCCGAACCACTTAGGAGTAACGGAGTTTTTGCAACTTGACATAATTTATCACCATCCAGTGATATTATTATCCCCCGTTTTTGTATCCCTTGCAAGTATATAGTAGTTTTAAAAATAAGTAGGTCACGTTTTCTAATAGGGAGAAACATTTTTTACAACATTAAAAAAGGATGGAAAATTAGCTTTTCCATCCTTAGTTTTTATTTAACGAGCATATCCGCCTAGGCTTTGTTCTGCCATTTGAACTAGACGCTTCGTAATTTCTCCACCAACTGAACCGTTAGCGCGTGAAGTTGTGTCTGGTCCTAAGTGCACTCCAAATTCAGAAGCTATTTCGAACTTCATTTGCTCAATTGCTGAACTTGCATTTGGTGAAGCATATTGATTTGAAGATCTTCTGTTTGCCATGTTGTCGACTCCTTTGTCTTTTGGATGCTCTGATGTTGTTTATCAGATTAAAGATAGTATGTTTCTGAAAAATTATTCTATACATTTATTTACAAATTTTTTTCTTTTTACCAAAAGTACTTCTTGTTTCCATATAACGATTTCTTTGTATAATTATTTCCAAGTTCAAAAACTTGTATTATGTCTTTAGATTTTCTATAATCTTACCATACTGTATTTAATTAAAACACAGTTTATTTAATGAAATCGTCTCGTTTTTTCCATATATTGAGAAATGGATTTTTAGGAGGAAAATTTTATGATGAATAATCGTTTCCAAGATAAAGTTGCTAAGAATTTAAGTGATATACCTTTATCTGTATTAGACTTAGCACCAGTTGTTGAAGGAAGTACTCCTGCTGATGCGTTTAAAAATAGCCTTGATTTAGCACAGCATGCTGAAAAATGGGGATATCACCGTTACTGGTTTGCAGAACATCATAATATGCCAGCAGTTGCAAGTTCAGCTACTTCAGTTGTAATTGGACATATTGCGAGTGGAACATCAACGATTAGAGTTGGTTCTGGTGGAATCATGTTACCAAATCACGCTCCTTTAGTCATAGCAGAACAATTTGGAACATTAGAATCATTACATCCAGGTCGTATTGACCTCGGATTAGGTCGTGCTCCTGGTAGTGATATGTCAACAACTAGAGCGTTACGTAGAGATTTACGCAGCCATGAAGACTTCCCTGCTCAATTAGAAGAATTACGTAATTACTTTAATCCGCCAGGTGGTATTGGCAGTTCAACGGTTCAAGCGGTGCCTGGTGAAGGGTTAGATATCCCAATTTGGTTACTAGGATCTAGTGGCTTTAGTGCTCAGTTAGCTGCCGAACTAGGTTTACCATTTGCTTTTGCAGCGCACTTCGCACCAGACTATACAGTCCAAGCAATGCAGTTGTACCACAATCATTTTATACCATCTAAAATTTTAGATGAACCATATGCAATGATTGGTTTAAATGTTGTCGTTGCTGACACAGACAAAGAAGCAAAAAGACTTTTTACAACACAGCAACAATCATTTTTAAACCTAGTTCGAGGTGGTAAACCAGCTCTTTTAAAACCACCAGTTGACGATATGGATGAAATTTGGAGTCCATTTGAAAAAGAAACACTTGAAAATCAAATGAAACTTTCTGCTATTGGTACAATCGAAACCGTTACTGAAAAACTACAAACCGTTTTAAATATAACAAAAGCTGATGAGATTATGGTAAATGGCTCAGTTTTTGATCATGCGGCGCGTCTATATTCATATGAATTATTAAGTAAAGTATCAAATAAATAACGAATAAGGAGAGTACAAGATGCTCTCCTTTTTTTGTTTAGAATAATTAAGCTTACTCCTTTAAAGCTTCCTGTTCGACTCTTTGTAAAAATTCATGTACTGCTTTTAAATTATTCCCCTTTGGATTAGCTAGTTTTAACATTGCCCGTCCGATAAAATTCACCCCCGCATTCGTGCCTTCATAAATAAATTTTGTATGTGAATCATCGATTTTTTCTAATGTAAATGTTAAATTTGTTTCAAAAGCATTAGCTAAAACAAAATGAATTTGCTTTTTTTTATATGATTCAGTATCCTCGTATGCTAATGTTTCAACAATATAAGATTCTACACGTTTCCCTTCTCTATAACTTTGCTGATGCTTTGCACCTACTTCATTTTCGTTTTTATCAATTAAATTATGCTCCTCAACTTTTGGCATTATTTTCTTAATATTTTTATCTAAAAATAGACTCCATACTTTTTCGATATTTGCATTAATAACAATGTCTTCTTTCCATTTAATCATTATTTATATTCTTCCTTCCTGAAGCAATAAGTTTAATTGTAAATTCTTATACAATTTCTATTATACAGAATTATGTTTTCGTATCATAAAAAAAGCCCTCTCAATTAATGAGAAGACTCAGATTTGAAAATAATTTACCTTAAACTTTTTCGGTATTTATATTGATTCCATTGAAAATGAATATAGCATCCAATGCAAAATCCATTGATTGCGATAAACGATGCTAATGCGACCATAATTGAAAACACATAAAATAATACATTCCAACCAAGTAATGCTCCAATAAAAGCAAGAGATAAACATGTTACTGCAATTGTTTGATTAAAATTTTGTTGGCCTTTATCCTCTTGTGGATAGCTAGATGGTTTCTTTTTTAAAAAACGTTTAGCAAATGTAATGATTGGATGGAAATCAAAAAGCAATCCACTAAGACCACTAATTAAAGGTATAAGTAATAGCCAGTACTGACCAGTAATCCAAGTTAATATAACAGAAATAAAGATCGTCCATTGATTTGTACGAACTAAAGGTAATGGAATTGTATTTATTTTTGAATTAGACATACCAAAAACCAACCTTTCATATCGGAATAATTAAGTATAATCATAATATGATTTCAAATACAATACAATCCATAAAATCTGAAAAAAGTATTATTTATTTTAAAAACAAAAAAACGATCAAAATGACCGTTTGGCAAGTAAAGATAAAACTTTTACTATATTTAAAATGGAACCCTTGATTCAGTACTTTGGCTTAAGCTTGATTTGTACTTCCCCATAACGGGTTCATGCGGTAGGTCTTTGGCTTAATCTTGATATGTTCTTCCTCATAATGGGTCCATGCAGTAGTACTTTGGATTAAACTTGATTTGTACTTCCCCATAACGGGTTCATGCGGTAGGTCTTTGGCTTAAACTTGATTTGTACTTCCTCATAACAGGTTCATGCGGTAGGTCTTTGGATTAAACTTGATTTGTACTTCCTCTTAACAGGTTCATAAAGAAATTCAAAAGCAAGAATATGAAAAAAACTTACTCATAATAAGTTTATAAGTAAGTAAATTAGCAAATAGATGAAAACCACACACTAAAAAACACACTCTTTAATGGAACTAAAACTACAGCCTCAGCTTTACTTAACAATAATCCATTTCAGTTTCAATTAATTGGTGCTCCATATTGAACAGGATATAAGCTCCCTTTATAAGCGAAAGATATATTTCCTGTTTCTTCAGATACAACTAGAGCAAGTGCATCGCTTTGTTCGGAAATTCCAACTGCTGCTCGGTGCCTTGTTCCAAGTTTTCTATTATCGTATGTAATTTTTGAAAGTGGAAGTACATTACCTGCTGAGATGATCATGTTATTTTCAACTAGGACTGCTCCGTCATGTAGAGGGCTACCTGGATAAAAAATTGATTCTAGCAGTGCTGGAGATAGTTTTGCACCTACATGGATCCCAGAGCTCATCAATTCTTCTAGTGTGTCGTTTCTTTTTACAACAATTAATCCGCCGTGTTTACGTTTGGATAAGTGTTGAACTGTGATTGTCAATTCATCAAAGATATCAGTATACGGAGAAAGATATGAATTTAAATAAAATGAGGCTGCATCCATTTGTAAATTATTAAAGACGCGATGTATATTTTCAAATTCAGTTAATATGCCACAACCTTTATTTTCAATTCTTCCTATTATGCCTTCGATTTTTAGATTAAGTTGAGTTAGTGTTTTTGTTATATTTTTGATTAAAGTGGGATTTAATTGAGACTCGAATTCATCCATTTCAATTTTTCATCTCGCTTTCGAACCGAATTACCTCCACTTAAGTTTCCCAAAGTTGGCTATGTTATACCGGTCAATACCATACTTGGTTTTTTACTATAACATTTGATTACACATAATGAACTATGTTGATTATCTTGCTGCCCATGCTTCAACTTCTATTTTGATGTCTGGATTTGCTAAAGCTGATACATAAGCATAAGTTGTTGCTGGTGGGTTACCAGAATGAAATTGGCTCCAACAGTCTAGAAAGAATTGACGATCGATTTTCTCCGTTAGCCAAAAGTTTAATTTAAAAAGATTATTAAGATCGACTTTCTCACTTTCAAGGATGCTTTTAATGTTCTCAAGTGCATTGACAAATTGACTTTCGATATCATTTGGAAATACTCCGTTTTTGTCGTTTCCTACTTGCCCTGATAAAACAACTAGCTCTGCATGTCTTGGGACAATTGTGACATGACTATATTGGCCAACTGGTGCTGCAACAGATTCGGGGTTCACTTTTTTAATTTTCATTTTAATTTCCTCCTTTTTTCTTTCAAAAAACCTCAAATGTTTTAAACATTTGAGGTAGTCATTTTATATGTATATAGTTTATCTTAATAATTCTATTACTTTAGCTAAGCCCGTAGGTGTTATTGAAATATTAAATAATGAAGCAATTTCTTTTTGATCTATATCACTCTTAATCCAAGTTAAACCGTTTATAAATCCTTGTATTTCTAATTCAATTAATGCAGGTTCGACATCATCAATTTCTACTCCTACTTCATTATGAAGCCCTTTTTCAAAATTTGGCTCTTTTTCTTGAAGTTCTTTAAAAATAGCTAATAGCATTAATCCTGCATCTGAAATCTTACTTGCCAGAAAAAACACCACCTTTCAGACTATTTATTCGACAAAAGGTGGTATTTTCCTTTTTTTGTTAATTTTTCTACTTATTTAATAACTTATTTGTTTTTTCAACGAGCTTTTGAAGATCCATCGGCTTTACTTCATGATTATCTAGTTTATATTTTTGTTTAAGTAAAATGATTCGTTTTACACTTTCGTTAATACGTTCTACTGAAATTGTTTTGTTTTTCACGGCTGTTTCGATTTCTTTATAAACAGCTTTTACTTTGTTAGGATCATGAGCAACCATAATGATATCACTTCCAGCTAAAATGGAAGTAACCGCTGCTTTTTCCAAATTATAATTTTTTCCAATTGCATCCATCGTCATATCATCCGTCATAACTACTCCATCATATTTTAAATCATTTCTTAACATTGAAGTAATGACCATTTTAGACATGGAAGAAGGGTATTTTGGATCGATTTTTGGTAATAAAATATGTGCAACCATAACTGCATCTACGTTTTGATCGATAGCAGCTTTAAATGGAATCAATTCTAACTGTTGTAAATCAGTATACGATTTGTTTACAACTGGTAATTCTAAATGGGAATCAACCGAAGTATCACCATGGCCCGGAAAATGCTTTACAACCGGAATGATTTTCTCTGACTGGATCCCTTTCATTGTTTGTATTCCTAATTTACTTACAGTATTTGGATTATTACTAAAAGAACGATCACCAATGACTGGATTTTTAGGATTACTATTTACATCTAAAACAGGTGCAAAGTCCATATTTAAACCAAAAGCTTGAAGTTGTTCTCCCAGTATTTGACCAATTTCATATGAGAATTGTCTATCATTTTTATTTCCAATTAATTGGTTTGACGGTATTTGACCAAGATTACCTGGTAAACGCGATACTCTTCCACCTTCTTGATCAACTCCAAATAAAATTGGTAAATGATTCGTTCGATTAGCAGCCTTTATTGAATTTACAAGTTTAACCGTTTGACTATTATTCGTTAGATTTTCTTTGTAAAAAATAAATCCACCAATATGATATTGTTCAACTAGTTCTTTTAAACTATTTGAGTAACTCGTTCCATAAAAACCTGAGATGATCATTTGACCTATTTTTTCTTGAAGTGTCATCTCATTTAAAAGCTGATCTAGTTTAGTGCCAGTGCTAGGAATAGGCTGGTCAATTATTGATACTGAAGTATGATGTAGTGTTGGATTATTATTTTCATTAGTAGGTCTTGGTAAGATAAACTTCAGTTCAATATGATCTAGGTCATAAACTAAAATAATTTGATCCACTTGTTGATCTTTATAGTATTTAATCTTAGTCGGCTTATTTAATTGTTTCATAATATCGTCATAGTGAATTTCTTGTAAATTAGCATCATATGATCTTACTTCATAAATTCGATTTTGATTGTCATATCCTACTGCAAATCCTTGTTTTTGATAAGTTAAGTACGTACCATTTGCAACCTGATCTTTTTGGGTAGATTCCCCAAATTGCTCTGTTATATCTTTTAGGAAAGTCTTCCCTACTTCTATATCTTGTTGGTTTGGAATTTTTCCTTGTTTAGCACTAGAAATGATATTTTTTAAAATTTCTTCTGCTGAAAGTTGACTCGAATGATTAGTCTCTGTTTGTTGATTTGTATTCTTATTTGGTTTCGAATTTGATGAGTCTTGGAACACTTTATCTTTTACCGCAACGTAAACACTTGTACAAACAATAAACAATAGGATTAATAAAAAGATAGTTTTTTTGATAATATTCTCCTCCTAAAATATTATTTTCTCCTCTTTACTTACCGATATTTCCATTAGTTAAGTGGGCACCTTCTAACGAATAGGTGCATACGATGAGAAAGATTAAAGAGGAGGGACTAATTAGAATGACCAATAAAAAATCCCCTGAAATGATTCACCCCATAAACTTCAGAAATCAAAATATGAATCCAATTCAGAATAATCCTTATTATGATTACCACCACTATTGGTATAACGAATATCAATCATATCCTATTCATCAACAGCACCACACTCTTGACCAATCCGATATTTTTTATCGCCAGCATGCCCAAGCTATTTTCGTTTTAGTTCACGGCTCATGGGTTGATCCATTCTTCTGGCACAAAATTGCGCAAGAACTACAAAAAATGGGACATATTGTTCATACACCTCAGTTGCCTGGGCATGGTACAGATAAGGATAAAAATGTAAACCATGAGATGATTACAAAACAAGTCGTTCATTATATAAGGTCAAAAAAGCTTAATAATATTATTTTGATCGGTCACAGCTTTGGTGGTACCGTCATTCAAAAAGTCGCTGAACAGCTTCACGATCGAATTAAACGATTAGTTTTTTGGAATGCTTTTGTTTTAAATGACGGTGAAAGCTTGGTTGATCAATTACCACCACAAACACAAAAATTATTTTTAGACTTAGCTGGGCAATCTTCTGATCATACAATTAAACTACCATTTCAATACTTCCGAGATGTGTTTGTTAACTTGGCTGATTTACAAACGGCGCGTCAAATTTATCATGCGACAACACCTGAACCAGCAACGCCCCTTGTCGAAAAGCTCGATTTAAAAACCTTTTACCAATTATCGATTCCAAGAAGCTATATTAATTTACAAGAGGATATAGCAGTACCTACAGGAGAGAATTCTGGTTGGTACCCTCATATGGCTAGTAGATTAGGAGTTTATCGCTTTATTCAAGGAAGTGGCGATCATTTGTCCACTGCAAAAATACATCCAAGAAGAATGGCACAATTAATTGTAAATGCCTCACGAGACTAAAATAGACTTTGCTAGTTTATGATTGTAACACTTAATTTATTTACAATTAAGTGAAGTGAACTGATTTAAAAGGTAATTTGATTTAAATTTAATCCTACTAATATATCTTTAATATTTTGCCACTTATAGAATCTAGAACCTTCTCTATTAACTAGTAATATGTATCCAATTCAAAAACATCGTATGCCTAACTATTTTTTAGCTGTCATCCAAAAAAAGTATTGATTTACACTAGCATATTCAGTTTTTATAATGATACGTATTTTAAGATGGCTTTGATGAGAAGTATGATATAGAGGATCGTGAAAGCTTTTTTTTATAATCAATTTGTTAAAAGTAAAAAAGAACCGACTACACAGCTATAAGATTAGGTAAATAAAAAAAGTCCTTTGTTTGAAAATCATCTTTACCAAAGGACTGTTTTTTATGTTTAACTTGATTTAATTTTTCTTGTTTCGTTTTTGTTTTACGCGTATTTAAATCTAACATCGCAAATGAACTTCTACTTAATTCTGGATTTCGTTTACCTTCTCTTACTAGTTTATCTCGTAATTTCCTTGCTTTTGATTTACTCATTCTTTCCACCTCTTTTAACTTTATTCTTCTATTATATACATGCTTTCAACATTTTCCACTTACACTTCATAAATTATTTTTTTGAAATTGGGATAAAGTGATTAAATAAGCCGACTACTTTTATTTCTTTATCTAAAGCATTAACCTCGTAAACTGAAAAAAAGACATAATCTTTTTTAGTTGTAACTTTACTAATAAGTTTTTCACCAAATAAGTCAATTCCAAAATCAACATATTTATTTTTTGATTCCAATTTTAGTTGATCCTTTGCCCAAGTAACAAACTCACCTTTTGATGGGTTTGTTTGTGCAGAAATAATTAAACAGATTGCGAAAGCCCCGATCACAAATAATTTTTTCATAAAGTCACCTTTTCATTATTTTTACTATTTATATGATAAAGGATATTACTGAATTGTCCAGAAAATATCCTTTTTTATTAATAAAATGCTTAGAAATAATAAAAAAGGGTCCTAATTTCGAACCCTAAAAAGTAAAATCAAATATTAATTTAGTATTTTCGAATCTAAAAATGGAACCACTGAAATAATCTCATTAATGCCATTTTTTGATATAGCATCTAAAGCAAGTTCATTCAGTAGGTCGCCTTCAATAAATGGACAGATTGGTGCTAATGACTTGATCCCCTCTAATTCATAACTCTTTCTTGCGCATTCATCAATTACTTCATTACTAACAAATGGCGCAATCGATGTTAGTCCTTTTATGCCATTTATTTCAAACTCTTTCTTTGCACATTCATCGATTATTTCATTACTGATAAATGCTGCCATTGATGTTATTTCTTTCATACCATTTGTTTTAAACTCTATCCTTGCACATTCATCGATCATCTCATTACTTATAAATGGTCCCACTTGTGTTAATCCTTTTAGACCATTCGTTTCAAACTCTTTCTTTGCCAAATCATCAATTAATTCTTTACTAATAAATGGTGCCACCAGAGTTAATTGTTCGATTCCATTGGATTCAAACTCTCGCTTCGCAAATTCATCAATTAAATCGTTACTAATATATGGTGCTATACGTGATAATTCTTTCATTCCATTCGAATCAAATTCTTTCTTTACACATTCATCGATTAAGTCGCCACTAACAAATGGAGCCATTTCTGATGTATCAGTAATCGTAAGATCATTCTCAACATTTCTGAAAACTAAGTCTGCTTGATTGAAAGTAAGAATCGGTGCAACATTTAAAAAATCTTCTTTTTCAACTTCTAACTCAAGTGAAGAATCAGAAGTATCTTTTTCAATTAAATTATTAATCAATTTAACACCTTTTTCATTTCCTAACATTTCATCAATGCTTACATTAAAGATCTCAGCAAGCTCAGGTAATTTTGAAATATCAGGCATTGTCTCTCCACGTTCCCAGTTACTAATTGCTTGAAAGCTAACACCTAATTGATCAGCTAGCTTCATCTGTGTAATCTTGCTTGCCTTTCTTAATTGAGCGATTTGTCTACCTACTTTTTTCATATCAAACATTTATATCACCTCTTTCTAAAAGTTAATTTAATTGTATCTAGTTAATTGAATAGTTAAAATCAAGCGGTACTTGAATTGAGGAAAAATGGACTCAAGTTATAATTGAATTCCTAAAAATCTAGCAATTTTAGTTGAACTAAAACTTAATACTCAATTTATTATAACAACTTTTAAAAAAATAAGTATTTGAATTTTCAACCAATAAAAAAACAACCCAAAATGAGTTGTCATAAGGAAGAATATTAAAATTAATCTTTTGTAGTCCATTCGTATAGAGCTTCAAAATTTAATTTTTCTAACCAATGTCGTTCCGATAAAATAACTGGGTGAATCAATATATCTTTCCGATTTGAGTCATCACAAAAATTATATAATTTATCTTTATAAGGCTCTAGTATCTCTAGAACTTCTTTAATTCGCCATTTAAATCGTTTACTTGAACCCCAACCTACAATAATAATGTCTGCATCACTAATCGCTAATTTTATTGCTTCATCGTTATGTTCGCCAACTTCGCATTCTTTCCCTTTTAACTTTGTTGAATCCGGTTCCATTAATGCAAAAAGATTTACTAGTTCTAGCGATCCGAAGTTACCTTTCTTATAATCTATAAAAAAGTTAAGACATCTCGCCAATATATAATCACTCTTTAGATGATTTGCTCGACAAGGATTAAGTAATACAATAGTAGCTTTCTTTTTCGATTCATCCCAAGTTCTTGTAAGCGAATATCGCATTAACTTATTTTGTTTATCAAAGACCGCCTTCGTATTAATTTGCATTGAATGACAGTTTACAAAATCCTCAAATGACATATACTCACTCTTTTCATCATTAATTAAATCAAAATCAACAAAGTATTATATTCATTTAATCGGCATTTGTACTATATTATTAATTAAAATAACTGATCCCTTCCTAAAAAAAGCAAATTTTTAGTAGCTTCCTATTTACTATTTCATATTTTCCTAGTACGATAGTGGGTAATTTATACAGTTTATATTAGGAAGGGGTTATTTTTTTTATGATTAAAGGAATCATTTTTGATTTGGACGACACATTACTTTGGGATCAAAAAAGCGTTCAAGTTGCATTTGCAAATACTTGCAAGCTAGCTACAGAAAAATACGGTATAGATCCAGTAGCATTTGAACATGCTGTTCGTGATGCCGCTAGAAAGCTTTATGAATCATATGATACATACGAATTTACAAAATTAATCGGCATAAATCCCTTCGAAGGACTATGGGGGAATTTTTTAGATGAACATGATCAATTCCCAAAAATGCGGGCTAATTCACCTAGCTATCGAAAAAATGCATGGACGCTTGGCTTAAAAGCATTTGGAATAGATGATCCAGAATTTGGTCATTTTTTAGCCGAAACATTCCCCAAAGAGCGCAAAGGGAACCCTTTTCTATACGATGAAACATTTGATGTTCTTGATCGATTAAATGGACAGTTTAAACTACTTTTGCTAACAAATGGCTCACCTGATTTGCAACATACGAAGCTTTCAATTACACCAAAGATTAAAGAATACTTTGATCAAATACTAATTTCTGGAGACTTCGGAAAAGGTAAACCTGATCCAACTATTTTTGAACATGCCTTATCATTAATGGAACTATCAAAAGAAGAGGTCATTATGGTTGGAGATAATCTTATGACTGATATTTTAGGTTCAAGCAGAATTGGAATGAAAAACGTTTGGATTAATCGTCACAATAAAGAGAGAAATGAAGTTGTGCCTACATATGAAATTACTCATTTAGAAGAGCTTTATCCTATTATTGATTCTTTGAATATATAAGCTTCGTTTAAAAATCTAGTGGTGAGACTCGCTAGATTTTTTTAATTATTTGGTTATTAGTTCCAAAATACTCAAGCTAGCAGATTAATTCCTCAGAAAAAACGGAATGAAAATAGAAATATACCGACAAATCAAACATTTAATTTCATATCGACATTATTATAAAATATTACAATTTTGACCAGATATACCCCTATTTAAGTCACTTTTATAAAAATCTTCCTTAGAGTAGACTTCTCGTCCTTTCTAGTTTTTTGACTAGTGAAATCGAAAGTATAGGATTCGTTTCATAAAATGTCGTATCTATATAATAGAATAATTTTGCAACTAAAATAAAAAGTACCTTCTAAGATCAATTTAGAAAGTACTTTTTTATCAACTCAATTTAACATAGTGAATTACTACTGGATTTAAGCAAAGCTTGTTGTAAGTCTGCTACGATATCTTCCCATGCTTCTAACCCAACTGACATGCGTAGCATATTTTCTGTGATGCCCATTTTTTCTCGCATTTCTTTTGGAACGACTGCATGGGTCATCGTCGCGGGATGTTGAACTAATGTTTCTGTATCACCTAGACTTACCGCTATTTTTATCATTTCTAAATGGTTAATAAATTCCTGAGTTTCTTCCTTTGTCCCGTCAATTGTAAATGCGAAGACTCCACCACCTTTTTTCATTTGCTTAGTTGCGAGAAAGTAATTTTTATTTTTAAAATCTCCAGGGTAATATACATCTTTTACCATTGGATGCGATTGTAAAAATGAAACGACTTTTTTTGCATTTTCACATTGACGGTCCATTCGAACTGCTAAAGTCTTCAATCCTCGAAGCAATAGCCATGCATCAAATGGTGACATAATCGCTCCTATATCTTTTCTGATTGGAATCATTCGATCAGCTAGCTCTTTTGTTTTACAAACAACAATTCCTGCAACTACATCACCATGACCACTAATATATTTCGTTGCACTATGTAGGACAATGTCACAGCCTAGTGTTAATGGCTTTTGTAGATAAGGTGAACAAAATGTATTATCAACTACAACAGTAATATTATTTTTCTTAGCAACTCTTGCAACCATTTCAATATCAATGACTTTCATTGTAGGATTGATTGGTGTTTCAATAAATAGTACTTTCGTGTTTTCTTGGATTAAGTTTTCGATTTCTTCTTCGGTATCCATTTCACAAAAATTATGTTCAATGCCAAATTTGCTCTTTAGCATTTCCAAAAATCCATACGTACAACCGTATATGCCTTTTGAACATAAAATATGATCTCCAGTACTAATTAAAGAGAAAATTGTAGCAGATACAGCAGCCATACCTGACCCAAATGCTAACGCTACTTCTCCTTCTTCTAACGCAGCCATTCGTTCTTCTAAAATTTGAACAGTTGGATTTCCTAGCCTTGAATAAATAAAATCATCTCTTTCACCAGCAAATGACTGTTCTCCATGCTGTGCAGTTGGAAACGTATAGGTAGACGTATGAAATAATGGAGGAGTTAAACTCCCCTGATACTCACTAGTTTTGTATCCTTCGTGAATCAACTTTGTATCAAACTGATTTTTCTTCATTTCTAATTTGCCTCCTTAATTTTAGTGGTGTTCTCATCAAACGTTAATGAAACAAAATAATTAAAATGAAAGCCCTTACAAAATGTTCACTAAGACTACTTCTATATATAGGAAAGCAATACCTTTTAACAGAACCCACTATAGGTAAAATTACTTATTCCTAATCCAATATATTAAATTAATAATATTAATAGTTGCAAAATACCCTTTTCCATATTGGTTCTTCTTATTTATTCTATAAACGCCCCATCTATCTTTTTCCCCATTTTACAACCAAATTTTTAACCTACCACTTACAATTTTAAAATAGTAAGGACCGATAATTCGCAAAAAAAAGCACTTTCTAAAAATCTAGAAAGTACTTTTTATTTTCAAATTATTCTCACGAAAGTTAATCTTCTAACCACTTTAGAATTTCATCAATTCCAATCGCTTCTTCTACTTCTGGAAATTTCTTCATAAAATTTAAATCGGTATCATTTGGTATCAATTCATCAAATTCTTTTGGATCATGGACGCTCATTGACTACACCTCTTTAGTAAATTTTATTTAATGTATTGTTAACAAACTTACTTAATAAAATACATAACCAATTTTTAATGGAAGAAGTAATTTCGATTCACGGATGAATTAATAATAATAGTTCGTAGTTTTTTTAAAATTTCCTCTTTTTTATTAAAAAATCTTGTACAAAATAGTTTATCGTCTAGAACAAACTCATACTTTTGGCCATTTAATATTATATCTATTTAATTAGATTAATTTTATGATCACATTTATTACCGAATCTATCTAACGAAGATTTTCCACAACAGATTATTACTGACTAAGTCAACCTTATCTAATTACTTCTTCTAGATTTACATTTATTCTAAAATTTTCACTTTTCAATTCGAACCCACTTCTCCTAAACTGCCTTTTCCACTTTTTTTCCGAATTGATTTTAAAAGTAATACAAGCCATTTTGAAAATTTCATTTAGATAGATTTCGGTCCACATAAAGTAGGTGTTATCTCAGAGAGAAGTAACATCTACTTTTTATTTACATTTCTAACCACTGACCTTCTTATTTCACCATTCCATTTCTAAGTGCTGTCACGACTACTTGTGTTCGGTCTTCACAACCAAATTTTTGTAATATACGGTGAACATGTGATTTTACAGTACCTTCCGTTATAAATAATTTTTTACCGATTTGGTCATTTCGAAGTCCATACGCCATTTCCTGGAGGATTTCTTGTTCACGATCGGTTAGTTTCTCGATTAAAATTGTTTCACCTTTCTTACCCGGTACAGTAAATCCAGAAACAATGGCTTTAGAAAGTGCATTTGCTGCTAGAGTTGTTTTAAAAATCGCTTCACCTCGATGTGCAAACCGAATAGCATCAAGCATTTCCTCAACTTCAGCATCTTTTAATAAAAATCCTACAGCTCCTGATCGAATTCCTTGATAAATATATTCTTGATCATCAAATGTAGTTAAAATAACAATTTTCGTCGAAGGTAATTGTTTCATTATTTCTTTTGTAGCATCTATTCCTGAAAGATTAGGCATTTGTATATCCATCAGAATAACATCTGGGCGTGTTTCTTTAGCTAACTTGATTGCTTCTATTCCGTCGGATGCCTCACCAATTATGTTCATATCATCTTGTAAATTTATTACATAACGAAAGCCTTGCCTTATCATTGTTTGGTCATCAACTAGTAAGACTTTTATTTTTTCATATGACATACTTACTCACCCTTCCTCAAGTCACAATGGTATTTTTGCAATGATTTCAAAGCCATGTGGATATACAACTGAATACGAAAGACTACCATTCATTTCTTCTAATCTTTCTCTCATTGATTTCAATCCAAATCCTTCACTAATTTTTTGAGCATTATCTAAATCACCATTATCCCTAACGGTCATATTGATGCTTTCAGATTCCTTTTTCAGTACAACATCTAGTTTAGTGGCTTGAGAATGACGTATAACATTTGTAATTGATTCCTGTAAGATTCTAAACAGTATTTTGTATACCGCGACGTCTAATTCAACATCACCAATCTCCGCTTTAAAAGAATATTGAATAGAGGATGAGGACTCCATATGTTTCAGTAAAGTTTCCAATGTGTCAATTGCCGATTGTGGAAGTTCATCAGCAAGTGAATGAACAGATCTACGAATATCATCTAACCCTTTTCGAGCAACTACTAACATATCTTTTAAACTTTGTTCGGCTTGATTTGGATCCTTTTTTACCATATATTGTACAGCTTGTATTTGAACGATAATTGAAGTTAAACTATGACCAACCGCATCATGAATATCTCTTGCAATTCGATTTCTCTCTTCTAAAATTGCATTTTGCATAACAGTAGATGACGCTTCTTGTAATTGACTATATGCTTTTTCTAAATTAATAACATATTGTTTATTCAATTCATACATTTCATTCCGCTGCATTCTATTTCTAATATTTATATAAAAAATAATTGAGAATAAACTATATGTAAAAACGTTTAATAAATCTTGGTGTCCAAATCGCGTATAGATTAAAGCAATGACAATCATAACGATAATTGATGTAATCGGGGTCCTTGATAAAGTTGACCGAGTAATCGTTATGTGTAACATAAATGCTAAAAAATACAAAACATTTATTTCTTTGAACAGTATTAATCCTACCAATGCTTCAATCATCATAACACTAAATGCAATCACTAAATTTACATTCGACCATTTATCTTTAGGAATCAATAATACACATGTAAAAGTAACCCAAATCGTTAAATATAGCGCAGTTTTAAAAGGTGATCCACTAAATAATTCTCCAGTGTACATGAAAATTAAAATAATAATAGCACCTATGATTGGTCTTAATAAGAAGACTTTGTCCTCCTTCAAAATAAACAACCTCCCCTCATTTACTTATAATTTTAAACAATATTCTTCCTGTTTTCCTCTATCTCTAGTTATAGACTTCATGATCAAATTTCTATCAAGTAGAAGTCGATTCAACATTAATAAAAGAATATCATTAGAACATACAAAACAAATTAAGGAGAGAATCTATGAATCAACAATATGTTATTATCGGAATCATTATTTTACTTTTAGTTTATCGGATCTTTAAAAGGGTCCGTAAAAGTATCGGATGGCAGCAATTGAATAGGAAGAAAATGTATTTCAGTACAGTTATCTTTTTTATAATTGGAACGCTAATCTTATTACAAAGTGGTTTTAAACCAATTATTTTAACATCAGATATAGTTGGTATTCTAATTGGAATTGGGCTTGCTTATTTCGCTTCAACCAAAACAAATTATGAAAATAGGAATGGCGCATGGTTCTTTAATACAAATATTTGGATTAGCTCCACTGTCACACTACTATTCTTCGGTCGTTTAGTTTATCGAATTTATGATCTTTATTTAATTGAAAAACTAAATGGATTACAAAATGATGTTTTATCTAACAGATTACAAAGCATGGCTTCTGGATGGTCTGCTGGGCTAATGCTGATCATGTTTGCCTATTATATCGTCTTCAATTTATTCATGATTAAAAAAGAGAAAACACTTACTCAAGCAACCAACGATTTCCCTATTAAAAATTAATTACTTGTATTGTTTTTTCATGGAAATATAAATACCCACAAGGAACTATACATACCTTGTGGGTTTCTTGTTATTGACGATCTAAAGCAAAATCCACCGCATTTTCAGCATGAATTCTTGTTGTATCAAAGACAGGAATACTGCAATTTTCCTGAGAGATTAACATCGTTATTTCAGTACATCCTAAAATAACCGCTTCCGCTCCTTGTTCAATTAAATGATTGATTATATTTAAATAAACTTGCTTAGATTCCTCTTTTACAATTCCAAGACAAAGTTCTTCATAAATAATATGATGGATCACTTTTCTTTTTGCTTCATTTGGGACAATAACATCTAAACCAAACTGCTCAATTAATCTTCCTTTATAAAAATCATGCTCCATTGTAAATGCAGTTCCTAACAAAGCAACTTTTTTAATTCCATTATTTACAATTTCTTTAGCAGTTGCATCAGCAATATGTAATAAAGGTATATTGACCGATTCTTGAACTTCCTTTGCCATCTTATGCATCGTATTCGTACAAATAACAAGACAATCTGCTCCACTATTCTCCAGCTTTTTAGCAATATCAATCATCATTGTTGTTAATTCATCCCATCGATCCTCGAACTGAAGCGTTTTAATATCTTGAAAATCGACTGAATACAATATGCTTTTTGCGGAGTGATGACCGCCAAGTTTTTCTTTTACACGTTCGTTCATAATTTGATAATACAGTAAAGAAGACTCCCAACTCATACCACCAATCAGACCAATTGTTTTCATTATTATTCACTCCAATTTATTTAAAATTTTTACTCATCTGCTTATCTTAAAAAATCAAGATATGAAATGAACACGTTCTATATAAATTTAACAACTTTTATTATCTATTAGTTTAACAAGGAAATTTAAAGAGAACTATAGGTATTATTTTAGTAATACTATTGAGTCAAGATATCCAACAAACAATTTCTATAGTTGCAAAAATTTGTTTTTTTCTTCCAGTACATGGCATAGTAGTTAAATAAAGAACTGAAATTAAATTTTTTCGCACACCTTCAAATCATCAATTAAGGATTGGTTCCTTTTAGTCTGAGTTTGCTTTCACTGTTCTTTTAATCTGGAAATTACATAGAAGGAGGACATACAACTTGAGTAAAAAAGAAATCTTACAAAGTGGAGTCAAGCAAGTTTTTTACGAAGAAGAATGGTACCCGCCAATTTCAGAAGCGTTAAAGAATCTAACTGCTGCACAAGCATGTTGGCAACCAGAAGGAAAAGCCAGTAATACAATTTGGGAAAATGTAAACCATTTACTATTCTTTAAAGAGCGCTTACTTTCACGCTTACAACAAGATAATACATTTGTTGCTCACAATAATAATGATGAAACGTTTGTCCAAGGCAGACCGAATGATGATAATGCCTGGAAACAAACAGTAAAACGAACACTTCAAGTTCATGACGCCTTACAATCTACATTAGCATCCTTAAACGAGGCCGAACTAGATCAACCCAAACCTTCACTACCAGTTTGGCAACAATATCAAAATATCCTTTTACACGACGCCTATCATACTGGACAAATTGTACAACTTCGTAAACTCCAAGGTTCATGGCCAGCTCGGCGCCCAAATTTATAACGATGATTAAAATTAGCTAAAATTCACCCATAGCTTTTAAACAAATAACCAATTTCTCTGTAAAATTGAGAAATTGGTTTTTTTGTCACTTCATTCTTCTCCTTGAAATTTTTTCAAACGAAAACAAAAATACCACCTACTTTTATCGGATTGGATAAAAATAGATGGTATTAAAATCAAAATATGGTTAACTTTTTTTGAAGACGAAAGGTTAAAAGCGGCATCAAAAAAAGTTATAAACCTAAGCAAAATCATTTAACAAATTTGAATAAGAGGTTTCGGACGAAAAAATTTTGTCCTTTTCTTCTCCAAATCGTATTAGCCGAGTTTTGCTACTAATTGTGCTAATAATTGAATTGCTGCTTGAATAACTGCTTCAATTTGCAATTCAGTTTGTGTGACAACAATTCCATCTGAATTCTCAATGTAAACAGATTGTGATTGTAATTGAAGATTTTCTAAGGATTGAGCAACTTTTTGCAATTGACTAACTCTTGGATCATCAGCAAATAAAAGAATGACAGCTTCAATTGCAGCTTGTAGTGAAGCTTGTACTAAAACTAAAGCCTGAGCTTCAGTTTGAGCAACTGTAATCGTGTGTGAATCACGAACGACTAATCTTTGAAATTCTGCTTGTGCATTTTCTATTCTATTAAAAGATCTTTGTCTTTCTGCTACACTAGCACTAGTAACTGGACGGATCGGATACATTAAATCAACTCCTGATAGTTTTAATATAATTTATTCAAAAAAGATAATGTAGATTGGACAAGCATCCTATTATAAATATGGAAGTTTTAATAGATTTCGATTAGAAAAATAGATTTACATTAAATTTTATTAATATTAGTAGCGAATTTGATAATAGAGTTCATGTTTCTAGTATTTATTACGATTGACACTTTAGAAATGGTAGACTACAAAAGGGTCATATCAAAAATGGATTATAACGAAAGTAGCTTTTCATTTTAAAAATGGTACACTTCTTCTTACTATACAAATAAAAGACCCGCTATTTTGTACACAGACCGAATAGAATTAAAAGTCTTTTTTTTAAAATTAAAGTTCCTTATAGTAATTAGTAGCAAATCGAATGGATAGTAGTTTATCCACCTATTTAAGGAGAGGAATTCCTATGAAAATCGATACACCTTCAATCCCGAAAGAATTAATCACTAGAAACTTTTATGACATTTTTTATGAAGAGGACCCAGAATTAGGAATGTGCGAAATCTCTGGCTCCGTTTTTGAAAATGAAGTTGTAGATCGAGTATATTTATATAAAGCAGTCATCAAGAATTGTAAATTTACGAATACAGATTTGAGAAACATTAGTATGACTGATGTATATTTTGAAGACTGTGATTTATCAAATTGCAATATGAGAAACTCTTCCATCCACAAAGTGATTTTTAAGAATTGTAAATTATTAGGCGCAAATTTGACGGAATCTAGCATTGGAAATGTACAATTTGAAAATTCTGTTTTAAATTTATCACTGTTCGGAGAATCAAAACTAGAAAAAGTAATTTTTAAAGACTCTGTTCTAAAAAACACTGATTTTTATGATTGTAAATTCAAAAAAATTGATTTTAATAGATGTAATATTGATGGAGCAAATTTTGAACAAACATCTTTAAAAGGGATTGATATTAGTAGCTCTACTTTTAACGAATTAGCTGTTTCAATTAGTAATTTAAATGGCTGCAAAGTTTCATCAAATCAAGCCGTTCAATTTGCAACATTGATGGGACTAAAGATTGTTGATTAGAAGCTAAGTAGATGAGTTGTAGTTAATGGGAGGGAGTTAAAAGTGAAAAAGTTTCCTAAAGACACAATAGTAGCTGGTTATCGACATTCCGTCGGACTTCATTCTGATGGTACGGTTTATGCAGTAGGTGATCATAAATATGGCAAACTAGAAGTTAACGATTGGAGCGATATTGTGGCGGTTGCTGCGGGTAACGCTCACACGGGTAATTCTCATACGATTGGATTAAAAGCAGACGGAACCGTTGTGGCTGTGGGATGGAACAAGCATGTACAATGTGATGTAAGCAACTGGCGTGAAATTGTGTCGATTGCAGCTGGTTGGCGTCGTTCAGTCGGGCTAAAATCAGATGGTACGGTTATTGCTGTAGGTCGAAACAACGATGGTCAGTGCAATGTAAATGATTGGCACAGCATTGTGGCTATTTCGGCAGGTGACTGGCATACTGTCGGACTTAAATCAGATGGCACCGTTACAGCTGTGGGCAATAATCGGTATAGCCAATCCAAAGTAAGCAAATGGCATGAGATCGTGGCGGTTGGGGCAGGGTATCTTCATACCATCGGATTAAAGTCGGACGGTACGGTTGTTGCTGTAGGACTGAATAAAGATGGTCAATGTAATGTTAGCAACTGGCACGACATAGTAGCAATCTCAGCTGGAAGTAATCATACGATTGGACTAAAGGAAGACGACTCTGTTATAGCTGTCGGATTAAGTAGGCATGGCCAATGTAATGTAAGTGACTGGTGCGATATTATAGCAATTTCAGCAGGTTGTACACATACTCTCGGACTTAAATCAGATGGCACAGTTATTGCTACAGGTAGTAATGAATTTGGTCAATGCAATGTAAGTAACTGGCACAGTATCCAATTAAATTAAATAAGCAACAATTTTCTGAAAATAACCCTTCTCCTCTACTGCTAATCATGATATATTTTCTTCTAGAAGGTGTAAAAAATAGCCAATTTTCTAAGGGGAGATTTATTAAATGAAAAAAACAGCTCTTTTAGTAATCGATGTTCAGGCTTTTATGTTTTCCGAATCTAATCCGGTTTATAATAGTGAAACATTATTAAATAATCTAAACAAATTGATCGATAAAGCAAGAGCTACGAATACGCCGATATTTTATATACAGCATTCTGAAGAAGATTCTCCACTTGAATATGGTACACCTGGTTGGGAAATTCAGTCAGATATTGCTCCAATTGATGGAGATATCATTATACATAAAACAACACCAGACTCTTTTTTTAAGACGAATTTAAAAGAAGAGTTGGCAAAACTTGAAATTAACCATTTAGTTATGGCGGGAATTCAAACGGAAATCTGTGTTGATACTACGACTAGAAACGCCTTTGGAAATGGCTATGAAGTTACACTTGTTACGGATGCTCATAGTACTTGGAATTCAGATGAGCTTACGGCCGAGCAGATTATTAAACACCATAATGAGACACTGCGCTGGCTAGCTGAACCTAAAACTACTGATGAAGTTAAATTTTAAAAGGCAGCTAATAAGCTGCCTTTTAGACTGTTCGAAAATCACTTGCTTTCTTCATTGCTTCGCCTATCCTTGTTGTTCTAGTTCTTTTGTATTTTAAAGCAAACGTTTGCATTCATTCTGAAAACCCTCTGAAGCGACGCCTTTATTTTTCAATATTTTTTAGGTATGCGAAACAATTATTTCACAATCTCCATCTAAAACAAATTCCCCAAATCCAACAGGAATGATAAAGTTCGAGCCTTTTGTTAAATGATACTCTTCTCCGCTATGGATTAGTTTTCCATTACCGTTTATTACACTTAATAGTAAATATTGATCATTATAGGTTAAATAAGCCTTTCCAGTAATATCCCATTTATAGACAGTGAAAAATTCCGAATCTACAAATGTATTAATCTTTATATTTTCTTTTTCTTCCGTCTTACATTCGACTTCTGGTTCTTGATGTGGAATTGTTGTGACATCGATTGCTTTATTTAAATGAAGCTCTCTTAAATTTCCTTCATGGTCTTTTCGATCATAATCGTAAACCCGATAAGTTGTATCAGAGCTCTGTTGTGTTTCTAATACGAGCGTTCCTTCACATAATGCATGAATCGTTCCACTTGGGACATAGAAAAAATCCCCCGGCTTAATTTTTACTCGGCGAAGTAAATTTGACCATTTGCCTTCTTTAATTTGACTAATTAGTTCCTCTTTTGTTTTAGCGTTATGGCCAAAGATCATATGCGCATCTTCTTTACAATCAAGAATATACCAACATTCTGTTTTACCAAGATCACCATTTTCATTCACTTTTGCATAAGAATCTTCGGGATGAACTTGAACGGATAAATCCATATTTGCATCTAATATTTTCGTTAATAGTGGGAAAACCTCATCCTTTGGGTGACCAAATAACTCCGGTTGCTTTTCCCATAATTCATTTAAGGTAATCCCTGCAAATCGTCCATTTTCAATAATAGATGCTCCATTAGGATGAGCTGAAATTGCCCAACATTCACCTGTATTTTCATTTGGTATATCATAGTTAAAATCGGATTTTAAAGCTGTTCCACCCCATATTCGTTCTTTAAATACCGGTTTTAAAAATAATGGTTGCATGCTAATTTCCTCCTATAGGCTATTTATACTAGTGCATTTTTATTTAAAGCATTTTGTGCAAGCATAAGAGCTCCAGTAATTCCAGCATGATCTCCTAAGCCTGGTGATACGATATATTCAGATAACTCTGGTAAACTAACATAATCGCAAACTAGCTCATTCAAATATTGATAGATCTTATCGAAAACTTGCTTTTGATTCATAACTCCCCCACCAAGGACAATCTTCTTAGGTGATAAGATTAAAATATATTGCATAAGTGCTTGTGCAATGTAGTATCCTTCTAAGTCCCAAACCTCTTTTCGATTGACAAGGCTTGCACCACTTTCTCCAAAACGGGCTTCAATAGCTGGACCAGAAGCTAACCCTTCTAAACAATCACGGTGATAAGGACATTTTCCTTTGTACTGATCTAGTGGATGTCGTCTTACTAAAATATGCCCCATCTCAGGATGAGTAATGCCTTGAAGCAACTCGCCATTAACAATGGCACCAGCACCTATTCCAGTACCAACTGTTATATAAAGACAGCTATCTAAACCCTTCGCTGCTCCAAACATAGCCTCACCTAATGCCGCTGCATTCACATCCGTATTAAAACCAATTGGGACTGAAAAATGGCCTTTAAATACTTGAAGAAAAGGATAATTCTTCCACTCTTTTTTTGGTGTTGAAGTAATATTTCCATAGGTAGCGCTTTCTTTATTCACATCAATTGGACCAAACGAAGCAATTCCTATTGCTCGTATTGGAAACTTATCGAAAAATTCAATCACCTTTGGGATCGTTTCATCCGGTATCGTTGTCGGAATTTGAATTCTCTCAATTAAATTTCCATTTTCATCTCCAATAGCACATACAAACTTTGTTCCCCCTGCTTCGATTGCACCTAACATAAATTTTCCTCCCATGTATCAATTTTTTATATTTCCTTTGAGTGAAGCATGGCCTTATTGATTGGTTTCTTCCAAATCAAATGAAGAATTGGAATCATTACTACATAGATAATTGGAAAAAAGCTAAATGAAATTGGTAAAAGTGCTTCGAGATCGAAGTATTTACCCATGACTAGAAAAATAAATACCCCTATCAATCTCCCAATTCCAAGCGGGATTTCTCGAATGATAATATAATCTAAGCGTTTAGCCTTATAATTCGGATCTCTTTCAATTGATTCATAAATCATCGCATTCATAGATGTATTGATCATATTCATTGCAACTGGAGAGACAATTCCAAAAATAACTAGTGAAATAAGGTAAGGTAAAGAAGAAATTAGAAAAGAGCTCAGCAGTATACAGATCGATCCAGCAGCAAAAATCTTCATTCGATCGTTTTGATTCGTTAGTTTAGCTAAAAAATAAAATGCTAAAACGACAACAAACTGTGTTCCAGTATGATAGATTCCGAGATTTAATTCCCCACCAGCTATTTTGAACGTCATCATCGTAATTAAAAAGGTTGTGTACACCCCAGATACTATTCCATCTGAAAACATGACTAAGTACATCTTTTTCCATTCTTTTGAAGGATTTTTTACAACTTCAAGAAAATGACTTTTTTGCAGAAACAGGTTTTCCTTTTACCTTTAAAGAAGTCAAAAAAGAAATAAAGAAGAATACGCAAGTACCAGTAAAAATGACATAGTATCCTGTCATTCCATTAAATTGGGAAATAATGATTCCGGATAGAAGAGGTGCGATTCCCCCTCCGATTGTCATTAAGATTCCTTGAACATATAAAAACTTGTCTCTTTGTTCATTAGTCGTTAAATCTAAAACAGCTAAATGAACGCCTACATAATACAAACTCATTGCTAATCCATTTAAAAATCCTAGTAATAAAATATGCTCGTTCAAGGTTGAATGGTAAAGTAACATAATTAAATAGGTAATTAAGTAACAGATAAATCCTAATCGCATCGTTATCATTGGACTCGTTTTTCTAGCTATCCAGGCACAAATACCAAAGCAAAAGATAATGGCAACTGACCAATATAGGCTAAAATAGGCTAGTAGTGAGTATGTTTTATCAAGCTTCCATAAAAATACACTTTGAAAGATTCCTGATAAGGCTCCTCCAAAAGAAAAGAAAGTATTCATCAGTAAATAGAACTTTAATTCTGCAGAAAAAGATTTAAAAATTTGAAGCATTAATCTATTCCCCTCTATTAGGAGCGGCTATTTACAAGAACGACTAAAACTAATCAAAAGTAAGCTAGTTCCCCGCATTTAGCTACCTCTGTATATAAATCCGATAACTTTTTAGTCGCATTTCTCATTCAATAGTTTCAACTTCCAACTCATTTTTCGATAAAAAAGGATGCATAAAGCAAGAGTCGTTTACACTGTTCAACAAAGTTTCATTTCGTTAAATTTGGCGTAAATTTCTATTCCTTGGTTTATGTCATCCTTTCTACAAACGTTCTGTTTATAAATAAGTTAATGAATCTAGTATTTCTTTTAAGCTTAATTCAGCGCATGCCATTGAAGTATCTGCCACACCGTAAAACATTTTAACAACGTCCCCTTCAACTAGTGCTCCACATGAAAAGACTACATTTCCAAAGAATCCTTCTACTTCATAATCTGCTTCTGGTTGAAGGATTGGTTGGTTAGAGCGAGCGATAATTTTAGTAGGGTCCTCTAAATCTAGTAAAACGGCACCCATGCAATAACGGTGATCTTCCGTCGCTCCATGATATAATTCAAGCCAACCTTTTTCTGTTTTAAATGGAACAGCTCCACCTCCCATTCGAGCACTATCCCACATACCTTCTCTTAAGCCTAATAGATGTTTATGATTTCCCCAGTGTAGTAGATTAGGAGATTCAGCAATCCAAATTTCTGGTTCGCCGATACTTTTCGGTACCGGTCGGTGAAGTGCATAATATTTCCCATTAATTTTTTCAGGGAAAATTAATACATCTTTATTTTCAGGTGCAAAAATCATTCCGTGACGCTCAACTGTTACAAAATCTTTCGTTGAAACCATTGACTCACCAACACCTACAGGTGAAACAGCACTAAAATAGATATAGTATGTATCACCAATTTGAGTAATTCGTGGATCTTCAATCCCGAAAGACTCTAATTCATTTGAAGGGTATAGAAATGGTTTTTCATCGATCGTAAACTGGTGCCCATCTTTACTACGAGCAATCCGTAAATACGAAAGTGAAGTTAAGTATTTAAAGCCTTGTTTATCATTATTTTCACTAATTGTACGTACATCTGAAAAATCATATTTTGGATCATTTACATTAAACTCTAAAATTTCAAGTTCATTTGAAGTTGGATTAAAGACAGGTGATTTAATGATGTTAGGATCTTCACTAATTGGGCGTTCTGCAACACGTAGAAGCATAATAATTTCATCTTTAAATTTTGCAATCCCTGCATTAAATGCGCCGATTACTTCAAAATCAGGACGATGTGGTTTTACACTTTGTGGTGTTACTAATGGGTTTTCTTCATATCTATATACATTCATTTTTATTAGCTCCTTTGTTGGCGTATGATTAGTACTTATTGTTCGAATTGTAAAAATGGATCGACCATCGTGATTTTTTGAGCATCTGCATCACTTATTCCGGCATAAAGTTCAGCTGTACCATTCCAATGACGAACCAATCCCCCGCTGAATACAACATCAATTAAGTCTGGGCGCTTTGAAGGACCAGGTAAAAATTGACTTCTTGTCGCGATTAATTCCATCTTTGAAAACGCTCCTGTTTGGGGATCAAAACCAAATATCATTGGATAATAATGACGATTTCCTTCCTCATCAAAACTAGCAATATGACCTAGCACACCAATCTTTCCATTCGATAAAAGATGAGCTTCATTTGCTCCGCCCCACTGCTCTTCAATAAATTGATTTTCAAGTAATGGCGCATTATTAATTACATCAATCGTTAATTCTGAAAGTGATGGAATCGTTGTCCAACCAATTTTTCCTCTGCCGCCTTTTTCACCTTGTGGTCTAGTTAAAACACCGATTGTTTTATCTTTTAACTCAACTAAACGGAGATCTTTCATACCATCTGGACCTTTTGCAAATTCCTCTAACTTTGCGATTGAATCACCTTTGTAAAAAACAGTTCTCCAGCCTAATTCCCCATCTTTTTCTGGATGTGGAAAGATTTGTACTCCTCCTACCACTAGTTCTCCAGCGATTCTTGTAAAAAATGGATCTTGTAATTCAAGAATTGGTGACTCTTCCCTACGTACCCACTCTCTATTTTTTTTAACGAAAAAATAAACAACTGAATGCTCACTATCACGAGATTCGACCCGGCCAGCAATAACAAGCTCACCTTCGTCTTCAAAAGGAGCACTGATATTATAAACATCATTATTTCCGACTCCAGTAAAAACAATTTTTTCTGGATTAGTTGGTTGCATTTTCGCCGTAAATTCAAGAATTAACTCTTCACAAGTTTGAGCATTTTGCTTCTGATTAAATGTCATTCTCCTTATTCCCCTTTTAAAATTAATGCTTCATTTGGTAAAACCTTTATATCCTTGGTAATCTCTAAATCAATACGTTTAGATGAAAGTAGTAATTTAAGTTGTAATTGTGTAAATGAATCTAGTGTTATTAATTTGGGTTCATTTGAAAAATTTAAAATCACGATCATTTTTTCATCTTTATACGATCGAATAAAATAGAGTAATTCTTCTTCATACTTTAATAATTCGTACTGACCTAATTGCAATGAAGTATGCTGTATTCTTAGTTTCAGCAAGCTCTTATAATAAGAAAGCATTGAATTTGAGTCCTGTATTTGATTTTCAACATGAATATCAAGCGTTTGACTTGGTATTGTGATCCATGGTTCAACAGTGGAAAAACCAGCATTAGCTTGTGAATTCCATTGCATTGGTGTTCTAGATTTATCTCGTGATTTCTCATTGGCTACTTTTAATGCTTCAACTTCCGAATTTGTCGATTGCATTATTAATTCGTATGCGGTCAATCCTTGAACATCCTTCATTTTTTTTATGTCATCAGTAGTCCAATCTCGCATGCCAATTTCATCGCCATAATAAATAAATGGGACACCTTTAGCTGTAAGCATCAATGTAGCTATTAGTTTTGCTCGCTTTTCATCTCCGCCAAATCTTGAAATAAAACGGGACATATCATGACTTGAGAAAAACAATGTTGGAATTTGATTTTCATCATAAGCTTCTTCCATTTCATATAATTGTTGAAAAATCTTGTTTGAATCAAACTCTGAAATACTTCCAATATTAAAATTAAAAACAACATCTAATTTATGAACGCCTGAATAGTCTTTAAGAATTGATAAATCTTCAGATCCAACTTCCCCAACTAAAAACTTATCTTCATAGCGATTTACAAACTCGGCTATTTCAGAAATGACTGGTAGGATTCCTTTTTGGTCTTTATCATGTAAATGAAGTTGCTCATTCTTTTTATGATCATTTGGATTATCTTTAAACGAATTATTTACCTTTAAAAAATTGATGACATCTAAACGAAAACCATCTATTCCTTTTTGAAGCCAAAAGTCCATTACATCAAACATCGCTTTTTTTACTTCTGGATTTGCCCAGTTTAAATCGACTTGTTCTTTTGCAAATGCATGATAATAATATTGGTTTGTGATTTCGTCATATTCCCAAGCTGTTCCACCAAAGAACGATTCCCAGTTATTTGGTTTATCTCTCCAAATATACCAATCTCGTTTTGGATGATTTCTAGTGGATTTTGATTCTTTAAACCATTGGTGATCAGAGGATGTATGATTTAAAACTAAATCAGCAATAATACGAATTCCTCGTTTATGTGATTCTTTGATAAATAATTCAAAGTCCTCCATCGTTCCATAATCCGGATCAATTGAATAGTAATCTGAAATGTCATAACCATTATCAACTTTAGGAGATGGGTAATACGGAGTTAGCCAAATTCCACCGATACCTAATTCTTTTAAATAATCGAGTTTAGAAATGATACCAGCAAAATCCCCAATGCCATCACCATTACCATCCATAAAGCTCGGCATATAAATTTCGTAAAATGTAGTTTTCTTCCACCAATTTGCCATTATGTTAGAACTCCGATCCATGAATTACTTAAGTGTAAATTGCATACCTTCTTTAAACTTTTTAGCAAATAGTAAGAAGATAATAATGATAGGTATTGTAAGTAATACTGCTGCTGCATACATTGGTCCTGGGTAACCGCCATAAGGTCCAAACATTTGAGATAATAAAACGTTCAGCGTTAGCATATTGTCACTCTTTGCAACTAACATGTCCCATAAAAGCTCAGTCCATCTTTCCATAAATAAGAAGAGGAAAATAACAGTTGTGATTGATTTGGACATCGGCAGAACAATTTTAAACATGATTTGCCACTCACTAGCCCCATCTAATTTTGCTGCTTCAATAAATGTTTCAGGAATAGCTTTGAAAAAGTTTGTGTACATAAAGACTGCCCATAAGCTCATTGCTTTTGGCAATATCATTCCCCAGTATGAGTCATACATCCCAATTTTTTGAATGACAAGGAATGTAGGGATTAATAAAATAATCGCTGGGAAAAACATTTGAAATAAAATAAAGTTATTAATAAAGTTTCTTCCTTTAAAAGGAATTTTAGCAAGTGCGTATGCTACCATAACCGCTGTCACCATCATTAATAATGTAGAGGCAGCTGATACAAAGAAACTATTAAAAAAAGCATTGATCCAAGGCCTTGGTATTGCCGATTCACCGCCAGCTAATAACCAGCTATATGATTTCAAAGTAAAACCTGTTGGAATTAATTTTCGGTCCACTTGATTCCAATCAGCGAATGAGTTTAAAACCATATAAATATATGGAAAAATCATAACTAGTAAGAGAATCGAGGCAATCAGGTAACGAAACCATAGTCCTTTTTTCTTAATTCCAACCATTTCGTTTTCCCCACATTTCTAAAAGTTTTCGAATAATAAAAATTGATATAAATGTTACTACAGAGGCAATGATCGCAATGGCAGATGCATAACCAGCTTGAAGATTTGAGAATGCTCTCGTAAAGATTTCCATTTGCCATGTATTCGTTGCGAAATTCGGTCCCCCACCTGTTAATTGGTAAACCTCTGTGAAAATACCAAATGTTACACCGATTGATAAAATTAGGACTGTAAATAATGCTGGATATAATAGAGGAAAAGTAATTTTCCAAAAACGTTGCATTGGTGTTACCCCATCAATTAAGGCTGCCTCATAAACTTCTTTATCGATGCTATCAAAACCGGAAGTTAAAATTAATGCATAGTAACCAGTAAATTTCCAAGCAATAATAACCGCTACAGTGAATAAAGCACCAAACGGCGACCCTAACCAGTTAATGTCTAAACCAAATGAATTTCTTAAGAATTCATTAATCGGGCTGTTGTATGAAAGCAATCCTTTTACAATTAATGAAGAAACTACACCTGATGCTAGATACGGAAGAAAAAATCCGATTAAAAATAAACCTTTAAACTTTGGTAAACCTTGAACGATTAAAGCCACAATGATTGAAGATGCTACAACCATCGGTACAAACAGTGCCATAAACTTGAAAGCAACGAAAAATGCGCTTTGTACACCAGGACTCTTAAAAGCTTCTGTATAATTTTCGATTCCAACAAAGCTAAACGTTGGAGCGATTAAATTCCAATCAGTCAGTGATAGAAACAACGACCACACTAGTGGTATTAGGAAAAAAACTATTGCATAAATAAGATAAGGACTGGCAAATAGCCAGCCCAACCTTCCTTGTTTCGTGCTCATCACTTAAGAGCCCCCTCAATAGCCTCTTTCATGTCTTTCCATGCAGATTTAGAATCTTTTTCACCTTTTACTACAGGATTGAATGCATATTGGCCAATATAAGTTTGAATATCATTGTATTTTGCGTTATCCATTGGCGGGATCGCATTAGGAACGGCTGCTGCATATGGTTGTAATGCTGGATTTTTATCAAAGAACGACTTAAATGTATCATTTGTTGTTAAATCATCACGTGCTGGTGGTAAGTTCGTTTTCTCAAGCCATTTCAAATCATTTTCAGGATTTGAATACACCCAATTGATAAACTTCATCGCTGCTTTTTGTTGCTCTTTTGTAGCAGAAGCATAAATTACTAAACCTTTTGTATCTGCGAATGTTTTAACATTTTCAACAGACATACCATCTGGAACCGGTGGTGTAGATAATGTATATGTCTCATTAAATTTCATATTTGGGAATTTATCTGCCCAATATGAGATTGTCCAAGGGCCAATATCAGTAAAGATACCTAATCCAGTTTCAAATGGATCTTTAGCTTGTCTAGTCAGTAGTGCATTTGATTTACGTAAGTCATTCATGAAATTAAAAACTTGCTCTCCGGCTTTCTTATCACCAGTAAATTTAGAACCTTCTACGAACTTGTTACCTTCAGATGCCGCATCATATAACATGAAAAAGTCGAACCACCTTTTCCAAGCTGTAGGATCTGCAAGATCTGCTTTTGCCCAAACATATTTATCTGGATATTTTTCTTTTAATTTTTTCGCAACCGCTAACATTTCGCTATACGTTTTAGGTGCCGTGTTAAATCCTAATTCTTTTAAAATATCTAATCTCCATCCAAATAGCATTGCATTTGAGTAGATTGGTATTACGTATTGGTGATTGTCAGCAAACTGCCAACCTTTCATCGTATCGTTCATATGTCGATTTTCTTTCAACTTGTCAAAGCCATCTAATTCATCTAAAGGAACAAGTGCTTTACTATCAGCCAACTGTGCAGCAAATCCTCGATTAATATTTTCAGACATTGTCGGAGCGCTTCCACCTGCAATGGCAGATTGAATACTAGCTTCAGATGTTGGACTTTCCTTCATTGGACTTACATTTACTTTGATACTAGGATTCTCTTTCGTAAACTGTTGGGCTACATCTTTCCAGTACACTTGTTGAGTCGGATTTGGTGCCGCCCAAAATTCAATTGTCGTTACCCCATCTTTTGCTCCACCTTTTACTTCCTTATTACCTGTAGAACAAGCAGATAAACTAGCAACAGATAATGAAGCTGCTAATAAGACTGATGATACTTTTTTCATTTTCATCTGGTATTTCCTCCAATGATTAAGATAGAATCAAAACTCTTTTCAAAAGAAAAACACGTGGACTAATTTTTATAAACTATGTAATTTCAATCATCTGGAAGCGCTAACAAATACTTGAATAAAAGTATAATAGTTGTTAGGCCATTCATAAAAATAGTTATCCGTGCCCTTTATTCATTACTTCTAATTCACAATTAAACATTACAATTAACATTACAAATATACATAAATATTATTCTGTAACGTTATAAACTAACTTATAAGCTGATTATTTCACCTAACTTGATTTTAGTCAAGTTGATTTTTACTATTTTCATATTTTTTTAACAAAATAGTCAATTTACTAACATTACAAAAATTTGCATTGCAATTTTTGTAACGTTACAATATACTTACAATCAATTTTACGATATAATTTAGATAGATTGATTTAGGGGAGAAATTTAAAAATGGAAAAGAAAGTGACAATGCAAGACATTGCGACACGATTAAATATCTCAAAAAACTCAGTATCACAGGCTTTATCCGGAAAACCTGGTGTTAGCGAAGAAACAAGAAAGCTGATCCAAGATACTGCAGATGAATTAGGTTATTCTTATTCAACTATTCGTACTCAAAAACAAGTTGAAGAAAAAAAAATCAAAACAATTGGATTAATTGCATCTGATCTTGCGTTTTCTTTAACAGGATTTTTTGGTGAAATTTATTTAAGTGTTCAAAAAGAATTAAAAGCTAAAGACATTAACTTTTTAATCGAATCAATCGATCAGCATTCGGTTGAAAATTTAATTATGCCTACTTTATTAACGAATCAAGAAATTGATGGATTATTAATCTTGTCTCATATTAATACTGACTACACTGCGAAAGTAATAAAATCCGGGATTCCTACCGTACTAATTGATCACCATGAACCATTCCTTCATGCTGATTCAATATTAACAAATAATCGCTTTGCTGCTTTTACAGCTGTAGAGCATTTAATTAAATTGGGACATAAAGAAATTAGTTTCGTTGGAGATGTAGACATTTCACCAAGCTACCAAGAAAGATTAGAAGGATATTTTTTAGCTCTTAAAAAATATGGAATAAAACTTGATGAAAATCTACTATTAAATCACGCTAAAGAGGAACAGTCCCATATAATAAATTTACTCGATCAATTTTCAAAACAACCTACAGCCTATTTTTGTGTAAATGATGGACTTGGTTTTCTAATTCAAACTGAATTACAACGAAGAGGATTCAATGTACCAGAAGACATATCTGTATGTAGTTTTGACAATGGCCAACTTTCTCAAATTGCAACACCAAAAATGACGACAATGGATGTCGATTTAAACTTCTTCGGTAAAAAAGCAGTTGAACAATTATGCTGGAGAATTGAAAACAAAGACGAGCCAATCCATGAAATCTTATTGCCTACTAGACTGATTATTAGGGAATCGACTGGTGAATTAAGAAAATAGGAACGTTAGAGTTTAAAGGAATGGAAACTTAAAACTGATCAACAACATCCTTACTTCATTTTGAGGTAAGGGTGTTTTTTACTATAAATTTTCGATTTACATGCTTAACATAAATGCTAATTAGTCGTACAAATAGAAAGTAACTAAACTTAAATAAAAAAAGGATAGAAAAACAGAAATAACTGTTTTTTTCTATCCTTAGTCTTTTAAACTAAACCATCCAAACGCTTATTTAACCGAATTCTCCAATCCTCAGCTAACTCAGGAACTTCCAATATCGCTTTTATTCCTTCAACATTTTTTGGATCATGGAAATAAATCTCGTTGCAATGAAGAACCGAAATTTTATTCTTTTGCGTTTCGATTAATTCTATTTTCGAATCATTTCTGACTGTTCCCTCTTTTAATACACGGCATAAGTAGCCTGTAAAACCAGTTTCTACGATTCTCTTAAGTGCTACATTCGTTCGTTTTGTAATGGTGTCACAAGGTATTCTACTTTGTGTAATTTGTATAATTGCATCACCCATTTGGTAGACATCACCAATGTGTACGTCTTTTTCTAACATATTTGTGACAGTAATATTTTCGCCAAATGCTGAAAGTGGTAAATTTAGATTAAACTCTTTTTCCCAAAGTGCGTAATGTTCATATGCATACACACATACAGCTCGATCTGGTCCACCGTGATGTTTTAAATCAGCTACTCCATCACCTTTAAAGCCTTCTTTTGATAAGTAAACTTCTTCTATCCCTTCTTTACATATACCTGTTATCATTTCTTTGTTTTCGCCATATTCCATTTTACTCGGTAATCCTACTGCAAGATTAATTAACTCTATTTTATTTGCCATGCCTTCCTCCCTTTCTTTTTTAGTTTCTACTGTTTACATTCTGTTTTATTTTAGTAATAAAAAGGAAAAACATCCTACATATGGCATTATAAATTCACGAAAGACAATACTAAACTAAAAAATCATTTTTGTTTTAACTGTACAACAAACAGCATAATAAACGAAATTAAAATCATTGAAAGCACCCATAACCAGGCCATTTTCATATTTCCTGCATCTATTGCTAAATAAATTGCTGTTGGAACAGTTTGTGTTTTTCCTGGTATGTTTCCTGCAAACATAAGTGTAGCACCAAACTCGCCTAATACTCTTGCAACGCTTAATATACTACCTGAGATAATCGATTTTAATGAGAGAGGAATTGAGATCAAGAAAAAAACATTCCATTCGTTTGCACCACAAACTCGAGCAGCTTCTTCAATCTCATTGTCTACACCAAGGAATCCAGTTTTTGCAGATTGATACATAAGTGGGAACGCTACAACTATTGATGCAATGACAGCGGCCCACCATGTAAAAACAATTGGCTGTTTAAACAACCATTCGATCATTTTTCCAACGAAGCTTTGTCTTCCGAAAATGACTAATAGTAAAAATCCTACAACTGTAGGAGGAAGAACTAAAGGTAACATTAAAATTGTTTCAAGGAGAGTCTTACCTTTGAAGGTTTTCAAAGAGAGAATTCTTCCAACTATAGTCCCTAAAATAATAACAATAAATCCTGCCACGATTGTAACCTTAAGGGAAATCTTAAGGGGAATTAAAAACTCTTCAAACAATTAAAATTCCTCATTTCAACATAAACCATATTTTCAGTTTTTTTAATCATCTATGAAATTACCTTTTGAAATTTCATTCATCAAGAAATCAAAATAAATATCTTCATTACAAAGTTGGAAATATTGATAATCTTTCAATCTACCCTCTTCAATTTCAAAATGGCTGATCACACAGATTATATTCGTTAATGAATCGAGTAATTTTAAATCATCCTCACTTCTTATTAATACTACTTTTGGATAACTTTCCCTTTTATAACCTTCAATAAAAATAATATCAGGTGAAAAAAGACGATATAATTGAATTGTTTTCTTTAAATCCCAATTGATAAAATTTGTTCTTAATTGCAAGACTCCATCACCTTCAACACTAGAAACGATTGCTCCAGCATCTAAATGACGACTACTGTCTTTTTGTTCGATTTCTGTATCAGGCGCACCCCCGTGACCATGATGTTTTATAGTGGCAGCTACTAGTCCTCTTTGATTGGCCTGTTTAATAAGCTTTTTTGTAAGTGTTGTTTTTCCACTATTTTGATAGCCTACAATTTGCAAAATGGAATAGTTTTTTTTCATCGCTTTCAATTCCTTTTTATGAAATACTTTTATTATAAGTTAGCCTACTGAAAAAACACCATTATACAAAAATCGAATCGATTATTGTATTGATGGTGGAGCATTGTAATTAAGTCTTTAAAAGACGTTCACTAAAAGTTTTCTTTAATTTTTCGAATCATTGCTTTATGATAAAAAAAACAAAATGAATGCAAGGGGTATAGATAATGTCTAAAGTTATCCATGAATTTAACGACTATATACGAAAACTGCGTAAAGAATTATTTGGTAAGGGCCCTGAAAGAATCCATACTGTTTTTGTTGAAAATATGGCTGTATCAACTTTGTATGGGAATCTGACACCTACTGAGCTATTTATTGCTCAAACTTCTGAAGGGCGTGATATTGTACATAATGCCAGAACTAAGATGATTCAAGATGTATATGCAAAAAATCATCCGGTTAAGTTAGAAGAAATCGTTAATGCAAAGTTTATCAATCTTTTCTCGGATATGAAAGTTGAAGAGGATCTTGCGATTTCAGTTTTTGTGTTTGATAAAAACTTAATTGATTAGATAGTAGAAGCTACTAATCAATTAAGCTTTTTTTGCCGATCTTATTTATGGAAAAAGTCGCCGCTTTTACCACCTTTTTTTTGCACTAAAAACGTTTCTTTTATGACCATACTTTTATCTACAGCTTTACACATATCGTAAAATGTAAGGCCAGCTACACTTACAGCTGTAAGTGCCTCCATTTCAACTCCAGTTTTTCCAGTACATTTCACTGTCGCACGAATAATTAAATCATATCCATTTGGTGCCTCTACATATTCGAAAGTAAAATCAGTTCCTGAAAGTGCGATTGGGTGACACATTGGAATAATGTCTGAAGTTTTTTTAGCTCCCATAATTCCAGCGATTTGTGCAACATTTAGTGGATCACCTTTTTTAATTAATCCATTTTGAATGGCTTCATATAACTCCGTTGAGATTGAAATTGTACTCTGCGCAATTGCAACTCTTGTCGTAATGTCTTTTTCTGATATATCGACCATTTTAGGTCTTCCTTCTTCATTCCAATGTGAAAATTCACTCATAGAAGTCCCTCCAGAACATGCTTAAATTTGATCAATTAAATCCAGTCATTTGGACTATTTATATTCTTAAAGATGATATCGTCATTTGAAAATGGAACAGTCATTACATTTACTTCATTGAATAATAACTGGACTTTTCGATTTTTTTTATCTAACATCTCTTTCATTTTTTCGATGCAATTTCGATGATAGAGCGCAAATAGTGGTTGCAGTTTATCGGACTGGATTGGAACGATTGCATCAACATTCGTATTTTGTACCTTTTCAATCATATTTTTTACAAAATCAGCTGTAATAAATGGTGTGTCGCAGGCTAGGACAAAATACCAGTCTTTGTTTGGTAAGTTAGAAAATGCATTGTACATGGCATACAGAGGTCCTTGGTATTCTGTGCCTTCACCTTCAATGATAAAATCTAGATCATTTTTACTAAAATACGGAACTAGTTTTTCGTTCGTTGAAATGATGATCGGTGAAATCAAATTTTCCTGTAAGGCTTCCACACTATATTCATACAATAATTTGTCTTTATACGTTTCAAACATTTTTGGTTTACCGTAACGGGATGATTTTCCACCTGCTAAAACGACGCCAGCTATATTCATTGTCTGTTTAATTCTTCAACAAAATGTTGGCATGTCGGTAAAATTAGTTTTGTCATTGCTAGATTTACTGCGTTTTTTGAACCTGGAATGACGTAGATCGCTTTATCGTGAAAACTACCTGCAATTGCTCTACTAAACATAGCCTTTGGACCGATTTCTGAATAACTTAATGAACGAAATAGTTCGCCAAACCCTTGCATTTCTTTATCCAGCATGTTTGAAATTGCTTCATATGTAACATCTCTTCTCGTAAAACCAGTACCACCTGTTATGATTATCACTTGAATCGTTTCATCTTCGCTCCATGATCTTACAATCGATTCGATCAATGGGATTTCATCTTTAATGATTTGATAATCACAGACGATATGTTTTTGCTCATCTACTAAAGCTTTAATTCGTTTACCGCTCTCGTCATTTTCAACAGTTCTAGTATCACTAACTGTTAAAACTGCGACGTTAACAACCGCTTTTTCATTATGTTTATGCATCATTCAACCTACTTTCAAGCTTTATGAAAACCATCATCCCCCACTAACTGGTGGAATAAATGCGACTGTATCTCCATCATTTACAATTTCTTCATCCGTTACAAACTCTTCATTTACAGCAGTCATAATCTGATTCAGTTGTGGTAAATCATAGTTAGTCATAAGATAGTCTTTTAACGCTTTTACGTTTATGCCATTTTGATCGGTCACTGTCAATTCATCAGTCCCGACTTTCTCACGTAAATGAGCAAATAATAAAACTTTAATCATTTCGATTCCTCCACACTTGGTTTTCCTTCTTCGTATGGTGTATTTTCCAATTGGTCACCAATCCACATCGTACCATCTTCCCAAAACTCTTTTTTCCAAATTGGAACGATCTGTTTAATTCGTTCAATTGCGTATTCATTAGCTTCGTAAGCCACTTTACGATGCGGAGAGGAAACTGCAATAACAACGGCAATATCACTAATCTCTAATCTTCCAACTCTATGTGTAATCGCCGCAATTGCTTCTGGCCATTTTTGCTTAATTTCATCACCAATTTGAGCAAGTTTTTTTACGGCCATTGATTCATATGCTTGATACTCTAGCGACAAAGTCTTTTTCCCTTTTGTTAACTCTCTAACGGTACCTATAAAAACAGTAATGGCTCCGGCATTTCTACTTTTTACTTTATCGGAAACTTCCTCAACAACAATCGGTGTATCGACAATATTAAATAATGTTTGTTCCAAGTAAATCACTTCACTTTTCTTTAATTATTTACTTATATGCAGGTAGGAAATCATACCAAGGCCATTTACTTCCCTCATGGTCTTCTAGTATTAATAAGTCAACCGACATACCTTTTTCATATTTTCTAGTTCCACCAGGTAAAACAATAAAGGCATCCGTATATGCTAATGAAGAAACAGCACTAGACTTATCAAAACCTGCTGGAATGGCTGTCAATTGACCTTCATCATAAACAATTTTACCTCTTACAAATCTTGTAAAAGGATTTGCCTTTGGAAAGTTTTCGCCTAAAATGGCACTTACTCTTTTTAAATGTGGTGTTTCGTTAAACAAATAAGATTGGATAATCGGTCTAACAAATAATTCAAATCCCACAAAACAAGCAGATGGATTTCCTGATAAACCGAATAATAATTTATTTTCAAAATGCGCTACTGTTGTTACACTGCCAGGACGCATGGCAATTTTATTAAATAAAACTGTAGCGCCTAATCTAGCGTAAATATCTGGCAAATAGTCATAATCACCGACAGACACACCACCGGTCGTAATTAGAATATCCACTTGTTCTAAAGCCTTTTGAACTTCTGCAAAACAAGTATCGAAATCATCGCTAAACTTTCCTAAATATTTAGGGATTGCACCTGCTTTTTGAATTTGAGCTAGAACCATATAAGAATTACTATTGCGAATTTTACCTGGTTCGAGTGGTTCGTCGACATCTAGAAGCTCACTTCCTGTAGCAATGACTCCAATGACTGGCTTTTTCGCTACAGGAACTTGACGATAGCCAAATGTAGCAAGTAAAGCCATCACTCCTGGGTTAATTTTAGTTCCCTTTTTAACTAGAATATCACCTTTATGCGTTTCTTCCCCTTGGAATGAGATATTATCGCCTTTTTGATAAGAGCGTTTAATTTCAATAAACGTTTTACCGTCAGCTTTAATCTCTTTCGCTAATTCAAGCATGACAACTGCTGAACAACCTTGAGGGATTTGAGCTCCTGTCATAATACGAACAGCCTGTAATGGAGCTACTTCATTTGGAAAAACAAAACCAGCTCCAATTTCTCCAACTACTTCAAAAACTGTAGGATTTTCATTGCTTGTAAGAATAGTATCTTCAGCTCGTATCGCAAAACCATCGTACGGAGAACGGTCAAAAGCAGGAATATCTTGATCAGCTCTTAGATCATCAGCTAATACTCTCTCATACGCTAAATCGATTGATACCATTTCTTGCGATCCACATTTGGCAAAATACATCACTTTACGAACCGCTTCTTCGACTGGAATTGGTACTCGTTTTTCAAGCATTCTATTCATCCTCTCTCTATTAACCTAATAAACGATAATATAGTTTTTTAGCTTCTTGTATATCATTTGTGCCATGTACAAAAACCCTACCATCCAAAAATACAACAAATCGGTAGTCTTCGATCTGACAAGAAATCAAATAAGGATTTCGTTGAACTGTTCCTTGTTGTTTTAGTAGATTTTCTAGTTCATTAAAGTCGTAATTTTTAGTTACTGAAGGTCTAATTTGAACCGTGTTTCGCCCACAAAGGGTACTTGTTTTCGTTTGATTTTCAAAGGCTAAATAAGGATATGTCCTATTTGTTCCACATGAAGGACAATCATCTGATTTGAGTTTCGTTAATTTAAATGAAAAATGTTCATTATTCCATAAATCAAATGTAAGGAATTTTGAATTAATAGCTGAGTAATCCTCAACTAATAGTTTTAATACTTCAGCAACCTGGTATGCCGCAACTAATTGTACCGCAGGACTAATGACTCCGGCTGTGTCACATGTCACACCGGGTACTGGTAAACTTTTTAAGATACAATTTAAACATGGCGTTTTACTTGGTAGAATCGTACAACACATACCAAAGCTCCCAACACAAGAGCCATATACCCACGGAATTTCATATTTCTGCGATAAATCATTTATGATAAAACGAATATCAAAATTATCTGTTGCATCAATCATAACATCAGTGTCCTTTAAATGGACTTCCATATTATCTGCACTTGCATCCATTACGAGCGCATTAATGCTCACATCTGAATTTATTTTTTGAAGACGCCCTTTTGCGGCGATTACTTTCGGCAATTTCTCAATTGCATCTTCTTCGGTATAAAGTTGCTGTCTTTGCAAGTTACTCATTTCAACATAATCTCGATCGATTAAAGTTAACTTTCCAATTCCAGCTCTAACAAGTGCCTCTGCGCTAGCACTTCCTAACGCTCCTGCCCCAACAATTAATACATGTTTTTTTCTAATTAACTCTTGTCCTTTTTCACCAATCGGAGTAAAAAGCTGCTGACGTGAATAGCGTTCTGACATAAGATATCCTCCATTAAAGCAGGACTTAGCGAAAGAGAGTATAAGTTTTCTCCGGTTATCCTCACCAATTTTTCTGCTTTTCTTGTTTTCCTTCTATTAAATAAAGCAGCATTAAGAAATCCTCATCATATAAGGAGTTCTGAATGCTGCTTAAATTCCCTGCTAAACGAACAGAGTTCAAAATCATCACTTTCTAATTTTCGGCTTGAAATTGCCTTTAATCCAAACCTTCTATTATTGGTAATGATTAACCACCTATATGTGACATTTCAATTTTATGTGATGACTGATCATTCATTTTTTTTGTATTACTTAATCGTTCATCTGAATAACGGTCAGTTCGATTGCTCCATATCGAAAAAATCGTTTCCTTTATTTGTTCATCATCTTGGCTAGAGCCTAGCAATTCCTTTAAATCATAACCTTTCGTTGCAAATAAACAAGTATATAATTTTCCTTCTGCAGATATACGTGCTCTAGTGCAAGTTGAACAAAATGAATCGGTCACTGATGAAATAATTCCGATTTCATCATCACTATCCTTGTAACGATATCGATTAGCAACTTCTCCGACATAATTAGCTTCTGTAAATTCTAAAGGCATGACTTCATTGATTAGATCGATGATAGCTTGTTTTCCTACTACTTCATCAAGCTTCCAACCGTTATAATTACCAACATCCATATACTCAATAAAACGAAGAATATGTTTTTTCTCTTTAAAATATTGTGCCATCGGGATAATATCTTGTTCATTTTTGCCTTTTTGAACAACCATATTGATTTTAACCTTCATTCCGATGTCAGAAGCAGCTTGGATTCCTTCTAGCACAGACTTTACATTTCCTCGATTACCACTCATATATGAAAAGCGTTCTTCATCTAAGGAATCTATGCTTACCGTTACTCTTCGTAAACCAGCTTCATATAAATCTTTTGCAAACTTTTTAAGTAAAGTACCGTTTGTCGTTAAAGCGATATCTTCCACACCATCTATTTTAATTATACGTTCAATCAATTTAGGTAAATTTTTACGTAATAAAGGTTCCCCACCAGTAATTCTAATTTTTCTTACCCCTAAAGAGACAAAAATACGCGTTAATCTTTCTATTTCATCAAAAGAAAGTATTTTATCCTGTGATAAAAAAGAATAGTCCGGACCAAAGATTTCTTCTGGCATACAATAACGGCAACGAAAATTGCAGCGATCGGTAACAGATATACGTAAATCCTGTAAAGGTCGATGATGTTTATCCAATGCAACATTTTTCATAACGATTGCCTCACTTATCTTTTATATTTCATAAAGGATTGTTCATCATTTCAAAATTAATCGAATCATTTAAAATTCGATTTGAATGAGTATATACATTCAACGATTGATTTCGAATAAAACCAACTGTAGTAATGCCTAATTCTTCTGCCAATTGAAGAGCTAATTCTGTTGGAGCCGATTTAGTCAATATAACCTCACAACCAATTTTAGCTACTTTTAGTAAAATTTCAGAAGATAAACGGCCACTGAATACGATTATTTTATTTGAAATAGAAATATTATTTTTTAGACAATAACCGTAGATTTTATCTAATGCATTATGTCTCCCAATATCCATTCTATTCAAGAGAATCCCATTTAAATCACATAAAGCTGCATTATGAACCCCACCTGTACCGTGAAACAAAAAAGCAGATTGTTGCATCTTCTCCATTAATCGAAAACAATCTTGAAATGATAGTCGAATATTCACTTCTTTCATTTTTTTAGCTGTTAATGCATCATTTACAAAAACAAACCCTTGTCTACTCATTCCACAGCAAGATGTAATATATCTTTTATTTTGAATCTCTTTATAATATGGATTCATTTTCTTTGTTTTCACATGGACAAAGCCTTCTTTTTCTTGGAACCATATGTTTTCAATATCTTCATAGTTTCGAATGACCCCTTCAGATGCTAGAAATCCTACAACCAGATCCTCAATATATTCTGGGGTACTGACCATCGTAACAAATTCCTGTCCATTGATTTTTACTGTGACGGGATATTCTGTGACAATGCTGTCTACTATATAGTTTGTTTCACCATTTTCAAAGCGGAGAATCCCTCTTCTCACTTCAGTTGGTAACATTGTTTAGATTCCCCTCTTTTTGAAATATTTTTAATGTATATCATGTTTTTTTAAGAAATATTCATTAAGAGATGAACCTTTTAATTAGTTTTTTAATTAAATGGTTCATCTCTTATTATTAAACTCTTTTCTATTAAATTCAAATTGTTTTTCTATTATTCTTTTAGACCTTTTCCCATACCTTTTAGAAAATTGATCCCAAAACCTACCGCACGGTTTACATCAGGGTCTTTTAATACTTTTACTAAATCAAGTATTCCTATTTTATCATCCTTTTCGAGATGTTTATTTCCTTCATCGATTCCTTTTGTTACTGAATTGATGAACTTTGTTGTTAACTCTGGGTCGACACTTGAAAGTGCACCAACAGCTCCCATCATATGATTGATGACATTCGTGACTGGTTCGCGGTTTATTTGTCCTAAAGCAATTTTTGTAATTTTTTCTTTCGATTGTAACATTGCATTTGTAGCTTCAAGGATACCTGCTTCATTTAATTCAGAAACGATGTTTAAAATTTTATTTAACGAATCTTCATTTTCTGCTAATAATAGCTTCAAATCTTCTAGTTTCTGCTGGTTTTGCTCTTCTTTAGTTGGTATATATTTTTTAATCGTCGTGATTGGTTGTGCCATCTTCATTCCCCTTTATTTTGTCGTTAAGTGGACGTATCCTTTTCGTTCCCATTTTCGCTGTACCTCAACTCCATTTTGAGGGTTTCGCTTTTTATTACGTGGGTTTGATTTTGGCAACGGACTTTCACCTTCTACACGTAATACTTCCATTCTTACTTTCGTTTGTTTATAAGCTGGTGTATTTGTACGGTGATCTTTAGCTGGACCTGTTAAGAAATTGATTGCAGATTCATTACTTGTTGAATTCATTGGTAAAAACAATTCATTTTTTTGTACTCGATCCGTTACTAATGCAGGTAATTTCAGCGCTCCATACGGTGAAACTAATCGAACAAGTGAACCATCTTTAATACCTCGTTCATACGCAAGTTCTGGTGAGACCTCTACAAAAATCTCGGGCACTTTTAATTGAATACCGTATGATTTATTCGTCATATTCCCTTCATGGAAATGCTCAAGCATACGACCATTATTAATTAATAGATCATACTCATCAGCAAACTCAACAGGTTCCATCCAATCAGCTAAAACAAATCTTGCTTTTTTATCTGGGAAATTAAAACCATCCTCATAAAGCAGTGGCGTACTTGCTCCATCTAAGCTTCCCCAAAGGAAACTATCCCAACCTTCCATCACCTCATAGCTAGCTTGTGAGAATAGTGGTGCTAAGCTGGCCATTTCAGCAAATATTTCACTTGGATGTTGATAGTTCCAGTTTGCACCTAATCGGTTGGCAATTTCTTGGATAATCCACCAGTCAGCCTTCGATTCACCAAGAGTCGGTAATGCTTGATATAATCTTTGTACTCGACGCTCAGTATTTGTAAATGTTCCTTCTTTTTCAAGTGATGGTGCAGCAGGTAAAATAACATCGGCATATTGCGCTGTTTTTGAGAAGAAAAGATCTTGTACAACAAAGAAGTCCAAATCTGATAAAACTTCATCTACATGGTTTGCATTACAATCGACAAGCGCCATATCTTCACCAACTAAGTACATAGCTTTCATCTCGCCCTTTTCGATTGATTGAAGCATTTGGATATTATCTAAACCAGGTTTTGCTCCGATCTCAACCCCCCACGCTTTTTCAAACTTCATTCGGGCCGCATCATCTGTTACATGCTGGTAACCAGGCAGCCATCCAGGAAGAGTACCCATATCACATGCACCTTGTACATTATTGTGACCACGAAGAGGATAAGCGCCTGCACCTTTGCGTCTATAGTTTCCTGTTGCAAGCAATAAGTTGGAAATCGCAGCCGATGTATCAGAGCCACCAGTGTTTTGTGTTACGCCCATGCCCCATAAAATACAAGTTCCATCAGCTTCATGAATCATTTTGGCAATTTGAATTAACGTTTCCTTTGAAATTCCAGTTACACTTTCGGCATATTCAAGCGTATATTTCTCAAGAACATCTTTAAAATCTTCAAAGAAATGAACATTCTCATTGATGAATTCTAAGTCATGCCAGCCTTGGTCAATGATATATTTAGTTACAGCCATCAACCATACTTGGTCCGTACCTTGCTTTGGTCTAATAAAAATGTCAGAGCGTTCAGCCATTTCATTTTTACGAAGATCGGCAACAATCAGTTTTTGACCATGTAGTTTATGTGCTCGCTTCACTCGTGTCGCAAGTACAGGATGACATTCTGCCGGGTTGGCACCAACGATTATAACTAGTCCAGCTTTTGCGATATCTTTTATCGTTCCTGCATCTCCACCCATACCTACCGTACGGAATAATCCATCTGTTGCTGGTGATTGACAGTAACGTGAGCAATTATCAACATTATTTGTTTCAAATACTTGTCGAGCCAACTTTTGTATTAAATAGTTTTCTTCATTCGTAATTTTCGAAGATGAAATAAATCCTACAGAGCCCCTGCCATATTCTTGTTTAATGGAACCAAGTTTACTTGCAACTAAGTCAAGCGCTTCATTCCAGCTCGCTTCAACAAATACGCCATTTTTTCGAATTAATGGCTTTGTAATTCGTTCGTTAGAATTGACAAAATCCCAACCAAATTTACCTTTTACACAAGTCGAAATGGCATTTACTGGTGCATCCGAGCTAGGTTGAACTTTTAAGATTTTTCGATCCTTCGTCCAAACCTCGAATGTACAACCAACACCACAGAAAGTACAAACAGTTTTTGTCTTTTTCGTACGTGTTTCTCGCATTGCTGCTTCAACCTCTGAAACGGCAAAAACACCACTATATCCAGGCTCTACTTTTTTTACTAGATCGATCATCGGATCAAGTAACTCGTCATTTAAACTAGTCATAAAACCAGCTTCACCAAGCATTGATTTTTCCATCAATGCATTACAAGGACAAATTGTTACACATTGTCCACAACTAACACATGAAGAATCATTAATCGAAACTCCCTTGTCCCAAATAACACGTGGACGTTCAGCTTCCCAATCAATTGATAAAGTCTCATTTACTTGAAGATTCTGACATACTTCCACACACTGTCCACATGCAATACATTGATTTGGGTCATATCGATAAAATGGATGTGTCAAATCTACTTCACAAGAAGCTACCTTTGGCTGATAAGGATACTTTTGGTGTTCAATGCCCATTTCTTCAACCGTATTATGTAGCTTACAATTTCCATTGTTATTATCACAAACTGTGCAATATAATAAATGATTTTCTAATAAACGATCCATCGCTTCAGTCCTGGCTTCCTTCGCTTTAGGTGAAGTCAATTGAATATTCATTCCATTCATTGCTACAGTTGAACAAGAGCGCTTTAGCTCTCCATTAATTTCTACAATACAAGTATCACAAGTTTGAATTGGATCAACTTCAGGAACATAACAAATTTGTGGGTGACTAATTTCATTTTGATTGATGATTTGTAAGATTGTAGAACCTTGCTTTGCGTTTACTTCTTTCCCGTCAATCGTGATTGTAACGATGTTATTTTTCACGGTCTTCCTCCCCTTCTTTCACATAAAGAAAACTCCCCAAATACTCCCTTCACGCGGCCAACTTATCCTTTAATCACAAAAAAAATCCACCATGAATACACATACCCGATAAATAGGTTTAATGTCATCATGGTGGAATAGTTTATTAGCAAATCATACTAACATACCAATCCATTTTTTATTTACTAAAATGATAGAGTCATAACATTCCCATACTATGATTCCATCTCATTAAATTTATTATAAGCTTTAAATGGTCATTAAACAATAGATTAACGGCATGAAAGTAAAACGCTTACAATTATTTACTTACTTTTGTTTTTAATTTCTCAGCATTTTTATTTAGCTTACTAACTGCCTCACTATACTCTTTTTCAAGCTCATCTATAATGTCGGCAATGGGACTGATTTTTGTAATTGCCCCAACACCATGACCAGCAGACCATATTTCTTTCCAAGCCTTTGCATTCGATTCATTTTTCATTCCATCGAAATCGACTTTTTCCTTCTTTTTCAATGTTTCAGGATCAAGACCAGCCTTCACTATGCTTGGGATTAACATATTCGCCTTCACTCCAGAGAATGCATCAGTCAAAACGATATCTTCTTGCGTTGCATCAACTAACATTTGACGGTATTCATCATTTGCTAAGCTTTCCTTGGCAACAATGAAGCGTGTTCCCATATAAGCTAAATCAGCGCCTGCAGCTTGTGCAGCCAATATACTTTTACCAGTTGAAATCCCACCTGCTAACACAATAATGCCATCCCAGAACGTACGAACACTATCAACAAAAGCAAATCCATTTAAATTTCCAGCATGTCCACCAGCACCTGATGCAACTAAAATTAATCCATCAACACCAGCCTCAGCTGCTTTTTTAGCAAACTTCATATCACTAACATCCGAGAATACTAGTCCGCCATAACTATGTACAAGATCAACCACTACTTTTGGAGAACCTAATGAAGTAATGACAAGCTCAGGCTTATGTTTTTTCAACAGCTCAAGTTCTTCTTGTAATCTACTATAAGAACTATGAACGACCATATTCATCGCCCATGGTGCAATCTTACGTTCCGGCTCCTTTTTGCGTGCCAAAGCAAGATGATCATTTAATTGCCCCATCCATTGATCAAGTACTTCAATTGGGCGAGCATTCGGTGCTGGAAATGACCCAATTACACCATTTAAACATGCAGCCTCTACTAGCTCAGGACCAGAAACTAAAAACATAGGAGCAGAAATCGCTGGCAACTTTAATTGACTCCACCATTTTTCAGGAATTTGTTTACTCATTACTATTTTCCCTCTTTTCTTAACGGAATATTCTGATTATTAATAATGATACATTAGTAAACTATTATTTTCAACACTGTCTCTTTCAAAATTGCTTTACTTGGTGCTATATGTCATAGCCAGGCTACTAAACTTGATATACAAATATAATTTAATGAATAATAAATAAAGAATCTTATCCTCTCAATACACTGTAAGATTCGGCATTTTCATATCCTACTACTTCAATAGTAGATAGAAAATTATTATTAGAACGACCGTGAATCATTATATAATAAATTTACACTTTCTAGTCCTATACTTCCAATCCGCCTAAATAAGGAAAAAATTTCTATATCCAAACAAATTGTGACAGTGTTCGACCGTAGAAAATTGTAGAATAGTCACATATAATTAAATAATGTAATATAATTGTAATATTCTAATCTGTATTTCAGTAAACATTGATAGATGGACAACTTGGTTATGGGAGGAATTGTTTTGGAAAGTACCTTAAATGTGAAAGGAAATAATATTAAACGAGGAAGATCGTTTAAACGGTCTCTACCTTGGCGTGTCATTACGATTGGCATTATTATTATTACGACACTCTTAATTGTGGCATTTGGCTATCAGGCGAACCATTTTAATGCTCAAATCAAGATAAACGGCATAAATTTAGGTGGACTAAATGCTGATGAAGCACTAAAAAAACTACAAACAAGCGAACTTAAAAACATTGTTTATGTAGGGGATCAGAAAATTTTCGATGGAAAAGATACAAAGATGAGCTTTACAGATAACGATCTACCAGCTATAAAAAAAATACTAAAAAACCAGCGTACGTTTTTTCCTTCTTCAAAAGAAAGAAATTATACTTTAGTTCCGAGTAATCGAGATGAATCTCAAATTCAAACAATGAAAAAACAGATTGAAGATAATCTTCTCACGCTTAATAAGAGCCTAAAAGCTCCAAAAGATGCAACTGTTCAATTGAAACAAGGTAAAATGATTGTCACTAAAAGTATCAGCGGTGAGCAGTATGATGTCGATCGTCTATTAAAAGACTATATGGGACAAGGATATTCAAGTATAATTCGTCTAAATCCTGTATACATACAACCAATCAAAGAGGACAGTAAAATTGTCAAAAATGAACAGAAAAAACTTCAAGAACTACTAGGACGAACAGTTCAGTATAAAGTTCAGGATAAAGTTTATTCTTTAAAAGCGAGTGAATACATTCAAAATGCTTCGGTGTCAAAAGATCAAAAAGTTACGATAGACTCTAGCAATCTTAAAAACAAGATTGCTGAAGTAAATAATTCTCAGTCTACATTAAATAAAAATTTTACATTTAAAACACATTCAGGATCAGTCATCTCCGTTAAAGGAGAAGGCTATGGCTGGGCATTAGATGTTGATAAAGAATTATCATTAGTTCAAAAGGCTTTTGAAACAGGCGAAAAATCGATTTCTGCAACGAATATTATCGGACATGGCTGGAATAATGAAGGTTATGGATATAATACAACCACAAACAATGGGATTGGCGATACATATGCTGAAGTGTCGATTGCAGAACAGCGTATTTGGCTTTATAAAAATGGCAAATTAGTTATTACAACAAATGTCGTTACTGGTAAACACGTCACTGGTGAAGATACTTCAAAAGGAGTGTGGTATATCCTTTATAAACGGACACCATCAACCTTAAGAGGATCCCATGTAGGACTTGGTTCTTATGAAGTTAAGGTCAATTATTGGGCACCATTCACCAACAGCGGGCAAGGTTTCCACGATGCTAGCTGGCGAAGCAACTGGTCAAACAATGCCTATCTAAATGCCGGATCAGGTGGCTGCGTTAATACTCCACCAAATATAATGAAAACAGTATATGATAATCTCAGCACATATGAGCCAGTAGTCATCTACTAAAAAATAACTAATCAAAAACACTGAAACCTTAAATACGTTTCAGTGTTTTTTTATACTTAATTTAAGATTGTTACTTTCACTTGTTTTCTTCCAAAATTAATCGCATCTTGTTTATTTGGAATAAAGACATCAATTCGATTTCCTTTGATGGCACCGCCAGTATCTCCAGCGATTGCTTCACCATAACCTTCTACATACACTTTACTTCCAAGTGGAATCACATTTGGATCAACGGAAATGACTTTTGTATTTGGATTCTTTTTCAAGTCAATTCCAGTAGCAGTAATCCCAGAACATCCTTTACAAGAAGCTGTATATGCAGTTGCTTCCACTGTTACTACTTTTGAGCCCGTTGCTTTTTTAGTAGATGTACTTTCTTTTGGTGCAGGTGTACTTTCCTTCGGTGCTGGTGCACTTACTTTTGGTGCTGGTGTACTTTCCTTCGGTGCCGGTGCACTTACTTTTGGTGCTGGTGTGCTTTCCTTTGGTGCTGGTGCACTTACTTTTGGTGCTGGTGTACTTTCCTTTGGTGCTGGTACACTTACCTTTGCATTAGCAACATCTTCTCTTGCTGCCGATGCAGTTTTTGAAGATTCTTTTACTGATTTCACTGTTGAAGTAGTTTTAGAACTTGCTGCAACATTTGTATATGTCATTTTTGAATGAGCTATGTTTTTTACGCCTTCAAAGATTACTAGATTTAATCCAGGTTGAATTAAGTCCGTATGTATATTGTTCCATTCTTGAATTTGCGATACTGTTACATCATGAGTTTGAGCAATATCCCATAACGTATCACCTTTTTTTACTTGATATTGTTTTTCTGGTGCAATGATCAATTGATCACCAGGATGAATTAAGTCTGAAGTAATTCCGTTTAACATTTTAGTATTTTCAACGGTTGCATTATTTGCACGTGATAGATCCCAAATGGTATCACCTTTTTTTACTGTAACCGTAGCAGCTTGTACATTAGCACTTACAGATACTGAGAGTGCAGCAGCTGCTAAAATGGTTGTAACTTTCATTTTGTTAATCATTTCTTTTTACCCCCCATGTTTCTTTGTTTGCTAATTTTTACTAATCGTAACATAGATTTTGCAGAAAAAAGTAACAGGGAGATGATAAATCATTTACTTTCACAGCATGTTTATTACAGTAATATATCAAAAATTATGGAATTATCGATGAAAAAAGGCATTTCTTCAGCCTCTTTTCAAGTTGAATTCCCCGTGATATTTGATTCTAGCTAAAACTTATATAATCTAAATGAATATTACAAAATATGACTATAGTAATTACATAAGTTACATATATTAATTATATTTATTCTAAAATACTTATTTCATCTAAGCTGTTTAGTCAATAAGTGATAGATTCTATAGTTCGTCTCTTTATAAAGATGGCTTTTAGAGTGTTGAAAAATGAGCTTGTCAACTACTCTAATTTTTGGTTGATTTTCAGTAAAACCTGTCATGAGTAAGGAACTTTCTATTTTTTGCTGTTTTACTTCCTCATGTGCCTGTCATGAGGAAGTATCTTTCTTTTTTTCGCTAGTTTACTTCCTCATGAACCGCATAAAAAAAGACCTATACAAAGTAAGGTCCTCGACACAAAAATTAAACGCGATACTCATCCGCTCGCCAATTTTTAATCTGTTGTTTAATCTCTTTCGAACTCATTCCTTCATTTACCGCTTTTTCACTTAACGCTACAAATTCCTCATCGCTAGCAAATCGTAATGCAATGATTTGTCCCATTGTTAATTGAGGATTTAACGGTTTACCAGTTAACGTAAAATGACGAAAATTTTCTTCCATTCGAATAACACGATCTTGCACTTTGTTAGAATAAAGTCTTGTTAGAAAAAATGAAACAACTAATAATAGCGAAGTAACTAAAATAAAGACTGCTAACCAGATCTGATCTTGATTTTTTATCGCGCTACACAAGTTAACGATTGATCCAATAATTGTGATTAACGCTAGTGGTGCCCCAAAAAAGTGAAAAACTGGATGATATCTCACGTGATGATCAAAACTTTGTGGTTTCATATGTACATCTCTCCTCTATATATGCTTTCTGTCCCTATCCTAACATTATTAAGCTTACTACTTAATTATCATTAAAGAATTATTATTTACAATAAAAAAATCTAATAAGTCAAAAAAACTTACTAGATTTGAATCAAAAATTAGATTCTTTTTTCAGACACTGCTTCGCTTATTACACTATACATCTTTTCAATACCTTCATTAGAAGCCTCAAAAGTATAAGCATTTTCATTTGAAATTCCTAGGCTACTAGCTTCTTTTGCGACATCGATATTTGCTCCCATAAATAAAAATTCCCAATTATACTTTTCTTGTTGGTGATCGATCAGTTGCTTCACTTTCCTATACGTAAATTCAACACTCGCATTCTCTAATCCATCAGTCGTAATAACAAAAATGACTTTACTAGGTCGTTCCACCTCGTTACATAAAGACAATCTGTTTCCTACATTTATGATGGTTTTACCGATTGCATCTAACAGTGCAGTAGTGCCTCTTACAAAATACTCTTTATCCGTTAATTTTACTTCATGTGCATTGCATCCATCCCATAAAACTTCATACTGGTCATCAAAAAGCACCGTTGTTACATTCGTTTCTCCATTAAAACTACTTTGTTTTTTCATAAATGCATTAAATCCACCAATCGTATCACTTTCCAGTCCAGCCATTGATCCACTTCGATCGATTAAAAAGACAATTTCTGTTTTATTACCGTTCATTCTAAATCAACCCCTTCATTCTTGATGATATAATAGTAACTGAATGAATTAGTGAATAGGTCGCCTTAAAAGAGACATTTTTTAAAAAGGGGAATTTTAAAATGCTTAACGAAAAACTTTTGATTGAATTACAACTTTATGTAAAACAGCATTTAGAAGAGGTAAAAATAGAAGAAATACATTTTAGTGAAGCATATACAGCTGAACCTTTAGAAAATTTAGAGATTGAAGCTTTTATAAAAAACAAACTGAAACCAACATTCAAAGAGCTTTTATTTAACTTTATCGATAAAAAAAATGTCAGTGACCCATTAATATATAAAAAGGCAGGAATTGACCGAAAACATTTTTCAAAAATCCGCTCAATACCTAATTACCTACCAAAGAAAAATACAATCATTGCTTTATCACTAGCACTTGAACTAGATCAAACTGAAACGAGCGAAATCTTAAGTTCCGCTGGCTATACATTATCAGACAGCGATTTAAATGATTTAGTCATAAAATTTTTCTTAGAGAACAACATTTATGATATCGATTTAGTCAACGATGCATTGGGCCATTATAATTTAAATCCACTAATAAAATAAAACAGCAAAAAAAACATCTTAAATCACCTTCAAGGGGATGCATAGATGTTTTTTCATTTCATCTATTAGTAACTTACTTGATCTCTTCCATTATGCTTTGATTTGTATAATGCTTGATCAGCTTGCTCAATTAACTTTAAGTAATCTTGTTCAGTTTCAACAACCATTGACGCTACACCAATACTTAATGTAACTATTTTTTTCTCTGATTGCTCATGTTCAATTTTTAATTTTTTTATATTTCTTCGTAATCGATTACCTATTTTAAGTGCATCCTTTAGATCAGATTTCAGTAACAAAATCGAGAATTCCTCTCCACCATATCGTGCAACGATACCAGATTCGCTTGTCGTATCTAATTGCAAACTAGTTGCAACTCTTCTTAAACATTCATCACCTTTTATGTGACCATAAAAATCGTTATATTTTTTAAAATAATCCACATCAACCATTAATAATGTTATTGGTATTGATGTTTCATATGATTTTGAACATCCAAATAATAGTTGTTTTTCAAAGTATCTACGATTAAATAGTCCGGTTAGACTGTCAACATTTGCGATATTTTCCATTTTCTTTAATTTTATTTCTGTATTACGCGTTTGATATGCGATAAAATAACTCAAAAATAAAGCTGGAACAAACATGATAAACCAAAATCCGATCGTTTCACGTAGTCTTTCAAATTGAATCTCACCACTCGGTCCAATCATCCACTTATCGATAAAGTAAAAACTAATACCTCTAAACAAAATGATAATAGGAGTCAAAAATTGTATTCTTTTCTTTTCATCCCATTTTTGAAAATTCAAATAAAATCCAAAAAATAAGAGAAACAAAAGCAATAGTGAATCTATAAAGTAAACGGGACTTAATCCATTAATAAAATAAAAAGCAATAATATCGAAAAAAAACATTGTCACTAATGTAATATTCCCAAAAAAGATTACTGCGATCTCCATTCCAAGAGCCCTAATTTGTATATTCATTCCATAATTTGTAATAATCGGAAAATTTATTAAGACAACCGTTAATACACTCAATAGGATCCCGATAAAAAATTCTTGAAATTTCGATTTCCCTGCAAACCTTTGTCTTACTTCTCCCCATAAGATAGAAGAGCTTAGATAAAAAAAACTAATGATGATCGTATGTGTGATGAAAATATTTTTTAAAAGCATAATCCCCTCCAGGAATTACCTTAAATTCTGTCTTAAATACGCTTATTCTTAACTATTCTTCAAAATTATATTAGCAAAATTTAATAAAGTATTTGTATACTTTACATTAAAAAAGACGTCATAAGTCCACTGACTCTTAGACGCCTATTTTTTATTCAACGACACCAGAATGCAGTATATTTACTTTAGCCTTCACTTTTATTTTTACATTCGGATATTGCTTCGTCCACTTTTTCACATCAAAGCCTCTATAATGAGCTTCTAATTTAGATCCAAATCCAAATGGATCGACATTATTTTTCTGTAGAAGCGATAAAAGTTCCTGACTTTGTTTTTCAAGATCTTTTTCGATAGTCTTTTCTAGTTTGTTTATATTCTTTGGGATCAAAAGTGGTTCTGGACCTGTAAATTCTTGTATTCTGGCTTTAATTGAAGTCGAGATGGTAAACTTAGGAATTCCTTTTTTAACTTTTACACCAATTTTAGTTTTCGAATTAATATTATCAATTGCTATATATTCTCCATCAATTTTAAACTGATGTAAGCCTTGTTTATATTTCTCCATGATCGTTTTAAAAATAAAAGCATATTTCCAAGGAATAACCGTAACAACTTTATCTTTTTTAAAAATAGCAAGTCCACTTATTTTAACCCGATCTTTATCTATTTTTAACACAGGTAAGTATGGATCCTGCCCTACTTCAAAATATTGATAAATAAATGTTGAGAAATCAGTATAAGGCACCGGGCCTTTATCTGAATTATGGATTAGTAGGTCATGTAGAAAAAGTGCTGAATTTTCTTTTTTCAACGGTTTAAATGATAATAAATCCTCTGTTTCCCCATCGAATATTGCTAATTGTAGTACACTACCAACTGATGGGTCACGGTTAAACGTGTCAACAATCGGAAAAATCCCTTTCTTAGCTAACTCTAAACTAAAAGACACAAAACGTAATTGTCCTGATATTAAACGATAGCGTACTTTACTATCTAATCTTTCTCTTATCTTCTTGATTGTTTCACCACTTGCAGAAGTTACTTTAAAAATGGACTCCGCATTTGGTCTAAATATAGGAAAAACCGCTGTTCCTCTAAGCATACCTGTCTTGTCTAAGTCGAATCCAGCTCCTTCAATAAGATTTAACTCATTTACATCTGAAGAAGGAACAAGAGAACAGCCATTTAATAAAATACCTAAACTAACAACGAAAATAAGTAGAAAAGTTTTCATACAGCTTTCCCTGACTTTTTAAACATATAAATAATTGAAAGAATTGGTATATAAATATAAAAAAGACATAATGAAATTTTACTAGTATAATCTGTAAATGAATTGATTTCATTACGCGACTCAAGGAATTGACAAACAATAATAATAACTAGACTTATTATGATTAATACATACTTCTGTTTCCATTTAAAAATTAATTTTATTCCCCTACTTGAACTCCATAATAATAAAGTTAAGATTGATATGACCTTAATTAAGAATGTAGAAATTAGAATGTATTCAAACCTTTCTATAAATGGGAATTGAATTAGTTTTGCAATATAGATTCTTGACCAAATGATATGTTCAATTTGTTTTTCGCTTAATAGTAAAAAAGTAGTGAAAGCAGATAATGTAAAAATCAAAGTTGAAAAGCCGACCCCCCATTGAGCAAACTTTTGACATGAATTTGCATTTCGAATAAATGGAAAAACCATCAGTAAAATTTCAAACCCTGCCATTGTGTAGTTTGACTGTTTTGCAGACTTCATTAAATCAATAAATGAGTGGTCAAGAATAGGGAATATATTGTCTATATGGATATATTTATGTGGCAAATGAAATAGCAAAGTATATAACACTGCAGTGAAGATTCCAGATAAAAAAGCCATACCCACTACTACCCGGAAGCCACCTGATATAATGTAATAACATAGCAATAAAATGATTATGCCCAATAGCCATGTTTGAATCGTTGGAAACATCCAAACTTGAATGATTTCGATATATAGCCTTAATACAGAAATTGCTGCAACTATAAAATACAACAAAATGATTAAACTAAAGAACGAACCGACGATCTTACCAAATAGTTGTGTATGGGCATCAATAATATCACCTTTTGCATTCGATAATAATTTAAACATAAACCATAAAACCACATGCACAAATACTCCTGCTATTAATACACTAATCCATGCATCATAACCTGCATCTTTTGCGATGATCCGTTGGAATCCTAATACACCAACTCCTATTTGAGAACTTGTAATGATAAAAAACAGGAGATATGGTGATACTTGTTGTCTTCTATAATTGGCCATGAACAAATCTCCTTTACATTATTCATCAAAATCACTTGGTGGACCAGGTTTTTTTATATCAGTTGTTGACCGAAATAGAGTAGCCGGTCTTAAATTTGTCGGTCTTTTTTTCTGCATCGAAAATGGCAGCCTGAACCATAAATCATTGAAAGCCGTTTTTCTAAACGGATACGATCCAATATACGGTCTTCCTAAAGAAGTTAATCTCAGTAAATGAGTCATTAAAAAGATAAAGCCCATAAAGATTCCTAAAAGTCCAATTAGCTGTGCCATTATAATAATCGGAAACTTGATAAACCTGATTGTATTGTTAAACTTATAAATTGCTGATGTGTAAGAAGCAAGCGTACCTAACCCTACAAAAATTAAAAGAATATTACTTGTTAGCTTTGCTTCAACAACCGCTTGACCAATAACGATCCCTCCAACAATACCGAGCGTTTGACCAATTTTTGATGGTAATCGAAGACCAGCTTCTTTAACGAGCTCGATTGTCAGTTCTAAGAAAAATACCTCTATTATTGGAGGAAACGGCACAGATGCTCTTGAGATAATCAATGATTCAAGAAATCGTGGTGGAATCAATTCGTAATGAAAAGTCAATATAGCTACGTAAAAAGGTGTAATGAATATTGAAAGAGCAAAACCGAAAATCCTTAGAACACGGAAAAATGTAGCGAGTACCCAATTGACATAATAATCTTCCATCGCGATAAAAGTCTCATCAATTAAAGCAGGTGTAAGAAGAACATTTGGAGAACCGTCCACTACAATGGCAATTTTCCCTTCAGTTAATCCACCAATTGTCCGATCAAGTCTTTCAGTTGGGATCGATTGTGGGAAAATAGAATGTGAGTTATCCGCGATCATTGACGAAACAAAAGAACTATCCGGAATATGATCATATTGAATGTCTTTTAGCCTCTGTCTAACAGTTTCAACATTCTCTTCATCAACAATTCCACTAACATAAATAACAGAAACACCCGTTTTTGATAAATTCCCAACTTCAAATTCCTCCACATGAAGGTCAGAAATTGGTAATTTATTTCGAATTAAATTGATGTTTACATCCATATCTTCTACAAATCCAACTTGAGGACCTAAAGTAGTAGCTTCCATGATCGGTGGACCAATTGTTCTAGATACATTATTCGAAATATTAACAAGTAAACACTCTGTAAAATTATCACCATACTGAATTGCCGTATAGCCCTTTAGCAGTTTACTTTTGATTTTATAACTATCTGAAGTAATCGTAAGCTGTTGAACTGGAATTTGAGTCATCAATTCCTCAAGAGTATAATTCTTTGTTAAAAACGGAAGTACTTGATCATGCATGATCTCAGACCTAATTAACGTTCGGTAAAAATAAATACTATAGTAATTATCCTGCTGAAGATCACTTGAAGTTGTAAATTTAATAAAATCATTTGATTTCGATAATTCATCAAACCAATTTTCAGTTGAGGAATCTTTTTTCATACCATCTTTATAAGTTCTCATACCATTCCCCTATTTTGATTTTATTTTATCATTTGAAAATAAAATGGAATTTATACTAAAAAATGGAAGAAACTACATTGTTTAATGAAAGACATATGAAAAAGCCTTATTCTTTAATTTGAATAAGGCTTCTTCGATGAAACTAGTACTTATGATAAACAACTTAAGCTGTTACATCTCGTTTTGAAAATACAACTAATGATAATCCTAAGAAAATTACAAAATAGACGAATAACATGATGACTGAAAATGTCATTGTCATCCCTTCAACCAATGGAGTGCCATTGACGTACAGCATCAAATTTGTATTGGCAAATAAGATAAATTTTGTCCAGTCAAAAAATCCAGCCAAAATAGCTGTTACCGTATTTCCGACTGTTAATAGTAGGATTGAAATACCGATCGCAATTGTATTGTTTCTAAATACAGTTGAAACCATAAACGCCATCGTAGCAAGCATAAATGTTTCGATGAAGCTCAGTAAGTAAAGCTTCGCAGAATAGACAAGTCTACTTTGCTCCTCAACATGGCCATCAACATATGCTAAATAAGAAGTATTTCCGTCTCCTGTACCAAATAGTACTAAACCTAATAGATTTGAAACTAAGAATAAAATAAATAACATTGCAAAACCAAATAGAATACTAGTTATATACTTTGACATAATTATTTTTTTTCTAGAAAACGGACGAATTAATAATAGTTTAATCGTACCCCAATTAAATTCACTCGCCACTATATTAGCCGAAACGATAATCGTAAATAGCCCTACTAAAATAATTAAACTTGATGAAACATCCATAAAAGTCCAAACATTTGTCTTTTCATCTGGAGAAATATTATGCTCCATTCTGTACTCATTCATTGCAATTGTTTTTTCTAAATATGGTCTTTGAGGATCCTTTTTACTTAAACTCTTTAATTCTTTTTTATTTTCTGCAGTTTGTATTTGTAGCGTTTGCTTCCAATTTTTATCTGCATTTTGGTCTTTTTTATTTTCATTATATTTTACAAATGTCCCCATAACTCCTACAAGTAAAACAATAAGAGCAATCATTACAATTGTACCTGGTCTTTTAATAATCTTTATCCATTCATTTTGAATCAATTTTAACATGATTTAAGTTCCTTTCTTTTTGAATTTCTCAAGATACACTAGTTAATGAGACTTCTAAAGATCAGTTACACATTCGTAATTTCTAAGAAACGATCTTCTAGTGTTTTTGCATTTGCCTTAAATCCATATACGCGAATGCGATTTTCTACTAATAGCTCAATTACATTCGGCACATCTTCTCTCGTTAATTCAATATGTATTTCTCCATCAACTAACTCGGCATTATGTTTAGATAGTACTTTAAGTGCAGTTTCATTATTATTTACTTCAATTGAATATGTTTGGACTTCTTCAGTTGTAAGCTCTGTTACAGTTTGTACATCTATTAACTTACCTTGTTGAATAATACCGATTCGATCACACATCATTTCCATTTCAGATAATAAGTGACTCGATACAATAATGGCCATTCCTTTTTTCCTCGTAAGAAGCTGCAGGTGATCCCTCATCTCACGAATACCCGCTGGATCTAGTCCATTCGTCGGTTCATCAAGAATTAATACTTTTGGGTCATGCAATAAACATTGAGCTAGCCCAAGACGCTGTCTCATACCAAGAGAATACGTTTTAACTTTTTGACGAATGGCTCCTGTTAAACCAACAAGCTCAACAACTTCATCAATTTTCTCTTTTGTAATATTCTTATTCATTCGAGCATATTGCAGTAAATTATCATAACCACTTAGAAATTTATACAACTCTGGATTCTCTACAATTGCCCCTACATTCTTAATTGCATCTTCAAAACTAGTCTTAATGCTATGACCATTAATGACAACGTCACCTTCCGAAATATTCATCAATCCAACCATCATCCTGATCGTCGTCGTCTTACCAGCCCCATTTGGACCTAAGAATCCAAAAACTTCACCTTCAAAAATATCAAAGCTTAAATCAGAAACAATCTTTTTCCCTTTTATTTCCTTTGATAAGTTCTTAATTTGTACAATTGCCTTTTTCATTTCGTCCTCCTTGTTTCCAATATTTTCTATATTTCTAATTCTATTTTAACAAAACTAATCAAAGAGCAAAACGGTCTAAAGTCTGAGTTTGTTAAAATTTGGAAGAATTTGTTACAGTGATATGAATAATATTACATTATTGATGGTTTTGAGATCTAATTTTGAAATAGTTAAGTTTAGTAGAATATTAATATAGCGTGGATTGTAATCTATTTGATTTTTGATGAAAGTAACAGTCACTATTAGTATTTTTTTCCTATTTTACTACTACAAAAAAAAGCAGTTTCTCCCTGCTCTAGAACTAGTACTATTCTCATATTGATCTTTATTTTAATATGATAAAATCATAACTCGGGGCTTATTTATTTTTTCATGCAAGTTTTTTTAAATTTTCTCAACCCATTCATGTTAAGTGCCTTTTTTGTGCTCACCAGTTTTAAGTTTTTACTTTCAAAATAAAAAGTTTTAAGTATAATTAAGTAAATTTATACTCGGTTAAAAAATAATAAAAGGTGGTAATGATTTTGCAAAAGCCTGTATTAATAGTTGTAACGTCAATTCTAATAGTTTTATTGTTTTTAATCATAAACATATTTGATGTACTTAACTATCCTTCTCTTATCAGGCAAATAGGTTTTGTATTTTTTACAATGCTATGGATATATGGGATATATCAAAATAGAAAGTCATTATTAAAGATAGGTGCGATGATTTTCTGTTACTTTTTATTAATGGTTTGGGGCAATATACTCTAATAAGCTAACACGATAGTATCAACAATCACGTAAGGTTCCTGAGTAAAACAAAGCATGAATAGAGTTATGGGAATGATTTTTGACATTATTAAACTAAATAGAGCGCTCTATAAATATTCTAATATAGTTGCAATAAATTCTTACATAAATAGTGGAAAATCAGTGAAATATTGGTGTATATTCTGTTAACTTATTTCATTTTTTCCATGTTTAATTACCGTTTTCAAATTACTTTTTTTCCATTAATTGTTACTAAATTCTGAAAAACGTTCTAAATTTCACTTAACTTTTTCAGAATAAGTTCAAAGTCACTCATTTCTCAATGTATGAAGCAAAATGACAGGAATAAATAAGACTATAGATTTCAAAGAATGAAAAAAATAGCCTTAACCCTTTAATTCGGGCTAAGGCTATTTTCTAGGAAATGACGTTTGATTAACTTTTTGATATTGGAGCTAAAATTTTATATTTTTTATGGCTAATTACAGTATGATCATGTTCGTAATAATGTCTATGGTTACGATCTTTTCTCATATCGACAATTACAGAATTTGAAAGAACTTTCGTTACAATTCCTTTTACTAAATTTGGTTTGATTTCTTTTACATTATCCTCTTTTGGCATAAATTCAATCTCGTCACCAGGTCTTACATAATATTTATTCATTGTTATGATAGTTTTATTATTTTTGCACATATGTTTATCACCTTTTTATTTCATTTTATTCAATATTACATAAATATCAGAATATTCAAAAGTGAACTGAATACTAGATTTAATCGTGACGTTGTACCTAAAAATCGAGGGATAAACAGTGCTGGATAACTATTGTTTTTTTCTTTCTGTTAGGATGATTTATTCGTTTCGTCTCTTACGATGATTGTTTTATTTACTATTCCTAAAGAATGAGTAAAGAAAAAGACTGTAAACAAACACGATTTTCATCGAGTTTATCTACAGTCTTTGCCCTTTTGAACATTTGGCTTATTCTATGAATGCAAATTTCGAAACATTACCCTTTAGGCAAAAAACCTAAAGTTGATTCTCTTTTAACTAATGCAACTTCTAGCTGATATTCTTCAGTGTCCTCTGTTCCTTCTATTAAATGAATTAATTTATTAGTTGCAGCGACGCCAATTCGATAGATTGGTTGAACGATTGTACTCAGTTCAGGTTCTACCATTTCGGCTATTTTAATACCATCGAATCCAATAACGGCGATATCAGTTGGAACTTGTCTATTTAACATTTTTAATGCCTTTAAAGAGCCAATTGCCATTAAGTCATTGGCAAGAAATATGCCGTCTACTTCTGGATGATCCTCTATCAACTTTTGAGTTAAATGCTTGCCACTTTCCATCGCAAAATCTCCTTGATATACAATTGGTTCTTGTAATGGGAAGTATTTTTGCAAAGTATCTAGATATCCACTAAGTCTGTCATTAGCAGGAATAAAAACATCGGGACCGCTTATATGAGCGATATTTTTACATCCAAGTTCATATAAATGTTCAACAGCCATTACAGCACCTTTGTAATTATCCACACCTACTGAATTAGCTGTATGCGTATCGACTGCACGGTCCACTCTAACAAATGGTATTTGCAAATTCTGTAAGCATTTTAGAATCTCTTCATTAAATTCAAATGATGCCAAAACAAAACCATCAATATATCTGCTTTGAAATTCCTTCCAAAACATAGGATTTTTTAGATCATCATTATTTGAATTAACTAGAATTAAGCCATACCCTTTTAACTTAGCAACTTCTTCAATTGCAACAACCAATTCTGGAAAGAACGGATTTGAAATATCAGGGATAATTAAGGCAATTGTTTTCGATTTTTGTTTCGCAAGTCCTCTAGCAATCTCGTTTGGTTTATAATCAAGGTTTTCCATAACTACTTTAATTTTTTGTTCAGTTTCGGGACTAATATAACTTACTTTATTTATATATCTTGATACCGTAGCTACAGAAACACCAGCTTCTTTTGCGACATCTCGAATCGTCGCTTTCTTATTCTTCACTCGATTGTACTCCCCTAAAATGTAACATATTTTCTATTATTTATTATCTTCTTATTCTGATTCAATTAATCGTTTTACTGTATTAGTAATCGTTAAGCCTTTTAAATGTGGGACACAGAAGCCTTTAATTGTATCAACACTATCTACCCAACTTTTCGAAATTGATTCTATTCCGTTCATTGCGCCTGCCAATGCTCCTACCATTGCCGGCATACTATCAGCTTGTTTTGGTAACATAAGTGAAAGCATGATACTCTTTTCAAAATCTCCTTCTGTAGCAAGAATTATAGCATAGGCAACCGCTAAAGTCTCAGGTGCAATATTTCCATAGTTATAAATAGAGTTGACCAATTGATTATTCCATAGTGGAATTGCAGCAAATCCATCATTATTAGTTGAATCCAAAATTGAAAAAGCTTGGCTAACTTTTCTACTTAACCATGTATTTTCAGGGATTTGTTTTAAACCTGCGTCAATAATTTCCCTTGGTGAAGCTCCATCAAGAGCAATTGCAATACTAGCAGCCATTGCCTTTGCAGCATATACTCCATCTTCTGCATTCGTAATAGATGCCATTTTTTCTGCTATTGCTGCAGCTTTTTCTGGATTTCCATTAAACTTGATTGCCCCTATAATAAAAGGTAGCTAAGTGCTACCTTTCATAAACTCCTTATAATTCCTTCACAGAAATATCAGATAGTATTGTTTCTCCTTGTTCTAACATTGCAAATCCAAACATTCCTCGATTAAATCGATCGTGCTCAAATGAGAGAATTTCTTCATTATTAATCGATAAAAAGATTTCATTCCCTTGGCACTTCAATTCAAACTGGTACTCTTCATCATGTTTCCATTCAAAAGGAACAGAGTGAATTCGTTCAATTCCAAAATCTTTCGCAATGAGTGAAACTTGCTTTTTCCCATCAAAACCTACTTGGTAATGACGTTCTACTCCGGATGCTCTAAATAATAGATTGTGAGAGTCACCTTTCTTTGGAATAATGGATGCATTAATGATTACATCCTTTAAATAATAGTTTCCTGTAAATGCTGCACAGTCTGTTAAACTCGAAACTTTCATTCTCCCGTTTTCTAAGGTCCACTCTCCTCTATGATGAGAAAAAGGGGTTACACTAAGAAATTCGACTGCTTGTTTTGAAAAATCAATTGAATAACATGACTTACCAAAGATACGGAATTCATCAACATATAATTTTCCAAAAGCTCTTTTTGTTAGTTCTGAAGGACTTTCTAGAATAAAGCCTACTTCATCAATTAAATCCCCATCAGTATCTGGAACTATAAATTCAATTGAATTCCATTCACCATTTATCAGTTTAATAGAATTCAGTTTTACAGTTTCTTTTGAATAAGTATTTCGAATATATGGAGTTAAAATAAAGTCTTCACCTTGAATTTTATCTGAATAGATTTTTAAAGAGACGTTTTGTCCGCTATAAATCTGAGGTACAAAGGTTGGTTTGTATTTTTCATCATTAAATTCTTCTCTTCTATAGAAAGGTTTATAGAAAATTTTACTGCTTTCACCTTTTATCATTCTGTCGATAAAGATTTCAAGTGATCCATTCCTTTTATACCCTTGCCCGGAGTTGTGTCTTAAGAAAGTTTTAAAAGGGAAGTCCGTTTTGAATCCATGTGTCGAACCTGGTAAAGTGAAATCAAAATAAATTTCTTCTTCTCGATAACTATCGATTAAATCTACAGGAGGCTCTTGATTTGCCATCTTGTATCCTAATATTGCTAGCGATTTAGAGAATGTAGGGATATCTAAAATATTTAAATAACCAGAAACGCTTGATGTAGCGATGAAATCATTAATTGGTTTTCGATAATGATCTGCTATTTTGTTAATCCCAGTAAAAACGCCTAAAATTGTCCCAACATTTCCAGCATTGCAATCTGTATCCCAGCCACACATTGTTGCAATTTCTATTGTTCTTGCAAAGTCACCATTTCCATAAAGTAAAGATAGGACACAAACACCTGCATTTGGAATAATATGACAAATCCCAGGGTATTTATCATATCCCCATTCGTCCTCTAGATATTGACGGCAAAGACGGAAGTCGTTTGGTACCTGCTTATAAAAATCAAGAACTGCTCTAACAACTAATGCATAAGTAGAATCTTCTGGAATTTCTTTTAAGCCGGCTTCAATAATCTCATTAATCGATTTTGCAGAAAATGCTTGAGCGATACATGCAGCAATAAATCTGGCTCCAAATAATCCGTTTTTATCATGCGACACACTTGCTGCAGTCTCAGCATAATCAGCTGCTTTTTTTGGATTATTTGGAAACAATAACCCCCAGCTATCAACGAATATTTGTCCACCAATTTGCTCTGCAAGGACAATTCCATTTACTTCTGCAGAACCAGATTTTGGAGCAGAAATACCTTTTTTCAAATTATTATAGGCAGTATGTTCAGTGCTAATTCCTTCACCGCCCCACCAAAACATTCCGATTCCTTCGCGTGTATAGTTCAACCATGCACGGCCTACATCATCTGGAGTTAATTCACGATCTTTCGCATCATCATATAATGCTCGAAGGAAAAACACCGGTCCATTCGCATCATCATCTGCTGAAAAAGTTTTATAATCTTTTAAATATCCCTTTATATCGCCATAAACGTCCTGAATTAGTTCTGGTGTCCACTCAGTAGGCTCTACTGGAGCACCAAGACGGATTCCGACATTCATTCCTAAAAATCCAGCATATACCTTCTCTAAATAATCATTCGAAATCATTTCACTCACTCCACTTCCAGGTTACACTTTTGATCACAGTAATCTTTTTCTTTGTTCATTTAGATGTAAATCTTGTAAAATAATCTCTTTTGCAACTTCAGCAAATCGATCTGATAAGTCGGTTAAGTTCATTTTATTTTTCGATTCTAATAGTCGAATATCTTCTTGGTGAATCACTTCAGACCCGTACTTAGCTCCGAGAATTACGCCAATCATAACACCAATTGAATCAGTATCACGCCCCGAGTTGATTCCATCGTAAATCGATTTATAGAATTCACCATTATTTAAAACGATAAATGCCAACGCCATAGGTAGTTCTTCAATTGAAAATAATCTACTTGGTGTGTAATGGTTTGATGGAATGCCAACTTTCTCAATTTTTCGATGTACATCATCTTTCATTGGTGAAAATTTAGTTAGGACGCTTTGCAATGTTTCAATGACTCGATCCATTTCTGCATGCTCTGATCGTAGTTTTCTTGCAGCTTCAGTCATTTCTATAATCGCTTGTTTTGTACCGTCTTTAGCATAGTAAATCGCTGTCTCGACAATTTCATCAATACTCACGCTATCCTCAAAAGCCTTTGCAACACATGCAGCTAATACCCCTGCCGCTTCAAGCCCATAACTACTTTGATGGCCCATTGCAAAAAGAATGGCCTCATCATAAGCTGCTTTCGGATTACCTGCATTAACGATTCCAATTGGAGCAATGTACATAGCTGCTCCACAATTTATCATATTTCCAATTCCAGCTTCTCTTGGATCACAATTAGCTAAAACATGTCGCATGAAAATGTATTTTTCAGGATAAAATAGACGATCAATAATGAATGCTTCGCGACCAAATTCAGGAATATATGTCTTCTTATAAGCAATCTCTTTTACGAATTCATTCCCTACATCGTAGGCATCAAGATGTCTTTTTTCCTTTAAATAAACATTAATTAAGCTTGCGGTCATCAAGGTATCGTCTGTTACGATACCTTGTCCACGCATTTTACCAAGAGTCACTTCAAATGGAGCATCTTCTTTATACCAACTCGTATTCAATGATTCTACTCGTCTATATTTCTCTTTTATTTCTTCATAGGTCAACTTTTCAATTGGTGCCCCTAGTGCATCACCCAAGGCTGTTGAAAGAATAACACCTCTTACACGATCCTGAAACGAAACCATATTTTAGAACTCCTTACTTAATTTTGTCATTTGCATATTTAGTAAGCTCATCTCCACCAGCTTTTTTCCATTCCTTCACAAACTTATCGAAGTCACTTACTGGGCGTTTTCCTGTAATAATATCAGTTGCGTACTCTTTATAAAGATTTTCCATCGCATCCCAATTTGCTATGAATTTCTCTGGTAAAATAAAACTATTATCTTGTGTATAAGATTGTTTAACTAATTCTTGTGATTTTAAAGCTGGCTCGCTTAAAAGTGGAGTTTTTAATGGTTGCTCTGTTTTAAATTCTGTTGGTTCCCAATATCTAGCAAACCATTCACTATAATATTTATCTGTTAAAACAATTTGACCATTTTCAATTTTATATTCTTCATTTTCAAATCCTAGGCGATCTAGCATTTGACCTTTTGGACTTGCTAAGTAATCTAAAACTTTGAACACTAAATCTTTCTGTTTTGATTGAGAAGAAATCGCATAACCTCGAGATTCTTTTGTTACATCTGTCTCACCAAAACCTTGATAAATTCCTTTTGCAGCTGGAAGAACGACTAACTGAGCTTGTTTACCGTTCACTTGAGTCATTTTACTATTGTAAAGATCGATAACTTTACCATTTGTTCCGGTAATAATTGCAGCTTCCCCATCATAGAAAGCTTTTTCTTTTGTATCCCATTGCTTTGTTAAGTATTGAGGGTCTAAGATTCCATCTTTATAAAGCTTACTATAGTAAGCTAGTAACTCTTTTTCATTATTTGATACTTTTGAATAAACATATGTTCCATCACTATTTTTTAACCATGTTTGATTTAGTCCAAATGCCATTTTAAACATAGAATCTAATTCCGAAATATCTCCTGCTGCTGTTAAACCATAAGCAGGTTTTTTAGCTCCTCCTGGATGTGTAGAAACTAATTCTTTTAAAAACTTATAATAATTATCTGTTGTAGGATTTGCCATTAATTCTTGAGAACTTGCCATCTTATCAAACCAGTCTTTTCGAATGACAGGTGTCTTTTTATCTAGAGGCTTAATCCATAATAAGTAAGGATAATTTTTTAATCTTTCTTGGTTATAAGGTTGAAGTAAATTTTTAATATACTTAGACTTATCAATATAAGGCGTTAACTTTTCTAATAGTTGTTGTTGTGAAATCTGCTGATCTCCACCTTGGAAATAAATTAAATCTGGAATATCTCCACCTGTTAATAATAGATTTAATTTTTCAGCATAATCACCTTGTGGAACTTCTACTAGTTTAAATTTTACATTTAAGTTCTCGTCTCTTTTTAAGGCTTTTTCTAATTCCCTGTAATATTTTACTGAAGCAGGATTTGATGGTGAATCGTCTTTTGCAACCACACGGATAATTGTTTTTCCATCGGATGTTTTGTCATTTGTATTCGTTGCTTTATCATTCGAACAAGCAGCTGATGTAATGACTAATAATGCACTAAAAATCAACATAAGTAATTTCTTCATTGTTTTTTTACCTCCTGATTTAATGTGTGTTCTTAAAAAATTAGACTAGAAATTAATCTTTTACTCCGCCTTCAAGCGCACCTTTAGCGTAATATTTTAAAATTAATGGGTACAAAATGAGTAAAGGTATCATTGAAATAATGATTGTCCCCGCCTGTAACGAAGAAAAATCTAGGTTAGCAATTTGTTTATAAGATCCACCAGTTAAGTTTCCAAGCATTGAAGTATTATCTCTCATTACAACAAATTGTCTTAACACAACTTGTAATGGCCATTTATGTGGATCCGTAATATAAATGGTTGCTCTGAAATATTCATTCCAGTGATACACACCGTAAAATAAGCCAAGTGTTGCAAGTGCAGGTTTAGATAGAGGAAGCATAATTTTAGTAAAAATTTTGAAATGTCCCGCCCCATCTATTCTTGCAGCCTCTAAAATACTATCTGGAACATCTTCAAAAAATCTCATTAAGATGAACAAATAGAATACATTGATTGCTTTGTAAAGAATCAAAGAAGAGTAAGTATTCAGTAATCCTAGATTTTTAACAAGCAAAAATTCCGGGATTAAGCCTGGTTCGAAAACCATTAAAACAATCAGAAAAACCATAATTACTTTTTTTCCTACAAAATTCGTTCTAGCTAACACATAAGCTGCCATTGCAGTCAAAAACAGATTTAATGCAGTACCAACGATTGTAATTAAAAACGTATTGAAGATACTGCGTATAATTAGTGGATTTGAAAGCAATATTTTATAATTAATCAATGAAAAACCTTCTGGTAAAATACTTAAACCTTTTAATTTATGTACTTTTAATGGGTCCGAAAGCGACATTGCCAGTAAGTTTAATATTGGAATTAATATTGATAAAGATAATAAAAACAACACTAAATAGATAATCGTCCTTGTCAAATTAATCTTCTTCAAATCTACACCTCCCTATTACCAAACACCTTTACCTGAAATCCTTTTTGAGATAAAGTGTGTTCCAAGAATTAAAACTACGCCAATTACACCTTTAAATAAACTAGCTGCTGTTGCATAGGAATATTGAGCATTTAAAATACCAATTCTGTACACATAAGTATCTAAAATATCAACTTTACTAATAACAGAATCATTAATTAAGTTAAACACTTGATCGAATCCAGCGTTTAAAAAGAAGCCTAAATTTAAGATAAAAACAGTAACGATTGTACTTGTTAATTCTGGTAAAGTAATATACCTCATTTGTTGTAAACTAGATGCGCCATCCATTCTTGCAGCCTCATAAAGAGATGGACTGATTTTCATAATTGCAGCTAAGTAAAGAATCGAGTCCCATCCAGATGAACGCCACATTTCTGAAAAAACTAAAACCCAACGTATATGGTCCTTACTAGTCATAAAATCAACCGATGGTAGATGAAAAAAGTGACGAATTACATTTACGCCTCCATCTTGCGGATTTAATAAACTAATCCAAATACCGGCAATGACAACCCATGATAGAAAGTGAGGTAAATAAACAACTGATTGAACATACTTTCTAAAAGGCCCTGTTCGAACTTCATTAATTAAAAGTGATAATATAATAGGAATCGGAAAAATAAAGATGATTTTCATTGTACTGATCATCACCGTGTTTTTTAAAACATCAAGGAAAGCCGGAGAGCTAAACAAAACTTTAAAGTGCTTCATCCCAACCCACACATTATCACCAATAATCCGATAGTCCTGAAAGGCAAGCTTCATTCCTAGCAAAGGTATTACATTAAAAATAAAGAAATACACAATTGCTGGAAGAAGCATTAAATAAATGACCCAATCTTTTTTAATTTTCGATAACGTGGTCTTTGCCTTCATGTTTCAACTCCTCTTTCCATAAAAGGTCTACTTCATTTCGATATGGCATACCGGTTTGAGCACCTTTTTTTGTAACAGATAAACCAGCTACAATCGTTCCGAAACAGATACTGTCATAAAGATTTTTGCCTTCTGCGATCGCTACAGCAAAGCCTCCAGAAAAAGAATCTCCTGCACCAGTTGTATCGACTGGTTCTACCTTAATAACTGGTATGCGAATAATTTCTTGTCCATCATAATAAACAACACCATTTGTTCCACATGTAATTATTAATTGATTTGGATAGTCCTTAAGGATCTCTTCCATTGGCTGTTTGCTATCAAAAACAATTTCATATTCGTGTTCATTTGGTGTGATATAGGTGATCTGTTCTACTAAATGTTTTTTAATTTTTTGGGCAGGAGCAGGATTAACAATTATGATTTTTCCTTTTTCATGTAGTAAAGGAATTAAATACTCCATCAACTCAATTGGTGTTTCCATTTGGAATAATACAATATCATACGTGAGCAATTCGTCTAACACTCTAGTAATATAGTTAACATTTGTATATTCATTCGCTCCAGGAACAACTAGAATTCTATTCTCACTATTACAAATTTCGATAAATGCAACACCCGTATGGCTTTCTTCTACTAGATTTAAATTCTTTAGATCTACTGTTTCATTCTTCATATTTTCGATAAAGATTTCGCCAATCTCATCACTACCAACTGAGCCAAATAAAGCTACTTGAGCACCTAAACGAGAAGCAGCTACAGCCTGGTTAGACCCTTTACCTCCTACCGATAAAAAGAATTGATTTCCTAATAGTGTTTCACCGATTTCCGGTAATTTTTCTGATTCAATAAAATAGTCGATATTAATACTACCTACAACTGCAATCTTCCTCACTAGTTATCTCCGCCTCATCAAAAGTAATCTTCATAAGCGGTGCATGTTGTTGCGCACCATATACATCTCTGTCTCCCACACTACCTGAAGAGACATCTCTTTCAATCGTAATTTTGATTCCCAAAGCTTGATCAAAGAAAACAAAATGGTGAATCTGTTCTTCTCGTAAATTATATAAGTGACAAATTGTCTGTTTTGTAATCTTTCCAGAGTTTTTCACCATCTGGTATACATGTTCTGAATCAAATAAAATATCTAACGTTAATTCATATGGACCTGAATTTTTACTTCTAAGTACTTTTGCTAAATCAAATAATGTAGCCATTACTTTGCCCTCCTACAAGTACTCGACTCGAAACGGATTATGATTAATTTCCATTAAATGATAAATAGAGAACTCGTATACCGCTCCAAATTCAACATCACTTGGTGCAAATGGGAATGCTAGATTCCCTGCAGTAGACTTACGTTTTTCATAACCAAAGTGTAAAAAAGTTGATCTGACTGTTGCACATATACTATTTGCTAGTTCTTGAGTCTTGGCAATAACCTCAAATAAAACACCAATTTCATGGCCATTAAATGACTCGATTTCTTTCGAGCCAAGAACTGCATTCATTCCATAATTTAAAAAGTTAATTTTGTAATCGTTTCGGTCAATTTCTGGATAGTATTCAAAAACTTGTTCCTTTACACGATCCTCTATCTCATGAATGTTTTCGATTAAAATTGGATCCCTAATGCCTGCTATTACAAATGTTCGATAGGCAGCCTTTTTTGCACCTTCAAGTTTAATAAATGTCGTATCTTCAGGAATAAATCGGCTTTTCGAAACTTCAACAATACCATTTCCAACATCATGAAACTCACAGTCACTTAAATCTAATTTAAATCCAGGTCCGTGTAGTAAGTATGGATGCTCTTTTTCATAAAACGTATGTGCTGCCACACTAATAGGGGTACACTTTCGTAATGGATTTAATGATTCAACTGTAAAGGACTTATCTTTTAAAACGCCTAAAATACTATCTTTTGTAGTTCCAGGTTCTGCGCACAGTGCACCACATTCTAAAATTTTGCCTAAATGATAAGCTAGACCAGGATCTTTTTGATGATAAATTCCAATCGCTGCAAATGGTGATGGATCATAAGCTCGTCCGCAAATGATAATATCACTATCATTCTCTAAAGCTTCTAATATTGGTTCATGACCCATTTGGGCAACAATTCGAATCGTTTCCTTGATTGTCTCTTCCTCTAATTCAGGAATATTCTGACTTAAAGGTTTTATTTTATGCGCACGATTTGCTTCAATAATTTCCTCTTGTGTAAAATCAGCCCAAATCACTGCAACCTTAGCACTTAATTCTTTTTCTTTTAATATCTTTTTTATAATTGCAATCGTTGATTCTAAATGAGGTCGCGCTCCCGCTCCACCAGCAGAACCTATAATAATTGGGATTTTTCTTGGAACACCATTCGTTATGATTAAGTCTAAATCTTTCATTAACGCCCGCTCACTAACAATCGAAACACCTGCACCTAATTTATGAGGGCCGGCATCCGTAGATCCAGCATCAACGACAATTCCATGTATTTTATCTTTTAGTCCATTTAAAAATGAAGCGGCAGGAAATCCATACCCAAGCATCCCACATGGGGACAAGATTTTAATTTCTTCTGACATCATTTCTACCTTCTAACTTAGTCAATTTTTGTTTATGTGTAACCGGTTACATACTCCTTAAAAAATAAAAGCTACTCTACAATAGCATTTTATCTCCATTGATATGTAACCGGTTACATATGTTAATCATAATAACGAAATACTCATACGTCAATAATTATTTTTAAATTTTTTAGAATAAACTGATTATAATAACCAGCTAATTTATCCAATTTCTTTATTTAATCGCGGCTCTTTTTGAAAATATAGTTGCTCAGACAAAACAAAACCCACCATCTATTTGGTGGGTTCAATCGTATTATTTAACCAACATACACTGTTAGATAACCTTTTAGAAGCCATACCATTTTCATTATAAAATGAAATTAATTTACTGCACGGCTCAATTCTTCACGAAGTCCATTGTTAGCTAATTTATCCATATTTAGAAGCAACGTTTTAACTTGTACAAAATCAACATCACTTCCTAGTTCAAAGATTGCTACGAGATTGTTGTTATTGTCTTTAGAAACTTTCATTTTGTATTTACGTTTACGGAATAGTCGTTCTACCTTTGTTCCACGAGATACAGAAATTCTGTAAGTGTCATTTTGATAGACTGTGCCTGCATCAAATCCATTATATGAAAAATTTGTAAATTCCTTATTAGGCTTAGATACATCGATGTCTAATTCTTTGTTAACAATAAAATCTTTCAGTAGGTCTAGTTTAGTCATCTTCAATTCCTCCTTAGCCACGATGGCTTCTAATGTAGTCGGAAAGTCAACCTCTGAAATATTAAAGGTCAGAGCTGATATAGATCGCTCTTCTTCCTATTCAAATAATCATTTACCTCAAAATGAACTTGAACTCAATTAATTTTATCATAATAGTCCAAAAACATATAATAGTACCTAATATTTTATCATTACGAAGCTCTTCAATTAAATCTCATACTTAGTAGACTGTGCCTTAGAAGGAATTGAATAGGTTGACATAGTGCCATCTTTATTAACCTTAATCCCATGTAAAATCCCACCATATGCAGCGGCCCCATCTATACAGATCTTCGTTTTACAAGGTGAATACCAAATATCAAATTTCCCTTCAGTCTTATAAAGGATTGATGTTGGAGTATGGCCGAAAATAAATGTTTTATTTGTCTCATTTTTTCCGTAATGGAACTCATCACGAATCCAGTAAAATTCCTTGTCTGTTGTTTCTTTCCAATCTTCAAGATTAAGATCAACCCCGGCGTGAACGAATACATAATTTTCCCATTCAAAATACAAAGGTCTTGATTTAATAAATTGTAATTCCGATTCAAATTGCTCCTTCATTAATTGTGCTACTTCATTAGGACCTCTTTTATTTGTAATGTCAAATTTAAAAAATGAATTAATCGTTTCTAAACCACCTTGTCCATAATAATACGCTTGTTTAAACTCAGGTTGCTCAAGCCAGTCCAATAACATTTGCTCATGGTTTCCTAATATAACAACTGCTCCGTATTCTTTTTCTAATTGCTTCGCTCTTATCAATACCTCGTATGGATTCTCACCACGATCAACTAAATCTCCAAGTAGTACCAGCCTTTCATTATCAGGATTCCATTTTTTAAGTAATTTTTCTAATTCATTAATGCTACCATGTATATCTCCAATCGCAAAAACCGTATCCTTATTCATACAACCAACCCTTTCTGTCAACTTGTTATCCTAACTAAATTGTTTAAATAATATAAATAGTTTAACAAATATGAATTATTAAAGTAAGATATCTGTCTTATTGATTTTTTACGTAATATATTTAATTGTCCAATTATAGCTAGGATAGTTTTTTCAACGGCAGGGAATAATGAAAAGGTAAAATTTTGGTAAAGGGGATTTTAGAATGAGTAATGAGAATAACGATTTAAAAAATAGTGACTTTTTTATTGCAGATTTAACTAGTGATGCGAAGAGTAAGATTGAGAATTTAGAAGAAGAATTGGATATTACTTTGGTTGCTTATGATTGTAAGAAGTGAGTTTTCTAGGAGCGCTTTCTATGGGTGCTCTTTTTTTATTTTGCAAAAAAAAAACACACTCACTTTAGAGAATGCCTTAATTAATTATTTAATTATACTTTTAACTTCAAAGCGGATCGATTGTTTCATCTGAATCTAATAAACATTGACTATTTTTAGTCTCTTTTATTACAATCATTAGTCTATAATTGATTCCAATGATCATAGGCACTAATTCAGGATCACTTACTTCATTATTTATTTTTGCATAATATGCTTTAACTGCATAATATTCTTCTTGAATTGGACTTAATCTAAATTTGTCTGAACTTGTAATATCCTTAAATTCCAGAAATGTCGTGTGTTTTAAGTTTTCAAGATACTTTCTTGAAGAAGAGTCACCATAAAATGCAATAGTTGGACCAAGTAATTTTATTGCATCGTCGTATTTTTTCTCGTTTAAAAATTTAAAGTAGAGCTTCGGTACTTGTTCTGCCTCAGCAACAGCTGCAGTTACAATATTGGATTTCATACTATTTGACTTTGAATTATCATTTGTCATTTTAGTTGACTCTATTTTAGATGTTTTAATGATATTCTGCTTATTCGGTGTACATCCTACTAAAATATTGAATGATAATAACAATATTATAAGTTTATGAATAGATTGTTTTGTATACATTTCAAACCCCTCCTTATTTCTAGACATGAAATACTTTTAAAAACTTTACCCTACTATTCTTGTGGAAAATGTTCTATATGTGATAAATAGTTGAAATTTTTTTGACAAAATAAAGTCATCTTATTTTACAAAAAAGGTAAAAACATTCTAATGATGAGGAATTAAATATATATACCACCGTATGATGAACAAACAAACAATAAAAATAGGAACCTAATTTGGTTCCTATTTTATAAAATACATCTCTGTAAATAAGAATTAAGTTTCGAAATATTTTTTGGATCGTCCATCATTAATACTCATTATTTCCCCTATAACTATTTCCTGTTTTTTTCCGTCTTCTATTGATTCAATTAGATTTAATGTGGAATGTGGAATAGCTTCTCCATTGAAAAACTTATATTGAATAGCATTCTTTAACATCGTTGATTTAGCTCTTACTTGACTAATTTGGTGAATATTGGTTGCAATTGAAGTCATAATTTCTTCAAGGTAATTTAAGATTAAGATTAATAATGATTGATTTCCAAATGAGAAATTTCAATAGAATTTAAAGGTACTTTAGATCACTTCATTTGATGAAAAAATTCATCCAATGCTCCTCTCATCAATCTTTTAGGAGAAGAACGTAACTTGTATAAAGGTATGTCATTAAGATGAAGATTTAAGTGAAGCAAACTTATTATTTCATCTTCCTCTACCCTGTCGTAAACATAAGATTCAGCAAGATAAATCATATCATTCATCTGTGAAATAATACTTCGATCACTTGTTGCACTGTATTGAACTTCACCAAGGTGTTCCATATATTGATCAACTTTCTCGATATCATACTCGTTTGCCAGAAAATTTGTCACAATACTTCTCTGCATTAACTCTTCAAAATTCGTAAAATCCTTTTTTAGAAGACCATACATCACAAAACAATATCTAGTTACATTATTCATGACTAATACGCATTTTTTACGGCCAATTTTAAAGATATTAGCGTGCCAGCAAAATAATTGATTCTCGTTTGATAAATCTGGTTTTTCTACTTTGATTTTCATTTCATCCGAAAGTTTTTTTGTTAGTTGAATGTACATCCCTATGGTCCTCATTATTCAATATTTTTATTTATATACTAACATTGCATCAAACTAAATCTAGTATATAAAATATATTTGTCATCATTTTACTAAAATAAACACAACTTCAATTACATAATAAACAAAAGACTATTGTATGGTTGCACCTATTATCAAGGATTTTCCGCCGAGTCTCTTTGTTCTAATTACATACATGAACTCCTTTTTAGTCTACGTTCTTTAATTTTAAATAACGTATATTTAGGAAGACCGCTTTATTTATGATATATTCATAAATTGCAATTAAGCTAGGCCAACAGAGTATTTTTACCCTATCGACCTAGCTTATGTTAGAATTTATAATGAATCGCTTCTGAATACTGTTTAATTAAATTCTGATTTAATTCATCTCCGCCATCTAAGTTAGCTGAGTAGAAAATTGGTGGTGTTTTGATACCATTTTCTACTATTCTTTGGCAAGTTTCCACAATAATGGTATTTAACACAGTTGCACCAACAACAGTTGAAGTAGCTCCAACTTTTTGCTCAATACCTTGAATATCACAACATGCGTCACCGATATGACCGTGATTATCGATTACAATATCTGCTAGCTCATACAGACATTTTCTACTTGAGTGACGACTTTTTGCTGACTTAGAGTATTTTACATTTGTTAGTGCAATAATCTTTACACCCCGACTTTTTGCGTGAAATGCCAAGTCAATGATAATTGGATTTCTGCCGGAAACAGAATGTAAAATAAGTATATCATCCTGTTTAAAAGGAACATTTTTACCTACAACCGTTCCATAGCCTTCTAGACGCTCCATTTGAGAGGTAAAGGTAATTGGTGAACGGTCTAACATACATTCACGAGCAAAAATTGGGTTAATCGTCATCATTCCGCCAGCCCTGTAAAACAGTTCTTCCGTAAGAATGCCTGCATGACTAGCACCGAAAACAAATACAGAGTTCTTTTTTAAATTTGCTTCTGTTAATAATGCAATACTTGCTTCAATATTCTCTGTTTCTTTTGTAAAAACCTCAGTTAAGATCGTTTGAACTTTTTCAACATATTGGTACATATTATAACCCTCCGAAGAGACTTGCAATTCCACGACTGATGATTCCCCATAGGGATAAGTCATTTCCACCGAAGATTAGTAGCCAGTTTGTAATTGTTTCGCTAAATAGCACTGCTGAAAATCCTAGTAAGGCAACCATTACAAAAGAAGCAGTAATGGTACCGATGATCGCACCTCGGACCCCACCTTGTCCCTCACCGATAACCGCAGCTCCACCACACTCGAAGAAGCTTGTTATTACAAGTGGTACTAATAGCACACCAAATATATTAAATGTATTTGCAAGGATAACAAGGACAGTTGATGTAATCATTGCTACAATAAATCCGATAATAACTGCGTTTGGACGGTAGTTAAATAAAATCGGAATATCAAATGCGGGCTTTGAACCAGGAACTAACTTTTCTGCAATTCCTTGGAAAGAAGGAATAATTTGGTTGATCAATAAGCGAACACCATAAAGCATGATTAATAACCCTGCACCGAATTTCAATGCCGCATTGAAAGCGAACATTACTAAACTACCATTCTCTGACACTAGAGAAGGAGCAATTATGCCAACAACAATGTTCATTACAAGCATTACTAACGCACCTGTAATTGAGATTTCACGGAAGAAGCCAAGTCCTTCAGGAATATTTAAATCCTCAGTTGATTTTTCTTTGTTTCCAACACGTTTTGCAACGAATCCTGAAATAAGCGATAAAATTCCTGTTGGGTGACCAATTAAGAAGCTATCATCACCGATTACATCCCAAACATATTTACGCATAATCCAAGGCATAAATGACCAGTAAATCGCTGAGAATACAGCACCTAGACCGATTAAGATGCCACCTTCTAAACCAGCTTCCACTCCTGCTGCAATAAAGATGAAGGGGAACCACCATAACATGTGACCAGTTAAGAAAATTGTCTTTACTGGTGTGAAACGCGCGATCGCTAAATGAATAATAAGACCGATAAACATCGCTAAACCAATATCGCCACCATGCTCAGCAGTAAAAGTTACATCTGATAAACCTTCTGCTACTTTAACACCTAATTCAGATTGTACAGCCGCGTTTAAAGGCGCGATTGTACCTACTAACATTCCTACACCGGCATCTAAAATTACCATACCGAATGCTGCTGATAAAGAGCCTTTGATAATGTCAGATACAGACTTTCTTTGGATAATCAAACCAAGCATAGCAATTAGTCCAAGTAACACAGGCGGATTTCTTAAAATATGATCTGTAATAAAATTCATATTCTTAACCTCCTATTGTTGCTAAATAGTCTTGCATTTTTTCTTTAACTTCATTTGCATCCATGTACTTCTTCACTGCATAAACAGGTACTTTTACTGAAGATTTCAACTCAGCTGAAAGCTCATTGCTTGTAAAAATCACATCTGCTTGCATTGCTTTTGCTGATGAAATATCTGTGTTTTCTACATCAGCCTTAATGCCAAGCTCACGTGCAACTTTGTCTAAAGTCATTTTTAAAACCATTGAACTGCCAACACCAAATCCACACACTGCTAAAATTTTCATTTTCCTTACCTCCATTTAGTTAAAAAGTTGTATAATTGCTTCTTTGTCTCCAGAAAGAACGATCTGATATTTGTCTGTATCTAGAAAAATTTCCATAATGTGTGAAAGACTTGCTAAATGTGAGTTGTTATCTTCAGCAGCCAGAACGAAGAAAATTTTTACTTTCTTTCCTTCTAAGTCAACTGGCTCCTTTGTAACCAACATACTCATACTTTGCTCGTTAACACCTTCACCAGGCCTTGCATGCATAAGTGCGAAATAATCAGCTAAAACCATATAAGGTCCATTGTCTTCCACACTTTGTATCATATTCTGAACGTATTGCTCAGTAATAAGATGATCTTTCAGCAATGGCTGGCTAGCAATTTCCACAGCTGTTTTCCAGTCAACTACTTTATCAATTACATCAATGTATTCTGACGGTAAATATTTTTTTTCTTTCATCACGTATTTCCCCTCAATTCACTAACGCTTTCATTTTTGTTTTCAACCTACTTTTAATATAAAATAACAAAACATTTTTTTATACATCTCTCATTTCCAGCTTTATACCGGAAAAAAATGAACAATTCCGTTCGGTTATTGCCACTTTTTTATGGAAATAAGCTGAACTACCATCCATTGTAAATGATGATATTTTTCTTTAAAATTAAAATAAGGCTATTTAAGGGGGTCTCCTATGTTTTCTTATAATCGATTAAATAAAATATTTACCCTTTTATTTACAAAATCTTTTGTACCGCAAAGTGAATTGGCTGAACTTTTCAATGTTTCTAGCCGAACGATTCGTAATGATATAAATGAACTGAACGAAGAATTGAAAAAATATCATGGGCAAATTATTTTGGTTCGTGGACAAGGATACAGTTTGCAAAGAAAAGAAATACTTTCAGAAATTCATAATAGAATCACTACAGAAAGCCACCATGCGTACAATCATTTAGAAACTTCTGAAGAGCGTATAAAAGAACTGTTAACATTACTGCTTTTTAGTGAGGATTATCTTTCGTTGGATGAACTTTGTGACACCCTATTTGTTGGTCGGACAACCTTGCTTGGGTATATGCGGCAAATTAAAGGTTTACTTAAAAAATACAATTTAACTATTAAAGCAAAAACAAATATCGGCTATAAAATTTTTGGAGATGAAAAGAACATCCGAAGTTGTATTTCAGAGCAATTAATCAACAAAAATTCAACTAATTACATTACATCTTTTACACCATCTGAGCAAAAGTTATTTAAAAATCTCGAATTGGATGAAATAGCACAAGTTACAATGAAGTTTTTCCCACCAGACATTTTTCTAATTTCTGATTTTCATAGAAAAAATTTTATTATTCATTTAGCAATTAGTATTACGAGAATGCAAAATGATTGTGCTCTAACTGAAAATATTCCACCTACTATTCTAATGGATATGAATTTCCAAGATGCAATGGAGCAGTTAATAAATTATCTGGAAGAACGATTTCATCTTACGTTTCCTTTAGGTGAAAGACGTTGGATCTATCTTCACTTTATCTCCAATATTCCTCAAAACATATTTACGGATGAAGTCATTGAAGAAATAGAAGTATTAGTAGAACAAATAGTGGATAATATTTTTCAAATTTTTGATGTTGACTTAAGAAATGATCCTGTATTAAAAAAAGATTTGTTCCAGCACTTTTCTACTTATCTACCAGTAAAAGAAATTTTAAAAGAGAAGAACAATCCTTTATTGGATACTATTAAGCAAGCATATCCTTACGCTTTTCAATTAACACTTTTGGCCATGGAAAAAACACATGTATTTCATAAATATAATTTAAATGAAGACGAAATTGGTTATGTTGCTCTACATATCGCTTCTTCTTTAGAGCGAAACAAAGAAACCATCGTCAAAAAGAAGAAAATTCTTTTGGTTTGTGGACAAGGCACATCTACAAGCAGATTAGTAGAAACCATTCTTTATAAGGAATTTAGAGATCGAGTGGAGATTATTGATACAGTTTCTTATGCTGTATTTCAATTAAAAGGAGAACAACAAGCCGATTTTATCGTTTCCACCATTCCAATTTCCAATGCAAAAGTTCCGGTTGTAGAGGTGGACTTTCTGTCGTTAAAAAAAGGGATTGAAGTGATAAAAAAAATGCTTAGCAATGATAATCGTAGTAGCGAATTGATTAAGTTCTTTGATTCCTCTCTGTTTTTTGTTGGTAATAAGAAAATTAAACAAAGTGAATGCTTAAAGTATCTTAGCCAAGAGTTGGAAAATAAGGGATTTGTGTCAAATCAATTTTATCAAAAAGTAATGCAACGAGAGAAATTGTCGCCAACTAATATTACTTCATCCATAGCCATTCCCCATGCGATGGTTGAAAATATAACAGAATCAAAGATTGCAGTTTATATTTCAGAAGAACCAATCCAATGGAGCGAAGGAAATTATGTAAATATTGTTTTTTTATTAGCAATTGCAGAAAGTGACAAAAAGGGATTTGAGCTATTTTTTGAAAAATTATATGAAGTAATGAGTTATCCGAAAGTTGAAAAGAAAATTATGTCGGCAAAAACTTTTGAAGAGTTTCTTTTTCAATTTGCATAAGGAGAGTTGAAAGGTTAAAAGCTAACCTTTTGACTCCCATTCCGTCTTACGTCTATCCTATTTTGTTAAATGCTTCACTACAAAGTAAATTATTTAAATTTCTTTTAATAAATACTCATCAATCCTTTTCCTATAAGTTTCATCAAACTCATACAAATAATTAAGTTTACCATCCTTAAAAAGATAGATTACTCTATGATCTTTCGTTTGATATTCTCTAATGTTAAGATTGTTCACTATTCTATTTCTTACCTTCCTCCCTCCTTCGTAATCTATGTCACTTGATGAATAAATACTTACGTTAATATCATGTGAAAGCTGCACATCTATATATGGAGAAAGCACTCCATCATCTATTAGAAATACATTTTTCACTCCAAATCCAGTTGGAATAAGAATAGTTTGGTTACTATTTAATTTTTTACTTATTTCATTTACCTTTATTTTGCTTTTTGCGTCTGTGTTTGGTAGGAAAAACATAATGAATAAATAGATAATTAAACCGACCGAAATAAACGACAAGAATACGATCTTTAGCTTCATTTTCAAACCTCACATCATAATTAAAATTGTTCCACTTGTGAAGAAAGTAACATAGATAATCTCATATTAATCAAAGAAATTTTGAACGTAATATGAAGGTTTTATACTGAAAAAAAGAGCATCTCCAAAAGATCCTCTTTTTAGTAAAAATTTATTGTTGCAAATTCATACTATACAATTTACTCATCTCAAAAATTTGCTCTTGAACTTTCTCAATTACTGAAGGTGGACTAATCACCTGAGCATCCTTTCCCCATGTTAAGATCCAAGTAATCAAACCATCACTAATCGCAGCTTTAGTCGTTAAAATGAAATGGTCCTCATCCACTTGCTGTATATTGGCCTTTAATCCAAATCGGTCTAATACTACATTTAATAAGCCTTTTTTAAACTTGATTTTTACATAATCAGGTTCTCCTGCAAACATATTAAAAACTGTACTTAAATATTCATCTACGTTAAAGCGTTCATCTTGAAATTTCTCTTCCGTTTTCTTAACTTTTCTCATTCGGTCTACGCGGAAATGTCTAAGCTGATCATCGGGTAAATTTCTTGTAATTAAGTAATAGTAATCATTTGACCAAATTACTGCGAGTGGCTTTACTGTATATTCTTTTCCATCATGGCTTAATTCAAATTTTTTGTTAAAATTATATCGGCCATATTGAAATGTAAGTAATTTTTTCTCGGCGATCGCTTGATGAATTTGATCGATTGAGAAGTGAATTCGGTTGCTTTCACTTTTAATGGCTGTATCTGGGATAATGCCATTATGAAGCTTTTTGGCTTCGTTTTCACTTGTAAGTTTTTTTAATTTATCAATGATCTTTTTTGTTTCTTGTTTGTTTAAAAATCTTGAAGCTGTAACAGCATCGACTAATAATCGGAGTTCATGTAATTCAAATAGTCTTTCCTGATGACTATATGTAGTTGCCTTACCATCTGAAGCGTTTTCAATTACATCAAAACCAACATCCACTAATACCGATATATCTTTTAAAAACGTATTTTTACTATACGAAAAGTCCTCTTCACCTGCTGCTAATCTCTTTTTTATCTCATCAAAAGTAAACTCATGATCAATATCTGTCTTACTTTCTAATAGTTTCATTAGTTTATAAAAACGTTCACGGTTTTCCATGGATTCCTCCGTTTATTAGTAAAATTCAAAAGATGTATTTAATATGTAACTTAATCTAATTTTAACATATTTAATTAGTAAAAATGATGGTTTTTTACTAGAAAAGTACCCTATAGAGTAGCTTATAATAACTGTCTACTCAAAAGGGTACTTTTTAAGATGGAGAAGCTTTTATTAGTTTGATTTTATTCATCAGCATAGTCCTTATAAATTGTAACAAACTCCCTTTGAGCTATTATTAAGTCCCTCGGAGTTTTTATATCACTTAGTGTAATTTCGCGTTTTTGACTAATTGGTAAGTCTTCCTCAGAATTCCATGAAGCAAATAACTCTATTACGCCACTTTCATTAACAGCTTTTTTAATGTATTCATATAAAATCTTTAAACATTTATCACCTTCTGGAGTAATCCGTTTATCTCCTTTCATTGGAACTTGTTGAGACATCATACATACTTGATGCTTATATTGGAAGTGTTTAGAGAAACTAAACATCCTTTTTTCCTCTTGATCATAATTACTTTCGATATATAAATGTGTAAAATCTAGTTCATTTGCATAAACATTAGGAGAAATAGGATTGCCACCAAAGGAACCTTCTTTCAGTCGCATTGGTGAAGAAATATAATGATATTGTGTCATGAATAAATCCTCCTTTTCTAATTAACAACTCTTGGTTTTATGTGAAAATTTTAACTTAGTAATTTGGAAGAATATTATGCTATTTATGATAAAATATTGAATTTTTTTAGTGAAAGTTTACGAACTGCTTCTTTATTTTCATAGTATCTTTGCTAATAGGTTTTTAGTACAAAAGCCCCCGTCCAAAAAGCCTAAATATTAATTTAGCGTGATAATAAAATGTAAACAAGCATACACATTAAATATTGATTCCCAAAATTCTCCACTTTACATATTCAAAAAATTGTACAGGAGGTCAGGAATGATTGAATTTAAACATGTAAATAAGTTTTATGGCGATTTTCAAGTCTTGAAAGATATTAATCTTACAATTAATAAAGGTGAAGTTGTTGTTGTGATTGGCCCGTCTGGTTCTGGTAAGAGTACTTTGCTGCGTTGTATCAATCATCTGGAATCGATAAATGACGGGACACTGACGGTTAGTGGGATTTCTGTTGGGGATAAAAAAACAGATCTCAATAAGTTAAGGCGAAATATTGGAATGGTTTTTCAGCATTTTTATTTGTATCCGCACAAAACTGTGCTTGAAAATATTACGCTAGCTCCTATGAAAGCGCTGGGTCAATCTAGAGAAGAGGCTGATGAAATAGCCAAGCATTTTCTTGAGAAGGTTGGCATTTTAGAGAAGGCGAAATCGTATCCTTCCCAGCTTTCTGGTGGTCAGCAACAACGTGTAGCAATAGCTCGCGGGCTTGCGATGAAACCGGATATTATGCTTTTTGATGAACCTACCTCAGCACTTGATCCTGAGATGATTGGTGAAGTGCTAGATGTTATGAAGACTCTTGCTAAGGAAGGCATGACGATGGTTGTCGTGACTCATGAGATGGGCTTTGCCAAAGAGGTAGCCGACCGAATCGTCTTTATGGACGAGGGTCGCATATTAGAAGAAGCAACTCCGGCTGAGTTTTATGAGAACCCACGTGAAGAACGGGCTCGCTTATTTCTTAGTCGTATATTAAATCATTAATTGGGAGGTAATGGAATGTTTCTAAAAAAATTCATGAAAATGGCATTAGTTTCAGCTACAGCCGCCTTAGTTCTTGCAGGTTGTGGTAGTAAGGATGATTCAAAAAGCAAAGATGCTCTTGCACGCATTAAGGATGATAAGAAAATCGTATTTGGTGTAAAATATGACACTCGTTTATTTGGATTGAAAAACCCATCAACAGGTAAAGTAGAAGGATTTGATATTGACCTTTCCAAAGCACTTGCTAAAGAAATGTTTGGTGATGATGTTAAACCTGAGTACATAGAGGTAACGTCAAAAACGAGGGTTGGCCTCTTAAATAATGGCAAAGTTGATGCAGTAGTCGCAACAATGACCATTAACGAAGAACGTAAAAAAGAAGTAGATTTTACGGATGTTTACTTTAATGCCGGACAATCTTTACTTGTGAAAAAAGGCAGTAAAGTTCACGGACTTGCTGACTTGAAAAAAGGGACAAAGGTACTTGCTGTTAAAGGGTCTACATCTGCTGTAAATATTCGTCAGAAAGCTCCTGAAACAACAGTACTTGAATTCGAAAACTATGCTGAAGCTTTCACAGCTTTAAAAGCTGGTAAAGGTGATGCCTTAACAACTGATGATTCAATCCTTTATGGAATGAAAGAAGAAGATCCTACATTTGAATTAGTAGGTGGAACTTTTACAGAAGAGCCTTATGGAATCGCTGTAAAAAAAGGAAATAAGGAGCTTGTAGATGCATTAAATAAAGCATTAAAAAACCTGAAAGATTCAGGTAAATACGATGAAATTAAAAATAAATGGATTAAAAATTAATGATTGGATCTGCAGAGTCCGTAATTTTACGGACCTGCTTTTCCTACTAATTAGGAGGAAATCCTTTGATTGATTTCTCGATACTAACAGAACATATGGAATATTTTTTAGAAGGATTGCGAGTCACCATTTTAACTAGTTTAATCGCTTTATTATGTAGCTTTATTTTAGGAACCATCATTGCTGTTATGCGAATTGCTCCAATTAAACCACTTAACTGGTTAGGCTCGGTTTATGTTGAATTTATCCGTAACATCCCAGTACTCGTGATCGTGTTTTTCACTTACTTAGCTGGAAGCTTTAGTGGGATGATCGCAGGAACAATCGGACTGACCATCTATACAGCAGCCTTCATATCCGAAGCAATCCGTGCAGGCATCCTCTCTGTTCCAAAAGGACAAATGGAAGCCGCCCGCTCGACAGGTTTAAGTTACGGACAGGCAATGAGATTAATTATACTTCCCCAGGCGATCAAAATCGTAATCCCTCCCCTTGGCAACCAATTTCTAAATCTAGTAAAAAACTCATCTTTATTAGCAGTCGTAGCTGGTGGAGATTTAATGTATCAAGGCGACCTAATCTCTGCAATGACTTACGTAACATTTGATACTTATATTTTCGTAGCCTTATTTTACTTAGTTTTAACGATTCCTTTAAGTATCGGAGTAGGATATTTAGAAAAACGCTTGGCTAGAACTAATTAAGGAGGTGGATGAATGGATTTTCTGCAGCCGTTCGCTGATGTATACACACTAGATCATATCAAGTTTTTGCTAGAAGGATTTTGGGTCACCCTTAAGGTCGCTGCCATTTCAATTGTACTAAGTTTCATTATTGGTGGACTTATTGGAACGCTTAGATATACGAAGATTCCTGTTGTTACGCAAATCCTTACAGTGATTGTTGAGACGATTCGAAATCTGCCTTTGTTACTGATTATTTTCTTTACTTATTTTGCTCTACCGGAAATCGGGATTGAAATGAAAATAATCACAGCCACAATCGCAGCATTGACGGTTTTTGAATCAGCAATGATATCAGAAATTATTCGAAGTGGCTTAAACTCGATTGAAAAAGGACAGATCGAAGCAGCACGTGCATCTGGACTGAATTATATCCAGACATTGCGTCACATCGTTCTGCCCCAAGCATTGAGACGAATGGTTCCGCCGCTTGTTAGTCAGTTTATTTCTTTACTTAAAGATACGTGTTTAGCTGTTGTTATTGCGTTACCGGATTTATTGCATAATGGACAGATTATTTATGCGCAGAAGGAATCGTATGTGATCCCTGTTATGGTGATGGTTTCGTTGATGTATTTTATTGTTAATTATGTTTTGTCGTTGGTTGCACGTAGGTTGGAGATTAAGCAGTCATGAGAAATCCGGTTCATTTATTGGGCCGGATTTTTTAAAATTTAAAAATAATTAAATTCACTCGATAGAAGGAAATAAAAAAATCCCCCTCTTAAATGAATCTTATATAGGAGGATTTTACATATCTTTAATGATTTCATCAATTACATTCTTCCGATTAATACGATTATAAATGCTCCTAATCCTAATGATATAAGTAATAGTATACTTGAAATAATTATAATATATTTTTGTTTTCTCATTAAACCAATAAATAAAGAAAATAATGAAAAAAGAAACATTAAAATAATAATAATTGAAATAGGCATAGTAAATCTCCTTGACTTAATACTTAGTTAGAATAGTTTGTAATACTTTCTCTTTATATATAATGAAAGTCATTTTAACATTTCTCTCTTTATCAAGATACGTTATCGTTTCTCCAATTTCTTCAAACGAGTGAATGTAGTTATTACCGTACTTATCTATAATAGTAGCTATATCATCTCCTTTTCCAATCCCTTTATTAGTTTTTAGTTTAGGATCTTCAGAAACAATACTATTAATTTTATTGTTTTTAGTTCCTATATATAGTTTCTTAAATTGATAGTTTCTATCATTTTCAATAGGAAGTATTACTACAATATCTGTGTGTTTAACTGTTCTACCATATTTACTTTTTAGATCTACCAATAGTTCAGGTGTAACTTGTTTATCAATCATAATTTCATTCATTCCTTCATTTTTTAGTGAAGTACTTTCTAGTAGTCTATTTTTTACTAAAATAGAAGTACGCTCAACAATGAAAAAACCTACTAATAGCAATACAATAATTCCAAATAGTACAGTAATATACTTCCAGGGGATTAGTTTAAATAATAGATTCCCTAGAATTAGTAATAAAATTAAAACTAAGACTGTTAATATCATTATTATTCTCCCGAACATTTACGTAATGTAGGTATTCCATGAAACATAACTACAAGAAAATAGCGAAGACTTCTTGGATATAGCAGAGAAGCCATCTCTCTTCCACATCATTAAGTTGTTATTTATTAATCTTGTGATAGATGATTTAATGGCAAGTTCTATTAATGAATCTATTTTTTTCTCTGTTATACTATCAAAAGTATAAATTCTTACAAAAACAAGATTTCGATCATCATCCCAGTCTTGTGAACTACCCACCACTAGTTAACCTTCCTGTCTACTTGAAGTGGGGGCTTCTCGACTTATTGTTGCTTTTACAAGCCAACAAAAACTGACCGAGCTAACCCTCTTGTTCCAAGAGTTTTTGCTTCTGTGCTAATAATAGGCAAATGCCTTCATTTTTGATATTGAGTGCTGAATTGTAGTCACGATCTATCGTATAACCGCATGAACAATGGTAGGTGCGTTCAGATAGTTTCATCAGTTTTTCAGAACCACAACAAGAACACTTCTTAGTGGAAGGAAACCACTTATCAATTTTCACAAGCTGTTTTCCTTGTTCTTTTAATTTGTAAGCTAAGAAAGTAGTGAACATACCCCACCCATTGTCGTGAACGCTTTTACCAAAGTGAAGGGCTTGAGACATTCCTTTCATGTTCAAGTCCTCAATCACGACTGCATCAAAGTTAGAAGCTAATTCTTTTGACTTATGGTGAAGGAAATCTTTGCGTTGGTTCGCTACTTTCTCATGAAGCTGAGCCACTACTAGACGTTGCTTATTCCAACGTGCAGAACCTTTTTTACGCTTAGACAAAATGCATTGTGCTTTTGCTAATTTTTCTGACATAACACGATAGTAGCGAGAATAATTGGCTCTCTCATTCTCGCTACTCACATATAATTCAGCCATCGCAAAGTCTAATCCAATAACGTTTTTCACTTCTTTTTGTACAATTTCTTTTTCGTATTCAGTCAAAATAGAAACATAGTATTTACCAGTAGTTGTCATGGAGATCGTGCATGACTTGATTATATGGTCTGGTGGGATTTTTCTATGTTGTCTGATTCGTACCATTTTTAGCTTTGGTAATTTGATATGGCGAGCAAATAACAGTATGTTTCCGTTTACGAGATTGGTTGTATATGAATTTCTACCTTTTTTGTTCTTGAATGTAGGAAAATCATTGTGACCACTAAAAAAATTCTTATATGCAGTTTGTAAATTTAGTTGGGCATTTGCCAGGGCTAAAGAATCAACTTCTTTTAACCATTCAAATTCTGCTTTGTATTTTGCAGGAGTTGGAAACTTTTTTTTCTTAAGTTGTTCCTGATCATCTTTGAATTTCTCATATGTTTCTTTTCGTTCTGCCAACATTATGTTGTAGACGAATCTCACACAACCAAAAGTTTTTCGCATAAGAAATGCTTGTTCGTCAGTTGGGTATAATCGAAACTTATATGCTTTATTGTGCTTTGCCATATCAATCCACCTCACTTTTGACCTAGATTTTCAATGTATTTCTTAATGGTATCTATTGCAGCCTGTTGTTAGCAGACAGAAACTTCTTGACCAAAAACATTTCTTTCCATAATTTTATTCTGATAGGTGGAAAATCTCTCTACCTTCATTTATATCAAGAGTCAAATGATTTTTACAATTTAATTCAAGTTGAATAAAATAACAGTTTTTCTTCAAAAGTCTCACTCCTTTTTAGTAAGTAATTAAATAATAAGTAAAATTTAATAACTTGTGAAAATATTAACATATTAAATTCTATTAAATTCACTACAAATGTGATCATAAATTGAAGAATTAAGAAATAAAAAATGCAGTCTTCAAAAATTTTGAAGATTGCATTGATACTTAAATATAGTATGGGTTACAATAAACAAACTCGATAAAAATCAGGTTTGCTAACATTCTGAAATAAGTCCTTCCTAGGAACTATCTTTTTTAAACTTCTAAAACTTATTTTTCACACGCTATATAATCATGATCTCGATCCATTTTTTGGTTAGCGTCATATAGAGCTTTTGATGCAAATGGTTTATATTTAGTTTTACCGCCTTTATTTTTAACGGATGAACTACGGGCAACTCCACCCTTGTATGTTTTGTTCAATTCGGTGCAGTTTTTAAATTTTTTCACAGCTGCACTAGCATCATCAGTTGAAATCATTGAATAACTTTGGATAAGTCCAATTGTAAGAATACCAATAACAAGTTTTTTCATCTTTAATAACTCCTATCTATTTTTTGTAATAAATGCTACCTATTTTATAAAGTTTCCAGCAAATAAATGTGTTTAATAGTTTGCTAAGAAACAAGTTGTATTTCACATTTATCTTAATCTATTTATAATTTTATCATAGAAAATCCTGTTATTTTAGTAAAAATTAACCAGATTAATTTAGGGATTATTCACTAATTTTATTACCTCTAATCAATTTTCCAGTGTAGAATGTTGTCTGGAACGTTGTAACTTAGAACTAGGACTCCACCGTTTTTGGAATTTAGAGTTTTTCTCGCTAGATCATCATTTTGTTTGAGAATAGTATTTCTCCAAATGTTGTTGATGGTCTGTCGATATAAAAGAAAAAATGTGCACAGACTTTGCTGTACACACTTCTTTATTAGTATATCATTTCGTTCTTATCATTAACATTTTTAGATGAATATGGGTATTATTGCAAATTAAAGAATACTTGACCTCCAATGAATTCTTCATATCGTAATTGCGCTTTTTCCCCGGTTTTTACTAAATTAGCAATGTAGCCTTCTTTTTCATTCCCTACATACATTTCATAGCTAAATTCAGGATCCGTTGTTCCATATACATCCCCACTATAAATATCTCCACTTTCACTTACTACTTTAAAATTCATAATTCCATCAATATTAAATGCTAAATCTTCAGTAGCTGATTTTACAAATTTAACTTTTACCTTAGTTAATATCCATTCATAACCGACTGGCGCAGGATCATTAAATTCATTCATACTTTTTAACTTAGCATATGCAGCATCTCCGCGCACCACTTCTTCTACCGTTAAGTCAAACTTAATTGGAAATGAATCCCCATTATCATTATATAATTCGTCATCAACAGTAGCAGTTTTCTTAAATGGAACTGGATTCGTTCTTGAACCAAGTTTGGATTGTTTTGGTTTATCTTCTTTTTTAGTTGTTTTTACTTCTTCTTTTTTTGGAGAGTCTTCTTTTACAGTCACATCTTTTGTGTCTTGCCCACATGCTGATAATAACGAAATTGTTAATAAAATTGTTCCTAATAAACTTACTACCTTTGAATATTTTCTGTTCATTTTTTTAACCTCACTTTTAATTTTTTTGTTAGACTAATGAAATTTTCGAGTTATTTATCATTAAGCGCATCTGGGTAAATAATTTTATCGATTTCTTTTTGAGTAGCTTGATCTTTTACTAAAATGGTAACTTTATACTCATCTGGATCTACCCCGTTATAAAGCTGATACATCATTCCAGACATCCCAAATGTAAATGCAGCAAGACCATCCATGCTATTTTCATAGGCTGCTTTGTCTACAATCAAAGTAAACTCTGAAAAATCATTGTTGTAAGTAATATCCTTTAGCGAAGCAAAATCTTTACTCTCTTTTGTTTCATTGACTGTTTTAATGACTTCCTCTCTTAATCCTTTCATTATTTTCTTGTGTTGAGATTTAGACATTTTATAAGTCAGTGATCCATCGCTGTTTTTAGTAACTTTGATTCCTTCTTTTTCTGCATTAGCAATGACTTTATTGATGTCGTCACCCTCAAACATTGAAGCTGGTAACGTGAGTTTTACATTGAATAGACCTTTATCGACGGCTACTGATTCTTCCTTTGATTTTGGACTTTTTGATGTTTCCTTTTCCTGATTGTTAGATGAACAGCCGGCTTGTAGAGTAATTAGAAGTGCTAATAATAAATAAGTAATTTTTTTCATATGAATTCCTCCTTCAGTTTTTGGTTTAATTGAATCTGGATTTATCTTAACTGATGGGATAGTCAGAAATTTGAGTGGGTAAATGAAATTATTGGTTCTATTTGGTGAATTGGTGTTTTTAGTAAAAAATATAAAAAACCTGTTCAAAAAATTGAACAGGTTTCAGAGTAATATTAATTTTTTATAATTTTTTTAAAATTAAACAGTAATTCAAGAAAATAACTACCTCAACAAAAAAGCAATTCTAAAAATAGATTTGGAATGGAAATATAAATCATTAACTTTAAACTGTTTTATTGATTTATAATTTATTTAAATTCTTAATCGTTCAAGCACCTTGCAATACTTTCACATGTTAAACCTTTCAACATTCTAAAAGCCTTCATATACTTGCTCCTATGCAAATAACTTTTATATTTCATTTTCTAAAAAAAGCATTTCATATTCACAAATATGAAATGCTTTTTTTAATATTAAGAAAATGAACATACACATGGAATTCCCGCATCTTCTTTAAAAAGATATTTTTGAACTCCTTCTCGTTCTAAAACCTCACGATACTGCTTTAAAGTATATGGTTTTCCATCTTTTTTCATCATAGAAACATTTTTTTCAAAATGTTTGCGGAAGTTTTCTTCCATTTCTTCCTGTTCTTTGTAACGCTCAGGCCATACAGCAAAAAGCATTGCATAATGTTGAAAACCACCTCGTACACAACGTCCACCGCAGTTTGCATGTGAGAATCCTTTAAATCCTAACCCTGCTAAGTCTGGACGAAGCTCTTCTGCTATAGTATACATTCTAGGTAATTTAATTCCCCAATCATTTTGAATAATACCTTTTACATCTAAATCCTCTCGGAATGTATCAATCATAGGAAAACGAGTTTGAACAGGTTCTAAAGGCCAATGTTCATAAAAACTCGTTAAATTTTCAGCACGATGTTTTTCATGCGGACCAATTCCAAAATATAATATTGGTTCTAAATTATGTTCATCTCTTAACTCTTCTAAATATATAAGAGTTTGACGTACTTTTAATTCTTCTGAACACTTTGCCATGCGAGCATTTCCTAAGAAACGATAATCATAAAAAACTTCTTCTGGCGTTCGTCCGTCAATTCTTTCGGTAATATCAATACCAATATATTCGGAAACTTCATTCATAAAACGATAGTTGTCTTCATCTTCCCATAATGTATTGGTAAAAAATAATTTGCAATTTTCTTTTCCATAAGTATTAACTGTTTGATAAGCAATATATGCACTAGCAGCACCACCGCTAAACATTATTACATGGACTGGCTTACGTTCCGTCATTTTTTTCGTCCCCCTACTCCACAAATTCTTCAATCAATTTATATACCATATTTTCAATTTCCTCACGAGGAACGTTACGACCTGCATTAGTCATCATTCTTTGTACATTGTTATATATCATTTGTGCTTTTGTTGATAGATTTACACGCTTAATTACTTTTGTTTGGTCTTCTATTTTTAAAGTAACAATAGAAATATCATTTTCAACCTTGTCATTTAAATGTGTAAAGTCATAATTTAATTGTTTTTTAAATAGGTCATGTGTTGAATCAGACCAGTCTTTAATGTTAACACCAACATAGTAATAAGTAAACTTGTTTATCCATTCACCAATTTCTGAAGTTTTCAAAAGTGCATTAACAAGTTTATTATTTTTTTTGTTATAATCCGATTGCTCCTCTGCCCAACCTTTTAAACCAGTTAAATCGTTTATATTAGTAATTTCTCTAATATCATCCTTTACACGATTTTCAAAGTCACTTAAGTATTTGTTACCATACTTCACTAATTTTACTAGAGTTTGTATTTTATCTTTAGCATAAAATTCATCAAATAAAGTTTGCATACTTGCTTGTGGAGAAATTTCGGTTTTTCGAATTATAGAACGTAACCATTTAAATTTTTTATTTACAAGTGAGGATAATTGTGTAATTCTTGGTAATTTCTTTAACCAACTATTCATGGCAGCACATAAAACAATAAGTCTTGGCTTACCTTCCAACTGTGGATTTTTATATTCACTAAATATTTCTTCAATAATATTAAAGAAATCTATATAATTCTCATCCAAATGATAATACACGTATTCGTACTCACCTGGAGCTTGTACCATTTGATAAAGTTTATCACCATCAATTCCTGGGATAAACATATCTTTATTATAAAACATTAGATCATCCCAACGATCTCTTAAAAGAGAAACTAATAAAATAGGGACTAAAGGCTTTCTAATTGAAAATGGACGTTTAGTAAAAATGTCTATTATTTCCCGTAATGAACCCTTCGAATTATTTTCTAATAAATTAATTAAAGATTCTCTTATTAATTTATATGATTCATTAGTAATTTCAGTAAAATTCATTTCATTTACATTTTTATTTAGACTTCCGTTATTTTTAAAGACCGTAGCATAAATTAAATAATCTGGCCCAGTTCCTGAAATTCCAAAATCATCATCACGATAATTATTAATTAATGAATCAACAACCTTAATTCCAGCGTTCTTCTGTTGATTTGAAATATTTCTCTTATTAAAATTATCATTATTAATAATTGGTGTATTTCCATAAATAATAAATGCATTTTTAGATAAATGATTACTTAATTGATACTCGCTTCTTACGTTGATTTCTTCACCTTTGTAATACCATTCAATCTCTGAATTAAAGTTATTTAAGCCTTTTAAAAAACTTTTAATTTGATAAGTTATTTCTTGATCCAGAATCTCTAATTCTTCTTTTAGGTGAATATCTTGTTTTACAAATTCCGCATCATTCATTAAGTCTTGATAAATCACTTTTTCATAGATAAACTGTTCTATTTCTGATATTTGTTTATTAAATAATGCAATAAATACACAATCGTTTTTTAGAGTTTTTATTATTGGCATTAACTCTTGTTTTTGATTTTGATTATCAGTAAATATATAGTAAATTGTAAAGTCAGATTCATTTGTAGTTGTTAATTCCAACTTATTTTCTAAAATATCAGACGCAATTACAAATTCGATATTAGCAAACCTTGTCATACTCTTTTCATCATTATAGTCGTTGGCAAAAACGTACTTTTTATTAAAACCACTCTTTAAAATTTCTAATTTTTTTTGAACATTTATTACAGTAAACTGTTTTTGTTCATTTACAACATTAGAAATATTAATTGCACTACCTAAAAATAATTCCCAATAACCATTGATTACATTGAATCTTACAACTTTAATTTGACTTAATTCATTCAATAGATGACTTAGTTTCTTTGGTTCGATATGCATACAATAAGAAAGAAATTCCGTATCTAACCTTACTTCCTTTTGTAAACCACCTATATTCCATATTGTGATTAACTTTATTAAATTTACTACATTTAGATTACTAAAAAACTCTGGAGGAATTTTATTTATAACTTTTTTATAAATTGTCATATATTCTACGAAGGTCTCATCCATATCTACCGTTTCTATTTCTGGGAAGAAATAGTCGAAAAGTTGATGTGGGAAAAACAATGTATCATTTTTTTTCATATGATTATTTAATCCACCAGTTTCATTGCTTTCTAAAAAAGTAAATAATGTTCGTTCATTTTGTCCAAATACACTTGATAGGCTTGGGAGCATGAACAATGACACGGGATGTAAAGGGAACATACCTTTAGCAATTATTTCTTCCTTTTCAGTCTGGTTCATACTAGGAAAAAGCGGATACTTTCTCAATCCCTTTATAATAAAATCATAAATATTTTCTGTAATTGATACTTTTTCACTACGATTTTCTATAACAATTTGTTGGGCAATTCTATTAAACGTAGTAGCATCACTTTGAATATAGTATTGAGAAAAACGCTTTTCAATTCGTTGAAATTCTTTTGCCACTTCTTCATTATATAAACCAAAATACTGTCTTAAACTCTTGTGAGTAATCAATAAAACATGAAGAAGATTTGAACGATTAGTGATTTCCGCTAAATCTTGTAAGTCTTGCATCGTCTCGTTAATCTTGTCTCCATCAAGTCCTTGAAGAAATCTTCCAAATTCATCGTAAACTAAAAATAAGCCTACATTTTTCTTTTCTAGTACATCAATTATTACTTCTAAATTTCCAATAAAGTTTGTATTATAATCGATAACAAATGTAGCACCAGCTGTTAGTTTTGGGTAGGTCTCAGCAAAAAAATGAATAGTACTTTCGTCAAAAAATTCTACATTCGCCACAAATTTATCATAACTCATATTTTCTGCATCTAATATTTCTAAAAATTGTTTATAAGCAAAAGGAAAATCAGCTTTCCACATCTGAATTGTTTCTAGAATTTTTGAGCTCATACCAGGCAATTTAATATTAATTCCTTGTTTAGCTAATTCTCTTAGGATATTAGTTAATACAGTTTGACGAAATCTACCTTCATTTCCTGTAAGAAGTATAGGCAAATATTTTCTTGAAAGATGTTTTGAAGTACTTAATTCATCTGCTATTAAATCATCCACTTTTTCAAATTTCTTTATTAACATATCTACTGAATCTATACTTGCTTTATTTGAAACAATACCTCCAACAATCGTCGCTAATAAAGATTTTCCTGTCCCGTAAGGTCCAACTATAATATGAGCTCTACTGGCTTCTTTTGTGAAGCCCTGTATAAGTCCCATTAAAGCCGAAGCATGAGAAGGTGTTGGTAAGTAGCGGTTTAAAAATTCTTCTTTACCAATATCAAACTTTATATTTACGCTTGTTTTAAAACTCATTAACTGCCAACTCCATTTCTTCGTACTCCTCTTTTAAAAATTCAATAGGACTGATTACTGGTAATTTAATACTATCTAAATTATTCGTACGAACAAATTGAATCGGATATTTTTTATGCACTGTCAAATGATTTAAAGCTTCAATAATTTCTCCTCTTGACAAATTAAAAACTCTACCCCATAAAAATTTTTTACTAATAATTTCATCTATACTTAATGTGTTTATTTCATGGGAGTGTACATAATTTAAAAGGACATAATATAAAGCAGTAAAGCCTATATTTTTAATTTCAGGGCTACTTTTCCGTACTACTTTTTTGTGTTCTGATAGAAGATTTAATTTTTTAAATGGACTATAAATTACATCTTCAGGATCAAATTCATTCATATCTTTTGTATATAATTGAATTAGACAATCAATGTCCTTTTTTAGTGACTTTACCGATATTTCTTTCTGTTCAACTGCTTGTACGTATTCCTCAAAAGCGATTTCTAAATCGTCTCTTTTGACAATCGTTTCATTATATATATTAAAAAACCAATCAAATATTGTTGCTCGGTCTTCTTTATTTTTAACTAATTGATAATGTAAAATAGATGCCGTATCCTGAACTAACAATAAACGATCATGTTTTAAAACTAACTCACCTAATTTTGTTAAATTATGGATTTTCTCCTTCTTATCTTCTTCAATTAGGTTCATAGCAAGCAACCAAAATTTCAAAGACTGCACCATATTTTTACCTAAGCCGATTTGCTCAAATGCAAATTTTTCATGAAAGAATTTAGGATTTTCTTTTAAAAATTTTAGTCCTTTACTCGTCCATTTATCACGTAAGTAAAAACTCTGATGTTGTGCATAGGCCACATTCATACATCCTTTCGAAAATAATTCCCTTTGGAAGAAGTCTTCCAATGAATATTATATACTATTTAAATTAACTTGAACAAAAGAAATAACTTAAACAATAAATAAAAATTACATCTAGTACATGACTAGATGTAATTTTATTATACATTGTCTTTATACCTTCATTAGTTGAGAAATTTTTTCCATACAAATCTTTTGTTGCTCTTCATCTAATGCATTAAACATCTCGTAAACCGCATCTACTTTTATATCATTTAGGCGAACCTGAATGTCTTGTTGAAGTTTTTCAGCTTGAATTATCGTAAAATTATCTAAATATTCAGGGAAATATTCAATTTCTTTCAAACGTCTGATACATTTATTGGCATCCCATGATAACACTTCAGAAATTGATGTTAGATATCTGTCTGACCATTTTTTTGTTAATTCATTCAATTGTTTTTCTTGTTCTTCTTTAAAATTATTAATTATGATAGAAAAATCAATATCAGATTCTATATCAATCCAATTTTTTTCCAAACCTTCTATTTCTTGTCCTAATAGAGTACGGCTGTTATTATAAGCTTTTAATTTTTCAATTTCATTCATAAAATTTTGAAGCTCATTTGCCGTTGATTCTATTGCTTCTACATCCTCAACTTTTAAATCTTTAGTTAATAGCCATTTAGCACTTTTTAATATTGATTCACAATCCTTAATGTCTTTCAAGTCAAAAACAGCATCATAAAAATTCATTAGTTCAGTTTCAAGATGAGACAACATTGCTTTAATTTTATCTACATGCGTTTGAAGAGACTCTAAGTAACTCTCCAAATAACTTCGTTCAACTTTATGATTTAATATAAAATCGATAAGTTCTTTTCCTTTTTTCTCCATCTCCTTCAATTCTTCGAAACCGCTTTTTGCCGATGGATTATTTGATCGCACATATTCTTTAACAACATCATTCATATTTTCTAACTGTTGTATTACTTTTAAATCATCTGTAATTTTATTTAGTTTATCTTTAAGAGCACGGGCTTCTTTTAAATAATTGTGCTTATTTAATTCAGTAATAATTATTTTTACCCAACTCTCAAATCTAGATAGTTGTCCTAAATTTTGACACTTTAATTTAATTAACCAAGAAGAAAATTCTTTTTGAACAAATTCGTGTCCGTTTTTCACTAAACCCTTTGCTATTTCAACTTGTTCTTGATTATATACATATTTAGTAGAATCTTCTATATAGCCACTGATTAATTGTGATCGATTTATTACGTCGAAAACTTTTTTCATGTCAATTTCTTTTTTTACTGTTGACATATCTTCCTTTAAACTGCCTATTTGTTTTAAGGTCTTATAATAATATTTCATGCCTTCTTCAAGCAAAAACTGCATGTAAGTAACCTTATCTTCAACCTCTTCCGGTATGTCTTCTTCTAATTTTAATTGTTCAAATTCTTTATTTAAGCTTACACACTCATTTACATCAGTGTTACGCTCGACTGCACCAATAAGTTTTAAATATCTACCGACAGATTGGTCCGGATTTACTACGACAATTTCTGTTTCTAATAAGTCCTTAATATTTACTTCTTTATCTTTAAAAATTTGATTTGCCCATTCTTCTAATCGAAGTCGAGTTCCTTTTAGCTGAACCCTTGTTTCTAATTTCCTTTGTACAAAATAAACAGCAAGTATTAGTGATAATGAATAGTCATTTATCCCGTATGGTGGTTTTTGATAGGTTAAAAATAATTTTTCAATCTTTAGCTGACCATTTTGTAATTGGTTATCAATTTCATTAAAAATAACTTGAAGTTTTGGATTTCTAGGTGATATTAGTTGGTAATTTGTATTAACAACACCCCATGAACCTAATTTACCTTCATATAGTACTTCTTCAATTCGATTTTTTACTTCCGTAGTTTCAGCTTGAATAACTTGGTAATTACATCCTCCAAGAACAATTCTAGCAATTTTAGATAAATTTTGTTTTGCTTTTCCCTGTGTTTTCTTAAACCCAGTAAATGGGAATGAAACAACTTTATCATATAAAGATTCAAATACTTCGTTTGTAAAATTTAAAAGACGTTTTTGGATGTTTACAGTACCATCTTCTGAAATTTTTAGTCTGTCTTTAGCTAATGAATTAAATCGATCAATCACAAGTGTTTCAACTTTTTGATTGAATTCTGGAATAAACCTAGCATATTTTATTTTCTCATCTTCATTGAAGGTTTGAGAAACTTGGTAATCATATATTGCATCATTTAATAATTTTTCTTTATCATCTAATAAAAATAATAGTATAGGTGAATTATGCAATTGATGTTTTCTATATAATTGAATCAAGTTATCAATTGATTCCTGAGATGTATTTTCCGGTAAATATATCCATACAATTTTCCCCTTTACATCTTTTGGTCCAGTTGCTAAGTCCCACTCTTTTTTCATATTCAAAATGTACTGATTATTAATATCGTTTAAATGTGCAACTGATTGTGTAAACATCCATTCATTAGTAGCAATCATCCTATGCTTTGAAAAGGCTGGTTCTATATCCGTAAAATCTAATAGCTTTGTTACTATACCTTCTAATAAATGATCAAGTTGTAGACCGATTTTTGCCTTTTTTCTTGTAATCAACCTTTTAAAATCATTTACTCCTGTAGCATCGGCAACAAAGTCATATACATTTGCAACATCATCAAAACTTAATACACCAAAGTCATTTTCTAAACTATGAATGGACTCTTTGATATCCTTTTCAGTTAAATTTGATGCAATTGAAAGTGCGTATATTACATCTTCTCTTGATATAGTTTTAAAACGACCAATCCTTAATATTAGGTTAGCTGCAAGTACGTCTTGAAGTTTCTGATTAAGTTTATCACCATATTTAATTAAAATTTGGTTATATAAACTACAATATTCACTTTGTTGACGTCCGTCTTCTTCAGCTGATAACAACTCTTTAAAAAAACTCGATTGTATTATTGAAATACTTGGTATAGTTGGCAAATCTCCAAATTCATGGATTTTTTCTTCTGAAAATTTATCAATTTGCTCTTTTAAAAACGTTAAAGATGAACGCTGCTGTAACCATGCAGATAGATTAGATAACATCCAAGTAGTTAATGGATGTAATGGGAATATCCCTTCTAAAACAACCTTTTTGAAGCGATCATAATTATTCCAAACACTAGAGGAAGTTGCAGCAGGTAACCATGCTAACATTTTCTCATGTAATTCATTCCACTTTGTATCTTCAACTTCTTTATTTATTTTATTAACTACCAATGATTCAAAAGTAGTTTTATCAATTCTTTCAATTAAATTTGCAAAAATAGTTTCAAGGTTTGAAGATAAATGTATTTTTTCACTGGCTTCGTATCGTCCAACATATCTACTAATATTAGATGTTCTTTCTACACGGGTTAAATAGCTTTTCAGGTCAGACTGAATGAATCCGACAAATACAATAGTATCCTCACTATCTTGTACAGCTTCATAAATTTGTTGTAAAGCCGAGTCTCCTGCTCTTGTAGGATATGTCGAAGCATATTCGATATATCTTCCAAACTCGTCAAATAAAACTAAAACTTTTCCGAATGCTCCTCTTTCACCGCAAAGTGTTTGAGAAATTTTCAATAAAACATCCCCAGCTGAAACTCCTTCATCCCATCTAATATGAGTTCCATTAACATGTTCATAGACATTATTAATAACTTCAAACACTTTCGGTTCATATAAAATATTTTGAATTAAATACTGTTGTAAATCTTGTGGAACTTTACCTAATTCTTTTCCTGCGACACGAATATATACTTCTTTAAAACTTGAAAATGTATTTGTTACGAAACTTCTTGCTATTTCATATTGCTTAGTAAGTGATTTTAAAAAGCTTGCATCAACTTCATACATATCTAAGAATTTTTGAGTAGCATTTAGAATCTCATAGTTTAGATTAAAATCCTTCATACCATTAAGGACTAAAACAACATTTGGTTTAGAAACTTTTTCGGTAATTTCTTGTCCGATACTGGAATCTACAATTTTTAGATTTCTTAAAATTGCATCTTTATTTTTACTTTTACTACTAAATAAAGTAGCAAGTGTCACCGCTAAATGTGATTTACCTGTACCATACGGTGCAATTGTCATAATAAAGTTTGAACCTTGATTATTATTAGACAGTTTATCGGCAATTACATTTGCAAAAGATGCAGTATCAACTAAACGGTGGGATTTATACGAAACGTCTTCTTCTCCAACGCCGAAGTATTGCGGTCCATGAAAAACAAAACTTTTTGAAACTTCGCCTTGTTTTTCTAATTGATAAAACCAATCTATTTGAACAGCACCATTAAAATACAATTCACTCTTAAAACGAATAATATCTTTTATATTTGTACCACTCATTATCAACCTCTCCTCTCAATGGTTACTAGATTAACAAAGAGTATAATTTTGAATATAACTCTCTTGATGTACATTGTTTTATTATTGTCATTGGGCTCAATTGCCTATTTAGAACGATAATTCTTTCATCATATAACACTTCTAATGCAGATGTTATTTCACGTTCACTCCATAAATAGGCAGTTCCCCATTTTAATTTACTTATGATATCTTCAAAAGTGATTTCAGTATTTTTTTCTAAAATCTCCTCCCAAAGAGATAACAAATGATATGCATAGACATACTTATAATCATTCAACACCTTTAAAGGGGTAAATTGATATGAATCATCATTATTTGTTAACAGCTTCAAAGCTGAAAAACTAGTTGGATTTATATAACTGCTTCTAAACGGAGTTAAGTTCATTTCTGAATCAAAATTTTTATTAATTCCTTTAGAAAAAACTTCCTTATTAATACTAGTCCCATAGTTTGGAAGAAAATGATTAAATATATAATTCCATAATAACGCAGGAGAATTAATTGAAACTAAGTTAACATGACAAATTAATTGTGTTAACTCTTCTACTATATATGGATCTTCATTTAAGATGGTTTCGCCTAAGGCTGTAATTTGCAATTTAAATTTACTTTCTTCCCTCTTCACAGAAATAAGCTTCATTGCTTCTGAATAAAGAATATGAGGAACAACTTTTCCTGAACTTTTCCCTGTTGGAATTGATGTTAAAGTTGAAATCTCTTCTTTTGAAAGAAAATCATTATTAGTAAAAGCAAGTTGCACGAGTTGTGCAACTGCCTCTCTTTCTGGTGCAAACGTATTATGAAAACTTAATGGATAACTCATTTATTAATCCTCTCAGCAAATGAAGATACCTTCACTATTCTAGGTGGTTGTTTTTCAAGGCCACCATTGGCTTTTCGTGATGCCCCATGTACAATACATTCGCCTTTTCCTAGTTTTGTTAATTTTTTAGCCCATTCTTTTCTCCTAGCAGTATCTGTATCTAAATAACTTGCAACTTGGTTTACTTCTTCAGGTGGAGGCAAGAAATAAATTTTTTGTGGTGCCATTTGCAAGCGTTGAATCTCATCTTTATTCAAAACACCTTGTAAAAATTGTGTTGCGTACCAACCAGACCAACCAAACTTACGACCTTCAGTTAATATTTTTGCACTTGGTGAATTTTCGCCATGATCTAAGTTTTGAGCTTCATCTATAATTGATGCAAAAGGTTTATTTTTATCACCGTGAGATAATTTATAGTTCCATAAATCCCATAAAATGAACTCAGTTAAAATAATTTGCACTTCTCGAGTGAAACCTGTCAACTGAATAATATAAACTTCCGCTTCTTTTTCAAAATGTTTATCCCAGTTATACTCCGCAGAAACATCAAAAGGGTCTCTATCAATTAATGGTTCAATTTTAGATAAAGTAGTTTTTGCGTAACTAGTCCCATCATTTTCTAATTCATTTCTTAAATATTGTAAGTTCATATTGTCTTTGTATTTTCTTAAACCGTTTAGAGTTGCACGGTAAATAACATTCGCTTGTTGAGGACCTAAATTATATACTGAACTAAATACACTTTTTATCCTTTCAGCAATATCTACATCACTCTCATCATCAAATTCGTCTTCATCCAACTCTTTTAGATTTCTCTTAAATGGGTTAATTGGAAATCCTTTTTTTAACACTAGAGTCTGATTAATTTTATCTCCCAAACTCTCTTTAAATTCATCTTCTAACTTACTTTTCTTAAAACCGTCCGTATAATCAAATACAATACTGTGAACTCCTTGATTATATAGTTCGTAAAGTAAACATTGAATGAAATATGTTTTACCCACACCAGATGTCCCCGAAATAAGTATATGTCTATTTTCAAGATCCGGATGTCCATATTCCCAATACACTTCTTGGTTACGATTGTCGTTACCTATTAATAAGCGTACATTTTTTAATTTTGTGCCATTTGTAGTTGATGGTTCATCATCACTTGCTTCTGCAACTTTGCTTATAGGTGTAGTTTCTTGCTCAGGTTCAGTGTAAGTCAAAGGAGCACTAGGTAATTTATCAGGTTGAACTTTTGAAGTGTCATATCCTGAATCTTTTACAGGTTGATCTTTGGAATCTTTAGGTAAATTCATTGGATCGCTTAAAACTTTTTGATCTCTTGGAATTAGTTCTAGATCTTTTTGAACCACTTTTTTGATAGGTTCTTGTTTATCATCATTTTTTACATCTTCAACTGTAATTGTAACTGGTTTATCTTGCTCTCTAATTTTGATTGGTTCAATAATTTCTTCTTTCAATAAATCTAAAGTCTTTTCATATAACTCTTTATCATTAATGAATAAATTCATTTCAGAATTAACATCTTCAAATTTCACGTTTTCTTTTAAATCATTAGGTAATAATGCCCTTTGTATAAAGAGTTGTCCATACGATTGATGTTGACATATTACATTATAATCACCGATGGTAAATTCATTTAGAGGAAGATCTTCCGTATTATAATCTAACCAATAAGTTAGTAATTTTGATTTCCAATTAATCTTAAATTGCCCCTCTAAGATTTTTAATAATGTGTCGTTATATCGTTTCAATTGTTCTACAGATTTCTTATTAACTAATTGCGAATATGTTAATATTCTATACAACTGAGCAAACCAATAACGTCTATTGTATTCTGTAGAATCTGGATTTAACACCTTTTGTAAATGGTTTAATGTATTTGTTAGTTGCTCTATACCTTTTTCTACATGTAAAGAATTTTCTTTTGCGACTTTACACTCAATCAATGTAATATCAATCTCTAATTGCTTTTCATGCTCTAAACAAGATTCATCAAGCTCAATTAACATAAAATCCGGTCTATTACCAACTCCATAGAACCAATGGGAGTAACAATCCATCGGAATAAGATTCTTGATTAGTAGCCCTTCAGTAATTTCTTGCATGTTTAAAGAGAAGTATGAAAGTAAATAAGCTAAATAACTATGAACTTCATAATCCTTTGGATTTAGGGCTTTCAATAAACGAATTCCATCTAACCGTTCAGTAATATCTAAACTATATTTTGTAGCATGAGTAATTTGTTCACTTGACCAAGATGGAAAAATCGAGCGCAACCGTTCCTTTAAACGTGCCTCAATATCAACTCTAATTTCTGGAGAAGAAGAAATTGTCATATTAAGTTCACCGAAATCCCCTTCACCCGTAGAAAAACTAATTATATTTTCTTTCTTAATTAAGTGCTTATCTAAAGAATGATCTAAACAAACAACCCATTTACTTTTCGAGTGCACTATATCCAAAATCACATCAAACTTATTAGAAAAAATCAATTTTTTCTCAGCACGATAAGAGCGTTTAATACTATCAGGGTGTAATAACCAATATAATAATTGAGTATGCTCAAAAGATGCTTTAAATTGTGGTTGGGAAACTGTTAAATTTCTTGTATTTCCTTCCTCAATAGAAGGCATAGGATGAAATACCATAGGAAATCTAGTTTCGGATGGTGTAATTTCAGTTCCTGTAATTCCTTGAAACTCAATTTTTTCATATTCCATCACATCTGAAATAAACGAAATATCATTATTTAGTAATATTGAGTTAAAGCTTTCGGAATCATTTAAGTTTATTTCCTTGTAATAAGTCTCGATATGAATATTAGATTCTTCTGTAAAGAAGTTATCTAACCAGAAATTCAAATAATTTCTTCCTTCTCCTGTATGGTTTTGCATTACTATCTGAATTCTTAATCTAACAGGTCGATTTAGTCCATCGAATTGCCTATTAATAAATCCATGAATACCAGCGACGACTGCTTGTAAACTCTTAAAGTTAATAAATGCAACAGATAATGAATCTGCTCTTGCCGGGAATGTGTTCACATACTCTGTAGATTTATCTACTAATAGTTTAGAAAGTGAAGTCTCAGCTACCATCTCTTTTGTATTAAATTCTTCGTCAAATATTACCCCTGAATCTAATAAAGATACATTCTCTAGTACGTCGTCACCTTGCCCTGTTCCATACATTCCAAAAAATCCATACACTTCACGACAACTTTCTAATCGATCCCCTTTTACGTTTAATAAGTCAATTCCCGATTTAATTGTCGACTGAGTTTGTATTTGACTTAACAAAAAGATAACATCCTTGTATTTTTTATTATTACAGCAAATTTGTTGTAACGCCTCTCTAAAACCACTTCGGTAAAAAGTTTGTTGATCGATAATTTTTTCTAACATCGCAGGATGAAATGGTAAAACAATTCCGCCAGTAGGTAGATTATCTAAAATATCTTTACATTCAAATAAAACAAATAGGTATGAATATAAAGGTAAATATTTTCTTTCTAATTCATTAAAACTATTTATATTTTTGTATATATCGCCAGTAATACGTGTATATTTTTGGATGAAATTTAAAGCCTTTCCTTCTTGTAAAATTGTTCTAAAAAAGCCCTCAGTAAGGATTTGATTTCGAAATTCATTATACTCATTGAATAAAGAAAACAATTTAACTTTTAAATTACTACTACTATCTAATGTAGGAGGAAGAATTTTATTCAAATCATTACTCTCGTATTGAACCTCTTGAAGTAATATATTGAACGTATCTTCTTCAGAACTATTTAATAAATTAATTGCTTGTTTACTGTAAAATATAGGTAAGTGCTTACTACAATCGTTATAAAGTGCTGTAAACGCTTCAAGCCAGTTATCGAAAGGATTAATTATCCATTTAACTTCTTGTTTTCTTTTTTCACCTTTAATTTGTAAATTAAAAGTAATCGTTGTTAATTTATCCGAGGAAGATGCTGCTCTTAAATTGGATCTAGTTGTTTCATAATTAGACTCACAAAATGGATCATTTCCTTCTGAATACTTAATTGAAATTTGATCCGAACATTCTAATTGTAAAAAGGATAGTATATTAGCAGTAAAGCAACTAATTTTACGCCAATTTTCATAAATTGATTGATCATCATTTGCATTACAATTTGCTAGTTTCCCATCTAATAACTTAACTTCTATTTCTATTGGCTTCCCTACTTCAAGCTCATGAATAATTTCACTATTCGCAAGAGTTTTTAATATCATTTGACAGAACGCATATAAAGGAAATCCATAAACTTTTTCTGCCGTTTCTTTTTTGGGCCCACTTGCTGTTTTAAAATTAACAATTTTATTAATAACGGAAAAATCAAAATCAAATAATTGCTCTCTTTTTGCATCTACATTTTTACCAGAAAAATATTCAGCGAGAATCTGATAAAAAATTTCTTCTGAACCAAACTTATCCTTAATTTTTACAACATCTTCAATGTTCTCTTCTTTTTCTATAAATTCTTTATATTTTTTCTCTAATTTTTTTAAACTAGAGCTTTTAAAACTACTTCCGAAACTAGTTCTTTTACTAAATATTTGTGCTTTATCAAATAAATCAAACTTTTTTTTCTTTCTTAAATTTGCCCAATCTTTGTTCTCTAGAGAATAAACATTAGGTAATCCCCAATCTTTTCGTAGACGTCCTAAAAGATATAAGATTAATTCATCGACATCCGTAAATTCTCGTGTATTTACATCTTCAATAATGTAACTTAATTTAAGCAAATCCTTAGGAACTAATCTGAATAAATTTGAAAACAAATGCTCTAAAGAGTTAGTAATATCTGTGTCTTCAATGTCAATACTATCTTTAAACCAAAGTGAATATTTTGTTCCAATGTTTATAGAGACTGTGTTTGGATTTATGACATAAAAGTCTGCTAATCCTCCTCTATCTTTAACATTCTCTGTTCCCATAAGGAAAACAATACCTTTTTGTTCAGCAATAGAATTTCTCCATTTTGTCATTTCAGACTTCGAATCGATAAAACCTTCATTTTGTAAATAAGTTATTGCATCTTCTTCATAGTACTTTTCTTTAAATTGGAAAAAAGTTTCTGAAGCAAGTTTAGCATTAAAGTTTAAACCATTTTTACTTGCATATTGTGAAAAGTATCTACATACTTCTAAATAAATTTGAGGATGGCTAAAATGATCCAAACGAAACAAATAACTATCTGAATTACTAGTTTCAATTTGTTTTGCAATCGCTTTAACGATTTCTTCAACAAAATATTTCATTTCTCTACTCCTTAAATGGGTTCTCTACTATTGAAGTGGCATCAGATAAATCACGTAAAAAGCCACAACTTTTTAAGCTATTTTGAAAAATCTGCTGATTTATGTCAAAAGACGAATAATCAATATCAACTTGAGATTCAAAATGTTTTTTTGCTTCACTAGGACCTACAATAATATTAAAATGACCGTATAACTTTTCTAAAAAAGTCGAGAGCAACATCCGTTCACCTGCTGGAACAATACTTAATACAAATGTTTTAATTAACTCCTCATTAAATGCTAATCGCATATGACTTCCTGTTGGAGGAATAATCAATCCGATGTCTTTTCCTAGCTTTCTAATTAATAATGTTGAATTATCAGATGCATCTTCTAGTAATTTAGATATATCGCCATCTTTTTTAAGTTTTCCTTCATAGCTTTCTGAATCTGCAAAATGTACCGCAGTAAAGATTTCTTCCTCAATTTTACTGTAAGATTGTACAGCCATCTTTCTGACTAACGAAGTGGAATCACCTGTTAAATCAACCAGCCATTCTAAATTGGTCTCTTTATTTTGGAATCGTTGAGATTGAAGGCAAAATAACTGTAATACCTGAACAACAATCATCGTAGATAATAAGTTTATTTTTTCTACTGGTTCAATCTCAGCTTGTAATAAATTTTTAAGCTCAATAGCAGATTTTTTTCCTCTTTCAATGAATGTTGCTGGAATCCATTTAACACTAAGTGCAACATGATTTAATCCATTAACTTGATTATTATCCTCATCACTAAAATAAGAAGATTCTTCTTCCCATGAGCTTTGTAAGAATTGAGCAATTGACTCAATTTGAGGAACTGAACATACCAATTCCTTTAATAGTTGCTCAATTTCTGATTTTAATTTCTCATCTTCTTGTAAAGCCTGTGCTAAATGAAGAAAATACAGCTCTCCGCCCCTTGCCATAAACATATGTTGAGTAAATCCAAACTCACTATCGCATTTTGGATTTTCTATGTCTTCAAATAAATCTAATCGTTTGTTCTTATTCCCCATTGATTCACAAAAAATTAAATTAGGTGCAATTGGAAGTAATGATTGTGCAAACCACGACCTTTTTCCAATTACTGCATTGAAGCCATAAAGTAAATCTTGTAACGAATCTAAAATAAAGTCTTTATTTTTTATATACGAATGCTGAACATCAATTTTATCCTCTAAGAGTTCTCGATGTGACTCCCAAGCTTTTTTATCAATAGGAAATCGTTTATCTTGTTCACTTCGATTAAAGAAAATATACCTTTTTAAGGCCACTCTTGGAGAAGGATAGTAATAAATTTCTGCATTCTCCGGAACAGATAAAGTAAATGCTCTTTCCTTCATTTCTTCTGTTAAAATACTTTCCCTGCGACCTTTTGGAGAGACAAAAACTAGTAAAAATTCTATTAAATATTCATAATATGTTTGATCTTTATAAAATCTGCGACCATACGTTTGGATTTGAATATTCTGTTTTGAAATTTCCCAACCTGGTAAATTAGGAAATACCTTATTTCTATCAATTTGTGTCATGCTCTTACCTCACTTCAGTTAATCAACATATAGTTCATTATCTTCTATCTCTAAATTTAATTTTTTAGAGCCAGTAAGGGTGTGAACTAGTAATTGAATTTTCTTAACATCTTTGAACCTATACGCATTAAATAATCGAGACTTTAATTGTTCTAACCCATGTGTTAAAGACGGATTTGCTTTTGTTGAGACCGCACCTAATGAAATATGGATAAAATAATCCATTAGCATAAAATTTAGATTAAAAGGTTTTACGGAATTTTTAAACGTTATGTGTAACTGGTGATAATTTTCGTCTTTATCAAAAACTGATTCTTCTAGTTTTTGATTAATTTTTACATCTTCATTAATAATTTCACCGTATAACAATTGTACATTTTGTGTACCAACACCTGATCTTTGCAAAGGAATTGGAATTGGTGCTCCATGTTCTTCCATTTGTTTACCAACAAAAATGAAATACAAGGCCTTCTTTACCATAGATTCAAGTTCTCTTCGTTCATGACGCTTTATTTCGTTGCTTCTTAATCTTAAAAACTGACTAAAAATGGGCGAAAACAAATTATCAATTAGTCCATTAAACTCATTTTCGTCATATTGATTAAACATAATGAAAATACGACGTAAGCATTTACGCAATTCATAAGGTTTTTCATCTTCAATTAGATTTTTAGAAACTAAACGATATATTTTCATTTCATCTTTCCATACAGGTAAAACTATATTTTGGATATGCGGTACTAACTTACTAAAATCGTTTCTTACAAACATTGCATAATCTTCATTTAAACTTTTAGAATCTAAATCTAATTCTTGTAAAGCTTGAATTGCTTTAATTTGATGGGCATTCTTGTTTACCTCAAGGCCAACATATCCAAAAAATAAATTAGCAAAGTTGTAATCGAACACTTGTTTTGATTTTGTATCACTACTAACGTCTTTGCAATTTAAATTACCAGTAAATGCATATGAAATGTGTGCTAATATTTGACGTATAGTTAGCCTTCTATCATTTTCAAACAACCAACGATAATAATTAGTAATGAAACTAGTCACGTTCATTTCGTTTTCTTTAACTGAAACAAAATTATTATACATAGGACATAATTTTTGGTTATTACAGTTCCCACATTCAGACCATAATTTAGGATCTACTAATTTATTTATTAATTTCGGCACAAAAACAACATTATCAGTTCTTGCCATATTAATAAGAAGGAAATTATAATCTTCAATACTTTCTTTCAATCCTGTGTTTTTATCCATAATTTCCAGAAGTTTCATTTCAAATTGATCAATTTTCTCTGGACTAGCATAATTTTTCTTTAATAAGTTTTTAAAACTTTGTAGTAGAGGTCCTGTATTCGTTACAACAATTGAGGAGTAACCATCTTTTTGATACTCAAAAGCACGGGAAAGTAAGTCTACCTGCTCATCAGCATTCAACTCACTCATGTCTTTAATATAGAAAAATTTTTTACCTGTTTTTTTACATATAACCTCATCGTAAATTTTCAAATGACTGTTTTCTTCAATTAGACCAAGACTTCTTAATACTTGATAGACAAGACTTGTTTTTCCATCTCCTGCATGCCCAGTTAAAATAGCTACTATTGGACTAGATTCAATCTCTTTGGTGAGATATTTACCAATATTTCGCTCGACCCTGATTTGTTCATAATACGGATTTGTTACTTGAGCTTCTGCTATTGCATTCTCATTTGATCCGCTAGCATTATTTAGGGAATTCAAATAGGTAATAAAATTGTTGTAAGTATTCATACTTCAGACCTTTCATTCATTTTTTTAAAAGTAAAAAATTACTACATTTGACATACTACATAATTAAAAAAATTTATTAAGTGTATATATCACACGAAAACTAACAATGTAAAAGTGCTAAGAATCTTTTATTATTTTGATTATAAAAAACAAGATACTCAAAAAAATGAGCAGGTAGTGCTTTATAATACAGTGTGTTTATAAATTATTAATCGAACTTAAAATTATTAAAAATAACATTAGATTTCTAAATAATTTAAATTTTCTTCATTTGCAACATTTATATATTTATTTTTTTTACATAAATATTACATTTATT